>DATBAS010000203.1:0-4880 GCA_036271395.1 Kofleriaceae bacterium
AGTATGCCCGGACCGAGATCTCCTGCTCTAGCTGACGCCCGTCGTCGAACACGACCGAGCGATTCACCTGGATGCGCGACGAGAAGTAGTTGAGCTCGACTTCCTCGAGCACGACGCAACCGTCGCCTTCCCACCACACGCGCGTCGGGAGATCCGCGATCACGTAGTCGCGATTGAGGATCTCGATCAGCACCTTGCCGTTCGGTTTGAGCGCGCGCGCGATGTTCTGCAGCGTCTTCTTGTTAGTCTCGTCGTCGAAGTACCCGAACGTCGAGAACAGCGAGTACGCGGCGTCGAACTGATTCTCGAAGTCGAGCTCGCGCATGTCGCCGCGGATGAAGTTGATCGTGAGCCCGCGGCGCGACGCTTCTTCGCCGCCGCGCAACAGCAACGGCGTCGACATATCCAAGCCGACGACGTGGAAGCCGCGCGCGGCGAGCTCCATCGCGTGCCGGCCATAGCCGCAGCCGACGTCGAGCACTTGCGCGCCGGGCGCGAGCCCGAGCGTGTCGATCACGAACTCCGCCTCGGCTTGCGTCGCCTGCGGCGTCAAGAACGGCAGCGTGCGTAGGTAATCTTCGTCGAACAAGTCGACGAACCACGGCTTGCCGCGCGACGGCGACGACTTGTCGGCGATCGGCGGTTTCTTGAACGCCTGCGGCGGCGTCGGCGGAATCTTCGCGACCGGCGGCGGCGGCGGCGGCGGATGCAGTTCGATCGCGCCGCTCTTTCGCTCGGTCGCCGACGCGGCAGGCGGCGCAGGCGGCGCCGTCGCCGCGCGCGGCTGCTTCACCGCCGCTTCGGGCTGCGCACCTGGATTCGTGCCGACCGCGGGCGGCGCGATCGGGTCGGGCGCTTTTGCCAGCGCGGGTAGCTGCGGCGGCAACGGCGGCTCGGAGTTGGATTCCTCGACCGCGACGTCGACGTCGATCTCGCCCGAGCTCTCGGCGCGGATCGCGAGCTCGCTCAGATCGATCTCGGCCGCGGAAATCGACTCGGAGGGCGTCGCCTGCGCGATGACTTCGATATCGACGGCCTGGAGCTGCTGCGTTTTCGTCGACGGCGTCTCGGCGACCGGCGTTGGATGCGGCGGCGTCGCGGCCACGACGCGCACCTCGCCGCTCGCCATTCGCGTCGATGGATTCGGCGTCGCCATCGGCGGCGGCTTCGTCGACGGCTTGAGCGGCGGTGGCGACGATGCCGGCTTGGATCGCACGACCACCGGCGAGGTCGATGCGCGCACCTCTTCGAGGTCCTCCTCGGACAACGCGACCGTCTGCAGCCGGCGCGAGTCGCTGCGTAGACGTGCGTGGTCGCCGTTCGGCGCGGGCACGGCCGGCACGTCGCGGACGACGGCATCCGGCACATCGCTCTGCCGCGCCGCGCGGCGACTCGAATCGGCGATCTCGGGTTGCTCGAGCGTGTCGCCGGCGTCGATCACCACGTCGACGTCTTCGTCGCGCAGCGGGGTCGGCAGCGGCGAGGCCGCGCGCTCGATGAACGTCGGCAAGCCCGGTGATGACACCGGCCGCGGGATCGCGTTTCCCGGCGCCGAATCGGCAAGCCCGAGCGCCTCGAGATCGACCGCGGTCATCTCGCGCGTCTTGGTCTCGAAGTCGGTGGACTCGCCGTTGCTCTGCGGATCGGACAGCGTCGCCTCCGACGCATCGTGACCGTCGCGGTCACGCTCGATCGGCGTGCGCGGCACCGGGCCCGATGCATCGTTCGTGAAGCTGTAGGCGATCGACATGGCGAGCGCCGGATCCTCGGGGCGCGGCGGCGGCGGTGCGGTCGCCGGCCGGCTGCGCGGGACGTTATCCGACGGCACGCGAATCCCACCGCCGCGGCGGCGGCGACGCCGGCGCTCGGCCGTCGTCATGCCCGCTTCCATGTCGGACGCCGCCGCGTCGTCGTCGGCAGGTCGCTTTGCCACTACGCGACCTCTCCGAGCTGCTCGCCGAACCGAACGCTTGCGCCAACGTCGTGATCGAGCTCCACGGCGCCGGGCTCGAACACCATCACCACCGTCGATCCGAGCCGGAACGCGCCGAGCTCGTCGCCGCGGTGGACGCGCTCGTCGAGCTCGATCCGGCGTTGCTCGTGCGAAGCGCGCCACTGGACCGAGTCGAGATCGCGATGCGCCAGATGCATGTTGCCGACGCCGGTGGCGGCGACCATGACGACGGCGATCCGGCCGGCTCGCGGCGAGTCGAGCCAGATCACGACGCGCTCGTTGTGCGTGAACAAGCCGTTTCGCGTGGTCGCGACACGCGGGTTCACCGGCCACAGCTCGCCGGGCACGTAGTCGTACGCGACGATGCGCGCGCTCGTCGGCGCGTGCACCCGGTGATAGTCGCGCGGCGACAAGTAGATCGTCGCGTAGCTGCCGCCGTCGAGCCGAGCCGCCATCGCTTCATCGACGACGAGATCGGCCAGTCGATAATTCAGACCTTTTGCTTGGATCAGCGTGCCATCCATCACCGTGCCCGATGCCGCGACGACGCCATCGCACGGCGCGATCAGCGCGGATTCGTTGTCGCTGCCCGGCAACGGGCGCGCGCCCGGCTTGAGCTTGCGCGCGAAGAAGTCGCCGAACGTGTCGTAGTCACCGAGCGCGAGCTCGACCTCGCTCAAGTCGGCGCCGACCGCGCGCGCGAACGCGCGATACGCCGGAGCACGAAGCACGTGCGGAACGCGCGTGCGCGCGCCGAGCCCGATCAACGTCGACCAGCCCGCGAACGAGGCGGCCGGGCTGAGGAGTGGCTTACGAAAATCCACGCAGGTAACTCGGCATCGCACTCGCGGCGGCCGGTACGGCCGGCGTCAGAACGCTTGGACCGCCCCCGGATATCTCGATTCTGCCAGCGGTCGCGCCGAGTTACAAGCTTCGCTAGCAGTCGTAGTAGAGCTGGAACTGGGCCGGAAGCGGGCGCAGCCGCACGTGATCTGCCTCGGCTTCGCGCTTGTACGCGATCCACGCATCGATGAGATCGTCCGAGAACACATCACCTTTCACGAGGAACGGTCGAGCGAGCCCGGCAGGTGCGACCGCGAATAGCGGTCCTTGTCGAGCGGATCGCCCGGGTGGCTGCGATTTTCGATGCTCGCGGCGAAGCCACCAGGCGGTTGATCCGCCGTGCTCGTTCTCGTGCCACGTGCCGGCGATCCCCACCGATCTGGAAATGCAGCAGGGTCGGCGCGCTCGACGGATCTGACAAGAGCCACGCCAACAGGCGACTCCGGGCTTAGATGGCGTCTTCGCCGGTCTCGCCGGTGCGGATGCGAATCACTTCGTCGACGGGCAAGATGAAGATCTTGCCGTCGCCAATTTTTCCGGTGCGCGCGGCTTCGGTGATCACGTTGACGACCTGCTGCACGTTGTCGTTCGGCACGAGGATCTCGATCTTCACCTTCGGCACGAAGTCGACGACATACGCGGAGCCGCGATAGACCTCTTTCTTGCCGCCGGTGCGCCCGAAGCCTTTGACCTCGGTGACCGTCATCCCGTGCACTCCGATCTCGGCGAGCCGCTCTTTGACTTCGTCGAGCTTGAACGGCTTGATGATCGCCTCGACCTTCTTCATGCACCGATCGTTACCGCACGGATTGTTTCCGACGGGTTTCCGGCGCGGAAAAAGCGGGCTCGATCAGTCTTTCATCTTCGCGCGGAACGCGTCGATGCGACGCGATGCCTCGTCGAGGTTATCCGCGCGAAGCTGGAAGTTCATGAACGTCGCGAGGTCGTTCCACTGATCGTCGAGCCGGCCGCCGTTCTTCGTCTTGTACGCGTCGTACTCGTGCTTGACCGACATGAACTTGCCGGCGACCGCGTCGCGCGTCAGCGGCTCGGCGTGTTTCGGCTCTGCAGTCGCGACGCGCGCGTGATCCGAATGCCGGCGACCGTGCGATACCTCGCTCGTCGTGGTCGCTTTCTTGTGATCGACAACTGCCACCGCGATCTTCGTCGTGTCGTTCGATCCGGTCGCGACCTCGGCCGGTGCCGCGTTGCTCCCGGGCGGCAGCTGCTCCGACGGTGGGATCGACTCGACGGTGATCTTGGTCGGCGCGCTGCCGCTGCCTGCGCCGTTCACGCCGTTCGAGCGATTCGCGCTCGGTCCATTCGACCCGGCGGCCGGCTTGGGCTCGCCCGAGGGCCGCGTCATCGCATAGACGCCGCCGGCGACGACGACCATCGCCACCGCGAGGATCGCGATCAGCGTGCCGCGGCGCGAGCTCCTGATCCGCGCGTGCTCGGTGTCGATCTCCGGAACCGCACCGGTGCCGTCGGCGAGCGAGAGGTCCACCGTCGGTTGCGGCCGCAAGATGTCGGTCGGCGCCGTCGGCGCACGCGGCTTGGGCTGCTCGGTCGGTTTGCGCGCGCGTTGCACCGGAATCACCGGCGGCTCCGGCGGCGCCTGCAGCGGCAGGTTCGCGAACGCGAACGACACCGTGGTGCCGGTCTGCGTCGTCAGCTGTTCTTTGAAGTCGTCGAGGTGCGCTTTCGCGATCCGATCGTGCAGCTCTTTCTGCGCGGTCATCTCTTCGCTGAACAGCTCGCGCATGAACGAGCCGAGCTGATCGGTCGAGATCGTCGGGTTCACGCCGACGAGAGATTGCTGGATCGAGTCGCGCAACTCGGCCGCGCTCTGGTACCGGTCCTCTTGCTTCGGGCGCAGCGCAGTGGCGACGAGATCGTCGTAGGGTGCGAGCACGCGATCGTGCTCCGACGGCAGCGCGTGCTCGCCCTTGGCGACCTTCTTCGCGAGCGCGCGATAGTCCGGCTCGGGACCGGCTTCGTAGAGCCGCTTGCCGGTGAGCAGCTCGTAGAGCACCACGCCGGCCGCATAGATATCGGTGCGCGCGTCGACGACACCGCCGCG
>DATBAS010000204.1:0-16222 GCA_036271395.1 Kofleriaceae bacterium
TCGCCGAGCCGTACGCGGTCGACTTCGTGCGCCATCGCTGCCGCCAGGTCGCGCGCGAGCTGTGCAATCTGTTGCCGATGCTCGATCCGGAGCCCGATGCGCCCGCGGCGATCGGCCCGAGACCGCGGCGACCGACGCAGCCTTAGCCGCCGGAGCCGCCGGAGCCCCAGCCCGAGCCGCAATCGCCGGAGCCGCAATCGGAGCCGGAGCCGGAACCGCAATCGCCGGAGCCGCAATCGGAGCCGGAGCCCGAGCCGCAATCGCCGGAGCCGCAATCGGATCCGGAGCCGGAGCCGCAATCGCCGGATCCGCAATCGGAGCCGGAGCCCCAGCCGGAACCGGAACCGCAATCGCCGGATCCGCAGCAGTCGGAACCGGATCCGTAGTCGGAACCGGATCCGTAGTCGGAACCAGATCCGTAATCGGAGCCGGATCCAGAACCGGATCCGTCATCCGCGGTGCATTGCTCGTTGTCGGCGGGACAGTTGTCGAGCGTGATCGTGTCACCGCATGCGGTGAGCGCGAAAATGAAGAGCCACGAGGTTCGAGACGTCATCCTGATCACCTAATGGGCGTCTGATGCCGGATGTTTCATGAATCGCGCGGACGCCCGTCGTGCAGCAGTCGTGAATCGCCCGGTCGGAAACCGCGCGAGATAACGATCCGCGAACGACGCCGCGGTCGCATCGCCGAGGTGCGAGCGCGCCTCGATCTCGAGCGCGAGGCTCTCTTCGAGCAAGTCGCCCTCGGGATTGCTCGCGAGATAGCTATCGAGTAGCGCGATCGCGCCGCGATCATCATGCGAGTGCACGGCGCGTGTTGCCGCCACCACGAGCGCGGAGCCATCGTCGGAGACGAACCGATTGGCCGTCGGTGCGTCCGCCAGCGTCGTCGGTGGCGGTGCCGGTTGAGCCTCCGGCGGCGTCGGTGCGGTCGTGAGGGTCGGAGTTGCAACTTCGAGCGCCGTCGGCGCGGTCGCGATCTCGGGCTCCGGTGCAGGCGCGATCGCGACTCGCGTCGGAGTCAAAGCCGGAATCGGCGTCGGAATCGAGGTCGGCGTCGGAATCGCAATCGGAGTCGCAATCGGAATCGGAGTCGCAATCGGAGTCGCAATCGGAGTCGGAGTCGGCGTCGCAATCGGCGTCGCAATCGGCGTCGCAATCGGCGTCGGAGTCGGCGTCGGGCTCGGCCGCAAATACAGCGCCGCCGCCGCCGCCGATCCCGCAACCATCGCAACGACGACGATCCACCCCGGCCGGATCAGCGGCTTGACCTCGCGCGCATCGAGCCGCGCTTGAACGCGCGCCTTCGCCCCTCGCGCCGGCTCGACGTCGTTCAGCCGTGCCGCGGCCGCGACCAGCGACGCGCCCAGCTCGTCACCCTCGATCAGCCGCTTCATCGCGCTCCCTCCTTGGCAACCAGCGCCAAGAATTCCTTGCGGGCGCGGTGCAGGTGCGTGCGCACCGTCGCACTCGGGATTCCACGCAGCGTCGCGATCTCCTCGCCGCTGTAGCCTTGAACCTCGAACAGCACGAAGCTGTCGCGCCAGGTGCGATTCATCCGCGCGACGATCGCGTAAAACCGTGCGCGCGCCTGGTACTGCTCGAGCAAGTCGGCCGAGCTCGCGTCGTTGGCGGGCAGCTCGTCGAGCACGATCTCGCGCGGCCGCAAGAAGATGTTGCGGTACCACGCGCGCCGCCGGTAGTCGCGCACCGTTCGCTCGGTGATCCGATACAGCCAGCCGACGAGGTTTCTGCCGTCGAAGCTCGCGAGCTTGCGCTGCACGATCACGAAGACCTCTTGGACCAGGTCTTCGACATCCGCGCGCGGGCCGCCGAGCGCGCTGACCCAGCGATAGACCGCGCGAAACCATTGATCGTAGACCTCGGCGAAATCGGGCGCGGCCGCGACCTCGGCTGAGGCGGCGGTCAAGAGCTCGAGATCTCCCGTCACGGCGTGCATCCGGCTCTCGAGTAATGGCGAGACCTGCCACGAACGTTTCAAGGAAAACCTGCCGTCGCGCCGATCACCCCGCCGAGCCACCAGCCGGGCGTCGTGCCGGCCATGCCGCTCGGCAGCGCGAGGTTGTAGGTATCCGGAACGACATCGAGTTGTGCGGCGGCGAATACCGCGATGCCCGGCACGACCCAGAATTCGATGCGCGCGCCGGCTCGCGCCCCGAGCTCGAAGCGGTCGGACTCCGCGCCGTACATGCCGAGCCCGCGCACGACCAGGAGCGACGTCGTGACCGCGGCATCGGCCGCGAGCCCGATCCGGCCATCGCGCGTCCGCACGCGCACGCCGAGTGCGACCGGAGTGCGCGACAAGCTCGCGACGGTCGAGCCGACTTGCATGTCGCTCGCCGCGAGGGCGGCGACCGACGCGATCGCGCCGACATGCTCCGCGCCGACGAACACGCCGAGCTCGCCGCCGCTGGCGTAGAGATCGTTCGCATCGCGCGGCGCGGTCTCGATCGCGGCCGCGGCGTCGACCTGGAGCCACGGCCACGCGCGCTCGGCGTGCGGCGGCGCGCCGACGGCGGCTCGCGTGACCACAGCCGGCGCGCTCGGCTCCGCAGCGGACGCGACCGGCGCGTCGACGGTCGGCGGCGCCAGCACCAGCGCGACGAACACCGCGGCCTTGCGCGCACGCTCGGCGCAATCGTCGCCGGTGAAATCGCGCTCGGCGTTGCCGGCGCGAACGTGCATGCCGTGCTCGGTGGCGCTCAGCTCGATGTGCAAGGCAGTCGCGTCGTCGGCCGCGGCGCTCTGCAGATCCGGGAAGATCGCGATGAGCGCGGCGGTGACGTCGGTCGAGCTCGGGCACGTCCCGGCCGCGCTCGCGATCGCGACCGGGCGTGGCGCGTCGGCGGCGGCGACGCGTGTGACGATGACGATCGCCATGCCGATGACCACGCGCACTCGCACCACCTCACGGTCATAGCCCGCGACGAGCTGTCGCGACAAGACTGTATTGCTCGCCCGATGTGATGCGCGTCGCGGCTCGCGTGATTACCGTCCTGCGCAATGCCCGACCTGTTCTCACCATATTCACTCGGCCGCCTGCAGCTGCCGAACCGCATCGTGATGTCGCCGATGACGCGGTCGCGCGCGACCGACAACGCGCCGAACGAGCTCGTCGCCAGGTACTACGCGCAGCGTGCCGACGCCGGGCTGATCGTGACCGAAGGCACCGCGCCGTCGCCGAACGGCTTGGGCTACGCGCGCATCCCCGGCGTCTACACCGACGCGCAAGTCGCCGGCTGGCGCACTGTGACCGGCGCCGTGCACGCCGCCGGCGGTCGCATCTTCATCCAGCTGATGCACACGGGCCGCGTCGGCCATGCGCACAACGTGCCCGCCGGCGGTCGCATCGTCGCGCCGTCCGCGATCGCGGCGCCGGGCTCGATGCACACCGATGCCGCCGGCATGCAGCCGTACCCGGTGCCCGATGCGATGACCGCCGCGGAGATCGGCGCCGCGCGCGACGAGTTCGTCCACGCCGCGCGCTCGGCGATCGCGGCCGGCGCCGATGGCGTCGAGCTGCACGGCGCGAACGGATACTTGATCGAGCAGTTCTTGAACACGGCCGCGAATCAGCGCGGCGATGGCTACGGCGGCAGCGTGACCAACCGCGCGCGGTTCGCGCTCGAAGTCGCCGCGAGCGTCGCCGATGCGATCGGCGGCGATCGCGTCGGCATCCGCGTGTCGCCGTACGGCGCGAACGGCGGCATGGTCGCCGACGCCGACACCGACGCGCTCTACGGGCACCTCGCCGACGAGCTGTCGCGGATCGGTCTGGTGTATCTGCACGTCGTCGATCACGCGGCGATGGGCGCGCCACCGGTGCCGGTCGAGCTCAAGGCGACGCTGCGCGAGCGGTTCCGAGCCGCGCTGATCTTGTCGGGCGGCTACGACCGCGCGCGCGCCGACGCCGATCTCGCGGCGGGCAAGGGCGATCTCGTCGCGTTCGGCCGGCCGTTCCTGGCGAACCCGGATCTCGTCGCAAAGCTCGCGCGTGGCACCGCGCTGCGCGCGCCCGATCCGGCGACGTTCTTCTCGCCCGGCGAACGCGGTTACACCGATTGGCCGACCGGCGTGTAAGCTGCGCGGCGATGGTCGACACGCGGATCGTGCCGGTGTCGTACGCGGCGCGGCTGGCAGCGCTGCTCGAGACGCGCGGATTCTCCGTCGAGCAAACGCTCGCAGGAAGCGGCGTGACCGTCGACCAGCTCCTCGACCCGGCCGCGCGCGTGAGCTTTCAGACGATGAGCGACGTGTTCGCACGTGCGCTCGAGCTCTCGGGCGATCCATCGATCGGGCTCGAGCTCGGCCTCGGGCTCAAGGCGTCGTCGCACGGCATGCTCGGCGTCGCGCTGCTCACGTGCAACTCGATCCGCGACGCGGTCACGCTCGGCGGCCGCTTCATGGATCTGCGCGGCTCGCCGTGGCGCGTCCAGCTCGTCACCGACGAGCAGGGCGAGCGCGCGATCATGCGGTTCGTCGAGGTCGCGGCGTTGCCGATGCGCACGCTGATGCTCGAGTGCGTGCTCGGCACGGTGATTCGCATCGGCGAGTTCATGACGGGCGAGTCGTTCGCGAGCCCCGCGATCGAGTTCTGGTCCGATGGCCCCGAGCTGCCGCACCACACGAGATTTCGCGATCAGATTCCGCGCGTGCGCTACGACGCGCCGGCGATCCAAGCGATGTTTCCGGCGAGCTGGCTCGATCGTCCGCTCGCGTTGCGCGAGGCGATCGCGCATCGCGAGGCGATCGACGCACTCGATCGCGAGCGCCGGATCACGGGCATCGCGAGCGATGACTTGCTCGAACGCGCGCGCGCGCTGCTCGCCGATCCCGAGCACGCGTTTCCGGGGCTCGAGCAGGTCGCGACGCAGCTGTCGGTCTCGGGGCGCACGCTGCGCCGGCACTTGAGCCTGCGCGGCGTCAGCTTCAACGCGCTGCGCGACGCGGCCCGCCGCGCCCACGCGACGCACTTGCTCGAAGGCTCGCCGCTGACGATCGCGGAGATCGCACGCGAGCTCGGCTTCTCCGACGCGGCGGGCTTCGTGCGCGCGTTCCAGCGCTGGACCGGCGAATCGCCGAGCACGCATCGCAAGCGCAACGCATAGCCCACGATCGTTTGCACTGGAGACTCGACTCCGTGGCCGCAATGGCCATGAACGATGGCCGCGACGGCGTTCGCGACGATCGCGCGGCTCGGCGGATGGTGTGGACGCCATGCGCAGCCAAGCCATCTCGATCGTCATCTCCCTGTTCGTCGCCGCGTGCACCGATCAGCCCGTCGAGCCATCGCCCGATCTCACCGAGACCGATGTGGCCGTGCAGATGGGCGTCGATTACTCGTTCTCGCGGCCGTCACTCTCGGGCCTGCACGCCGACGGCTATACGTTCGTCGCGCGCTACTTGAGCAACGATCCGGGCAAGGATCTCAGCAAGGCCGAAGCGAACGCGATCATCGCCGCGGACATGTCGGTGGTGTCGAACTGGGAAGCGTCGTCGACCGACTCGCTCTCCGGCTACAACCAAGGCGTCGACGATGCGAAGACCGCGAACGCCGAGGCCGCCGCCGACGGCGCGCCGGGCACGCGCCCGATCTACTTCAGCGTCGACTTCGATGCCGCCGAGAGCCAGCAGGCGACCATCAACGCGTACTTCGACGGCGTGGCGTCGGTGATCGGCCGCTCGCGCACCGGCGCGTACGGCGGCTACTGGGTGATCAAGCGGCTGTTCGACGCCGGTAAGATCGCGTGGGGCTGGCAGACGTACGCGTGGTCGGGCGGCAACTGGGATTCGCGCGCGCAGGTGCGCCAGGTCCAGAACGACATCCTCGGCGGCTGCTGCGACAAGGACGAAGCCGTCGCGACCGATTTCGGGCAATGGGGCCACGGCGAGGGCAAGACCGACGCCGTGCAGCTCGCATTTCAGGCCAACACCGGCGACTTGTGGACGACCGGCACGGCCGGCACCAAGAACTGGAAGCTCGGCATGATGGACGGCACGAGCCCGGCGATCTGCCAGCTCGCCACCGGCGGGTTCGAGGTCGCGTTCCAGGCCAACACGACGTCGCTGTGGACGGTCGGCGATGGCGGCGACAAGGACTGGTCGCTCGGCATGATGACCGGCTCGAGCCCGAGCATCACGTGCCTGCCCAGCGGCGGTTACGAGGTCGCGTTCGAGGCGAACACGACGAGCCTGTGGACGGTCGGCACCGCCGGCGACAAGAACTGGTCGCTCGGCATGATGTCGGGCACGAGCCCGGCGATCGCGGCGATCGCGAGCGGTGGTTACGAGGTCGCGTTCGAGGCGAACACGACGAGCTTGTGGACGGTCGGCACCGCGGGTGATCGCGACTGGAACCTGGGCATGATGGCCGGCACGAGCCCCGCGATCGCGGGCCTCGCCAGCGGCGGCTTCGAGGTCGCGTTCGAAGCGAACACGACGTCGCTGTGGACGGTCGGCGACGCCGGCGACAAGGACTGGAAGCTCGGCATGTACCGCGGCACCAACCCGAGCATCACCGCGCTCGCCAACGGCGGCTTCGAGGCCGCGTTCCAGGCGAACACGACGTCGCTGTGGAAGGCCGGCGACGACGGCAACGGCGCGTTGAACCTCGGCATGAAGATCGGGACGAGCCCGGCGGGCATCTAGCCACTGAAAACCCAGCGCTCTGCTCGCGCGTCGTCGCTGCGCTTGCGCGGCTGCCTCCCGCATCGGGGCCGCGTGCGGCGCGCCGCGCGCACGTATCAAAACATCGTCGAGCGCGAGCCGTGAATCCTGCGCTAACTGGCGTTCTCAGCAGCCTTCTAGCCGATCAGCGTTTTGAGCACGCTCGCGTCGCCTTCGAGCGCGCAGCGCTGCATGTACAGCTGCATGCCGCGGAGGCCGCCGAGCTCTTCGCCGCCACCGGCGCGGCCGGGACCGCCGTGGACGAGAGATGGCAACACCGTGCCGGGCCCCGGCGATTGCGCCGCCATCTTCGAGCTGCCGAGGTAGAGCCGGCCGGCCCACGGCGCCGTCGCGCCGACGAAGCTCGCGATCCAATCGCGGTCGTCGGAGTACGCCGAGCTGACCAGGCAGCCGGCGCCGCGCGCGACGAACTGCGCGGCGAACGCGGCGTCGCCGGCGTACGGCGCGACCGTCGCGACCGGGCCGAACACCTCGTGATCGTGCAGCGCGGGCGTATTCATCGCATCTTTGGCGAGCCGCAGGACGGGACCGACGAAGAAGCCTTTGCCCTTCGCGACGCCGATCGGATCGATCGCGCCGTCGCCGCCGTGGATGCTCTCGGTGGCGCTCGCGAGCCGGGCGATGCCGGCGCGCACGTCAGCGAGCTGCGCCGCGGTCGCGAGCGGGCCGACCCGCACATCTTCGCGCGATGGATCGCCGACCACGAACCCGGCGAGCCGCTCCTTGAGCGCATCGAGCACGTCGGCGAGCTTGGCTTCGGGCACGAGCACGCGGCGGATCGCGGTGCACTTCTGGCCGGACTTCTGCGTCATGTCGCGCACGACGTCGGCCAAGAAGAGGTTGCCGGCTTCGCTGCTCAGATCGACGTCGGGCGCGAGCACCGCGGCGTTGAGCGAGTCGGCCTCGACGTTGAGCCGCACGCCTTGCAGCTTGCTGCGCAGCGTCTGCGCGGTCGCGCTGCCGCCGGTGAACGCGACGACGTCGCTGGGCCTGGCGTGATCGAGCAGATCGCCGGCCGGGCCGATCAACATCTGCAGCACGCCGGCGGGCAACAGCGGCTCGAACAGCTGCGCGAGCCGGAACGCGACGAGCGCGGTCGCCGTCGCGGGCTTCGTGATCACCGGCATGCCGGCGACGAGCGCGCACGCCAGCTTCTCGCACGTGCCCCAGGCGGGAAAGTTGAACGCGTTGATGTGCACGGCGACGCCGCGCTTGCTCGCCCAGATGTGCTGGCCGCTCATCCGCGCGGTGCGGCCGACCTGGACGGGCTCGCCGTCGCCGAGCAGCGTGTGCGCGCCGAGCTTCGCGCCGAGCTCGGCATAGTGGGACAGCGTGACGGCGGCGCCGTCGAGATCGAACTTCGCGTCGCTGCGCGTGTTGCCGCCGTTCGCGATCGCGAGCGCGATCAGCTCCTCTCGCGCTTTGTGGATGGCGCCTGCCAAGGCCGCGCACAGCTCGCCGCGCTGCGCGAACGTGAGCTTGGCGAGCGCAGCAGCACCCTCGTGACGCGCGAACGCGAACGCGCGCGCCAGATCGTGGCCGCCGCTCGCGACGTCGGCGAGCACTTCCTCGGTGGTCGGGTTGACGAGCGTGGACGGCGATCCCGATCCGTTCGACCACGTGCCGCCGAGATAGCTGGCGAGGTGCTGCATGACTCGCGTCTTACCATGGTGTTACGCTGGCGGCGCTCGCGATGCTGACGCCGATGGTGAAGCGGATGCTGTACGGGCTCGTCGCGATCGTGCTCGTCACGCTCGGCGGCGGCATCGGCTACTACCTGATCGGCGATGGCAAGTGGCCGTTCGGCGACTGCATCTACATGACCGCGATCACGATCACCACCGTCGGCTACGACGAGGTGCTGCCGAACATGAAGGACACCGAGTTCGCTCGGCTGTTCACGATCATCTTGCTGGTGTTCGGCACCGGCACGATCGTGTTCTTCGCGTCGACCGTGACCGCCTTCATCATCGAAGGCGATCTGAAGAACGTGCTGTTCGCGAACAAGCTGAAGAAACGGATCAAGCGCATGAAGGACCACGTGATCGTGTGCGGCGCGGGCTCGACCGGGCGCAACGTCATCGAGGAGCTCGTCGTGACCGGCGTACCGGTCGTCGCGATCGACCTCCGCGAGGACGAGCTCAAAGAGGTCGCGACCAAGCACCCCGAAGCCGTGTATTCGTACATCGTCGGCGACGCGACCGACGACGACGTGATGGCGCAGGTCAACCTCGCGACCGCGCGCGGCCTCGTCGCGGCGTTGTCGTCGGACAAGGACAACCTGTACCTGACGTTCTCGGCGCGCCAGCTCAATCCCACCGCGCGGATCATCGCGCGCGCGACCGAGATCGGTCACGTCGACAAGCTCAAGCGCTCGGGCGCCGACGCCGTCGTGTCGCCGAACTTCATCGGCGGCATGCGCATGGTCTCCGAGCTGCTGCGGCCCGCGGCCGTGCGCTTCCTCGACGACATGCTGCGCGATCGCCGCGTCGCGTATCGCATCGAAGAGGTCCGGCTCGGCGACCGAGCGAACGAGCTCGGCGGAACGCTGCGCGACGCGCGCGTGCGCGAGCGCTACGGCATGACCGTGCTCGCCGTGTCGAACGCGGACGGCTCGTGGACGTACAACCCCGACGCCAGCGAGAAGCTCGCCTCCGGCATGACGCTCGTGGTGCTCGGGTCTTCGGAGCAGGTCGCGAAGCTGCGCGACGTCGCCGGTTAGTTCAGTCGTACCGATGGCAGCGACGTGCCCGCCAGCTCGGAGTAAATGATGAAGCGGAACGGGTCGAAGCCGCTCGTTCGCGTCTGGAGATCGCGCAACACGCGCGCACGCGCGGCGACGAGCTCGGCGTTTGCGGGATAGCGCTCGAGGCCCAGCTCCGCGACGTGCAGCGCCATCGGCTGGTCGCCGCGCGAGTCGAGATCGAGCGCGAGGTGCGCGAACGGCGCGGGCCCGCCCGCGAGCGCGTCGAGTGTGTGCGCCCACTCCGCGCGCGTGAAGTGATCCATGCCGCCGCCGTCGGCCGACCAATACCCGGCGAACTGACGATAGGTCCGCTGCACGAAGTTATCGCGGACGAGCAGGTACGGCATGATCGCGGCCGGAGTGTCGCGCAGCGACGCCGGCATGTAGGCGTCGTGTAAGGCATCGGCGATCGGCCTCGCCGCGCGCGCGGACGCGAGCGTGCGCGCGTAGAGATCGGCAAGCGCACGCGCGAGCCCGGGCACCGCGTCGATCGTGAACAAGCGCGTGAGCGGCGGATGGCCGTGAACCAGCACGCGCGGCGCGAGCTGTTGCACCGTCGCCATCATGTCGAGGTAGCCGCGTGGCGAGCCTTCGGCGACGAACGGGGCGCCGATGTACGGCATGAACGCATCGCCCACGAACAGCACGCCGCTCCGCCGATCGTGAACGAGCAGCGCGTCGTCGGTCTCGCCGCCGTGCACCGGGATCAGCGCCAACGCGATATCGCCGTCGACCAGCTCATCGGCGTGATCGATCAGCCGATCCGCCGTCGCGTCGAGCGGGATCGCGGCCGCGCCGAAGAAATCGTGAAACGGCGGCGGATAGTCCCGCGAGCGTGCGAGCTCGTCGGCGAAGCCGGCCTGCGCGATCACGATCGTGCCCGGCTCGCGCAGCGCGGACAGGCCGCCGACGTGATCCCAGTGCGCGTGGGTGAGGATCACGTACTTGATCGGCGCGCGGGTCACGGCGCGGAGTGCAGCGACCGCGCGTTTCGCCGTCTGCGGCGTCGTGCCGGCGTCGATCGCGACGACGCTGTCGCGGCCACTCGCGTCGCGTCCGACGATGAACGACAGGTTGGCGAAGTCGAACCCTTCGGCGGTGTAGACGCCGTCGGCGACGGTCACCAGGCGCGGCTCCGAGAATCGGAAGCCGTTCTCGGCGTCGACGGAGATATCGCCGAGCACGCTCGGGCCGTCGCCTTGCGCGACACCGGCGCGCGCGAGCGCCGTGGCGGCGCGGGGCGCATCGCCGGCCGTACGGTATGCGGCCGCGAGCGCGGCGTAGATCCCGCGATCGAGCTCGAGCGGGAACGAATCCCGCTGCGCCAGCGTCGCTTCGAGATCCGCGATCGCCGCGCGCGCCTTGCCGAATCGCGGCGGTAGCTGCGCGAGCACCAGCCCGCGCAGGAGCCGACCGGACCGCGGTTCGGCCGCGACCGCGACGTCGAGCTTTTCGATCGCGGCCTCGACCCAGTGCACGCGTCGGAGCAGCGGAACGTCGCCGGCGACCCGCACCTGCATGACGGCTTCGAGCGCACCGAGCAGCGCCGCGCGCCTCGGCTGCTCGCGCGCCAGGCGTCCGAAATAGGCGGCGCCTTCCAGCTCGCGATGCGCCGCGATGAACTGGCCCATCGCGATGATCGCGAGCATCGGCGGCGAGCTCGGCCACGCGACGGCGACCTCCAACGAGTCGATATCGCGTTGTTGGGTGTACGGCGTGGCCGGCGGCGGCAGCGAGCCACAGCCGACCGCGCACGCGACGAGCGAAGCGATTGTTCTCATGATAGGTGTATATGCACCTAATTAGCGATCGTCAAGTCAGTCGTGGTCAGGCGCGCGCAAGCGGGTCAGCGTGTCGTTCAAGCTCGCGCGCAGATCATCCATGCGCGTCGCGCCGAGCGTCGCTCGGATGTGCGCGGTCGCCTTGGTCCACAGCGGGTGCACCGCCTCGAGCATCCGCTCGCCGGCGCGCGTCAACACGACGATCGACGCGCGCTTGTCGTCCGGCGATCGCGCCACGCGGACCAGGCCATCAGCCTCGAGCGGCCGGATGTTGCGGGTCAACGTGGTGCGGTCCATCGCCAACACGCGCGCGAGCCCGGTGATCGTCGCGCCGGCATCGCCGAACCGCGCGACCGCGACGAGCAGCGACATCTGGGACGATTGGATCCCGAGCGGCCTCAACGCGTCATCGTAGATCTTCGTCATCACGCGCGAGACCTGGCGGACTCGCGTGCCGGGACATGTATCGGCGATCTGCAGCGCGACATCGGACCACGGTGGCATCTTGTAAGTGTAGCTACACGTAGCAGCGTTGTCATCGCGTGAAGAAGTGCGTGTCAGATCTTCAACAGTCGCGGGCCGTCGTCGCGCCGTGGTAGTCAGAAGGTGATGAGTGCCGACCCGAAACCACGCATTTCCGTGGTCGTGCGCTCGTTCAATCGGCTGCCCGCGCTCGTCGAGCTGTTGCGCGCGCTACTCGCGCAAGATCACGACAGCTTCGAGATCGTCGTGGTCGAGCAGAGCACCGACCGGCCAGCCGGCGCCGTCGCCGAGCTCGGCGAGCTCGCCCGCGATGCTCGTGTGCGCGTGTTGCAGTTTCCACCGCTCGGCGGCCCCGGCGCGCGCAACGCCGGCGTGCGGGCAGGGCGCGGCTCGCTGTTCGTCTTCATCGACGACGACGATCTGCCGCATTCGACCGATTGGTTGCGCCGCCACGAAGTGAACTTTTCCGACCTGAAGTGCCTCGGCGCGACCGGTCAGTTCTTCGAGCCCGATGCGGCGCCGTACGTCAACCCCGAGCGCGCGCGTCGCGACGTGCTGAGCTTCAACGTGCTGATGTGGCAGCGCGTGTTCGCGCGCACGGATCAGAAGAAGCGCGTGCAATCGCTGATGGGCGGCAACGCGGCGATCCCGCGCACCACGCTCGAGCGCTTCGGGCTGTGGGACGAGTGCACGCCGATCGAAGACGAGCCGTCGCTCGCGTTCCGCATCAACGCGAACAAAGCCGACGACGAATACCTGTTGTTCGATCCCGACGTGAAGATGATCCGCCGGCTCGACGTGCCCGGCGGCATGGCGAAGCGCACGATGTCGGGACCGCGCTACGCCAAGCGCGTGTTCACGTTCCTGCACAACATCATCGGCCACTACTTTCCGATGCGGTTCGTGCTGCTCTACCCCGCGTACATTTTTATGTGCGCGTATCACGTCACGCAGTGGATCTGCAGCGACAGCATCAAGCACCGAACGTTGACCCAGCGCGTGTGGGCAGTGAGCGGCTTGTACGTCTCGCTGTTGCCGCTGTGGGCGTTGTGGCTCGCGAGCTGGGCGGTCAAGCGCGTCGTCGTCGGCGAGCCGTCGCATCGGCCCGCGCTGCGTCCCGAATCGGGCGAGCTCGAGCTCGTCGCCGATCGCGCGATCGCCTAGCCGCCCGGTTCGAGCGAGAACCGGACGTACGCCGCAAGCCGCCCGCATCGCGACGGTCGCAGCCCGTGATGGTTATGAGATGCGCTCTAGTCGGCCTTCGGCGGCGGGCCGTTCTTGCAGCGGATCGTCGCGTACTGCATCGACACCGCGGCCTTGTGGCACGCGAGCGCCATCACGCGCAGGGTTTGCTCGTCTTGCTTGCCGTGCTTGCCCGCGTCGAACGCCTGCTGCGCGACCTCGACGACGCGCCGCGCCCACGCGCGCTCGTCCTCATCGGAATTCGGGCACGCGCCGTAGGCCGTGATCGCATCGACGAGTCCTTTGCACTCGTCATCCACCGAGCCGAGCTTGATGTCGGGCTCGGCGGGGATCGGCTCGCCGGGCGGCGACTCCGCGCCTCGCGCCTCGGGGTGACACGCGGTTGCCAGCCAACTCGCGATCAACACGGCGGTGACGAAGCATTTTCGGCCGAAGTTGCTCGGGAGTACGGGCCGCATGCGCTAGATCGTGGAGGTTCATACCATGGGTGGCTTCACGCATCTCCATCTGCACACGCAGTACAGCCTGCTCGACGGCGCGATCCGCGTGAAGGATCTGTTCCCGAAGGTCAAAGAGCTCGGGATGGACACGGTCGCCGTGACCGATCACGGCAACATGTTCGGGGCGATCGACCTCTACACCGAAGCGAAAGCCGCCGGCGTGAAGTTGATCTTCGGGTGCGAGACCTACGTCGCCGCCACGGATCGCCAGGACCGCACGAACCGCCGCAACTACCACCTCATCCTGCTCGCGAAGAACGACGTCGGTTACAAGAACCTGTCGTACCTCAACTCGATGGGGTACCTCGAAGGCTTCTACTACAACCCGCGCATCGACAAGCAGATCCTGCGCGAGCACAGCGACGGTCTCGTCGGCATGTCGGCGTGCCTCGGCGGCGAGATCGCGCAGACGCTCGAGAAGAATGGCGTCGCGGCGGCCGAAGAGGTCGCCAAAGAGTACGCGAGCATGTTCGCGCCCGGCGACTTCTACCTCGAGCTGATGCCGACGCCGATGACCGAGCAAGAGACGCTCAACGGCGAGCTGATCCGGATGTCGAAGAAGACCGGCATCCCGCTCGTCGCCAGCAACGACTGCCACTACGTCAATCGCACCGACGCGAACGCGCACAACGTGCTGATGGCGATCCAGACCGGCAAGACGCTCAACGACGAGAAGCGGCTCAAGCACGTCGTCGATAGCTACTACATGAAGTCGCCGTCGGAGATGACCGACGCGTTCAAGGACTGCGACGAAGCGATCGCGAACACGGCGAAGATCGCGGCCGAGTGCAACGTCAAGCTCAAGCTCGACCAGACGCACATGCCGCAATACAAGGTGCCGGACGGTCACGACCTCGACACCTATCTCGCCGACATCATCTGGAAGGGGCTCGAGCGGCGCTTCGGCGAGCTCGCCGAGCGCGGCCTCAAGTTCGACCCCGACGAGTATCGCGAGCGGGTCAAGCGCGAGATGGGCGTGATCCAGAAGATGGGCTTCTCGGGTTACTTCCTGATCGTCTGGGACTTCATCAACTGGGCGAAGGACCACGGCATCCCGGTCGGCCCGGGCCGCGGCTCCGGCGCCGGCTCGGCGGTCGCGTGGTCGATGCGCATCACCGACATCGATCCGATCGAGTTCAAGCTGTTGTTCGAGCGGTTCTTGAACCCCGAGCGCGTGTCGATGCCCGACTTCGACGTCGACTTCTGCATGAACCGCCGCGGCGAGGTCATCCAGTACGTTCAGGAGAAGTACGGCAAGTCGCAGGTCGGCCAGATCGCGACGTTCCACCAGCTCAAGGCGCGCGGCGTGATCCGCGACATCGCGCGCGCGATGGAGATTCCATTCGGCGAGGCCGACAAGCTCGCCAAGCTCGTGCCCGAGCCGGTGCAGGGCAAGTCGCCGCCGGTGCGCGATGCGATCGAGCAGGTCGCCGAGCTCAAGCAGCTCTACAACGAGAGCCCGATGCACCGCGAGCTGCTCGATCTCGCGGCGTCGCTCGAGGGGCTCAACCGCAACGCCGGCATGCACGCCGCCGGCATCGTGATCGCCGAGAAGCCGCTGTGGGAGTACGTGCCGTGCTTCCGCGGCCAGAACGACGAGCTCGTCACGCAGTTCGCGATGAAAGAGGTCGAGAAGGTCGGGCTCGTCAAGTTCGACTTCTTGGGCCTCAAGACGCTCACCGTGATCCAGACCGCGGTCAAGCTCGTCAACCAGCAGCGCCCGCCGGGCGACGAGTTCGACATCAACTTGATCGATCGCGCCGACGCGGGCGTCTACAAGATGATCGCGCGCGGCGACACCACCGGCGTGTTCCAGCTCGAATCGAGCGGCTTCCGCGAGATGCTCAAGAAGCTCAAGCCCGACTGCCTCGAGGACATCGTCGCGGCCGGCGCGCTGTATCGGCCGGGCCCGCTCGAAGGCGGGATGGTCGATCAGTACATCGAGGTCAAGCACGGCCGCAAAACCGCCGACTACATGCACCCGTCGCTCGAGGGCGTGCTCAAAGACACCTACGGCGTCATCGTCTATCAAGAGCAGGTGATGCAGATCGCGCAGGTGCTCGCGGGCTACACGCTCGGCGGCGCCGACCTGCTGCGCCGCGCGATGGGCAAGAAGAAAGCCGAGGAGATGGCCAAGCAGAAGGCCAGCTTCATGGACGGCGCGAAGTCGCAGGGCGTCGATCCGAAAAAGGCGGCCGAGATCTTCGACCTCGTCGACAAGTTCGCGGGCTACGGCTTCAACCGCTCGCACTCGGCCGCGTACGGCTGGGTCACGTACCAGACCGCGTTCCTCAAATATCATTATCCGCACGAGTTCATGGCGGGCTTGATGTCGTGCGACGCCGACAACATCGAGAACGTCGTCAAGTTCATCGCCGAAGCGCGCGCGATGGGCCTCGTCGTCGAGCGCCCCGATATCAACGAGTCGCAGCTCGACTTCACCGTCACACCGCGCGACGCCGCCACCGGCGGCAAGATCATTCGCTTCGGCCTCGGCGCGGTCAAAGGCGTGGGCGCCAACGCGGTCGACGCGATCTTGCAAGCGCGCGCCGACGGCGGCGTGTTCGAATCGATCTACGAGCTGTGCCGCCGCGTCGACACCCAGAAGTGCAACCGCCGCGTGCTCGAGCAGCTGATCAAGAGCGGCGCGTTCGACGGCCTCGGCAATCACCACCGCGCGCAGCTGCTCGCGGCGCTCGACGGTGCGCTCGAGCGCGGCGCATCCGAGCAACGCGATCGCAAGAGCGGTCAGACGTCGCTGTTCGGCCTGATCGAACCGCCGAGGGACTCGACGCCCGG
>DATBAS010000205.1:0-97524 GCA_036271395.1 Kofleriaceae bacterium
CGATCACGACCTCGTCCGCGTCGACACTCGCACGAACGCGCGCGAGCACGTTCCGGCGCCGCTCAATGTCGACATGCTGCAGATCAGCGACAGCGGGCGCGTGTGGATCCTCGCCGAGCACCGCGTGTGGCAATGGAATCGCAACTCGACGGTGCTCGAGCGCGTGCCGTCGACCGAAGCGATCACCGACATCGCCGCCGACGACGAACAGCTCGTGATGAGTACGCCGCGGTCGATCACGACCGTTCGCGACCACGAGCTGGCCACCACGCCGGTGCAATCGGGCACGACGGTCGGCATCAACCGGCATGCCGCGGTCGTGCGCGACGACCGCGGCAACATCCTCATGCTCGATCTGCGCAGCGGGACGAGCTTCGCGCTGCCGATCCGAACGACGCAACCGTCGATCGCGATGCACGACAACAAGATCGCCGCGATCACCGGCGTCGACGACCAAGGCCAGGTGCTGAGCGTGTGGAGTATCGATGTGCCCGAACAGCCGCTCGCACTCGAAGCGTGGCTCACCACGATCACGAACGCGCGGCCGGTCGGAGTCGGCGAGGTCTACACGTGGCCGGGGCTCTAGCAGCTGCTGTCGAGCCGCGGCTCGCGCGCGTCGCCGTGGCTCTTGTCAGATCGACAACGCCAGCTCTGGAGCTATCTCAGGTCACGCCAGCTTCTCGTTCGCGACGAGCTGCTCGTAGGTCTCGCGCGTGCGGATCACGGTGAACTGGTTGCCGCTCACCAGCACCTCGGCCGCGCGTGGCCGCGTGTTGTAGTTCGAGCTCATCGCCGCGCCGTACGCGCCCGCCGCGCCGATCGCGACGAGCTCGCCTGCCTCGAGCTCCGGCAGCGCGCGATCGCGCGCGAAGAAGTCGCCGGTCTCGCAGATCGGCCCGACCACGTCGGTCGCGATCGTCGGCCGCTCGGGATCGCGCACCGGCTGGATCGGATGATGCGAGTTGTAAAGCGCGGGCCGCATCAGATCGTTCATCGCCGCGTCGACGATCGTGAAGTGCTTCGCCTCGTTGTGCTTGCGATAGAGCACGCGAGAGATCAGCGCGCCGGCCGCGCCGACGATCGCGCGACCGGGCTCGGTGAGCAGCGTGATGCCGAGCGCGGTCAGCGGCGCCAGCGCCGCACGCACCGCGATGCCGTACTCGGCCGGCGAGACGATCGTCTCGCCTTTGCCGTAGTCGATGCCGAGACCGCCGCCGATATCGACGTGGCGCAGCTTCACGCCGGTCTTCGCGAGCTCCTGCACGAGCGCGACGAGCCTCGCGATCGCGTCGGTGAACGGCGCGGTCTTGGTCAGCTGCGAGCCGATGTGGCAGTCGACGCCGACGACCTCGATCGCGGCGCGCTTCGCCGCATCGCGGAACAGCGCCGGTGCTTCGGCCATCGAGACGCCGAACTTGTTTTGCTTGAGCCCGGTCGAGATGTACGGGTGGGTCTGCGGATCGACGTCGGGGTTGACGCGAAACGAGATCCGCGCGCGCTGGTTCGAGTCGCGTGCGATGCGGTCGAGGACCTCGAGCTCTTCGGCGCTCTCGACGTTGAAGCAGCCGATGTTCGCGTCGAGCGCCGTCTTCATCTCCGCGGCGGTCTTGCCGACGCCCGAGAACACGACGTGCTCGGCGGTGCCGCCGGCGCGCAGCCAGCGATACAGCTCGCCGACCGACACGATATCGGCGCCGGCGCCGAGCTGGACGAGCACGCCGAGGATGCCGAGCGTCGAGTTCGCTTTGACGGCGTAGCAGATCTCGTGCGGAATGCCGGCGAGCGCGTCGTCGAACGCGCGATACGCTCGCTCGATCTCGCCGCGCGAGTAGACGTAGCACGGCGTGCCGGTCGCCTCCGCGATCGCGGCGAGCGCGACACCTTCGCAAAACAACTCGTCGTAGCGGTACTCGAACGCGGCCATGCCGCCGTTCTACTCCAGCTCGGCGGCAATTCGCTCGATTTCGGCCATCACTCGCTCGCGCGCCGGCCCTCCGACGAGGTCCCGGCGGTCGACCGCGCGCGCCGGATCGAGCCACTCGGCGACGTCGGCGTCGAATGCGGGGTGCGCCGCGCGCAATTCGTCGAGCGGCAGTGCCGCGAGCTCGCGCGCACCCGCGACGCGCACCACGTGCCCCGCGACGTCGTGCGCCTCGCGAAACGCGATGCCTTTGCCGACGAGATAGTCGGCGAGCTCGGTCGCCACGAGATGACCGGCACCGATCGCGACGCGCATCGCGCCGGGATGGAACGCCGTCGTCGAAATCATGCCGCGGGCGACCTCGAGCGAGAGCTCGACCGTCTCGACCGCGTCGTAGAGCGGTTCCTGCGTCTCCTGCAGATCTTTGTTGTAGGCGAGCGGCAAGCCCTTCACGACCGTCGCGAGCGCGACCCAGTCGCCGATCACGCGACCGGCTTTCGCGCGCACGAGCTCGGCGAGATCCGGGTTGCGCTTTTGCGGCATCAGCGAAGAGCCCGAGCTGTAGGCCTCGCCGAGCGTCGCGAAGCCGAACTCGCGCGTCGCCCATAACACGAGCTCTTCGCCGAGCCGCGACAGGTGCAGCTGCACGAGCGCGCACGCACCGACCAGCTCGATCGCGAAGTCGCGATCGCCGACTGCATCGAGCGAGTTGCGCGTGATCGCGGCGAACCCGAGCGCGTGCGCGGTGTAGTCGCGATCGATCGGCAGCGTGGTGCCGGCGAGCGCACCCGAGCCCAGCGGCGATTCGTCGGCCCGGCGCGCGGCATCGCCGATACGACCGCGATCGCGCGCGAGCATCGCGTCGTACGCCAGCAGGTGATGCGCGAGCCGGACCGGCTGCGCGCGTTGCAAGTGGGTGTAGCCCGGCATCAGCGTGTCGACATGCGCGCGAGCTTGCGCGAGCAACGCGCGGCGCAGCTCGTCGATCGCGCGAATGATGCGCTCCGCCGCCGCGCGCACGTACAAGCGCAGATCGGTCGCGACTTGATCGTTGCGGCTGCGTCCGGTGTGCAGCCGGCGGCCGGCATCGCCGATGTCGTCGATCAGGCGAGCTTCGACGTTCATGTGCACGTCTTCGAGCGCGTCGTCCCACGCGAGCTCGCCGGCGGCGAGCTTGGCCTCGACGCGGCGCAGGCCCGCGATGATCGCATCGGCATCGGCCGCGCTGATCACGCCCTGCGCCGCGAGCATCTGCGCGTGTGCGATCGAGCCGGCGACATCGTGCGCGAGCAAGCGGCGATCGAAGTCGACCGATGCATTCGCACGCGCCGCGGCCGGATCGAGGCCAGTCTCGAAGCGCCGGCCGCGCGCGCCTTTGGGCCCCTCGGCTGGCATTTCCGACGAGCATATCCGTCGAACCGAGCCGCGCGTCCGTCTGTGCGGACGATTCATCCAGCCAGCGGGACGGCTATCCGCAGGGACGGATGAAAGCATGGCCCGTCACCGGCGCGAGCTTGCGCCGGCACGACCGGCGCATAGGATGCCCGCATGATGAACGCGATGCCGATGATGCCGATGAACCCGATGATGCCGATGATGTACCACCACCACATGGGCATGATGAATCCCATGATGATGGGGATGAACCCGATGATGGGCATGATGGGGATGAACCCGATGATGGGCATGAACCCGATGATGGGGATGGGCATGCCCGGCATGGGGATGCCGATGATGATGCCGATGGGCGGGATGCAGCCGCCGATGATGGTCAAGATGACCATGGAGATGGGCAAGGACGGCATGGTCTGCAAGATGATGCCGATGGACCCCGCTCAGATGGACATGATGAAAGAGAAGATGGCGATGATGCAGAGCTGCATGCAGCAGCACATGCCGATGATGATGATGTGCGGCGGGATGCCGATGATGATGATGTCGATGTGATCAGTCGTGGGGCGGCGAGACCGTGCCGCCGCCGCCGATCGACGTCGCCTGATACAGCTTGATCACGCCGACGCTGCCACCGCCGCCGCCACCTGCGTGGCCGGCGACCGACTGGCCGGGTGCCGCGGCCGTCGCGTTGACGCCGCCGGCGCCGCCTTGACCGCCGCTGGACCCGCCGTTCGTCGCGCCCGCACCGGTGACGGTCGGATCGTTGCCGTTGTCGCCGTCGTTGCCGGTGACGCCACTTGCTTCGCCGCCGCCGCCGCCGTTCGTGAAGATCGAACCGGTCGCCGTCACGGTGGGCGCGTCGAGCACGATCAGGCCGCCCGCACCCGCGCCACCGCCGCCGCCCGATGGATGCTGGCCGCCCGCGCCCGCTTCGCCCGACGCATTGACGCTGCCTTCGACGGTGATCGTCGCGCCCGCGACGAGCGCGATCGCGCCACCGCCGTGGCCGGGCGCACCGCCGTTGCCGTCGCCGGCTTGCCCGGGGCAGCCGCCGCGCATCGCCGCCGGCGTTTGACTCGCGCCGTGCGTGCCCGCACCGGCGTTGTTCGTACCGGTGCCGCCATCGCCCCCGTTGCCGCCGAAGCTGCCACCGGCGCCGCCGCCGCCTTTTCCAGCGGTCGGCGGTGTGCCCGGATCGCATTGCGCGAAGTCGGCGCTCGCGCCGATCACCTCGGTGCCGGTGCGCGTGCTGGCCGCGCTCAGCGCGCCTTGCACGTCGAGCTTGTCGACCGCGACGAGCACGAGCGGCTTTGCGCCGGTCACGCCGATGGTCCCGGTCACCGTGATCTCGCTGCCGGCGATCACGCACCACGGCGGATTGTCGAGCACGTTCGTCGCGCACATCGCGCCGCCCGTGTCGATCGCAGCGGTGAGCGTGACCGGCGTCGACGGCGGCGCCAAGAAGCACGCGACCGCGAGCCCGGTGCCGTAGCAATACGTGCCGTCCATCGGCACGCGCGCGTCTTGGACCACGAACGCGTCGGGTCCACCGTCGGAGGTCATCGGCGCGTCCTGCGACGTGGTCGCGCCGACGCACTGGTTCGAGCTCGGGCCCGACAGCGATCCGTAGCGCTCGCCCGACGCGCATGTCGAATCGGCGAACGCGCAGTATCCCGAGGAGCACGTGCCACCCGCGCCGCACTGCACATCTTCGGTGCACGCGAACGCGCCGCCGCCGCCGAACGGGCTGCACGACGCGACAAATGCCAGCACGACGAGGACGCGCCAGTCCATGAGCTCGATTGTACTGCAAGCGTTGGGTGATTCGTCTATCCTTGATTCGGGGTGCAACCGATCGGTTCCCGACTCTTGGCGCTCGGCGACAAGCTCGGCAAATACGAGCTGGTTCGTCAGATCGCGATCGGCGGCATGGCGGAGCTCTATCTCGCGCGCACCGTCGGCATCGAGGGCTTCGAGAAGCTCGTCGTGATCAAGCGCATCCTGCCCCAGTTCGCGGCGAACGAGAGCTTCGTCGCGATGTTCGTCAACGAAGCCCGGTTGGCGGCGACGCTGCAGCACCCGAACGTCGCGCAGGTCTACGACATCGGCGTCGATGCCGGCGACTACTTCTTCGCGATGGAATACGTGCACGGCGAGGATCTCGAGCACGTCGCGCAGCAGGCCAGCGCGAGGAGCGAGACGATCCCGCTCGACGCGTCGCTCACGCTGATCGCGCACCTCTGCGCCGGCCTGCACTACGCGCACGAGCGCATCGGTCCCGACGGTGCGCCGCTCGCGATCGTGCACCGCGACGTGTCGCCGTCGAACGTGCTCGTCAGCTACGACGGCTCGGTCAAGCTCGTCGATTTCGGCATCGCACGCGCGACGAGCCGCACGACCAGCGCGCACGGCGGGCTCAAAGGCAAGATCGCGTACATGTCGCCGGAGCAGTGCCGCGCCGACGTCACGCTCGATCGGCGCAGCGACCTGTACTCGATCGGCACGTTGCTGTATTTGCTGACGACCGGGCGCACGCCATTCGGCGGCGAGACCGACTACGCGATCTTGAATCAGATCGTCAACGTCGACGCGCCGCCGCCGCGCAGCTTCGTGCCGACGTATCCCGAGTCGCTCGAGCGCATCGTGCTGCGCGCGCTCGCGCGCGACCCGGCGCAGCGGTTCTCGAGCGCGCTCGAGCTGCAAGGTGCGCTCGAGGATTTCGCGCACGACAGTCGGCTGCGCGTCTCGCCGCGCGTGCTCGCGCGGTTGATGGGCTCGCTGTTTCCGACGCGGCTGCAAGAGTGGGATGCCGCGAAATCGCAGGGCGCGTTCTTCGTCGAGCAGCACGTCGTGCGCACGTGGATCGAGAAGACGCCCGATCCGAACGATCCGGCGGCGCGCATGCACATCAAGGCCGCGCAGCACGCGCTCGCCGAAGCCGAGCCGACCGCGATCCAACAAGCGCCGCCGCCGCCGGGTCCGCAGGTGTTCGCGCAAACCGGACCGCAGATGAGCTTCGCGATCCCGCACGCCGGAACGCTGGTCAGCTCGTCGACATTGCCGACGGTGCATGCGGCGCCGATCGCGATCGCCGCCGAGGTCACCGAGCGCGTTTCGCCGTTGCGCGTGCCGGGGCCTGAAGCGGCGATGAAGACGCTGCTGATTCAGGTGCCGCGGAAGAAGCAGCGCGGCGTTGCGTTCGTGATCGGTGGGCTCGTGCTCGCCGGCGCCGCGGCGGGTGGAGTCGTGCTCGCGCTTGGTGGTGGGAGTGCGGCGGTGATCGCCAGCCCGACGCCGACTCCGATTCCGACGCCGATGCCGATGCCGATGCCGATGCCGACTCCGACTCCGACGCCGACGCCGACGCCGACGCCGACGCCGACGCCGATTCCGACTCCGACTCCGAGCGCCGAGGCGGCGCCGGTGCCGGTGCCGAAGAAGATCGTCAAAGCTAAACCTCGTCTGAACGCAAAACCGAAACCCAGTCCGAAGGAGGAGCAGTGGAACGCCGATTCGGTGTTCATGCCGGTGCGCTCGCACTGATCGTCGCGCTCGCCGGAGTCGCGCACGCCGCTCCGAAGAAGCGCTCGGCGAAGCTGCAATTTCAGAAGGGCGTATCCGCGTATCAAAAGGGCGATTACATGGGCGCGAGCGCCGCGTTCGAGCGCTCGTTCAAGCTCGAGGTCGATCAGGAGACGCTGTTCGCGTGGGCGCAGGCCGAGCGCAAGCTCGATCACTGCGATCGCGCGAGCGAGCTCTACGCGAAGCTGCTCGCGATGAAGCTGCCGGCTGAAAACCGCGCGGTCATCGAGCAGCAGGTGGCCGAGTGCGCGGCGTTGGCGCCGAAGCCAGAGCCGGCCCCCGCACCCGCACCACCGCCGGAGCCCGCGCCGGTCGTCGAGCAACCGCCGTCCGCCACGGCGCCGCTGCCTGCGATTCGCGAAGACTCGGCGCTCGCGCAGCCGCGCGACTCCGGCGAGAGCTCGAGCCCGTGGTATCGCGATCCGGTCGGCGATTCGTTCGCGGTGGTCGGTGTGGCTGGCCTCGCGACGGGTGCTGCGTTCCTGGTCTCGGCGCACTCCGCCGATTCGAAGGCGCACGGCGCGGGCACGTATCAGATGTTCCAGTCGCTCGAGACCAGCGCTCACTCGCGCGGCGAGACCGGCGTGATCGCGCTCGGCGCCGGCGTCGCGTTCGTCGCGGCGGCCGTCGTCTGGTACGTCGTGCGCGACTAGCCGGGCGAATGCCCAGCTCAGCCGATCTCTTCGGCGTACGTCATCACGAGGTACATCACGGCTTCGCCGCGGCCGACGTTGCGGTACGCGTGCGGCGTGTCGGCCTCGAACAGGATCGAATCGCCGGGATCGAGCTTGTGCGTGTCGCCGGCGACATCGATCTCGACGGCGCCTGCGGTCACGACCAGGTTCTCGCCGGTGCCGGGCGGATGCGCGTCGGCATCTTCGACGGCGCCGGCGGCGAGCCGCAGCTCGTAAAACTCGACGCGGCGCGGCTCGTCGAACGGGAACAACGCGCGCGAGCTGAACGAGCGGTCTTTGCTGGTGAGCAGCTTCGATTCGGCGGCGCGCAACACGAGCGCGCCCGATTGCGTGCGCGAGCTGATCAGCGCCGAAAACGTGACTTCGAGAGCGCGCGCGATCTTCCACAACACGTTGATCGTCGGCGCGCTCTGGCCGAGCTCGATCTGGCCGAGCATGGCGCGCGACACGCCGGAGATCTGCGCGAGCCGCTCGAGCGACAACCCGCGACGCGTGCGCAGCCGGCGCAAGTTCACGCCTACGATCGGGGCGAGATCCGTGGGCTCGCTCGGGACCGCCGCAGGAGCCACGACTGGCTCCGGATCGACTTTGTCGGCCTTGTGTGTGGCCACCTTGGCGCTCTTTTTCTTCACCAGACCCAAACCGGGACCCAGTATACCCACACGGCTGGCGCGTACGTGGGAACGGGGTTGGTCGCGCTTTGCGCGCCACGAGCCGGCATGCGACGCCGCACGCGATAGTCGTCCAGGTTGACGATGGCGCTTGCTGCGGCGGAGTTCGACATGACAGAAGCTTATCCGTTTGAGCGGAGGGCAGTCAATCTGTTTTTACGGATGAATATCTAACGACATGTAAGACATCAGGATCCATGGGCGAGCGTGCCGGGCGTCGCGTACGCGGACTCGCCGTGCAGCGCGGGATCGAGCCCGTCGTATTCGACGTCGGCGTCGACGCGAAGCCCGACCACGCGATCGATCACTTTCAACAGCACGAACGTGACGACGGCGGCCCACGCGCCGGCTGCCGCGACGCTGATCGCCTGCTTGCCGAGCAGGTCGATGCCGCCGCCGGCGCCCTTGTTGAGCACGCCCCGCGCGAGCACGCCGGTGAGCAACGCGCCCGTCGCGCCACCGACGCCGTGCACGCCGAACGCGTCGAGCGCGTCGTCGTAGCCGAGCTTGCTCTTGAGCACCACGGCGCCGTAGCAGATCACGCCCGCGGCCATACCGATCGCGAGCGACGCCATCGGCGAGACGTAGCCGGCCGCAGGCGTGATCGCGACCAAGCCGGCGACGAGGCCCGACGCGACGCCGAGCATCGTGCACTTCTTGATGCGCGCGCCTTCGACGAAGGCCCACGTCAGCGCGCCGGCCGCTGCGGCGAGATGCGTGTTGAGCAGCGCCAGCGCGGCGGTGCCGTTCGCGCCGGCGGCGCCCGCGTTGAAGCCGAACCAGCCGAACCACAAGATCCCGGCGCCGAGCACGGTCATCGTCAGGTCGTGCGGCGGATGGCGCACGCTCGGATAGCCGCGGCGTTTGCCGAGCACGAGCGCGACCACGAGCGCCGAGATTCCCGACGACAAGTGCACGACGGTGCCGCCGGCGTAGTCGATCGCGCCGAGCTCGTGCAGCCAGCCGTTGTCGCTCCACGTCCAGTGCGCGATCGGATCGTAGACCAGCGTCGTCCACGCGAGCGTGAACAGCGCGAACGCCGAGAACTTCATGCGCTCGGCAAACGCGCCGGAGATCAGCGCGGGCGTGATCACGGCGAACATGCACTGGTAGCCGACGAACGCGAGCGTCGGCACCGTGCCCGTCATGGTGTTCTGATCGATGCCGGCGAGGCCTACGAAGTCGAGCCCGCCGATGATGCCGTGATGCGTCGGGCCGAACGCGAGCGAGTAGCCGATCACGGCGAACTGCACGCTGACTAAACCCAGCGCGAAGAAGCTGTGCATGAACGTCGACAAGACGTTCTTGGCCTGGACCATGCCGCCGTAGAACAGCGCGAGGCCCGGTGTCATCAGCATCACGAGCCCCGTCGAGATCAGGAGCCACGCAGTATCGCCATCGATCATGAGAGCGATGGTGGCCGGTCATTTGTTTCCGGCAGGTATCGGCCGCGAAAAACCTATTTCGTGCCGAACAAACGATCGCCGGCATCGCCGAGGCCGGGCACGATGTAGCTCTTCTCGTTGAGGCGTTCGTCCACGGCGGCGGTGTAGACGGGCACGTCGGGATGCGCCGCGTGAAACACGTGCAGGCCTTCCGGACAGGTCAAGAGGCACACGAACTTGAGCGAGCGCGGCTGCTCGGTCTTGATCCGCGCCACGGCCGCGACGGCCGAGTTACCGGTCGCGAGCATCGGATCGACGACCATGCAGTCGCGGTCGTGCATCTGGTCGGGGACTTTGTAGAAGTACTCGACGGGCGCGAGCGTCTTCGGATCGCGATACAGCCCGATGTGGCCGATGCGCGCCGACGGGATCAGCTGCAGCATGCCGTCGAGGATGCCGTTGCCGGCGCGGAGGATCGAGACGATCGCGACCTTCTTGCCGTCGAGCTTCGGCGCCATCATCGATGCGATCGGTGTCTCGATGGCGACTTTCGTGGTCGGCATATCGCGACACACCTCGTACGCGAGCAGCATGCTGATCTCGCGCAGCAGATCGCGGAACTTGCTCGTGCTGGTCTCCTTCGAGCGCATCAGCGTGAGCTTGTGCTGGACGAGCGGATGATCGATGACCGTGACCTTGCCTGCCATTGCGGCGGCGAAACTATCAGACCTAGCGCTGCGCGACGTGCGTCGCGGCCGGCTTGGCCGCATCACATGCGGTCGCCACCGACGTGATCGACATGATCGTCGCGAGAGCGATGCACGCCGCGAACGCGAAGTCGCGAACGCGCGTACGGCACTGGCGGGTCGCGATGTTGTCCAAGCGGCTGTTCGAGTTCGTCATGCTCGGTCACTAGTACATGTTCGATGCCAGACAGAAGCCGACGAATTTCAGACACTTGCACCGGCACCTTCGGGCATTGTCCTGTCGCACCGGCTGTCGCAGGGGATGACGCTGTCGCATCGAGCTTTGCCAGCTGGCCCGCGTCCCACGGCGCATCGCTTGCGTGTTGAGCCAGCATGAGAGCACTCGCCGCCATCACCATCAGCGCGCTCGCCGGAGCGTGCACCACATTAGGGCCGATGCCGGTCACGACCGGTGTCTCGGCGATTCCCGCCGAGCGTCCCGGGGTCGAGATGCAGGCCGGAGTCGTGCCCGCGTTTTACTTGAGCGATGCCGCGCAATCGAACCACGAAGGCCAGAGCGCCGGTCAGCTGTCGCTGCTGCTCGAGCCCGATCGTTGGCTCGGGCTGCCGGGCCTCATCGTCGGCGCGAGAGAGATCGGCGGCCAAAACGATTCGTACGTCGAGCCGTACGTCGGCTATCGCCGGCGGGTCTCCGACGCCGTGGCGTTCGCCGCGATCGGCTACGGCACCGCGACGAGCGGGACGCAGAGCAACGCGTCGTATTCGGCGACGCGGCTCGGCGCCGAGGTCGCCGCCGACATTCGCCTGCTCGAGGTCGCCGATTTCGTATCGGTGCACTGGCAGATCGGCGCGCAGGTCACCGAGATCGACGCGAGCGGCCGCTATTGCATCGACGGCAACGGTCTCGGGACCGACTGCCCGACCGACGGCTCGACCGCGGCGATGACCTCGGGCTTCATCTCGGGCGCATTTCCGGCCGGCACCGCGACGCTGTCGTTCGATCTCGGCCATCGCCCGACCGGCGTGTTTCACGATCTGCGGCTCGCGCTGATGGCCTCGGCCGGCGAGATGCCGCAGCTCGCGTACGGCCAACAAGTCGGCCGCGCGACGTTCACGTCGTGGGGCCTGATGCTCACGCTCGGGCTCGGCGCCGACAAGCGTTGAGTCTTGACGATAGTTAATTCATGCGTTAACTATTAACCACCATGTCAATCGCATCCAAACCGCTTCCGAAGGGCTGGCCGCGGATCTCGTCGGCCGTCTATTACGAGAACGCTGCAGCGGCCATCGACTGGCTGTGCGCCGCGTTCGGCTTCGAGGTGCGGCTCAAGATCGAAGGCGACAACGGCAAGATCGCGCACTCCGAGCTCGAGCTCGGCGGCGGCCTCGTCATGCTCGGCGACGCGCGCCGCGACGAGCGGACCTACGAGAAGAGCCCGAAGCAGGTCGGCGGCGCCAACACGCAGACGCTGTTCGTGTACGTCGACGATTGCGACGCGCACTGCGAGCGCGCGCGCAAAGCCGGCGCGACGATCATCAAGGAGCCGACGACGACCGACTACGGCGAAGGCTACTGGGCCGATCGCTCGTATCAAGCGCGCGACCACGAAGGGCATCACTGGTACTTCGCGCAGCGCATGAAAGGATGAGCGCGCTCGACGCGACATTTGGCGCACTCTCGGATCCCACGCGGCGTGGCGTGATCGATCTGTTGCGCCGCGAGCCGCGCCGCGCGAGCGATCTCGCGGATGCGCTCGGCGCGAGCCGGCCCGCGATGAGCCGCCACCTGCGCGTGCTTCGCAAATCCGGGCTCGTCGAGACCGAAGCGGTGAGCGAGCCGAACACGCGTGACGCGCGCGAGCGGGTGTATCGGCTCAAGCCCGAGCGGTTCGGCGAGCTGCGCGAGTGGCTCGACGAGGTCGAAGCGTTCTGGACCGATCAGCTCGCGGCGTTCGCCGCACATGTTAGGAAGAAGCGTGATCGTCGGTGACTCGGTTCGCGTGACGGTTTCGGTGCCGGTGCCGCCGGCCGAGGCGTTCGACGTGTTCACGGTCGAGACCGATCTGTGGTGGCGGCGCGGCCGGAAGTATCGGGTCGCCGGGCGCGAGCCGGGCACGCTCGCGTTCGAGCCCAGGCTCGGCGGCCGCTTGTTCGAGCAGTACGAGCACGCCGGCGAGCCCCGCACGCACGTCGCCGGCACGATCACCGTGTGGGATCCGCCGAGCCACCTCGCGTTCGAGTGGCGTGGCTCGAACTTCGCGCCCGGCGAGGTCACGGTCGTCGACATTCGCTTCGAACCGACCGAGAGCGGCGGCACGTGCGTCGTGCTCGAGCATCGCGGCTTCGCGGCGCTGCGCCCAGATCATCCGGTGCGCCACGGCCAGCCCGGCGATGCATTCATCCGCGAGCTCGGCATGTGGTGGGGCGAGCTGCTGATGTTCATGCGCGAGCACGCAATAAACGACGAGCCGGCGGCGTCGTGATGAACATGCGTTGGCTTGCCACGTTGCTGATCGCGTCCGTCGCGAGCGCGGCGCCTGCAAAGCCGACCGCCGCGCAGCAGATCGCGCTCGCGCAGAAGCTCGCCGCGGCGCTCGATCGCGGCGCGCCGCTCGGCGACCTCGCCGATCCCGTCGAGGGCGTACATGTGTGGTGGACTCCGGGCTCCGAGGAGATCGAGCAGGCGCAGTTTCACGCGACCGACAAGCCCGCCGACAAGCTTGCCGACGTCAACATGACCCCGTACATCAAGCTGCACTACGCCGGCGAGGTCGCCGCCGACGTGCGATACGCGCTCGCCCACCTCGACGTCGATCCGGCAAAGCCCGACGCTGCGGCCTATCAGATCGACTGCGGGCGCAGCGACGTGCGAGCGCCGCGCGCGACGCTGTCGAACCTGGCGCTCGAGCGTGCCGGCGCGGTGAAGATCACGTTCGTCGTGCGCGGCGGCAAGCTCTACGTCTCGAGCATTCACGCGATGACACCCTGCGAAGTGTAGATTCGCCTCGGCGTGACCGATCTGGCGCCGCTTCACATCGCGTTGCCGCGGAATAGCCGCCAGCTGGTCGGGCCGGTTTGGTATCCTGGCGGCGATGAAGGGAATCACGCTGATCGCGTGCGCGATCGTCGGGCTCGTCGCGTGCGGTGACAACATCCATCCGCCGCTTGCCAACGCGTCGCTCGACACCGTCGCGCCATCGCAGGTGCAAGCCGGCGACGTCATCACGATCACGTGCGTGCTGACCTCGAACGGTCAAACCACGAACGTCGACGATGCGACGATCGACGTCGTCGATGCGAGCTCGGTGCTGCGCATGAACGGCCAGATCGTCGCGCGCAAAGCCGGCGAGGTCTCGGTCGCATGCCAGCTCCCCGACGACAACATCGCCGATTCCACGCCCGCGCTCGTCACGATCATCCCCGGGCCACCCGCGTCGCTCGTCACGACGATCACGCCGAACCCCGCGACCGCCGGCGACATGGTCAGCGCGAGCTGCGAAGTCTTCGACGCGATGGGCAACGGGCTGAGCAATCAGTCGCCGTCGCTGACGATCACGCCGACCGATCCGAACAACACGATCACCGGGCTCACCGCGGTGATGATCCGCGCCGGTCACTACGACGGCGAATGCTCGCTGCCCGGCGCGACGAGCAACGATGCAGGCTTCGATGTGAACCCCGGGTTGCCCGCCTCGATGCTGCTCGGCAAGCAGCCGGATCAGCCGTACTACTCGATCGGCGACGACATCGCGATCACCAGCGTCGTCAGCGATCGCTACGGCAACCAAGTTTCCAACGCGCAGGTCGGCGTGACCAGCACCGTGCTCACCGGCGCCGGCACGATCTCGCAGCCGGTCACCGGCACGTTCAGCTACAGCGGCGAAGGCAAGTACGAGGTCGACGGCACGGTCATGTCGCCGACCGATGGCGGCACGCCCGTCACCGCATCGACCGACATCTTCATCGACGAGCTCGGCCCGAAGGTCGCGTGCGGCAGCCCGGCAGACGGCTCGATGATCGCGGCGAACGGTACGATCACGTTCAACGGCCTCGCGACCGACGTCAACGGAACGTCGGCGGTCGCGATCAACGGCACGCCGGTCACGCTCAACGCGAACGGCACGTTCGCGGGACCGATCGCGACGCGGTTCGGCATCAACTTCGTGTCGGTCACCGCGACCGACACATTCAACGTGCAGAGCACGAAGATCTGCACGTTCCTGGCGTCCGGCGTCTACGCCGATCCGAACACGCCGTATCCGGGCGTGCTCGGGCTGTCGCTGTCGCAGACCGGGATCGACGACGGTGCGCGCGGCGGCGCGATCAACTCGCTCGGCGATTTGCTCTACACGATCCTCAACAGCGCCGGCATCCGCTCGACGATCGACTCGTCGCTCAAGGCATCGAACCCGCTCGCGTCGGGTTGCGCCGGGTTCACGCTGTTCGGCGACTGCGTCGGCATCAGCTACACGATCACGTATTTGAGCTCGACGATCGACGGGCCGAACACCGTGGCGCTCGCGCTCGTGAGCGGCGGCATCAACACGACCGCCGTCATCAACGGCGTTCACCTCGACCTCAACATCGGCGGCTTCGGCACCAGCGGTAACGTCAACATCTCGTCGATCACCGTGTCGCTCGAGCTCGCGCTCGCAGTCTCGGGCGGCGTGCCGCACGCGACGGTGACGAACGTCAGCACGTCGGTCGGCAGCGTCTCGACGAGCTTCAGCGGGCTCACCGGCGCGATCATCAACATCATCGCCGACCTCGCCGAAAACACGCTCAAGGGCGAGGTGCAAAACCTCGTGCAGAACTTCGTGACGAACAATTTCGGTAGCGCGATCGACGGCATCATCAGCGGGCTCGACATCAGCTCGCTCGCCGCGAGCTTCAGCGTGCCGAAGCTGTACGGCGGCGGCAGCGTGGCGCTCGCGTTCGGCCTCGCGTTCTCGTCGATCGACACGTCGACGGCGCGGCTGCGCTTCGGCATCGGCACCAAGCTCACCGGTCCGATCGCGAACGCCTACTCGACGCTCGGCGTCGCGATCCCGAGCGGCACCGTGCTCGGCGATCCGAACCCGGCGCCCGGCGACATGGCCGTCACGCTCAACATCGCGATGATCAACCAGGCGCTGCACGCGCTGTGGCGCGCGAACTGGCTGACCGCGACGATCCCGGCGACGACGATCAACTCGGGCGCGCCGGCCGATCTGGACATCCAGCTCGACGCGCGCCTGCCGCCGGTCGCGGACATCATGGCCGACGGCACGGTCGAGATCTCGCTCGGCGATATCGACCTCGCGCTCACCGGCGACAGCTTGCCGCCGGGCCTCGTCATCACGATCGGCGGACGCGCGCACACGACCGCCGCGATCAGCGGCACGAACCTATCGTTCGGCGCGATCTCGCTCGACGATCTCGAGGTCTCGCTCGACGCGCTCGGCCTCAGCGCGGCGTCGGAGCAACAGCTCCAGACGTTGATCCAACAAGCGCTGCCTCAGCTGCTCGGCGGCGCGCTACAAAATGCGCTGCCGTCGTTCCCGATCCCGTCGTTCCCGATTCCAGCGTCGCTGAGCGCGTACGGCTTGCCCGGCGGCAGCACGCTCAGCATCGTGGGCCCGACGCTGCAGGCATCGTCGCCGTGGTTGTTCCTGCGCGGCGAGTTCGGGATTCAGTGACCGATCGCCGCGAAGTCGGCGTCGCTTAGCTCGATCTTCGCCGCGCCGCAGTTCTCGACCAGGTGCTCTGGATTCCCGGTGCCCGGAATCGGCAGCATCACGGGCGAGCGCTTGAGCAGCCATGCGAGCGCGATCTGATTCGGCGTCGCGCCGTGCTGCTTTGCGATCGCGTCGAGCTTGTCGCCGGCGAGGCCGCCGCGCTGTAGCGGCGCCCACGGGATGAAGCCGATGTTGCCTTGCTCGCAACGCTTCAGCACCGCCTCGCTCTTGCGATCGGCGATGTTGTACTCGTTCTGAACCGTCGTGACCTTGAAGTACTTGCTCGCATCGTCGATGTCGCCGGCCGAGACTTCGCTGAGCCCGACGTGACGGATCAGCCCCTGCTGCTGCATCTCGGCGATCGCGCCGAACTGCTCGGCGCGCGGCACGCCGCTGTCGATCCGGTGCAGCTGCCACAGATCGATGCGCTCGACGCCGAGCCGCTTGAGGCTGCCCTCCACGCAGTCGCGCAAGTAACCCGGCCGGCCGTTCGCCAACCATTGGTTCGGGCCCGGCCGCTCGAGCCCGCCCTTCGTCGCGATCGCGAAGCCTTTGTACGGGTAGAGCACCTCGCGAATGATGTCTTCGCTGATGTGCGGGCCGTACGACTCGGCGGTATCGATGAAATCGACGCCGAGCTCGGCGAGCTTGCCGAGCGTCGCCTTCGCGTCGCGCATGCTCGCCGGCGGGCCCCAGATGCCGCGGCCGGTGATCCGCATCGCACCGAACCCGAGACGATGGACGACGAGATCGCCGCCGATCGCGAATGTGCTCACGCGCGTCCCGCCGCCTTCATCCACGACGGACGCTCGTGCACGCGGTTCCACCACGCCATGAAGTTGGTGTGCTTGGCAAAGATGTCCTTCGCCGGCGAGCCCATCGCGTACTCGATGTACGGCGCATACGTGATGTCCGCGATCGTGAACTGATCGCCGACCATGAACGTCTTGCCCGCGAGGTTCTTGTCGAGAACGCTGCACGCCAGCTCGAGCCGCGTGGTCGCGTTCTTGATCACCTCTTCGCCCTGCGGCCGCTTGAAGATGTGCTCGTAGACGAACTTCATCGCGTGCGGCGTGAAGTTTTCGGTCTCGACCGAGATCCACTGCTCCATCTTCGCGCGCTGCTTGAGGTCGGTCGGCGTGAGCTTGCCGCCGGACTTCGCGTCGATGTAGCGCGCGATCGCGCGCGACTCGTACATCGCGAACCCGTCGTCGTCGATCGCCGGCACTTGGCCGAACGGCTGGTGCGCCATGTGCGCCGGCTGCTTGTTCTCGCCCTTGCCGAAATCGACCACGTTGATCTCGAACGGTGTGTTCGTCTCGTGCAGCGTCGCGAGCACCTTGCGCGTGCAGGTGCTCATCGGGTTTCCGTAGAGTTTGATCATGCGCGCACGCTAACACGGCGAGCACGGACCGCGAGCACGGTGAAGAGCCACGCGAGCCCGAGCGCGTAGCCGCTCGCGACGTCGGTCGTCCAGTGCACGTCGAGACAAAGCCGCGACGCGCCGATGAGACAAACCATCCCGATCGCGGGAGCGAGCGCGTAGCGCCAACCCGAGAGCACCGCGAGCATGGGCCAGAACACCGCGGCTTGCGTCGAGTGGCCCGAGGGAAACGACCAGCCGATCGAATCGATCACGCGCAGCGGCATCGGCGGCCGCGTGCTCGCCATCGCGAGGTTGACGATCAGATACAAGATCGAAGCGCCCGCGTTGGCGGCCACGAGCCAACCGACCGCGGGCCAACCATCGCGCCGCCACAACAACACGGCCGCGAGCACACCGAGTGGAATGATCCCTTCGATCGAGCCGGTGAGCGACAACGCTTCGGCGATCGGAATGAAAGCTGCCCGGCGATGAGCGGCAATCCACCGCGCGTCGGCGAGATCGAGCGCAGGCCTGCCGGTCGCGACGATCACCACGAGCGTCACGAAGATCAGCGCGAAGATCGCCGCTAGTGCTCGATATCTCTCGAAGCTGCCGAACCGCGTGGAGGCGATCACGATGACAACACCCCGCGCCTCGTGCTCTGATACTATGTCCGTTCCGTCTGGAGGATCGCGTATGAGACTTATCTATTCTGCAATGTTCGTTTCGCTGTTGGGTGGCTGCTTCGCCGATGGCCGCGTCGGTGTGCACGCGCGCGTCGTCACCCCCGCGGTCTACGTCGCGCCCGCGCCGGTGTACGTCGAGCCCGCGCCCGCCGTGTACGTCGCACCGGCGCCTCAACCCGAGGTCGTCGATGAAGAAGCGCCCGAGCTCGTCGACGTGAGCCCCGGCGTCCAAGTCATCTACGACTACGACGAGCCCATCTTCTTCTCGGATGGCTTCTACTGGCACCAAGACAACGGCGTCTGGTTCAGCTCGCGGTCGTATCGCGGTGGCTGGGGTCGCTACGACGGCGTGCCGATGCGCTTCCGCGGCAACTTCAACGCGCACGCGTACTCGCACTATCGGCCGGCAGGTTACGTGTCACACCGCGGCAATGGCGGCGGTCGCGTCGAGGGGCGCAGCGAGGGGCGCGTCGAAGGTCGCGGCGAAGTGCACGACAACGCCCACGTCGAAGGTCGCACCGAAGTGAACGGCAGCGCGCACGTCGAAGCGAACGGTGGCGCGCACGTCGCGCCGGCAGCCGCGCATCCCGCTCCGGCGAAGCCGGCCGCGAAGGCGCCGCCGAAGAAGAACACGCACTGATAGTCTTCGAGCGCGTGCTCATCGCGCTCAACAAGCCGTATCTCGTCCACTGCAAGTTCACGGACGAGCAAGGCCGCCCGACGCTCGCCGCGTTCGGGCTGCCGCCGCGTGTCTACGTCGCGGGTCGGCTCGATCACGACAGCGAGGGCCTGTTGCTCCTCACCGACGACGGCAAGCTCAACCAGCGCTTGACCGATCCGCGGTGGAAGGCGCCGAAGACGTATCTCGCGCAGATCGAAGGTGTGGCGACCGGCGTCGCGCTCGCGAAGCTTCGTGCCGGCGTCGAGCTCAACGACGGCCCGACGCTGCCCGCCGACGCGCGCGCGATCGAGCCGCCGCCATGGCTGTGGCCGCGCAGCCCGCCGATCCGCGTGCGCAAGACGGTAGCGGACGGTTGGATCGAGCTCGCGATCCGCGAAGGGCGCAATCGCCAAGTGCGCCGGATGACGGCCGCGGTCGGGTTGCCGACGCTGCGGCTCGTGCGCGTGGCCATCGGCCCGTACGCGCTCGGCGGCCTCGCGCCGGGCCAGTGGCGCGAGCTCGCGCCATCGCCGTGATCTTGGCGCTAAACTACGCGCGATGGAGGGCACGATTATCGGTCAGTACCGGATCGTGCGAAAAATCGGCGCCGGCGGAATGGGCGCGGTGTACCTGGCGGAGCACACGCTGGTCGGCCGTCGCGCGGCGATCAAGGTCTTGCTGCCGGAGCTGTCGGTGCGACGCGGCATCGTCACGCGATTCTTCAACGAAGCGCGCGCGATGACCGCGATTCCCGATCCGGGCATCGTGCAGATGTTCGACGTCGGCTTTCACACCGACGGCAGCGCTTACATCGTGATGGAGCTGCTCGAAGGCGAGACGCTCGAGCGCCGGCGCAAACGACTCGGCCGCCTGCTGCTCGGCGACGCGCTGCGCATCACGCGCCAGGTCGCCGGCTCGCTCGCGACCGCACACGAGCGCGGCGTGATCCATCGCGATCTCAAGCCCGACAACATCTTCATCGTGCGCGACGGCGAAGCGATCAGCGGCGAGCGCCCCAAAGTGCTCGACTTCGGCATCGCCAAGCTCAGCGGCGACGACGAGCGCAGCCGCACGATGACCGGCGCGATGATGGGCACGCCGGTCTACATGTCGCCGGAGCAATGCCGCGGCGCCGGCCATGTCGATCATCGCAGCGACATCTACTCGCTCGGCTGCGTGCTGTTCTACCTCGTCACCGGCATGCCGCCGTTCGATCGCCACGGCATCGGCGAGCTGATCAGCGCGCACATGAACGATCCGCCGCCGCGGCCGAGCGAGCTGCACGACGCGCTTCCCGCGGCATTCGACGAGCTCGTCCTGCGCTGCCTCGCGAAGAATCCCGGCGCCCGATTCCAGACGATGCTCGAGCTGCAGGCGGCGTGCGACGCGATGCTCGTCCAGCTCACCGACGGCAGCATGCAGCTGCCCGCAAGCACGCTCGATGTTCCGCTCTCGGCGGGATTTCGCTCGGCCACGCTCGACCCCGAGCCGATCGCGAGCGAGACGCCGACGACCTTGAGCTCCGCCGCCGGCGCGACCAATCCGCTCGGCCGGCCGCGCCGCGTCGGGATCTGGATCGGCTTCGGTGCGACCGGCATCGTCGCGATCGCGATCTCGATCATGATCGGCATGAGCGGTAGCCACGCGCCGATTTCCGTCGAGACGGCGCCTGCGACCACGACGGCGACGATGCCCACGTTGCCGCCACCGCCGCCGGCGATCGCGATCGATGCCGGCATCGCCGCCGATGCGCCACCACAGATCGCGAGGCCGAAACCTCCGCCGGCGAGGCCGCGACCGCCTGCCCGCTCGACGCCCGCCGCGAGCTCGACCAATGACTTGTATGACGATCGCTAAGCTCGCAGCGATCGCGATCATCGTGCTCGCCACGCCGGCGCGCGCGCAATCGGCCGAGGCCGACGTGCTGTTTCGCGAGGGCAAGCAGCTGCTCAAGGCGGGCAAGCTCGCCGAGGCGTGCGAAAAGCTCGACGCGAGCGATCGGCTCGAATCGAGCGTCGGCACGCTGCTCAACCTCGCCGATTGCCGCGAGAAGAACCACCAGCTCGCGACCGCATGGGCGACGTTCCGCAAGGCCGCGGTCGCCGCGAAGACCGCGCGCGATGGCAAGCGCGAAGCCGAAGCAAAGCGGCGCGAGAAGCTGCTCGCGGCGAAGCTGTCGTACCTGACCGTCGTGGTCGCGCACGACGTCGACGGCATGACGATCACGCGCAACGCGATCGGAGTCGATCGCGAGCTCTGGGGCCAGGCCGTGCCGGTCGATGCCGGCGAGTACGAGTTCGTCGTCGCGGCGGACGGTCACGTCCAGTGGACGCAACGCATTCACGTCGGCGATGGCCAGAACGCGCAGCTCGACGTGCCTGCGCTCGAGGCGACACCAACCCCGAAGCCCGAACCGCCGGCGGTGCGCGCGCCGGCGACGCGCGACGCCGACATGCAGCCCGCGGCCGCGCCATCGCCCGGCCATTTCTCGGTGACGCGCGACCTCGCGATCGCGGTCGCCGTCATCGGGCTGGCCGGCATCGCATCCGGTGTCGTGCTCTACGAGCGCGGCGCGCGCGACGAACGGCAAGCGAACGCGACGTGCCCGACGACAACGTGCAACGACGCGGGCGCGCTGCAGCTCAACGCCGACGCGCGGCGAGACGCGCGCGACGCGAACATCGCGTACGGCGCCGGTGGCGCGCTGGTCGCCGGCGCGATCGTGATGTGGATCGTCGGCGCGCCGTCGCTCGAGCCGGTCGTCACGCGCGAGCAGGTCGGGCTCGCGTACGGAGGGCACTTCTGATGCGCGCCGCGCTGCTGCTCGCGATCGCCGCGTGCTCGTTTCCCGAAAAGCACGCCGGACCCGGCGATGGTGCGATCGCGATCGACGCGGCGCCCGATGCCGCGACGCCGTTCGGCTGCGCCGGCATGCCGTTCCAGACGACTGCCCCGGCGCACCTCACGATCTCGGGGACCGCGCTCGATCTCGGCACCGGCGCGATCGCCGCCGGCGTGCCGGTGATGGGCACCACGAGCTCGGGCACCAGCGCGTTCTCGACGACGACCGATGGCAGCGGCGACTTCTCGTCGACGATCGCGACCGGCGGCGCAGCGCTCGACGCGTACGTCGTGACGTCGCCGGGCACATACGCGCCGAGCTACTTCTATCCCGCACATCCGTTCGACGCCGACACGAGCGCGCCGCTACCGATGTTGACGCCGTCGGAGCTGACCGAGATCGGCAACCCGGTCGGCAGCGGGTTCGCGCAGCTCTTGCTCGGCGACTGCATCGGCAACGGGCTCGGCGGCTGCACGCTCGACGTCACGCCGACGCCGCAGCTCGTCGAGTATTCCAAGAACGGCAAGCCCGACATGACCGCGACCTCGACCGACGCCACCGGCTACGTGCTGATCTACGGCTTGGTCGCGGGCGGCTCGACCTCGTTCACGGCGACGTGCCCGACCGGCGCGCTACGACCGGCATCGCTGGCGATCGCGCCCGACTCGACGTACTTCATCGAGCTCGAGCCGTAGCTCGGCGCGCGCACCACCGCGGGCGGCAGCACCGTGCGGATCCCGCGCAGTAGCCGCCGCAGGAACCGGCGCGCGATGAAGAAGCCCGGGATCAGGACCACGAGCCATGGCAGCAGCGCGACGCCGTTGATCAAGCACCACTCGCCGAACCCGCGCAGCGCCGCGACCGAGTCGTGGAACGCGCCCTTGGTCTGCGAGCCGAGCGTCGGCGATTCCGGCGGCGGCAGCTCGGCGCGCTTCGTCGACAGCTCGAGCGTGAGCGTCGACAGCGACACCTGGTCGTTCCACATCTTGAGGTGGCCTTGATAGCTCTCGATCTCGCCGCGCACGCGGGCGAGCTCGCGCTCGACGCCGAGGATCTGTTCGAGGTTGCCGTTGCGCGCGGCCGCGAGCTCGAGCAAGCGCTTCTCGAGCTGCTGATCGCTGGCGAGGCGCGCTTCGGTGTCGACGTATTGGTCCGTGATGTCGGCGGCGTTCGTGGTTTCGCTCGCGACCTCGCCGAGCTGGCGCAGCTGCGGCAAGATGCTCTCGAACGAATCGGCCGGGATGCGAATCACGATCGTCGCGTCGCTCACGCGCGACTCGGCGCGTTCGACGCGCGTCGAGTCGATGTAGCCGCCCGACGCTTTGACGATGGCTTCGATCTGCGTGCGCGCGCTCTCGTACGTCGCGATCACGACCTCGAGCTTGCCGGTGCGGATCACTTTGCGGTCGTCGTGCGGCTGCGGATCGAGCGCGGCTTTCGCCGCAGGCGCGGCGCCCGGCAGGGTGTCGTGCGACTCGGCTGTCGCCGCGGTGGCAGCCTCGTGCGATGCATGCGAGCCGCCTTTTGCGCACGCGCTCGACGCCAGCGCGGCCACGAACATGACGCGGGAGAGCTTGAACATGCCGATCTCAACGCGCGAGCTGGCCCGGTGCGTTGCACTTTCTCGTCGAGACTTGTCGCAACTCGGCGACAACGCGAAGTGTCTGGAATTTGTCGACTCGACGCCCGCAGCGCGGAAGCGTATACATCAATCCATGGGATCCCATGGATTAGCGGATAGTCGTCATGCCTCAGCCGCGTGAGCTGGTCGGCAACGTGCGCCGCCGGATGAGCGGCATGTTTGTAGCGCCGTCGTTGGCGCCGACGATGGAGCGCGATCACGCGGGTCGCGCACCGACCGGCCTCGATCGCCGCGACGTCTGGATCTCGGCGATGGCGATCGCGCTCGCGATCGCCGCGGTGGGCGTCGCCGAAGTGCTGGTGCGCGGGATCGCGTTCGTGACCAACCTCGCCTACTTCCACCGCGTGTCGATGGTCGGCGCCGACCCGGGGAGCAACCAGCTCGGCTATCTCGGCGCGCTCGTGCCGGTCGGCGGCGGCATCATCGTCGGCATCATGGCGCGCTTCGGCTCGCGCGCGATCCGCGGCCACGGCATCCCCGAGGCGATGGAGCAGATCCTCACGAACGAGAGCAAGATCCCGCTGCGCGTCACGTTCCTCAAGCCGCTCTCGGCGGCGGTCGCGATCGGCACCGGCGGTCCATTCGGCGCCGAGGGCCCGATCATCGCGACCGGCGGCGCGCTCGGCTCGGCGATGGGCCAGTTCGTTCGCGTGACCGCGCGCGAGCGCAAAGTGTTGCTCGCGGCCGGCGCTGCAGCCGGCATGACCGCGATCTTCGGCACGCCGATCGCCGCCGTGTTGATGGCGATCGAGCTGTTGCTTACCGAATACAGCGCGCGCACGGTCACGCCGGTCGCGCTCGCGTGCGCGGTCGCCGGTGGTCTGCGCGCGATCATTCACGGCACCGGCGCCGTGTTCCCGGTGCCGGCGTTCGACGATCCGGCGACCGCGACGGTCGTGATCGCGACCGTGTGCGGCGGCCTGGTCGGCGTCGCGTCGGTCTACATCACGCGCGCGGTGTACGCGATCGAAGATGGCTTCGAGCGGCTGCACGGCGTGCACTGGATGTGGTGGCCTGCGCTCGGCGGCGCGGCGGTCGGCCTGATCGGCCTCGTCGAGCCGCGAACGCTCGGCGTCGGCTACGACAACATCACGATGGCGGTCGGCGGCGGACTCGCGATCAACGCGCTCGCGCTGCTCCTCGTCGCGAAGCTCATGTCGTGGTCGATCGCGCTCGGCAGTGGCACGTCGGGCGGCACGCTCGCGCCGTTGCTCACGCTCGGCGCCGCACTCGGCTATCTGCTCGCGTATGGGGCCGGATTGCTCGATCCTAGCTTGCACGTCGATCCGCGGGTCGCCGCGCTCGTCGGGATGACCGCGATGTTCGCCGGCGCGTCGCGTGCGCTGCTCACATCGATCGCGTTCGCGGTCGAATCGACGCAGGAGATCCACGCGGTCGTGCCGATCGTCGGCGGCGTGACGCTGGCGTATTTCGCGTCGGCGATGCTGATGAAGACCACGATCATGACGGAGAAGTTGGCGCGCCGCGGCGTCGAGCCATCCGAGGCGATCGCGGTACACGTCGCGACCGAAGTGCTCGAAGCCGAGAACTAGCTCGCGAAGGTCGAGCGATCGCGGCTATCGTAGAGGGATGCGCCGACGCTCGTCGCTTGCTGCGATCCTCGCGATCGCGTGCTGCGGGCGCGTCGGCTTCGACGAGCGCACCAACGACGCGACGACATGCCCGAACGCGACCGGCCACGACGAGGACGGCGACGGCGTCGACGATGCCTGCGATGGCTGCCCGCACATCGCCGATCCGGCGCAGCCCGATCGCGACGGTGACGGCGTCGATGACGCGTGCGATCCGCATCCCGACACGCCCGGTGACAAGCTCGTGTTCTTCGATCCGTTCACCGCGCCACGAGCGGAGTGGACGTTCCCGCTCGTGCAACCCACCTATAGCGGCGACGATCTCGTCGTCGACGTGGTGACGACCGGCTACTTCGGCGGCCATCTCCCGCTGTTCGGCTCGAACGCGATCTACACGATGGGCTTCGCGATCGTCGCGGCCGGCGGCAGTAACGTTCAGGTCCTCGTCGGCCTCAACCAAGACGGCAACGACTCGTACTACTGCGAGCTGCTCGACGCGCCGGCGTCGCCGCCGGCGTTCGGTTACACCGACGAAGACGGCGGCACGTTCAATCGGTTCGCGACCGGCTCGATGCCATCGCTCGCGCCTTCGAGCGACGTCGTGCTGACGCTGACGAACGCGCCGCCGAACGCAGCATGCGCGACCACGTGGCCCGCGCAACCCGACATGCTGTCGGGCGCGATCCCTCCCGGCATGACGCCGAGCTACGCGCTCGTCGGCATCGACGGGCTGCGAATCGCGATCCACTGGTTCGTCGTGATCACGTCGCCGTAGCCGCGGTTCAAGCGGCCATGCGCACGCTGCGGTCGCTCGGCGCGGTCGCGACCTGGTTGAGCTGCTTCTGTACGAGTGCCATGCCGAGGATCCCGAGGCCGACCACGTTGAGCGCGCAGACCAGCAGGAACGCCATCGCCTGCGACATCTTGTTCGAGGTGACCTGCTCGACGCCTTCGGACCATTTCCAGATCCAATAGAAGTTGACGAGCGGAACGATCATCAACCACGCGGTCGGGATGTCGGCGCCGCGCGAGACCATCTCGCGGCGCGTGAGCACGAACCAGACGATCGAATAGATGCCGAGGGTGATGAGGGTGAGCACGACGACGGAGAGCGGTGAACGTTGCTTCATGCCCGCCAGATGCCGGCGATGCGGCGATGTCGCACTGCGACTTGGCGCGACCGCCGGCATCGCACTGGCAACATGCGGACACGTCTATTTCCGATCTTCGCTCTCCTGTGCGCGCTCGGCGCGCGCTCGGCCTACGCCGACGAGCCCGAACCCGACCACGAGGCGGAAGCCGCCACCGCGACCGACACCGCCCAGGCCGGCGACGACGACGACGACGCCCCCGACGGCAGCGCGGCGCCCGATCCGGAGGCCGAACACGAGTTCGAAGCCGATTTCGCCGGAATCTCGCCGACGATCGACACCGACGCGGTCGACAAAGAGCTCGCGGCGCGACCCGCCGCGACGGACTTGGTTCCATCGATCACGATCGAGCAGTTCCAGAACGCCGTGCGCGCGGCGAAGCGCGTCGTGCTCGATCGCATGGCGGCGAAGCTGGCGAAGAGCTCGGCGAAGAAGCTCCGCCAGTTCTCGACCGGCGTGTTCGTATTCTCGCTGCTCGGCGTGTTGCTGCTCGGCATCCCGGTCGTCGTCGGCAAGAAGTATCCCGGCAAGCTGGGTGTGCTGTTCAAGTACTCGGCGCTCGCCGCGGTCACGTTCTTCGTGACCGTGAACTTGTTCGGCGCGGTGCTCACCGGCATGCGCGCCGCACAAGGTGCGCTCGGCTCGGCGACGAACCCGAGCCTCGCGATCGCGAAGGGCACGTTCGACACGCTCGATCGCAACGCCGACGAGTACATCTCGATGGGCAAGGAGCTGTTCCTACCGACGCTCGAGCAAATGCACAGCGGCGACGGCGGCGGCGAGCAGCCGTCGGTGATGCTGCTCGAGAACGGTCAGAAGGTCATCAAGGACGCGACCGTGTTCTTGAAGATCGCGAAGCTCCTAAAGCAGCTCGACTTCATCTTCAAGATCCTGCCGATCATCTTGTTCGCGGTGACGATGATCCTGTTCGGCATCGCGATCCGGCCGACCCTCGTCGAGATCATCAAGCTGCCGATGCGCGCCGCATCCGGCGAAGCCGGCGCCGGCCGTGATGTCACGAGGCGTGCGATGCATCGCGTGTGGGGCGAGATGCTCGCGACCGTGTGCACGATCGGCGTGCTCGTCGCGCTCACGCTGATCTCGGGCTTCGTGCTCGGGCGCATCGTCGGTCCCGCGCTCGACACGCTGCTCGATTACTTCAGCCGCGCGGTGCTGTATCTGCAGTTCGTGCCCGACGCGTCGAGCACGCGCGTGTTCCTCGCGCTCGTCGGCGTGATCTTGTTCCTCGCGCTCAACCTCGTCGCGCTGATCGTCTCGATGTCGTTCTTCCTCGGCAAGTGCCAGAAGATCTTCCAGGCGCGATTCAACGCCAACGTGCCGGTCGGCTCGCACGCGCGGTTCTTCCGCGCCGGCATCCCGTCGGTGCTGCTCGTGCAAGCGCTGCCGTGGTTGTTCGCGGTGATCGCCGATCTCGTGCTGCAAGAGCTCGACGAGCGCGCGTTCGCAGGCGTGACCGCCGCGGCGGAGGTGCCGTGGGCGCAGGTGCTGCTCGTCGGACCGCTCGTGCTCGTCGTCGGCTTCGCGGTGTGGTTCTGGGCCGCGCGCGGGCTCAAAGCGATGGGTTTCTTGCGGAGCTACAAGGTCGCCCCGGTCGCGCCGCCGCCGCCGCAGACCGTTCCGGTCAACGAGGAAGATCGCACGACGGCGTGGTCGCGGTGATGCGCGTCGCCATCGCCATCGCGTTGCTCGTCGCTACAACGGCGAGCGCCGACCCGCATCTCGTGATCGGCACGAAACCATCGCCGCCGTTCGCGATGAAGCAGGCCGACGGCACGTGGACCGGCATCAGCATCGAGCTGTGGCACGACCTCGCGCTGGCGATGAACGCGACGTATGAACTCAAGGAGTACGCGACCGTCGACGCGCTGCTCGACGCGGTCGAGCACCGCGACGTCGATGCCGGCGTCGGCGCGTTGACGATCACCGCCGCCCGCGAGGCGCGGATGGATTTCACGCACCCGATCTATTCGACCGGCCTCGCGATCGCGACGCGCCCCGGCGGCGGCGGCGGCGCGTTCGCGACGGTGCGCGCGCTCGCGACGTGGGAGCTCGCGAAGCTGCTCGCCGGGCTGTTCGGGTTGCTCGCCGCGATCGGCACGTTGGTGTGGCTGTTCGAGCGCCGAAATAACGCGCAGTTCGCGCGCGATCCTCTGCGCGGCATCGGCGCCGGGTTGTGGTGGTCGGCGGTCACGATGACGACCGTCGGCTACGGCGACAAGTCGCCGGTCACGCTCGGCGGCCGCATCGTCGGGCTCGCGTGGATGTTCGCGGCGCTGATCATCATCTCGTTCTTCACCGCGTCGATCACGACGGCGCTCACCGTCGATCGGCTCGAATCGGCGATCCACGGGCCCGAAGACTTGCCGCACGTGACGGTCGCGAGCATCGCCGGCTCGACGAGCGCGGGCTACCTCGACGCTCATCACATCGCGTATCTCCCGGTCGCGACGCCGCTCGACGGCTTGCGCGCGGTCGCATCGGGCAGCGTCGAAGCGATGGTCTACGACGCGCCGATCTTGCAATATCTCGCGAAGCGCGAGCTCGGCGGCGCCGTGCGCGTGCTGCCGCAGGCGTTCGACCGCCAGGATTACGGCATCGCGTTGCCCGACGGCAGCGCGATGCGCGAGCCACTCAACCGCATACTGCTCGACGCGCTAGCCGGCGATCGCTGGCAAGCGCTGCTCGAGCGCTACCTCGGCCAGCCATGATCGACTGGGATGTCGTACGGGCGTACCTCGCCGACCACGCGTGGTCGATCGCGGGCCGCGTCGGGTTTCTCGCGGCGCTCGTGTGCTTCGGCCGCGTGGTCGCGCGATGGATCGTGCGCGCGGTCGATCGAGCGCTCGAGCGCCACCACGCCGATGCTTCGCTGCGCCGATTCGTCTGCGACGTGGTCAATATCGCGCAAGCCGCGGCCGTGATCCTCGTCGCACTCGACACGTTCGGCATCAAGACCACGGCGGTCGTGGTCGTGTTCGGCGCCGGCGGCCTCGCGATCGGGCTCGCGCTGCAGGGCTCGCTGTCGAACTTCGCGGCCGGCGTGTTGCTCGTCGCGCTGCGCCCGTATCGCGTCGCCGACTCGGTGATGCTCGGCAAGTACATCGGCCGTGTCGAGGCGATCCGCGTGTTTCACACCGTCGTGGTCACGCCGGACAATCGGCTCGTCGCGATCCCGAACAGCGAGGTCCTCAAGCAGCCGATCGAGAACCTGACCGCGCTCGGTCGCCGGCGGATCGATCTCGTGATCACCGTCGACGAGGTCGCCGATCTCGAGCCGCTCGAGGAGATGCTCGCGCTCGTCGCGGCGATCGATCCGCGTATCGAGGCGGCGCCCGCGCCGGTCGCCGAGCTCGCCGCCGTCGACGAGCGTGGGGCAAAGCTGTATCTGCGCGCCTGGACGCGCGCCGACGCGTACTCCGACGTCGTGCTCGCCGAGCTCGCTCGCGTGCGCGCCGCGTTGCGGGGGCGGTACGGCAAGTTCTCGGCCGCGCTCGCGGTATAGTGAGGGCCGTGGGCGACGACGAGATCACGGTGGCCTGGGATGCCGGGCGCGCCGCATGGCCAGGGGTAACGCTGGATCGCGAACGCTTCGCGGCGCATGCGAGCAAGCTCGATCCGGGCGGCGCGCAGCGCTTCCCGGCCGATGTCTATCTCGCGGCGGCGTGCCTCACAGCCGATCCGGCCGCGCTCGCGGCGTTCGATCGCGAGCTCGTCGCGGCGGCGCGCGGTGCGATCCACGAGATCGTCGGCACGCCGACGCTCGTCGATGAAGCGCTCCAGCGCATGCGCGCGAGCCTGCTCGTCGGTGACGATGGCACGCCGAAGCTCGCGAGCTACGCCGCGCGCGGCCCGCTACGCGCATGGGTCGGCATCGCCGGCGCGCGCACGGCGTTGATGATGCTGCGCTCGCAAAAGCGAGCGAGGGAGGTCATCGCGCCCGATGACGACAACGAATGGATCTCGGCGCTCGCGACGATCTCGACGAACAATCCCGAGCTCGAGCTGTTGAAGCGCCAGTACACCACCGCGTTCGGGACCGCGCTGCGCGATGCGGTCACGGCGCTCGAACCGCGGCACCGCGCGGTCTTGCGGATGAGCTTCGTCGACGCGCTGTCGATCGACGAGATCGGCACGGTCTACGCGGTGCATCGCGCGACCGCGGCGCGCTGGATCCAACGCGCATGCGACGGCGTGTTCGCCGAGACGCGGCGGCTGCTCGCGGAGCGATTGGCGCTGTCGGTGACCGAGCTCGATCGCATGACCGCGCTCGTGCAGAGCCAGCTCGAGGTCAGCCTGTCGCAGCTGTTGCCGCGCGGCGCGACCGACGACGCTTAGTGCTCCGGCGTCACCACGCGAAACTCGATGCGCCGATTCTTGACGCGGCCGTCTTCGCTCGCGTTGTCGGCGATCGGATCGCCCGAGCCCTTGCCGACCGCCGAGATCCGCTCCGCCGCGACGCCGCGATGGACGAGGTACGCCTTCACGGCTTGCGCACGCGCGAGCGATAGCTGCTCGTTGCGCGCGGGGTCGCCCTCCGAGGAGGTGTGGCCCGAGATCTCGACTGAAAGATCGTCGTGATCGTGCAGCAGCTTGTACGCGGCCTCGAGGATCGGCTCCGACACCGTGTCGATCACCGCCGAGTCGCGCTCGAAGCCGATGCCGGCGAGCTCTTCGATTACCGGCGCAGGTGGCGGCGGCGGCGGCGGCGGTGCCTCGACGACAGGCTCCGGCGCGGGTGGCGGCGGCAGCGGTTCCATGACCGGCGCCGGCGGCGGCGGTGCCTTGCCGAAGCGATAGCTCACGCCGAACGTCGCCTCGTAGTCGGCGGTCGCGCCGTTGTAGCTGCGATCCGGCACGATCAGCTGGCGACCGTCGACGCGCAGATCGAAGTGCTCGTTGACCGCGTAGCGCACGCCGACGCCCCAATGCAGCTCCGGATCGGTGTCGTTGATCAGCTGCATCGACGAGCTGCGCAGCACTTGCATGCCGACGCCCGCGAGCACGAACGGACGCACGCGGCCGGTCAACAGATCGAAGCGCAGCTGCCCGCGCACGTCGTAGACCATCGCGTTGCGGTGGAGCACGTCGTCGTCGGTCGGGATGACCATGACTTCGGCCTCGGCGGCGAACCGCGTCGCGAAGCCGACGCCGACGCGAGCGCCGAGCATGCCCGACGAATTCGGTCCGGGATCCAAGTCGTCGTCGTAGGCGCCGAGCTCGCTGGTGTGCGAGAACTCGTGGCCGCCGAACGCCGCGCCGAGCTCGAGCTCGGGCTCGGCGTGCGCCGCCGTCGAGATCGCGGCGAGCGCCGCGGTGTAAATCGTCGCGCGAATCATTGGCAGCTCCCGTATTCGACGTTGCCGATCACGAGCGGAGTCGTGAACGAGACGCATTGTTCGTCGGCCGCGCAGCCGAAGTCATCGTCGACCTCGCAGTACGCGGCGCATGCATTGTCGACGCACGTCGCGCCCGCGGCGCAGTCGAGCGCGGTCGTGCACGCGTCGCCGAGCTGCGCGGTGCCGACGTAATCGCAGTCGGTGTAGTCGCCGGTCGCGTCGGTGTAACCGACGCACGCCATGCCCGACGCGCAGCGCGCCTGATCGACCAGGTCGCACGAGTTCGAGCACACGTCGATGCCGAGCGCTTGATCTTGCGCGCCGTCGAGCTCGATCACGCAGCGCGAGCCGACGCCGAGGCAGTCGGTATCGGCGGCACAGAATCGAGAGCACCACGGCGCATCGTTGGCGTCCGCGTCGTGCGTGCACGTGTAGCCGGCTTTGCAGTCGGTCGCTGCGGTGCAGTGATCGTTGCTGACGCCCTGCTTCGTCACCGCGCGACACCCGAGGGTGCCGTCGTCGGCGGCGGTCAAATCGCACGCGGGATCCGCGCTCCCGCAGCCGTCTTGTGGCAGTAACTGGCACGCGAGCGGCGCGACCGGAGCGTCCGGCGGCGGGGCCGTGTGCGGCGCATCCTCGTGCATCGCCGCGTCGATCGGCCCGATGGGGCTACCTGCGTCGGGAGGATCGCCGGTGATCGGCGCGGCGCGATTGTCACCGAAGTGACACGCGCAACAGAACAAGAGCCAAGCGAAGCGTTTCTGCATGATGCCGGCTAGACGCCGGTGCAGCTGCGAAGTCGCAGGCCGAACGCGATTTCGCGTTGCCCCACCGTGCCCGCGCGAATAGATTGCGCCGCGTGGCGTCCGAGTTGGTGATGGAGTGTCCGAGCGACGAGCTGCTCGGGGCGTTGGTCGAGCACACGCTCGCGGCGCCCGATGCCGACGCGATCACCTCGCATCTCGATCGCTGCGACACGTGCCGTGCCATTGTCGTGGCCGCCGTGCGCGCCGCGGTCCCCGGCCCTCGCGACGCGCGGCCGAGCTTCATCGTGCCCGTCGGCTCGGCGCCGCTCGCGACCGGCGCGGCGTTCGGCCGCTATCGCGTGCGCGCCTTGCTCGGCGCCGGCGGGATGGGCCAAGTCTACGAAGCGTACGACGGCGAGCTCGATCGCGCGGTCGCGCTCAAGATCCTGCGGCCGGAGATCGCGGGCGCCGCCGCGCTGCTCGCCGAGCGCTTGCGCCGCGAGTCGCGCTTGATGGCGCAGGTGTCACATCCGGCGGTGATCGCCGTCTACGACGCCGGCCGCGAAGGCAACGCCGTGTTCGTCGCGATGGAGCTCGTGCGCGGCGAAACGCTCGGCGCGCATATCGCGCGAACCCGGCCGGCATGGCGCGATGCGCTCGCCCTGTTCGCGCGCGCCGGCGAAGGGCTCGCAGCCGCGCACGCCGCCGGCATCGTGCACCGCGACTTCAAGCCGGAGAACGTGCTGGTCGAGCTCGATGACGAGCGACGAGCGAAGCGGCTCGTCGTCACCGATTTCGGCATCGCGCGGCGCGGCGACGAGCGCGACAGCCGCGATCGCATCGCGCTCGACGACGCTCGCGACGTGCGGCTCACGGCGACCGGTGCCGCGATCGGCACGCCCGCGTACATGCCGCCCGAGCAGCTCGAAGGTCGCGGCGTCGACGCACGCGCCGACGTGTTCGCCTTCGCGGTGTCGCTGTGGGAAGCGTTGTTCGGCGCACGGCCATTTATCGGCGCGACCGTCGACCAGATCCGCGCGGCGATGAACCACGCGCCGAAGCCGACCCGGCGCGGCGTGCCGGCGCGCATCGTCCGTGCGCTCGAGCGCGGCCTCGCGATCGATCCCGACGCGCGATGGCCGGATCTACGCGCGATGCTCGACGCGCTGTCACCGCCGACCCGGCGCGGCCGCATCCTCGCGATCGCGGCTGCGGTTGTCGCGACGATCGCGATCGCCGTCGCCGCCGAAGCACCCGTGCGCGCGCGGTCGTCTCCACCCGACGCGTGCGCGAGCGCGCTCGCCGAGGTCGCACGCGCGTACGATCCGATCCGCGAGGCGATGGTCGGCGCGGCGCTCGCCGCCGATCCCGCCGCGAAACAGCTCGCGCTCGCGCAGCTCGCCACGCGCAGCGGCGCACTCGCGATGAGCCACGTGCTGACATGTCGCGTATCGCCGCCGCCGTCGGCCGCGATGACCGCGTGTCTCGACGCGCGGCGCACCGAGCTCACCGGCTTCGTCGCGGATCTGATCGAGAGCGGCCCGCGGTGGGCGAGCCGGCTCGCGGCGAGTGTCGTCGATCCGACGCGGTGCTTGCAGGCGCCGCCCGGGCTCACGGCCGCGAACGTGCCCGACGATCCGGCACTGCGCCGCAGCGTTCGCTTGATCCGCGAGCGCGAATTCGCCATCGAAGACCAGCGCGATCGCGGCGACTTCGCCGGTGCGATCGCCGGCGCGACGGCGCTCGTCGAAGCCACGAAGCAAGCGTGGCCACCGATGCAAGCCGAAGCGCTGTACCTGCTCGGCACCGCGCAGAGCTTCGGCGGCAACAACGCCGTCGCGCTCGACACGCTGCGCCGCGCGGTCGCCGCCGCCGAGTCCGCGCACGACGACTACATCGCCGCCAGCGCGCTCCTGACGCTCGGGCTCAACACCACGTTCGACGAAGGCTCGACCGAGCGTGGCCTGGAGTACCTCGCGTACGCGCGCGCCGTGCTCGATCGTCTCGGCCACCCCGACGACTTCGAAGTCCAGCTGCTCTACGCGCAAGGCTCCTCGCTCGTCAACGCGAAGCGGTTCGCGGACGCCGAAGCGATGCTGCGTCGCGCGCTCGCGATCGCCGAATCGACCCAACCCGCGATGCGCGGGCGGATCATCCAAGGCCTCGGCTACCTCTACGAGGACGAAGGTCGCTATGAAGACGCGATCGCGCAATTCCGCCGCGCGATCGCGCTCGGCCCGGCGAAAGCCGCCGGCGAGATCAACGCGCAGATCATCTATCGCGAGCGACTCGCGAGCGATCTGTCGTCGGCGGGGCACGACGACGAGGCGATTCGAGTGGCGCGCGATGCGGTCGCGCTCGCCGATCGACAGCTCGGTGGCGACAACCTCGACCGCTGGATCTCGCACAGCGCACTCGCGCAAACGCTCGATGGCGCCGGCCAGCTCGACGAGGCACTGCGCGAAGCGCACGTCAGCACCATCGGCGTGCGCGGCGTGGTCGGCGATCGCCAGGAGCGCTACGGCGAAGTACTGCAGATCGAAGGCGCGATCCTCGACGAGCTCGGCCGCTTTCGCGAAGCGGTCATCGCGCTCGATCGCGCGTGCGACGTGATCGCGTTCGGCGCCGGCGACACGTCGAGCGAGGCCGCGACGTGTTGGTTGCAGCAGGCGAGCGCGCGCTCGGACGCCGGCAACGATCCGGCCGCGATGGCGCTCGTCGAGAAGGCGCTGCCCGTCTTGGTGAGCGCGTACGGCGAGCTGCATCCCGTCGTCGCCAACGCCTACCTCGCACGCGGCGCGGTGCGTGCGGCGCTTGGCCAACGCGATGGCGCGATCGCCGACTTTCAGCGCGCCGCCGACGACTTCGGCAAGCTCGATGCCGACATCGGCCATCTCGCCGGCGCCGAATATGGCCTCGCCAAGGAGCTGTGGCCGCGCGATCACGCACGCGCCGAACGCATGCTCCGCCAGGCGCTCGATCACTTCACGAACGCCGGCGCGACGTGGAAGGACACGCGCGACGAAGCCGCCGAGTGGCTCGCCACCGACGGTCATCCCGCGCACCCATCGCCGCACGGCTGGTAATCGTTATTCGATGCAGGCCGAGCCGGAGCCGCCCGACCCGAAGCCGTTCGGGCAGCCGGCATCTGGTACGTAGTATCCCGCGTCGGGGCCGTACCACCACGGCGCATCTTCGGGCGGCGAGCCACACCCCGCGTCGAAGTCGTAGCCGCCGGCGTCGGCGCCGTAAACGCCGCCGCCGTCGAAGTCACCGCCGCTCCCGTGCAGGCCTGCGTCGGCGTGCGGCGTTCGCGTGTCGTCATCACCGCCCCCGTTGAAGATCTTGATGGTGCAGCCCGCGACGGCGAATGCGAACACGAGCGAGAGTGTCGGGATTGTCCTCATGACGCTGCTTTGGTCGCGGAACGAGCCGAAAAAAGAATCTTTCCTTTCGGTGCCGGTTCGAGCGACTAAGGCCTGGCGTGAGCCTGCGAGTCGTCATCGGCCTGGTCGTGCTGAGCGTGAGCCCGGCCGCGTTCGCCGATCGCGCGATCGACGTCGCTGTCGACGGCGCGCCATTCGCGGCGGGCGAGCTCGCCGCGGCGATTCGCGTCCGGATTCCGCTCGAGGGTCCGCCGCTGCACGTGCGCGTGACGGCGATCGCGGGCGGCGTCCACATCGAAGCTCCCGGCGGTGAGCGCGATGTCGCGCTCGGCGGCCGCCGCGGTGCAGAAGCTGCGCGGTTGGTCGCGCTTGCGGCGAGCGACCTGTTGTCACCCGAGCCGACGGTGGCACCGACGCCGACCCCGACGCCGACGCCGACGACGACGCCGACGACGACCCCGACGCCGATTCCGGCCACGACGCCGACGCCGACCCCGACAACGACCCCGACTCCGACCACGACCCCGACGCCGACCGCGACGCGCACGATCGCGGCGATCGATCCCGACGACACGCTCGACGCATCGACGAGGTCTCCCGCCGCGCCGGCGAGCGACGCGACCGCGTTCGCATTTTATGCAGGCGTTGCCGGTTGGGACAACGCGATCGGCGGGCTGACCGCAGAGCTCGACGTGCCGCTGCGCATGTGGGTCGTCGCGGTCGATCTCGGCGGCGGTGCATCGATCGGTGGCCCGGTGCAGCTCGTCGAGAGCGAAGCGCGCGCGGGCGTCGGCCGCCGCATCGGCCCATTCGAACTGCGCCTCGATGCGGTCGTCGAGCCCTTGATCGTGACGACCGGAGCCGGCGACTTCACAGCGTTGTTCGGCGGCGGCGCGAGCATGCGGCTACGCGGCGCGGTCGGCAGCGCGCACGTGATCGCCGCGGCCGGCATCGACGCGTTCGCGAATCAGACCGAGTACCGTACCGCCGGCGCGGATGCGCTGACGACACCGCGCATCGCGCCGTGGTTGCGCGTTGGAGTCGAGGTGCCGCTGTGATCGCCGCGCTCGCCGTGCTCGCCGCGACGGTGGCTGCCGAGCCGCGTAGCCCCGCCGAGGATCTCGTGCTCGTCGAGCGTCATCGCGCCGGCGATCCCACGGCATTCGCGCAGATCTATCGCGCGCACGCCGCCGCGGTGCATCGCCGGCTCAGCCGCTTACTCGGACCGCTGCCCGAGCGCGAAGACTTGCTCCAAGACGTGTTCCTCGCGCTGCACCGCGCGTTGCCGGGATTTCGCGGCGACGCCGCGCTCGCCACGCTCGTGCAGCGCATCGCGATCAACAAGGCGTGCGAGCTGTTGCGCGCGCGTTATCGCAGGCCGACCACGTCCGTCGATACCGCGTTCTTCGACGAGCTCGTCTCGGCGGTCGGCTCGCCGGAAGCGCAGGCGAGCGCGCGCGAGGAGCTCGCCGCCGTGTTCGCGTGTCTCGCGCGCATCAAGCCGAAGAAGCGAGTCGCGCTGCTGTTGCGCGTCGTCGACGGGCTGTCGTTCGAAGCGATCGCCGAGCTCGTCGACGCCACGCCCGAAGCCGTCGCGAAGCGCGTCCAACATGCCCATCGCGAGCTCGCCGAGTTGCTCGCCCGTCCTCGAGGCCGCACATGACCGCCGATGACCTGCTCCGCACCGCGCTCACGACCGACGACGAGCTCGACGACATCCGCCGCGCGCAGACGTGGGCGCGGATCGAGACCCGGCTCGCCGGGCAAGGCCGCGAGCGCGCGAGATCGCGGTGGCCGCTCGCGCTCGCGATCGGGATCGGCGCGGTGGCAGTTGCCGCGGTGATCGCGGTGTTGCCGGGCCAAACCCCGACGAGCTTCATCGCGCCGGCCGACACGCGGTTGTCGCTGCATCTCGACGGTGCGACACGCGCCGTCCTCGTCGGTCCCGCCGAGCTCGAGCCCGTCGCGCACTCGGCGACGACGACCGTCGTGCGCATTCGCCGCGGCACCTTGCTCGGCGAGTTCGAAGGCGGTCACGGCCGCATGCTGCAGATCCTCGCGCCCGGTGCGACGATCGAGATCGTCGGCACGCTGTTCGCGGTCGAGGCGCGCGCCGATGCGACGTGCGTCTCGGTCTCGCACGGCACCGTGAAGCTGACGACGGCCGCGCGCGTGCAGCTCGTCACCACCGGCCAGCGTGCGTGCAGCGACCAGATCGGGCGGAGCCCGATCGCACCGGCGATGCGCGACGAGCTCGCGCATCACGAATCGGCCGCGATCGCCACCGCCGCACCGGCGACCCCGCCGGCGATGCCACGGCCGATCATCACGCCGATCGTCATCCCGCCGGCACCGGTCGTCGCACCATCACCGCCGGCGAAGCCGCTCGATGCCGGCGGGCTCTACGCCGAAGCCGAGCGAGCGCTCGCGGCTCGCGATCCCGCTGCTGCCGATCGCGCGCTCGCGAAGCTCGTCGTCGAGTTCCCGGCGACGAAGTTGCTCGACCAGGCCTACTACGACCGCGCGCGCATCGCATTCGACCGCGGCGTGTGGGCCGAAGCGCGCGGCGACCTCGACCAGCTCGCACGGCTCGCCGACAGCCCGCTCGTCGAGCCGGGCGCGTATTTGCGGTGTCGCGTCGCGGTCGCCGCCGCCGACGGTTCGGCCGCCGAGTGCTTCGCCGGCTATCGCGCGCGGTTCCCGCGGTCGCCGCACGATCGCGACGCGCTCGCGGCGATCGTCGAGCTCGCATTTTCCGCCGGTGGTTGCGCCGCCGCGAAGCCGCACATCGACGAGCTCGCCGCGCGCTATCCGACGAGCGCCGCGAGCTGGAGCGCGACGTGTCGATGAGACGCGGCTTCGTGATCGTGCTCGTGCTCGTGCTCTGTCTCGCCGCGAACGCATGCCGGCGCATCGTCGATCTCACGCCGTTTCGCGACAGCTCGGTAGACGACGACGGCGGGCTCGATGCGGCGTTGGGCGACGCGTTCGGCGCGTTCGACGCCGGCGGCGTCGCCGGCGACGTCGGCCACGATTAGGGCGCGAGCTGCTCGGCGCCGACGCTGTAGAACGTCGAGGGCGACGATTGATTCGCGTACTCGGTCGAGATCCACGCCGGCGCGCGTTGCACGGTCGCGATGCGAACCTCGTCGAGCATGCCGAGCATGCCGGTCGACGTGCCGTACGCCGTCTCGGGCGCGAACCCGAGATAGCCGGCGCTGCCCGTCGTGTTGGCCGCGCTCGACAACATCATCGGCGAGCTCGGGATCTCGAGGCCGTTGCGGAACAGATGATTCTTCTTGTTCGAGCCTTCGGACGTCCACACGAGTTGCGTCCACCCGGTGCCTTCGATGTCCTCGGTCGCCGGATACCAATCGTCGCTGTATTGCCCGACCCCGATGCCGGTGCCGTTCGTATTGCCGGCGTAGCTGTAAAGGAAGCGAGACTCGTCGGTCCCGGCCGTGCCGATGACAAAGATCGTGCTCGTGTGCGTCGTCGCCGGCTGGTCGACCCAGACCGAGATCGTGTGCACGGCATTGCCCGACAATGGATTCGCGAACGTGATCATCGACGCGCCCGTACCATCGAAGTTGATGCCTTTGCCGAGCTGCGCCGAAACCGAGTCGACGGGCGAGAGCCCGACCGCGGTCGCCGCGAGCTTGCCGGTCGCGTCGGCGATCGAGGAGGCGCTCAGCGCGTCATCGAGGTGCCACACGGCCGCAAAGCTCGACTTGAACACGCCGGCGGGATTCGGCAGCGGCGCCTTCGACGCGTCGCCGTACTCGACGTAGATGGTCGTGTCTTGTGTGCCCAGCGCCGGCACGCGGACCCACGCGCGGAGCTCGTGCGTGGTCGAGCTCCAGCTCGCGAGCTCGCGGTCGAGCGCCGTACCATTGTTGTCGGTGAAGAAGATGTCGGCGCCGTTGGTCTGCGCGCGCGCCGCGATGTCCGCGTCGGTCAGATCGATCCACACCGGAAAATCGGCGAGCGAACCGCCGACTTTCGCGCCGAGAATCGTGATCGGCTTGCGGCGCGCACCACCCGAGCCGGATCCAGATCCGGATCCGGATCCCAGATCGGCATCCTGCCCATCGATCGTCGCGGCGGCGTCGTGCATCGTCGCGCCATCGCCGCTCGGCGCCGCGTCGCCCGTAGCGTCGTGCGGGCTAAACCCGCACGCGCTCCCGAGCAGACCGAGCAAGCAAGCCGTGCGCATGGCCCATCGTACCAATTCGTCACCCAGCGGCGACGGCCAATACCGCTGTTTCCGGCTGATCGATCGCGCGCTCTAACTCGCGGCAAATGCATGCGCTCGCGCAGGCACGCGCGCTGCACTACGCGAGGTCATCATGACCACCATCTCGAACTTCGATCTCGCGACCATCACCGGCGGCGCCTCGGCGTCCGGCCTCGTCCTCGACAAGCTCAACGACAAGTTCGGCTCGCAGGGCGTCGTTTCCTATATCGGCAAGCCGACGTTCGGCAAGCCGAACGCCTCGGGCGTCGAGCACGCGAGCGGCAAGTTCGACGTCAATGCATTGTGGGGCGGCGACACCAAGCGCTCGTTCAACGCGAACGTCAACGCGAAGAGCGGCGCGGTCTCCGGCCTCCACACGAAGCTGCTCGGCTCGGAGTAACCGTGAAGCGAACCACGAAGCAGCTCGACGCCAGCGCGTTGGCCAGTGTCACCGGCGGTGCCGAGCCATTTTGGGTCGCTCGGCCGGCGATGTCGTCGGTACCGAGCGGGTTCGTCGCATGGTCGGACGCGATGCGGCAACGCGGCTTGCTGTAGAGGTACGCTGCAGCGGTGCTGCATTGGCTCACCGAACGTCGCCGTCACCATCTACTCGAGCAACCGTTTCCCGACGCGTGGCGCGCGATCCTCGACCGCGATGTCGGCGCGTATCGCTGGGTCGATGCCGACGAGCAACAGCGGCTGCGCGATCTCGTGCAGGTCTTCGTCGCCGAAAAGCACTGGGAAGGTGCCGGTGGTCTCGAGCTCACCGACGAGATCCGCGTGACGGTCGCGGGAACCGGCTGTCAGATGTTGGTCAACCGCGACCACGATCTGTTCGCCGATGTGCTCTCGATCGTCGTGTATCCGAGCGCCGTCGTCGTGCCCGAGAACGCGCGCAGCTTCTGGGATCCCGGGTTAGCCGTCGCGAAAGGCGACACGCCGGTGATCGGGCTTGCCGGCCGCGGCGACGCGCTGGTGCTCGCGTGGGATGCGGCGCTGCGCGGCGCGCGCGATCAGCGCGACGGCAGCAACGTCGTGATCCACGAGCTCGCGCACAAGATCGATTTTCTCGACGGCAGCGCCGACGGCACGCCGCCGCTGGCCGGTCGCGAAGCACGCCGCGCGTGGGCGAGCGCGTTCGAGCCCGCGTTCTTGCGGCATCGCGAACGCGCGGCACGCGGCGAGCGGAGCCTGCTCAGCGACTACGCGATCACGAACGAGGCCGAGTATTTTGCGGTCGCGACCGAGATGTTTTTCGAGAAACCGCGCGCGCTCGCCGACGAGCTCCCCGAGGTCTACGCGCAGCTGCGAGACTTCTTTCGCCTCGATCTCGCCGCGCGTGTCACAGATCGAGCTGCGTCCCGATCTCGATGACCTGCTCGGGCGGCAGGCCGAAATAGCGGTCGGCCGTGACCGAGTTGCGCTGCAGGAACGAGTAGATGCTTTCGGTCAGCGCGCCCATCTGGCCCGCACCGGTCGCGAGCAAGTTCATGCGCGCGAGAAAATACGTCGCGTCGTCCGGTCCGAACGGGATCCCGTGCTGCTTCGTGATCTGCACGAGCACGTCGTGGACGTGCGGCTGCTCGCTGAACCCCGCGCGGACCAGCACGCGATAGAAGCGCTGACCGAGCTCGGTGAACTCGACGCGCGAGTCCTCTGGAATGCGCGGCTCGCTGTCGCTCGGCTGCAGCGTCAACAGGATCACGTGCTCGTGCAGCACGTGATTGCGCGACAGCAGATGGACGAGCGCGGGCGGCAGGTGGTCCGTGCGCGATGCGAGGTACACCGCGGTGCCGGGCACGCGATCGATCCCGTCGAGCTGCGGCGCGAACTCTTCGAAGCTCGGAAACTGATTCGCGTACGTGCCGAGCACGATCGAGCGGCCCTTGCTCCACACGAGCATCACGAGCACGAACCCCGCGCCGATCAAGATCGGCACCCAACCACCGTCGACGATCTTGAACAGGTTCGACGCGAAGAACGGGATGTCGAACGACAAGAACAGGACGAGCACCGGCAGCGCCTTGGCGCGCGACCATCCCCAGGTGTGGCGCGTGACGACATAGAACACGATCGACGTGATCGCCATCGTGCCGGTGACCGCGATGCCGTACGCCGCGGCCAACCGATCGGACGCTTGGAACGCGAGCACGAGCAAGATGCAGGCGATCGCGAGGAACCAGTTGATCTCCGGAACGTAGATCTGGCCCTCGGTCTCGCTCGACGTGTGCCGGATCGTCACCCGCGGAAAATAGCCGAGCATCATCGCCTGCCGCGTCAACGAGAATGCGCCGGAGATCAGCGCTTGCGAGGCGATCACCGTCGCCGCGCTCGACAGGATCACGAGCGCGAGCTGCGCCGCGCCGACCGGCACGAGCGCGAAGAACGGGTTCGCGATCGCCGCGTCGTCGAGCAGCAGCGCGCCCTGGCCGAAGTAGCACAGCACGAGCGCCGGCAACACGAAGCCCAACCACACGACTCGGATCGAGCGGCGCCCGAAATGGCCGAGGTCGGCGTAGAGCGCTTCGCCGCCGGTCACGGCGAGCACGACGCTGCCGAGGATGAGCAGGCTCGTCGGCCCGTGGTCGGCGAAGTAACGCGCCGCCCAGATCGGCGACAACGCGCGCAGCACGCTCGCGTGATTCGCGAGCTGCACGGCGCCGGCCACGCCGATCGTGCCGAACCACACGACCATCACCGGCCCGAACAGCTTGCCGATCGTGTGCGTGCCGCGATGCTGGATCCAGAATAGCCCGCACAAGATCACGCAGGTCAGCGGCAGCACGAGCGGCGCGAGGCCGGGCTGTGCGATCTCGAGGCCTTCGACCGCCGACAACACCGAGATCGCCGGCGTGATCGCGCCGTCGCCGTAGAGCAGCGCCGCGCCGATGATCACGAGCAACGCGATGCCGCCGGCGCGATTCGCGCGCAGCCGGCTCGGCACGAGCGCGAGCAACGCGAAGATGCCGCCCTCGCCTTTGTTGTCGGCGCGCATGATGAACGCCAGGTACTTGACCGTGACCACGAGGACCAACGCCCACACGATCATCGACAACACGCCGAGAATCGCCGGCTCGGTCGCGCCGCCGGCAGATCGCACGCATTCTTTGAGCGTGTACAGCGGGCTCGTTCCGATATCGCCGAACACGACGCCGAGCGCGCCCAGACACAGCATGCCGAATGGCGTGGCGCGATGCGCGTCGGTCACGCGGGCATGGTGCGGCTAAACGAAACCTATCCGCAGCTTTCTCGACCGGATTCGGTTCGCTGCTGGCGGTCGTCTCGCAGGTCAGGGGGTCGGGCATGATCGGCGGTTGGCTGTAGTTGCCCCGCATTTCTTGCTTTACGTTCGCCGCCACATCGCTACGCTCCGGCGCAATGGAACCCTCCGACGAGTCGACCAACAAGGTAAAGCGCATCGACGTCCCGATGGAGCGTCCGCCACAACCGCGGCCGATCCCGAGCGTGCTCCATCGCAACGCGAACGCCGTCGAGCCGAAGCCGGCACCGGCATTCACGTGGCCACTGTCGACGTCGACGTCGACTCCGGCGCCACGACCGAGCTCGCCGCGCCCGGTCAGCGCGAAAATCGCGATGCCCGCCGTCGTGCGACCGACGACTCCGGTGCGAGCACCGCGAGGCACCGATGCTCCACCGCCGCGCGTCGAAGCCGCGCCTCAGCCGGCTCGTGCGGCGGTGGTGCCCGTCGAGACGAAGCCGATCGTGCCGGTGATCGAGGTTCCGGTAACGCCGCCGCCGCGCGCGCCCATCGCGCCCATCGCCGCCGTCGCCGCCGAGCCGCCGGTGGCAGCGCCGGCGACTTTCGGTTCCAGCATGCTTCAGGCGCGCACGCGGCGCGCGAGACCGAGCGGCGCGCGCGAAGAGCTCCCCAACCTGCCGGCGGCGTCGACGTTCGGTGCGGGCGTTTTGCAAGCGCGCGCGAGCGGCACCAAGAAGCTCGTGATCGCGTTCGTGGTCGCTCTCGCGACGATCGCCGCATTGTGCATGGCGATGCGCGGCGGCTCGAATCGGGCACCCGCGCCGACGACGCAGCAGCCCTGAACACACGCGAGATCGCCGTCGGGGCTATGCTGCGGCATGCCGATCGAGTTTCCGGAACCGCAGCTCGCCGCGTTGCAGGATCACGCGGCGCGCATGTTCGATAGCCGCAAGGCGGGAACTGATCTGCGCTCGCTCGCGCGCGAGCTGCTCGCCGCGCTGTTCGATGTCTGCAGGTTCGCGGGCCTCGACAAGGTGCTCGCCGAGCTCGCCGCGGCATTCCCGCCGGTCGATAGCGCCGACCGCACGGGCCTCGCCGATCACGACGTCGCGTGTGGTGCGCTCGTCACCAAGCTCGAAGCGATCGACGTCGACGGCCGGGGCCCGCGCAGCACGAAGCCGCGCCAGCTCGCCGAATGCGTCGTCGCGGCGCTCGGGCTCACGGTCGTGCCGGCACCGGAACCGCGCGCGACGCTCTCGGGCGATGTGCGTGTCGCCGTCGCGTCGGTGCTGGCCCGCGTCCTCGACGACGCTCTCGCGATCCCGGCGATTCGCGACGCGGTCGTCGCCGACGCGCGCGCCCGCTGCGACGAGAGCCTCCACGGTGCGTTCACAAAAATCGTGGCACAGCTCGACGACCGCGGCATGCAGCTGCTGAAACAGCCGAAGGTTCCGCTCGACGCGATGCAAGCCGTACAGCGCGCGCTCGGCGAAGCCCGTGCCGCGGTGATCGGCCGCGCGACCAACGCCGCGATCGATCGCGCCAAGCTCGTGATCGCGGCGAGCGATGCCGAAGCCGCCGCGCGCATCGATCTCCCGGTCACGCTCCGGCTGACCCCGCGCGATGTCGCCATCCTGCGCGCGTGCGACACGCATCTGTTCAAGACGGCCGCGAATGTCGCGCAGGTCGTGCTCGCAAGCTTGAGCGAGCTCGCGCGCATCGCATGGCGCGCGCCCGAACAGGTGGTGCAGCCATACTCGGCGACGCGCACGTTCGCGGTTGGTGACCTGATCGCCCACCCCAAGTTCGGACAGGGCGCTGTGGTGTCTCGACTCGCGCAGCGTATCGAGGTCGAGTTCGCCGACGGCAAGCACACGCTCGTCCACGTCGCGCCGCGAAGCTAGAGCGATTCCTGCGCTCCCGCGCCCGATGGCGGCCGTGATGAGAGATGATGCAGGCAACAGGGCGGCGAGTGATGGGCGATGAGTGATGCGAGCCGGGTGACTGCCAACGATGCAGCCAAGACTCCCGTGCAACATCAAGCGCCCGAAGCCGGGGTGCAGACCGACGCGGGCGTTGGCAATCTCGCCGTCGCGAGTGCTGCACGCCACGGCAATGGTGCTGCGTTTCCGGGCGCGCCGCTCGGAAACCTGCAGCTGCAACACGCGCATCGCCGATGCCCGAGCTGCGAGCTGGCCGCGCGACGCTACGGCGTGCAAGCCAAGTGCGCGGCGTGTGTTGGCGACGCGAAGGCGAGCGGCGGCGGCAGCGTCGAGAGCGTGCGTTCGACGCTGGCGGCAGCATCACAGCCTCTGCCGCACTTTCAGCGCATTCAGGCTGCATTCGGCCAGCACGATCTGTCGGCGGTACGCACGATCTCGGGTGACCCCGCCCGGAGCGCCAACGAGCAGATCGGCGCGCGCGCGTTCACATCCGGCCATCGCATCGCGTTTCGCGACACACCCGACGAGCGACTCGCGGCTCACGAGAGCGCACACGTCATCCAGCAACGCGAGGCCAAGAGCGCGCCGGGTGGCAGCGGCGATGCGTGGGAACGCCACGCCGACGATGTCGCCGACGCCGTCGTCGATGGGCGTTCCGCCGAACCGCTGCTCGACAAGGTCGCGGGCGGCGATGGCTCGCGCAGCCCGACGATTCAGCTCCAGCCGGCGCCCGACAAGGGGAAACCCGACAGTGATGACGAGCCCGCCACGATGGTCTGGGGGATCACGTTCAACGACGTCTATCTGACCGACTCGCCGGCTCAGGTTCGCACTGCGTTGGAAGCGTGGGCGGCCAAGCAGTCGGCTCCGCACGACGCGCTTCGCACACTCGCGCGCGACTTCGCGACGCAACAGGGTGTTCACAGCGATATCGATTCCGTCGCTAGCACTGGCAACGTCGGCCGTTATTGCCGTCCGCCGGACGTCAAGTTTGCTCGCGCCGAGTCCGATCCGAGCAAGCGGATTCCCAAGCTCGTCACCGAGGTCGCACTCCAGATCATCAACGACGACGATGAATTCCTAATCGCGTTCGAGGCGCGCGCGAAAGCGATCGTCAACGGCATGCTCGACGAGAGCGAAACCCGCGTGACGTCGGAGCTCGAGCGTTACGGCGTGCGCGATGTTCACCTCGCCGGCTTGTTTCGCATCGACGCGAATATCGACGATGACAAGACGAGTCGCGGCATGGGAGTCGCCGCCGAAGGGATGATCGCGCGCAAGCAGCGGCTCGACACCGCGAAGCGCGCCGCCGATCAAAAGGCTCTCGAACGCGACGCGCAGATCAGTTACTACGCCGATCCAACTCCGATCGCGCATGACCCGTTCGGCAACCCCAACTACATCGATGGCAATAGTCGACCACTACCTAGCTACGCCGTGCGAGCGATCGGCGAGTCGCTGCCACCACCCGCCGGTTACGAGGCCGCGCAAACCGAATACACCAATGCGAAGCGCGACTACGACGTCTACAAGCAGCAGATCCAGCAGATGTATCCGATTCTGGCGTCGTGGACCGACGACTACGATGGCAGCGCGCTAGACCAGATCTCGAAGCTCAAGAAGGGAAAGAACAACGACGCGACGAGCCTGATCGTCGAGGAGCTCGGCTCGAAGCTCGTGAACATCGGCAAGGTTCGCGAGGGGCTACAGCCGGGCGGCGATGTCAACCTCTGGCGTGTTCCGAAGATCATCAACGGCACACGCGCGCAGCTCGCGATCGTCAAAGGCTCACTGCACGAGAAGATCCTCGACGAGAAGCACGACGACGAGCAACCCAGCACGCTCACGCAGATCCTCGTCGGTCTGTTGCAGTTCGCGCTGGTGCTGTTGGCGCCGGTTACCGAAGGTGTGTCGCTGATCGGCGCAGCGGCGATCGGCGTCGGTCAAGCGTACGAGCAGTTCAAAGAGTTCGAGCTCAAGACAGAGCTGCACAATACCGACTTCGGCGCGGCCGCGTTGTCGGCCGAAGAGCCGTCGCTGTTCTGGCTCGGCGCCGCGATCGTCGGCGCAGGCTTCGACGTGTACGCCGCCGGTGGCGCAGCGCTCAAGATCTTCCGCGCGCTCGCGCCCGTAGCAAAGACGATCCGCGCGGGTGTGACGGCCGAACAAGCGGCGCAGGACCTCGCGAACCTCGAGCGGGCGGCAGTCGAGGTCGGCGGCGACTCCCTCGCGAAATCAGTCGGCCAACACGCCAAGGACGTGCAGTCCAGCAAGAGCGTCGGCATGACCGCGACGGAGACTGCGGAGCTCGAGGAGGTCGGCGCACAGGCTGCGAGCGAAGAGCTCGCCTCCGGCGCGGAAGGTGCGAAGAACATCGCCGGCGGTGAGACCAAGGTCAGCGCTTCAGGCGATCTCTGGAGCTGTCGTTCGCCATGCGTGATGGTACGCGAGCGCTACGCGAAGTTGCTCGATAGCAATCGTGACTACTTGCTACGCGTCGAGGCGCTCGAAACCCGCGCGCGTGCGCTCGGCGCCGCGGATGAGGCCGGCCGCAAAGCGATTGCCGAAGAAGCTGCCACGCTCGAGCGCGAAATGCGCACGACGTCTCCGGCCGACTGGACACCACCGCTCAAGAACTCGGCCGACTACGACAAGCAGGTCGCGCGCCGTGGTTCGGCGCTGCCCGAGCTCGACGGCCACCCGCCGGGATGGTCGGGATGGGACGAAGCGCGCTTTCGTTACGGCCGCGCCGTCGACGACATCCCGGAAGGTTACACGTTCGAGCTGCGAGAGAACGGCGAGCTCGCCGTGCGACGCCTCGAAGGGGCCACGAACAAGCCGCCGCTTCGCTTCAACGCGGCGACCGGTGAGTTCGAGACCGTCGAAGAGAATGTCCTGCGCGCCACGAAAGATCCGATGTCGCGCCAGACCAAGGCGTTCAGCGACCTCGGCAAGCAAACACAGTCCGAGATCAACCAGCTGCTCGCTCAACGCAAGCAGCTCATCGCTCAACGCGACGCACTCGAAGCGTTACAGGCGCAACGCAAGCTCACCGAGGCAGAGAGCGAGCAATTGTCGAAGCTCTACGGGCGCATCACCGATCGCAGCCGCTTGATGGGCGAGGCCGCGGCCGACGAGATGTACAAGAGCGCCGAGCGGGTCTATCCAAAATCCCCGAAGCCATCAACGTCGGGGGACTTCGATCGCGTCTACAAAGTCGGCGACGAGTATCACGTCGTCGAAGCCAAGGGCGGCGCGGGCCAGCTCGGCACGCGCAACATCGGCGGCGCAGTCGCCGAGCAAGGCACGCCGCAGTATCTCGAGGACATCATCCGGAACATGCGCAAGAATCCGGCGACGCGACAACTCGCCGACGAGCTCGCGGAGGCTCAGCGCGCCGGCAAGCTCAAGTACGTGCTCGTGCGTGCACCGATCGGGACGGACGCCGGCCAAGCGACGGTCAAGACCATCGACAGTGTAGAGTTCGAGCTCGGAACCGGCGGATGAAACCGATCGCGCATCACCCGAACGATCCGGTCGACCTCGCCGACCTCATCGGTGGCGATCGACGTCACCTCGCGCACAGCGACGAGATCATGATCGGCCAGGCGGAGCCGAGGCCGCTAGCCTCGTCGATCATGAACTCGTTGTGGATCGCCGGCGGGCTCGCCGTGATCGAACCGAGCTCCGCAGAGCTATGCGCGGCGCTGCGCAGCGTCGCAGCGAGATCGGCTGGGCTGTTTCGTTTGATGGTCGAGATGCCCGGTGAGTACCCGATTCCCCTCGGCGACGGACGGCGCGCGATCTTGCCCAACATCGGCGTGACCGGCGATACCAGTGTCGACCGTTGGCTCACGGGTTTCTATGCGGCGTGCGTCGTCCGCGACGAAGCTGCGCTGCTGCGATTCGCAACCACGCCGGTCGCCGACCTGCGACGCTCGACGACGCGCGCCGACAACTGCATGTTCTTGTGGGTCGAGGTCTTGCAGAGCTGGCAGACGAGCGCGCCGGAGACTGCCGCCAAGCTGAGAGCCGCGCTCGAAGCGACCGATCCTGCACGACTCCAGATCTCGGACTCCAACTACATTCTCAACATCCTCGTTCCCGTGATGCAGTTGTTGTTTCGCGTGATCGAAGGAGACGCCGCCGCTTTCGACGATGCATTGCAGTTCGCCGTCGAGCGCCACAAGAAGTACTGGGGCAGCGCCAAGCACCACAACGATCCCGAAGGATTCATCGCGCTCGGTCCACTCGCGATGATGTCACTCGCGCGCGATGCTGGCATCGCAGTCGATCCGGCCAGCGATTACTTGCCGCACTGCTCGTGAAGCTCGCGTTGTTCGCCGGTGCCGCGACGCAGCTCGCCGGTCACTCCGAGCATTCGTACGTCTGCGCGAACGCGCCGATCACGAGCTTGTTCTTGATCACGAGTAGCAGCTGATTCTCGGAACCGTCACAACCTTCGTCGAGCTGGACGATGATCCCGCCGCTGGCGAGCCGATTGATCGTCGCGGCGTGCGCGACGAGCGGGCCGCCGAGGGTGTGGCGCCAGATCGCGGGCTTGCCCTTCGGCCGGACGTTGGCCTGGAGACATGACAGGCCTTGTTCGGCAGAGACAGCCATCGGGCACGTGGTGGTGTCGCCGGTGAAAGCGATCGAGACCAGCTTCGGAGACGTGAGGCTACGCGGACCATCCGCGAGCTTCACGACCCACGCGGCGGCGAGATCGAGCGCCGCTTGCTCGGCCTTCGTCGGCGGCTTGGGCTTGAGCTTCGGGTTCGCGCCGACGCTGCCTGCGAGCGCGCCGACGAATACCAACACACGCCACACGACGCGACGATATCAGCCTTCGAAATTGTGGTGGTGGCGATGCTCGAAAACGCCCGGCCGGTCGAATCGCTCCGGAACGATCCTCGCGACGAGTCGGTCCTGATGCAGAGAACAACGATTCGTTGCACGGCTGCACGCGAGCCACCAGCGCCGTGAGCTGGTCACGGAACGGCGTAGATTCGCACGTCTGGGTTGGCTGCAAGCAACGGCTTCAGCGCTGTGACGTCGTCGTTGTTACGCCGTCGCGGCCCGCATCTACAATATCGGCTCGGGGACTGGCACGCGCAATCGCGACTTCGCTGCTGCGGCCGCGGCGATCGCGCCCGGACGTCGAGCTCGGCCTGCCGGCCAGCTTCTCGACACCGGCCGAACGCGAAGCGCCGTGGCTCGATATCGCGCGCATCCGCGACGACACGAGCTTCACGCCGCGGTTCGACACCGAGGCGGCATTGCGGGACTGGCTTACCGCCGGCACCGTCGAATAGCCGACCGTGGTGTTCGGCTTCGTTAGAGCCGCGCGCGATCGTGCGCGGGCTCGGGAGACGTGACCGACACCGGCGTGCGGCTCGTGACAGCGCCGGCGATCACCATCTCGTCACGGCCGATGCGGCGCCCGTGCCTCACGCTTCGAGCGACGGGCGAGGCGTCGCAGGTGTTCCAACCGTGGAGCGGACAGGCATGTACCGGCACGAGCGCGAGCCGGCTACCGACATTCACGCGATGTTCGCGCCGCCAAAGATGTAGCTGCACATTATGAGGCGGCAGCCGGGCTCACGGTCGCCGCTGGATCGAGCGTCGCCGGTGTGCCTCGTCCGCGCGCGCGGATTCGGCCAACGCTACCACCGGCGCCGCCACCACCTGCGCCACCGCTGGCACCTGCGCCCTTGGTTCCTGCGGTGTGGCTCGCGCCGCCGCCATTGCCGCCATCGCCGCCATCCGCATTGATCATGCCGCCGTCCGCGTCGAGGGTCTCCGAGCACGTACCCGGTTGCCCTGGCGCCGACGCGCTGGCAATCTGCCCGCCTTCGCCACCGCCTCCGCCGTTCGCGCACAAGCTCGCGCCCGCGTTGACCTGAACGACATCTCCGTCGAGAAGGATCGCGCCGCCCGCACCACCGCCCGCGCCCCCGCTGTTGATCATCTCGGGTGTGCCGCCACCGGCTCCGGCGCTGAACAGCGAGCCATCGATCGTGATCGTGCCGAGCGCCGTGATCTCGAGAGCGCCGCCGCCACCGCCGGAGCTCGCTTCGGTTCCTGCCGTGAGCGCCGCGCCGCCATTGCCGCCGGAGCAGCCACCGCGCAACGGCTGCAAAGATCCCGAGCCGTTCGCCGCGCCGTGACCGCCATGACCGCCGTGGCCCCCACCGTCACCATCGCCGCCGTCGCCGCCCTGATCGCCGAAGCCACCTCCTCCCGCACCGCCACCACCACCCGTGCCGGTCGATGCGATTCCATCCGCGCCGCTCCCGCCTGCGCACTGCATTGGATCATCCGCGCCCGGGCCGGGTGTGCTCGTGCCATCTTCGTCGACGAACGCCGACACGTCGAGTGTTCCACTGATGGTCGCGTCGGCGTGCACCACGATCACGAGCGGATGTGATCCCGTCACGCTGATCATCGCGCCGCTCGCGATCGCGAACTGCGACGCGTTGACAACGCGTAGCTCCGGTCCTGGCGTTTGAGCGACCAGGGCGCCGGGCAACGTCGTCGCCGTGCCGCCGAGAAGCTGGCCGCTATCGGTATCGAGCACGAAGCTCCCCGAGCCGATCGAAATGCCGGCCGCGGTGCCGAGTGACGCGTCACATGGCGCGACGTTGATCGCGTCCCACGTGACGCACGGTCCGGGATCTGCCGCGTCGATGCCAATTGCATTGGCGCCGCCGTCGCCGCTGGCGTCGGTCGACGCGCTGCTCGGATGAAACGAGCAGCCGGCCACCACGATGAGTGCGCAGAACCGCTTCATTGAATGATCGAGACGCACGTCATGCTCGTGGTGTCGCACGTGAGGCCGGCGCAACATCCGCTCGAGCACGACTGGTCGATCTCGGCGCATGTCTCGGTCGCGATCGACGCGACCCACTGCGCGATGTGGTTGTGCGCCGTGTAGTCCTGAAACGGCAGCCAGAACGCCGGAAAGCTCGGATCCATCCCGGCCGCGAGCGCATCGAGATCGACCGCGGCCATCCAGATCTGCGGCTGCGTGCAGTCCGGATCGAACGGCTTCGCGTGATCGCCGCTCGGATCTTCCGGCGACACCGGCGGGTAGCAGTTGAAGTACGCGCCGCCCTCGTTTTGCACACGCAAGCCGTAGTCACGCGTCGACGAGAACGTCACCCAGAGCAGCCGATGGCCGTTGTACTGCTGCACGAACGGGCTCCAGCGCGGCCACGAGTTCGTGAGCGCGCCCGCTTGCACGTTCGCATTCGCCAGCTCGACCGGCGCTCCGGGAGTAGGCGACACCACCATCGCGTACAGCGTCGCTCCGGGGTTGTTGTAGCTGTCGAGCGACGCGAGATTGCCCGCCGTCCCGGTCGCGCGATCGAAGATCAGCGAGCTGCCGTCGGGCGCGATCGCCGGGTAGTAGTCGTTCTCGGCCGAGCTCGATGGCGTCACCAGCACGGTCGGCGTGCCGAACGTATTGTCGCTTCCACCCGTCACGGGCACCTGCCAGATCGCGCCGTTCTCGGCGTGGATGTCGTCCTTGTTGTTGTACGTGCCCGCCGACGTCGTGATGTTGGTGATCGGCGTCGTCGCGGTGAAGTACACGGTCGATCCGTCGGCGCTCCAGTCGGGATTGGTCACGCGGAGGCCGGAGAGCCCCGTGGCGCTGAACGCGATGGTCGGCATCGCGGTCCCGGCGGAGCCGTTGAGCTGCAAGAGCTCGGGCGACATCGCCATGCCGGCGCCGTCACTGATGACGAGCTCGGCGTGGCCCGCCGCCTGCCATGCGGCGAAGCCCTTCGTCTGGCCCATGCCCATCAGCTTCGTCGGCGTCCGCGTCGGGACGTCGTAGAGGTAGAACTGATCGTCGCCGAGCTCGTCGTCGGAGTCGGCATCGTCAGTGCCGAGGACCATCTTGGCGCCGTCGCGCGACAGATAGTGACAACCCACGCACTTGTTCGAGCTCGACGTCGGCGTGAGGAATGGTTCCGGCGTGGGATCCGGGTTGCCGAAGTCCTTGCGGAAGATGCCGCCGGTCGTGCCGGCGACGCCGTTGACGGTCATCGACTGCCAGTAGTAGATGCCGCCGGCGAGGTTCTGCTGCGCGAAGCTGATCGTGCGTGTGTTCGAACCGGCCACGCATGACAGATCCGACGGTGCGCCACGCACCGTGACACTCAGCGGAGCACCGCCCGCATTTTGCATCGCGACGTAGTTCCAGTCGGTGGGATCGAGATCGAACGAGCAGCCACCGGTCGCGGCGCCGCGCGTATTCGTGATCGCGTTGCACTGCGTCTCGAGTCGAACGTCGGTGATCGCGTTCTCGAAATCGATCTCGAAGAGCGTGTTGTTATTGCCGGGCATGAACTGCGCCTCGATCACGTTCATGTTCGGCGGCAGCAGCACCTGATCGGGCGGGTAGACGAGCTGCGGATTTTCGCTCGGGTCGGTACACGCAGGCGCAGAGCCCGAGCCCGTTGGGGATGGGAACGTCGCGCAGCCCGAACAGGGCACGATGATCGGCGTCGGCGGACTCGTCGCATCGCCGTTGTTCGCTCCATCGCCGGGGCTACCGCCGCTGTGATGACTGCACGCTGCCAGCGCGACGACGCAGGAAACCGCGAGAAGGGTGCGCATGATCCAGCTAGAGAAACCGGTGTCGAAAATGGTTACCGGAGTGCGTGATAGGCTGTAGGGCGTTGAGGGTCTACGTCGGCGCGATCATCGTGCTCGCGGTTGCCTCGAGCGCGATCGCCGAGCCGAGTCACGAGACCGTGGTCGTCACGACCGACGACCCGATGCTGCGTAGCGAGCTTCGCGACGCGCTGTTGCCGGCGGACATCGCGATCGTGCTCGCCGACGCGCCGACACCGGCGCTCGTCGACGTGACGAGTGCGTCGCGCGCACTCGTGGACCGCGAGCACGCCACCGCGGCGATCTGGTTGATCGGCGGCTCCGGCGTGTCGACGCTCGTGACCTACGACCGCGGCGTCGATCGCGTGCTCGTTCGCACGCTCGCATTCACGACACCGCTCGACGCCGCGCAGAGCGCCGAGGCGGCTCGGATGGCGCGCACGATGTTGCGTGCACTTCGCGTCACACCCGACACGAACCTGCCGCCGCCGCATCCCGAGGAAGCTCGCGTGATCCGCGCCGCGGCGGTGGCGTCGACTCCGCTTCCGGCCGCAGAGCCCCACGTCGCAATCGCAGTCGGGCTGGGCGTGCGTGTAAACGCGCCGGCAGCAACGATCGCGCCCGGCGCGAGCGCGATGGTGATCTGGCGTCCCGATGCGCTCGGTGTCGCTATCGCGGGCGCGTACGCGCCATCGGCGAGCCTGACCACGTCGACGTTCATGGGGACCGTCAGCGATGACTCGCTCTCCGTGCTCGCGAGACTTCCGTTCGCGGTGCGTCGCTTCCGGCTTTCGGTGATGGCCGGCCCGGCGCTCCACATCACGTCGCTCCACGGTCAGGTCGTCGATGGCGACATGCCCGCGATCACCCACTACGATCCGTCCGCACGCGCCGTGGCGCTTGGGGCCTACGCGATCGATCCGAGTGTCGATGTCGGGCTCGGAGTCGCGGCGGATTATGTTTTGGATCGCCAACGCTACAGTTTCGACACGAGCGAAGTGCTCGTGATTCCTCGATTCGAGCTCGCCGCCGAGCTGATGCTCACCGTGCGAGTCTGGTAACCGTTTTCGCCGCCGTTCTCTCTAGAGCAATAACCGTGGCCCTGTCTGTCGTCGAACGTCCCGAAGCGAGCTCCGAAGCCGAGCTGGTCGCGGCGTGTATCGCCGGGGACGCCGCGGCGCAGCGCCGACTGTGTTTGCGCGAGTACGATCGAATCAACGCGATCATCTATCGCATCGTCGGGTCGACGCGCGACGCCGACGATCTCGTGCAGGAAACACTCATCGCGGTATTTCGTGGACTGCCGAAGTTTCGCGGCGAGTCCAAGCTGTCGACCTGGATCGATCGGATCGCCGTGCGCGTCGTGTTCGCGCACATCCGCGCGCGCAAGGCGACGCCGGCCTCGCTCGACGTGATCGGCGACGTCGATGGCGGCGGAGGAACGGTCGACGGGCGCGCCCACGCGCGCGAGGGGCTTCGCCGGCTCTACGCGGCGCTGTCCGAGCTCGCCCCCGAGGCGCGCATCGCGTTTTCGCTGTACGCGATCGACGGGCGCACGATTCCGGAGGTCGCCGCTGTCATCGGCACATCCGTCGTGACGGCGAAGCTGCGGATCTGGCGAGCGCGCCGGCGACTTCTCGCGCGTGTCGCCGAGGATCCGGTGCTCGGCGAGTTCGTCCGCGACGCGGAGGTGAGCCGATGAAACTCGAACGACTCTCGATCGACGTGCCGAAGAGCGAAGCTCGGCGCGATCGCATCGTCAGCACCGTGCTCTCTCGCGTGGCGGTCATGCGCGCGACCGATCGCGCCGAAGCAGCCACCGCCGAGCCGCGCTCGCGCGTCCGGCTCGCGCTCGGGCTCGCAGCTGTTGCAGCTGCCGCCATCGCCGCGATCGTCGTGTTATTGCCCGCGCGCATGCACGCGCCGGCGTCGTCGCCGTCGCTCGTCGTGACACCGGTCGGTGGCTCGTCGCGGTTCACGGTCGGCGACGCGATGATCGACGCCGGCCCAGATACCAGCGTCGAGGTTCAAACCGACGCAGACGGTGCGGTCACGCTCGCGCTCGCACGCGGCTCTGTCGAGTGCGACGTCGCGCCGCGCGCCGGTCGGCCGCCGTTCCGGGTGATCGCAGGTGACGTGGCCGTCGAAGTGGTCGGCACGCGGTTCACGGTTGCACGCAGGCCCGAGGTTCGCGTCGACGTCGCACGCGGCAAGGTCAAGGTGATCGCGGCGACGGGAACGTCGTATGTCCTGCCAGGCGAGTCCTGGCCCGCGATGGCGCCGGCCCCAGCTCCGTCGGTACCAGCGCCCGCCGCACCCGCGCCGGTTGCTACCGAGCCGGCCCCAACTCCGCCGCCGTCGGCTGCGCCAGCCGCGCCACCGCCGCAGGTCGTGTTCAAGGAAGCGCAACGGCTGCGGCCGCACGATCCGGATAAGGCCGCGCTTCTCTACCGCACGCTGGCGAACCACGCGGACGTGTGGGCAGCGCTCTCGCTCTACGACCTCGCCGAGATGCACGGCAGCGCGCAGCTCGATGCCGCGCTGCGCGAGCTCGATGAGCTCGATCGTCGCTTTCCGCGCGCCGCGAACCTCGAAGACGCCGCGTGGCTGCGGATCGAGATCCTGCGCAAGGCCGGCCGTACCGACGACGCACGGCGGGCAGCGTCGTCGTACTTGCGGCGTTTCCCGTCGGGCACGTATCTCGACCAGGCGGCGCACGTGGCCGCGCCGTGACGCGTGGCGCGCTCGCCGCCCTCATGCTCGCGGCCTGCATGCAGGACGTGCAGCTCGACACGCGGCTCGCCGGCCTCGTCTCCATCACGGTCGCGCCGTCTGACACGATGCTCACGATCGATGGCCTCGACGAGCCACCACAGACGATCGGCTTCACCGCAACTGGGCAGTTCTCGAACGGCACGATGCAAGACGTCACTAATCTCGTGACCTGGAGCGTCGACAACGCCGCGCCCGGCAGCGTGGGACCCGACGGCACGTACACGACGTCGAACGCTGCAGCGGGCCACGTCACGGTGACAGCGGCGACAACCGCGGGGATCGGTGCGAACGCGACGCTGACCGTGGTCGTGAGCGCCACGATCGTCGACGCGACGTTCCCGCCGCCCGGCGATCCGAGCACGCTGTTTCCCGCGGGCGCGCAGTCGATCGCCGGCGACCCGATGCACGGACCGAGCATGCTCTATCCGATCGACAAGACAATGTTCCCGCAGGGCGTCACATCGACGGTGGTCCAGTACGCGCCGGGCATGATGAACGACTCGTTCGAGCTGACGTTCGACAACGACGTGCTGCAGCTGGTCGTGTTCACCGGTGCGCAGCGGTGGGCAGCGAATGGCGCGCTATGGTCGCTCGTCTCCGAATCCGGGATCGGCGATCCGGTGCAGCTCGCGGTCGATGCCACCGATTCGACGGGGAGCGGCGCGATCTACGCGAGCGCGCCGATCGCGCTCGATTTCTCGCGCGACGCACCCGACGGTCCGATCTACTACTGGTCTGCGGCGACCAACGGCGTGATGCAAGGCGCGCTCGACGCACAGTCCGCCGGCAAGCTGTATCCGAGCGACACGACGTGCGTCGGCTGTCACACGGTGTCGCGCGACGCGAGCGCGATGGCGATGGGCTACGGCGATGAAAACAATCCAGCGCTGGCTACGATCACGCTTCCGGGCCTCGCGACACTCATCGACCCCGGTATGAAGCTGCCGACCGGCTGGGCGACGTACTCGCCCGACGGAAGCCGCGTGCTCGTCGCGGCGAACGGCGTGTTGACCCTGTACGACGCGCACAGCGGCGCAGTCATAGAACCCGTCATGCTTCCGCCGATGATGTTCGGCACGCATCCCGACTGGTCGCCGGATGGCACCGAGGTCGCAATCGCGCTGACGTCGATGATGCCGAACGACAAGGACGTCAACGGCGCGAGTATCGCGGTCCTGCCGTTCGCGAACGGAACGTTCGGCGCACCCGATGTGCTCGCCGCGAGTAGCGGCACGGACAACGCGTACTTCCCGCGCTGGTCGCCCGACGGGCGCTACCTCGCATATGTACACGCGACGTCGTCGTCACGTGCCGCGATGACCGCCGAGCTGAGACTGGTCGCTGCGACCGGCGGCGCGCCGACGGTGCTCGCGACGGCGAGTGGTTCCGGGCTCGCCGACACGATGCCGACTTGGTCGCCGACGCAGGGCGAGCTGTCGTGGCTCGCGTTCGCGTCGCTGCGGCCGTATGGCTCGGTGATGCCGATGGCTCACAACTCGCACATCTGGGTTACCGGTGTCGATCTCACAAAGCTCGCCGCACCTGGCGCCGATCCATCGTTCGCGCCGTTCTGGCTCCCGTGCCAGGACGTGACGGTGCTCAACAACAACCCGGTCTGGGCGCCCACACCGGCGTCGGTCAACCTCGGTAACCTTCCCGCCGCTCGTTCCAACTATCCCTAGAGATCGACACACGAGACGATTTCCTTCTTGCTGACCGTCGAGCGGCTGCGCGCGTGGGCGAAGCACGGGTGCGCCGCCGATGTCCGTCGGCGGTTGCCGCGTGAACGACGCCGCCGCGCTCTGGGTTCGAATCGCGACTGATTCCGGTTGGCGGCTCGCCCTACAAACCGCCTAGCGTTGTCGCGCCGCTCGTCGGGGCGACTGGTCGTCGACAAGTCGATCGCGAGAGCGCCTTCGGCGCGCAGAAGAGGCGACGGGCCTGAGGGCACCGAACGAGAGAGTATTGACAAAGCCAGGTGGGCCAAGTCGCGTAGTCGAATCGTTCCGAATCGTTCCCGGAACGATTTCTCGAAATGAGCACCAAAGAGAAAGGTCCCGCATTTCTGCGAGACCGTTCACCTTCCCGGTGGAGCCGTGGGGATCGGTCAGAGTGCGATTGCAGGCGGTTCCAAGTATCTCATTGCCATGCACCGGAGCTCGTTCCGCATCACGCGCAACCGGAATCTTCTGATGATCATTGCGGAACGATGCTGACCCGGTACCCTCGAGGCGTGGACTCGTCCCTCGTCAAGCGGTGGGCTGCTGGGCATGCGGCCGCTGCACAACGCGCGCTCGAAGTGATGCGCGATGAGGGGCCGCGGCCCGCGGAGATCTCGTTCAACGAAGCGATGGATCTGACCGATCTTGCTTCGGAGGTAGACAACGAATTTCGCGAGCAGCAGGTCGAGCACGCCCGCGATGCATGGGCGAAGCTTCGCGCATGGGCGGCAAGACACGACGGACACTAGGGAGTGGTATTGCTCGCGCCCTTCAGGATGTAGCAGTCGTTATCGCGCGGCATGAACGCCGCGCCGCTGTCATCGGCGGAATCGCCGTGATCGCGCGCGGCGTTCCAAGAACGACACGCGATATCGATGTCCTCGTTGCAGGGCAGGATATCTCGGTGCGAGATCTCGCTGCCGAACTCGCCGAAGCTGGAATTACTCCACGCATCGCAGACGCGGTTGCGTTCGCAGAGCAGAACGAGGTCCTCCTCGCGCGCCATACCGAGACCGGCGTCGATATCGACGTGTCGCGCGCGTGGATTCCGTTCGAGCTCGAGGCGCTCGAATCAGCCAGCAACGAGTCACTCGGCGGTGTGCGTACTTCCATCGCGTTGCCGGAGGACCTGATCATCTTCAAGGCGGTCGCATGGCGGCCGCACGATCAGCAGGATGTCGAGCGGCTCCTCGCGTTGTACGGTTCGCGAATCGATCTAGACCGTATTCGCCGATACGTGACGGCGTTTGGCGAAGCGCTCGAGATCGATCGGATCGCGGCGCTCGATGCCCTGATCGATCGGATCGTGAAGCGATGACGGTGGACGCCCTGGTCGAGCCACTGAGCGCGGCGATCACCCGTGGTTTCACCGGTCGATCGTCGACGAGCCGGGTGGCTTATTCGACGTCGAATATCGTGGGGAGTACGAGCAGCTGCGAACGGCACGTACGACTACACGAACGATCTTGCCGACCAGCGCCGCGACCACGCGATCCTCTGGGCGATGGTCGTAGAGGAAGTGGCACCGTACGATCTTCGCGGGCTACATACCTCGAGCCTCAGCACGTTGCCCGAACTCGCACTTGGCGGGAGCTAATTTAGAGCTGAACTAAGGTTAGAGCCCCCGGTAAAGGTTCGCCGGCACGAAAGGATCGTGACACTCTGTGGCCATAGCGGCATCGGCGCTCTACGACGGCCCAGTTCGCGCGCCCAGCACCAAACGACAGGAGCGTCGATGATTCGAAGGTACAGCGGAGACAAGAAGAGCATCGAAGCGCGAACCAGTGACAACGGTCGGACCTGGTCCGTGAAGCTGTTCGACAGCGGCAGGCTCACGGAGTACTTGGGTGGGACGCTCGCTGAGGTCGACGCGCTGGCCGTCAAGCACCAGTTGACGCTCGACCGTTAACCCGCGCGTGCTCGCGTTGACCAACCTCGAATCATGACGAGCGACACAAGTAAGCGGACGCTGCGCCACTACGAGGCCAACGCCGAGAGCTTTTGGGTAGGCACCCGGGATCACGACGTGTCGCAGAACATCGAAGCGTTGCTCTCCGCGATCACCGAGCCGCCGCCACTGCGAATCTTGGAATTCGGATGTGGCCCCGGACGCGATCTGAAGGCTCTCGTCGCGCACGGGCACGAGCCGATCGGTCTCGATGGCTCCGCCAGTTTCGTCGAGATGGCGCACGAGTACTCGGGCTGCGAGGTATGGCACCAGGACTTCCTCGAACTACATCTTCCGCCGGCGCACTTCCACGGCGTGTTCGCGAACGCCTCGCTGTTTCACGTTCCGAGCGAGCACCTGCCGCGCGTCCTTGTGGAGCTGCGCGACACGTTGAAGCCCGGTGGCGTGCTGTTCTTCTCGAACCCTCGAGGAGCGAACGAAGAAGGTTGGTCGGGCGACCGGTATGGGTGTTACTTCGACATCGAGCGATGGCGTGCGCTCATAATGAGCGCTGGCTTTCACGAGATCGATTACTACTACCGCCCCGCAGGACGCCCGCGAAACGAGCAGCCGTGGCTGGCGATGACGTGGCGTAGGGATTGATCGGTCGTGGCGGACACGCTCTGCGTTCGCTGTCCGTATTGCCGCGAGTGGGTCGATCTCTACGATCCCGACACGACCGGGACGCTTGTCGAGGATTGCGCGATCTGCTGCCGACGGCGATGCAGCTCCATGATCGTCTCGGCGAACGTTCCAGCCCCGCCGGGGCTACTCCTCGCGGGGATCCGACATTCCGTAGGGAGCGTCGTTGCTTGCCGGAAACGCCTTGATCTTCTCTCGAGCAAACTTCCAACCGTGCTGGATGACCCATGACAGCGAACGGTCGAGACGAGCCGCTTCCTGTCGGATCTCCTCGAGCATTTCCTCCGGGAAATAGAGCGACTGCTTCCTCTTGTCTGCATTTGCCATTGCGCGCCATCCTGCACCACTTTGGCGGCATCGAGCGCGCCGGGCGCGCGGCTGAAGCTGCCGGATCCGCCACAATACCGCGAGTGGACGCAGGATCGCAGCGTCGCCCGGGTGCAACTCGGGGCCACGCATCTTGAACATGCCCTTGCCGGTATTTGTCCCGCGGCTCGGCTCCTCGACCCGTGCGCCGGTCGAGATGCCCGTGCCTGCCGCGATCGCATGCGTCGAGCGACGTGAAGACGCCGCGCGCATCGGCGCATTCGCCGACGGCGACGGATCATCGAGCATCGCGACATCGATCGTTCGCAGCGGCGGTTGGCCGGATCGAGCCCAGCCTCGAAGTTGCGCGGAACACCGTTAGCCTAGCGCTACGCCTCATTGCTACGCTCAAAGAGTCTTCTCTTCGAGCGCCACGAACCACCTCCGGCCAGGCACTGAACGAGAAAGTACTGAACAAAGCCAAGTGGGCTAAGTCGCGTAGTCGAATCGTTCCCGGAACGATTTCTCGAAATGAGCACCAAGGAGAAAGGTCCCGCATTTCTGCGAGACCTTTCACCTTCCTGGTGGAGCCGTGGGGGATCGAACCCCAGACCTCTAGAGTGCGATTCTAGCGCTCTCCCAGCTGAGCTACGACCCCAGGTGAGGCGGTGGATATCATCCGTCTGGTGAGCTGTCAACCGGATCAGCGAGGCGCCAAAACGATGCACGTCGTCGTGCCGTGCGCGTACAACGTGCCGTCGGCGCCGGTCACGCGGCCCTCCGCGGTGATGACGCGCGAGCCGACGTGAAGGACCTTGCCTTCGGCGCGCACGAGCCCGCTGTGCTCGTCGAGCCCGCGCACCATGCTCACCGACAGATCGATGGTCGTGTAAGCCTTCCCAGCTGCGAGCGTCGAGTGCACCGCGCAGCCCATTGCCGAGTCGAGCAACGTGGCGAACCATCCGCCGTGCACGACGCCGATCGGGTTGTACACGAAGCGCTGTGGCGAGCCTTCGAACACCGCGCGGCCCGTCTCGACGCCGACGAGCGTGAAGCCCATCGTCGCCGCGATCGGCGCCGACGGATAATCGCCGCGCATCACGCCGCGCATGTAGTCGAGACCCGTCAACGCGCGCGCGGCTGCCGGATCGAATTCACGCGACTCGTATTCGTACGTGCGCGCGATCATCGCGCACCACCATCGAGCACGCGGTCGACTTCGCGCACGAGATCGGATACCGGCAGCGGCATGCCGTGCCGCACGAACCTGATCGCGCTCGCGATCACGTCGGCGTCGCGAAGCACGCGGCGGTGACCGAGCCCCTGCGTCTCGACGAGCTGCGCGTTCGGCCATGCTGCGGCGAGCCGCTCGCCCTGACGAAATGGCACTTCGCGATCGTCGCGGTCGTGGATGACGAGCAAGCCGGCATCGCGCGGCGCTGCGAGCCGCTCGAGCGCGAGCGAATCGACGGAGACGCCCGTGTGCTCGCCGATGCGCCGCTCGAGCGCGCCGCGATCGAGCTCGTCGAGTCCCAGATATTGCGCGAAGCGCGCGACCGCGTCGGCGACCATCACGTTCGGCGAGACGAGCACGTTGCGCGGCGCTTCGACACCCGCGCGTGCGTGCGCGAGCAGCACGGCGGCGGCGCCGAACGAATGCGCGACGATGCCGTGGAGCGGACCGACCGCGGCTGCAACGCCGGCGATGCAATCGGCGAAGTCGGTCAGATAGAGCCGATGATCAGGCGAATCGCCGTGGCCGACCGCATCGAACGCGACGACGGTACAGCCCGCTTCGACGAGCGGACCGATGAACGCGCCGAGCTGCGAGCCGCGGCCTTCCCAACCGTGCACGAGCAGCACGGTGGGTCCGAAGCCCCAGCGCCACGCCGCGAGCTTTCGAGCCGCGCCGTGCCAGCGCGGCGATTGCAACGCGACATCGACGGAAAATGGCCGTGCGCTCGCGAGGACCGCGACCTCGCGCGCGGGTCGGGCATGTCGACGCGGCGTGATGAAAATGCGTTCGGCGAGACTGGTCCCGAGCTTGTCGGAGACCGCGAACGCCGTCTGCAGCGCGACGCGAGCCACGCGAACGGTGGTCCTCGAAGGCTTGCGAACGACCGTGCTATTTTTAGGCGCCGACGAATGCAACATGAGACTCCTTTGGGCCCGCGATCACGCGCGCGCGCGCGGGGAAGCTGCCGATCGGGATGACACCACGAGCCGCTCGCACGCCGCTCGGGCGCGCACGAGCGCATCTGGCTCGCGCAAGAAGCGCGAGAATTGGTGACAGCTGAGCATGATGCCGTAGAGCTCGAACGCGAACTGGTCGGCATCTGTCGACGCCGTGAAGTGGCCTTCGCGAATCGAGATCCGCGCGGCCTTGGCGAGCTCGTCGATCCAGTCGCGCGAGGCGCGGATCAACGCGTCGCGTGGCGGGCCTGGACGATCATCGAGCTCTGCGCACGCACCGACGAAGAAACAGCCGCCGGGTCGCTGTCCCCACGCGATCCAGTGCTCGAACAACGCGCGCACTCGCGGCTCGCCGCGCGGCTCGCGCAACGCGGGCACCATGACGGATTGCACGAACTGCCGACTCGCCTCTTCGACGATCGCGACATCGAGTGCTTCTTTCGATCCAAAGTGAGCGAACAGCCCGCTCTTCGAGAGCTTGGTCTCCTCTGCGAGCCGGCCGATCGTGACGTGCGAGACGCCGACGATCGTCGCGAGCTCGAATGCGCGCGAGAGAATCGCCTGTCGCGTTTCTTCGCCTTTGCTCACGATCATAGAATAGAACGTTCGTTCTATTTGTCAACGTCCCATCGCGATGGCCCGATCGCCGGTGACGTGATACCCAACGGCGTGCCGCGCGAGCGCCTCGACAAGTTGCTGGTCGATCGCGGCTTGGCCGCGAGCCGAGAGCGCGCCAATGCACTCGTGATGAGCGGCAGCGTGCTCGTCGATGGTCATGCGGCCGGTAAGCCCGGCTCGCTCGTCGACGTCGGCTGCGAGATCGCGTTGCGCGCACAAGACCACCCGTACGTCTCGCGCGGCGCGCTCAAGCTCGTAAAAGGCCTCGATACGTTCGCGATCGATCCGGCCGGCGCGGTGTGCCTCGATATCGGCGCGTCGACCGGCGGATTCACCGACGTCTTGCTCCGCCGCGGCGCGACGCGCGTCTACGCGATCGATGTCGGCTACGGCCAGCTCGCGTGGTCGCTGCGCCAAGACCCGCGCGTCGTGGTGCTCGAGCGCGAAAACGCGCGCAACCTCGACCTCGCGCTGGTGCCCGAGCCGTGCGGGCTCGCCGTGCTGGACGTGTCCTTCATATCGCTCACGCTCGTGCTCCCGCGCGTCGCCGAGCTGTTGCGGCCACCTGCGGGCAAGCCGATCGTCGCGTTGGTCAAACCGCAGTTCGAGGTCGGTCGCGATCTCGTCGGCAAGGGCGGCGTGGTTCGCGACGAGGCAGTGCGCCGTAGCGCCGTCACCAAAGTTCGCGATTGGGCCGGTGCCAACGGCTTCGTGCCCGGCGATGATGTCGAATCGCCGATCACGGGGCCGGCCGGCAACGTCGAGTATTTGTTGTTGCTTCACACCGCCTAGTTGCGCCGCAGAGCTCGGTCGGTTGATCCGACGTGCTCGTGGCACGTGGCACGTGGCACGTGCGACGTGCCGTGCGCATCCGCGGCTCTCCGCGCTCGCCAGCGATCCGGAATGCAGAAGGACGAGAGCCACGTCGGCGACTGGGGCGACACGATCGTGCGCGTGCACGTGACACGAGCACGGCTACGAGAACGCGAGGTCAACACAGGCGAGCTCCGGGTTCACGTTAGTTGCGCCGCAGAGCGCTAGCGCTGACGTGATATGCGATTGACGGCGCCGAGCCGGCGTTGTAGAACATTATTGAATGAACATTCATTCAATAATGTTCGCCCGAAGCTCATCTCGTGATTTCGCGGGAGTACCAGCGCACCCGCGACGGCTAGCGAGCACCCAGGCACGCTCGAACGCGAGCCATCGCCGTTTATTGAATGAACGTTCATTCGATAAATCGCGACACTCGAATCCGATCGAGCTAGCGCGATGACGCCGCATCGCTCCGGCCACACCACTCGTGCCGGCCGCCGTCGAGCGGGCACGCGCACATCCCCAGCGCGCACGTCGCCGCCGCGCACGTCGCCGACCAAGGCCGTGGCCAAGAAGTCAGTCCCGAAGCGCGGTCGTCCCGTGGTCGACGACAAGCGGCGCAAGATCCTCGATGCCGCACTTTCGGCGTTTGCGGAGCGCGGTTATCACGGCGTCGCCGTGCCCGAAGTCGCCGATGCGGCCGGCGTATCGACCGGCACCGTCTACGTCTACTTCGACTCGAAGGAAGCGCTCGTCAACCAGGTGTTCCGCGATGCCAAGGGGCGGCTCAAATCGGCGCTGCTCGATGGCCTGCCCGAGCTCGATCCGTATCGGATCGACGATGGCCAGGCATGGTTCGTCGAGCTGTGGCGGCGGCTCGGCGCGTTCGCGCGCAGCGAGCCCGATGCGTTTCGCTTTCTCGAAATGCAAGATCACGTGCACTACCTCGACGATGAGAGCCGGGCGCTGGAGCTCTCGGTGCTCGCACCGCTGTGGTTCGCCGGCAAGAAGCTGCGCGCGCGTGCCGCGGAGCCGCCGGTCGACGTCGCGATCGCGTTGTTGTGGGGCGCGTTCGTCGGAGTTGTCAAAGCCAGCCGGCTCGGTTATCTCGCGCTCGACGATCGCGGGCTCGAGCAGGCCGGCGCTGCGTGCTGGCGAATGATCGCGCCACCGACGTCGCGGGCGACCTGATCGCGCCAACCATTTTCTAGTTTCCCGGGAGCCAACCCAACAAAGGAAACCTCATGCTCGCGTCTCAGATTTCTCCTGCTGCACCCTTCCGCGCTCCTCGACAAACCCTCGACACGCTCGCCGACTTGAGCTCGGTCGAGCTCGAATCGCTCTATCGCGCTGCGACCGTTTCGCCGTCGATGCGCGCCGCCGATGGTGCGCTCGTCGGGCGCATGCTCGCCGTCCGTGGCTTGCCCGGTCCGATCGCGACGCCGATCCGGCGTTGGGCCGCGGCGGCGTCGTTCTTGTGGGAAGGCAAGACCTTCGACGCCGCGAGCGACACGCACGGCGTCGGTCACAACCGCGTGTTCGGCGGCGGGGTGCTCGGGCGCCAGAACCTGTTCCCGTTCGAGACCGCGTTCGGCGCGTCCGCGATCGATGGCAAGCCGACGCTCGTGCTCGACTACGACCTCGCGGTGAACCCGAGCTACATCCGTCACGTGCACGACGAGATCCGCGAGGTCTCGCCCGGCGTGTTCTTGGGTCCGGCGATGTGGAAGCGCGGTGCCGCGAAGACGCTCGTGCTGTGGTTCGCGCTCGACGCGACCGCAGCGGCGGCGAAGTCGAGGCCTTCGTGACCATCGGCGCACCGGCGCGCGTCGCGATCACCGGTGCGGCCGGTGCGATCGGCGGCGCGCTCGCGCGAGCCATGCGAATGCGCTGGCCCGATGCCGAGCTCGCGCTGATCGATCGCGACGCCGCGCCGCTCGAGCGCGTCGCAGCCGAGCTCGGGCGCTGCACGAGCCACGTCGTCGATCTCGCGCAGCTCGATGCGCTGCCGGGCCTGATCGATCGAATCGGTGACGTCGACGGCTTGGTCAACTGCGCCGGCGTGATGAAAGTGCAGCACCTCGCGACGTGGAAGTGGGCCGATGCGAACGCGCTGTTGACGATCGATCTGCTCGCGCCGCTGCGATTGCAAGATCTGGTCGTGCGCGGCATGGTCGCGCGACGCGCCGGCTTCATCATCAACGTCGCGAGCATGGCCGGCCGCGTACCGCTGCGCGGCGCTGCCTACTACGGCTCGGCGAAGGCCGGCCTCGCGATGGCGTCGGAGATCGCGCGCGCCGATCTCGCCGAGCACGGCGTGCGCGTGGTGACGGTGTATCCGGGGCCGGTGAAGTCGGCGCTCGAAGCCGGCGCACGCGCCGACTACGGCGGCGGCGGCATCATGGCCAAGCTCGCGCCGAACGGCGATCCCGACGAGCTCGCGAAGCGGGTCATGCACGCGCTCGCGAACGACGAGCCACGCGTGATCTATCCCAGGCTGTACGGCGTCGGCTGGACCGCGCCGAACCTGTCGAGCTGGATCGCGCTGTCGTACGGCCCGCCGCCGATCACGTAACCATCCCCTTCGCTTTGGTCCGTCCGTCTTCGGGCGAACGATCTCGAGCGCTTGCGCCGCAGACGTTTCGTTAGTGTAGACCGTCCCCGAAGGGCTTCACGATCGCCGCGAACGTGCGCTCGGCTGCGATGCCGGCCGCTTTTTCGTAGAACGGTCGCGGGCCGATCCACGCGACCTCGCAATGATCGTGCTCGCGCGCCACGTCGACGAGGCACGCGATCAGCAGCGCCTCGCCGAGACCGTTGCCGCGATGCTCGGGCCACGTGCCGGTCGGGCCGAACCAGCCGAGCCCGCGGTTGTTGCCGTCGTGCGCGGCGAACGCGCAGTACGTGCCGTCGCGCAGCGCGACGTGCACGCCGGGCGGCGAATGCTCGAGCGCCCGCGCGAGCTCGAACGGCCACGCGCCACCGAACCCGGTTGCGACGGCCGCGAGCAACGCATCCTCATCGCCGCGGGCGCGGCGGATCTCGTAGCCGCGTGCGCGGGCGAGGTCGGCGAGCTCGGCGGCGCGAGCGTGCGTGACGCGAGGATTCGTACGCACGTCGATCAGCACGTTGCAGCGCGCATCGCCGTCGCGGTGCCAGCCGCGCTTTACGAGCCACGCGATCGTGTCGGCGTTGCGCTCGTCGATGCCGGGCGCCAAATAATTGCCGGGTTGATCGAGCGCGCGCAGCCGCGGCTCGCCGGCTCGCCGCGCGTGGTCCTCGCACGTCGCGAGTAGCTCGGAGCCGATGCCGCGGCCGCGCGCATCCGGATCGACGGCGAGCACGCGCAACCAGCGCCCGCACACGCCGGCGACGCCGACGAGCACGTCGCCTTCGTACGCCGCGAGCGCGTGCGGCGTGCCGACTGGCCCCGTGCCGAACAACTTCTCGTGCGCGACATCGGCGGCGCGATCGAACGCGCACGATGCCGCGAGCAAGCGGCGAGCGTCGCCGAGCTGATCGACGTCGAGCGTCGTCACGCGCATGCATCTAGTTTGGCGCCCGCGACCGGGGCGTGCGAGTTTCTAAGCATGCGAGCGATGCTGTTGTGTGCCGGGCTGTCGACGCGGCTCGGCGAGCTCGGCGCCGAACGGCCCAAGCCGCTGTTGCCGGTGTGCGGCATTCCGATCGTCCGCTACGGCATCGCGAACCTCGTCGCTCACGGCATCACCGACATCGTGATCAACACGCATCATCGCGCCGAGCTGTTCGAGCGCGAGCTCGGCGACGGCAGCCGCTTCGGCGCGCGCATTCGCTTCATCCACGAAGCCGCGATCTTGGGCACCGGCGGCGGGCTCAAGCACGCGCTGCCGTTGCTCGATCCCGACGCCACCGACGAGCCGTTCATCTCGGCCAACGGCAAGCTGATCTTCGACCTCGACGTCACCGCGCTGGTGAACGCGTATCGCGCCGCCGGACCTGTCCTCGGCATGATGGCCGTGCGCCGCGTTCCCGACGCGAAGGCGTGGGGTGCCGTCGAAGTTGCCGCCAACGGCCGCATCACCAACATCCTGGGCGACGGCGAGCACATGTTCTGCGGCGTCCACGTCACTCGCCCATCGGTGATGGCGCGATTGCCCGACGGCGAGAGCGACTCGATCCGGCACGGCTATTTGCCGTGGTTGCGCGCGGGCGAGCCAGTGCTCGCCTACGAGCATCGCGACGGCTACTTCGCCGAGCACTCGACGCCCGAACGATATCTGGAATCGAACTGGGCGTTGCTCGGCGGCGAAACGCTGCGCCATCCGCCGGGCCGGCTCGTCGGAATCGATCCGACGGCACGCATCCATCCCGGTGTGACGATCACCGAGCCGGTGCGGATTTGTGCCGATGCCGAAGTCTCGGCATCGATCGGTCCGAACGTGGTCGTCGGCGAGGGCGCGCATGTCGAGCACGCGCTGTCCCGCGCCGTGGTGTGGTCGTCGGGAACCGTGATTCGCTAGCCGCACGTGCGGGTCGCGGACGGATCAGCGGTAGCGGTAGTGATAGCGGCCGCCCCAATTGCCGTGGCGATAGCCCGGGCGATTGACCCAGTGCGAGCGGCGCTCGACGAGGTAGCCCGGCTCGTGGCGGTAGTACGACCAGCGGCCGTGGTCGCGGTAGTACCAATAGTTGTTGTAGTAGTAGACGGGACGGCCCTCGTAATACTCGGGCGTCGACGATGCGATGTACGCGTCCGGCGGCGCAACCTCGACGACTACCTGCGCAGACGCTTCCTGCACGGTGCCGACCGAAATGCCGGCGAGAAGCACGATCGATAAAAGCAGCTTCATAGGTCTATCCTTGGTTGTGCTGGTAGTTGGCGTGGTGACGGATGTTATCAGCGAGCTTGGTCCGCTGTTCGGGAGTCAGGTTCGGCGTGACCGCTTCGTAGAGCTTGATCATGCGGTTGATGCCCCACACCGCCATGTGCGAGTTGAGCTCACCCTTCGTCGGTAGCGACTTCGCGTCGAACTGATCGCTCGAGAACGCTTCGCCGAACGCCTTGAGGTGCGCGTCGGCTTCGGCGCGATCGAAGTGCGGCACGCCGGTGATCGATTGCTCGTATGCCGCGCGCGACTTGTCGACCTGGTCCTGCGTCATGCCGAGCTCTTTGGCGAGATGCGCGAGGTGGCCGTGCTCTTTGTCCTCTTCCGGAGCGTTCGCGCTGTGCCAGACCTCGAAGTGCGCCTGCATCTTGTCGACGAGCGCTTGGCGCTGCGGCGGCGTCAGTGTCGCGTGCAGTTGGTTGAGCGAATCGGAGATCGCGTCGTGGATCGTCCCCGACTGCGTGCCGACCTCGGCGATCGAGGTGTCGAGCTTCGCCTGGTCGAACTGACCCGAGGCGATGTCGTCGGCGACGGCGCTGAGCACGGTCTTCTCGGCCGCGTGCGCGGGCTCCATCTTCGCGTACAGATCGGTCTTGATCTTCTCGATCGCGGCCTTCTGATCGGGCGTCGTGTTGATCTGATCCAAGCTGATCGCGATGAACATCGCCATGCCGCCGTGATGATGGTGGCGATGATGCATGGCGAGATCGGTCGTCGACTCGTCCTCTTCCATGCCTGTGCCCGGTTGCGCCGGCTGCGCTTCCGCGACGTCCGCCGAGCCGCCGGGCCCCGTCGGCCCCGGCGTGCTGCTCCCACCGCAACCGAGCGCGGCACTCATCAAGAAGGGCAAAAGCCCAAAGTAAGATCGTGTACGGGTCATGCGACGGAGTCTAGGGCGGCTGTTTTGACGCCTGCAAGTCGACCCTATTCACATCGCCAAAGTTAATTGCCGTGCGCATCCGCCCGGCGAGGCATTCCTGTGCAATGTAACTTCGCCGAATCGTCGCCGGTCACATCGCCGCGGCTGGCTAACGGCAGCCGATGGCCGGCAACTTCGCCAGCTCTTCGACACATTCTTTGACGGTCTCGCGCACGAACACCTGAGACCGCAGCTGCGAGTCACGCTCCTCGCCCGGATTTGCTGCGGTCTGCAGCGCGAGATCGAGCGCCTGAGGCAGCGGCTTGGCGAGCGCGCATTGCTTCTGCGCCGCCGGAGCCGTGCAGGCGCAGACTTTGTCGACGTACGACTGACACGCGTCGTGGGCGCGCGCGACCTCGCCAGCCGGCAGCGGCTCGATCGGCCGTTGCTGCGCGGTTTCGTGCTTCGCGCAGCCGAAGGCGAGCAGCACGGCGGCGATCGCGAGCTTCATGCGGCCTCGACGCGCGCGAGCACGACCGAGATGTTATCGACGCCGCCCTCTTCGTTCGCGGCCTCGACGAGGCGCTCGACCGCGCGATCGAGGTCGCGCTCGCTGCCGAGGATGTGCTGGATCTGGTCGTCCTTGAGCATGCCGGTCAGCCCGTCGGAGCACAGCATGTACGTGTCGCCCATGTGCGGCTTCTCGGTGAAGATGTCGACCTGCACGGTTTCCTTCATACCGAGCGCGCGCACGATCACGTTCTTGTGCGGCCAGTTCTCGGCCTCTTCGGGCGTGACCCGTTTCATGCGGATGTAGTCGTTGATCAGCGAGTGATCCTCGGTGACCTGCGTGAGCTCGCTGCCGCGCATGCGGTAGCAGCGACTATCGCCAACGTGGCCGATCACCAGCTGGTCGTCGAGGAAATAGAGCGCGATGCACGTCGTGCCCATGCCCTTGAAGCGGGCCTCGCGCTGCGAGCGCTCCCAGATCTCGAGGTTGGCCAGCATGATCCCGGTGACCATGCGGTTGACGTCTTTGCGCATGTCGCGGTCGACCTTGTAGGGCCACGTCAACGTCTGCTGCTTGCCGGTCTCGGTGAAGTGGTCGACGATGAGCTCGACGGCGAGCCGGCTCGCGACCTCGCCGGAGGCGTGACCGCCCATGCCGTCACACACGATCGCGAGGCGTTCTCCGGTCTCCGGAATCGCGATCGAATCCTCGTTGTGCTCGCGTTTGCGGCCGATGTTGGTATCGCCTGCGAAGCGGACTCGCGAACCGTCGAGCGGAAACGAAGTGCTCACCGGTACGCATTGTAGCTCTGGCAGCGGTTGAATTCACGGACGGACCAGACCATCCTCATGATCATGGCCAGCTCGATGTGGTGGGGCTACGCCGAGGGTAATCGTACCCTCGTCGGGATCGTGGTGGCGTTGATCGCAGCTGCGGCCGTCGCATTCGTCGCGCGCGGGTGGCGGAAACGCCGATGACCGAGCTGGCGCGCGGCACCGTCGGAGATCGGCCATGGGGGCGCACGTTGGGCACACTCGGGCTGCGTGGTCTGACCGGCCAGCTCACGCTGCTCGGCGACGGCAAGCCGTTTCGGATCGCGTTCGACCAGGGTGCCGTCGTCGGCGCGACCTCGCCGCTCGCGAGCGATGCGGCCGTGCGCGTCGCGCTGACCGGCGGGCTCATCACCTCGACGCAGGTCGCCGACATCACGCGCCGCATCGCCACGAGCCCGCACCGCGACGAGGTCGACGTGCTCGCCGAGGTCGTGCGGTTACCGGCCGACCACGCGATGAAGCTTCGCCGCCGGCTCGTCGCGCAGCGCGCCGCGCGGACGTTTTCCGTCGAGCAAGGCGAGTTCGTGGTCGAAGATCGCGTCGACGTGCCGGTCGTGCCCGGCAGCGCCCTCGACGTGCGGGCCGTGATCTACCTCGGCGCGCGCTCGAACCTCACCGAAGACCGCCTCGGCAACGAGGTGACGCGGCTCGGCGGCTGGTTCCGGATCAAGCCCGAGGTCGTCGGCGACTTGATCCAGTTCGGGTTCACCGAGCCCGACAAGCCGATCCTGCAGCGCCTGATCACCGGCGTGAACATCGACGATCTCGAAGCCAGCGCGGCCGACGGCATCGGCGAGCACGGCGTGCGCGCGATCGTCTACGCGCTCGTCGCGTGCAACGGCTGCGACATCGAGGGCCAGCCGAGGCCGTCGGTGGCCCGGACGACGCGCGAGACGTTCGACCGCGGCGCGATTCGCACGACTACGCCGCCGATCAATCAGCGCGCCGGCGGCACGATTCCGCCGCGCAGCGCGCGCGGCAGCACGACCCCGCCGCGTGACGTCCAACCATCGCGCACGACGAGCGTCGAGGTTCCCGACGGCATGCAGCTGCGCACGCCGCGGTCGACGACTCCGCCGGCGCGCCATGGCGGCACGACGACGGGGCCGTTTCCGACGGTGTCACGCACGCAAACGCCCACCTCGGTGCCGCGCACGCAAACTCCGACCACGCCGCGCACGCCGACGAATCCGACGCCGACCGGTCCGATGCAACCGCGCGCGGCCACGCCGACCTCGACCTCACCGCCTGCTGCACGCACGCGCACCGGCCCGACGCCGAGTCGCACGCAAACACCGCTCCCGCAGGCCGCGCGCGCGCCCACGCCGACCGGGCCCCAGCTCGGCCGCGTGCCGACGAACCCGGTCGTCCCGCGCGCGGCCACGCCGACGACGCTCCCGGCGACGGGACGCGTGCCGACGAACCCTTCCGTGGGCCGCGCGCCGACGCCGAGCAGCGCCGCGATCGGCCGCACGCCGACGCCGCTCGATCTGATCAGCGGCGATCCGGTGCGCCGACCGCCGCTGTCGCGGATCAAACGCAACACGGCCGCCGCGCAGGAGACCGAGACGCTGATCCGCGACCGGCTCGCGCTGCTCGATCGCAACGCCGATCACTTCATGCTGCTCGGCATCACGCAAGATGCCTCGGCCGATGTCACGCGTGCGGCCTACTTCACGCTCGCGCGCAAGCTCCATCCCGATCGGCTCGCCTCGCTTGCCATCTCCGATGCGGCCCACGCCGCGCAGCGCTTGATGGCGCAGATCAACACCGCATTCGCGATCCTGAGCGATCCGCTGCGCCGCTCGGAGTACTCGCAGATGCTCGGTCGCGGCGGCGAGACCGCGGTGCGCGAAGAAGAAGCGAAGGCGAACGCCGAGGCGATGCGCGCGATGCACGCCGAAGAAGCGTTCCGCCGCGGCGAGATGGCGCTGCGCCGCGAGCAACTCGATCAAGCGCTCGTCGAGTTCACCACCGCCGTCGAGCTCCGGAACAACGAGCCCGAGTACCAGGCGATGCTCGCGTGGACGCGCTTCGCGGCGTCGAGCGACAAGCAATCGATCGCGCAGGAGACGCGGCAGAAGCTGCTCCGCGCCGCCGATCACAGCGATCACTCGCCGGCCGCGCGGTTCTACCTCGGCCGCGTCGAGCGCATCCTCGGCCGCGAGCGCGAAGCGCTGTCGCACTTTCAAGAGGTGCTCCGCATCAAGCCGAACCACGCCGAGGCGTCGAGCGAGATCCGCGTGCTCGAGGCGCGGCTCAGGAAGCGTTAGCTGCGATGGTTGACGCGGCGGCGCGCATCGCCGCGGTCGTCGGCCGCTCGCTCGAGACGGCGCGTCACGAGGGTCGCTGGCTCGCGCTCGGCGAGGACGTGGTCGCGCATGCTGCGGATTCGCCCGACGAATGGCATCGGCTCGAGCTCGAGCACCGGCTCGTCGATCGATGGCGCGATGCAGGCGTGCCGGTGCCGCGCGTGCTCCACGTCGACACGGCGCGAGGCGTGCAACTTCGCCAGCGCATGCTCGGGCTGTCGGGCTTGCAGATCCACGACGAGCGAGGCTCGCCGTTGTTCGCGGGACCGTCGCCGAGCGCGCGCGACCGGTTCGATTCCTGTCCGCTGTCGCGGTTCGGTGCGCGCGTCGCCGCCAGCTACGGTGAAGTCGCCGCGCGGATCCGGCGCGCGGTTTCGCTCGACGAAGCGCGTGCAATGGGCCTCGGCCCGACATCGCGTCGAACGTTCGATCTCGGTGACGCGCTCGCACGCTTGCACGCAAGTGACGCTTCGCCTGCCGCGAAGGCCGCGGCGGTGCGTTCCCGCGCGTGGCTCGAGGCGCTTCCGGCCGCGGACGCCGCGATCCATTCCGACCTGCACTTCTTCAATCTGTGCGTCGACGCGAACGGAACCATCACCGGGCTCTTCGACTTCGGAGACTCCGGCATCGACGCGGCGGCGACCGAGCTGCTCTACGTCCATTCGCTCGGCGCCGACTTCACGCAGTGCGTGCTCGACGCGTACGGGCCGATCGATCTGGACGACGTTCGGCGCGCGCACGTGCGCACGGCACTCGATCACTTGATCTGGCACGGTCCGGGAACCCAGCGTCACGCCGAGGTCGTCGAGTGGGCCACGGCGGTGCTCGAGCGGTTCTGCTAGCTCTCGGTGATAAACGCCGCGAGCTCGGCAAGCGGCGCGGTCACGACGCCCTGGCGCTGCCACGTGCCGTGCAGCTTGCGAAACCGCAACAGCGCGAGCTCGGGCGGCTTCCATTCGCCACCGCGATCGCGCTCGACGAACCTGATCGCGATCGTCGCCCAGCCGCCGCGCTCCCAGACTTTGCGAGCGAGCTGGCGGCGCACCTGCTCGCCGTCGACCTCGAGATCGTAGTGAACTTCATCGAGCTCGGCGACGCCGGTCACGACACGAGCTCGAGCTCGGTGAGCCTGGGATCGCCGGTGTGTGCGCGCACGCGTACCACCACGTCGCGCGCGCCGCCGTCGTCGACGATACGCAGGTGTAGCTCCTCGCCGAGCTCGAACAAGAACGGCGACCGGGCGCAGATCAGCGAGTCGTCGATCGAAACGACCTCGAACACGTCACGAGTGCCATCGCCCTCGACCAGCTCCACGCGCGGCAACGTCGCGCGGCTCGTCGCGAGGGGGCCGGACATTGCGCCGACGTACCACGCCCATGGCTCTTTTACCAACCCTGGCGTTGGGTTACGTTTGCTCCGCAGGATGCTCAAGCCGGTCGAGAAGCAGCGCGTTGCCGAAGAAATCGCCGAACAGCTGCGCTCGCTGATCTTGAACGGCCAATATCCGCCGGGCTCGAAGCTGCCGCCGGAGCGCGAGCTGTCGAAGCGATTGCGCGTCAACCGCGCGTCGCTGCGCGAAGCGCTCAAGAAGCTCGAGCATCTCGGGCTCGTGCGTATCCGTCAGGGCGACGGAACGCGAGTGCAGAATTTCATGGAGACGGGCGGCATCGAGCTGGTGCAGCACCTCTTGCCGCTCGCCGGCGGCAAGCCCGAGCTGATCCGCGACTTGCTCGAGTTTCGCCGCATCATGGGCCGCGAGATCGCACGGCTCGCGGCGGCTCGCGGCGGCCGCGACAAAGATCAGATGACGCGGCTGCGCGGGCTCGCCGACAAGGCCGATCAGACGACCGGCGCCGCCGACCTGTTCGATCTCGACTTCGAGTTTTACGTCGCGCTCGCGGCGATGTGCGGCAACCAGGTCATGCTGCTGCTCCTCAACACCGTACGCGATGGTGTGCGTGGGTTCATGCCGCTGCTCGCGAACCTCGCCGGGCCGCAGGATCAGGTGCGCAAGCACCACCGGGATCTGATCTCGGCGATCGAGAAATCCGATGCCGCGACGGCGGGCCGCGTCGCCGACGAATATCTCCGCTTGGGCGCCGAGCTCGCCGGTCGTATGGGTGCGCGCCCCGAGCTGCAGCCGCGGCCCTTACCCGATTGATCGATGCCGGCGTTGTCGCGCAAAGAGGTCGAGGAGATCGCGCTGCTCGCTCGCCTGCACCTCGAGCCCGACGAGCTGGCGCAGATGGAGATCGAGCTCGGCGCGATCGTCGAGTACTTCGCGGCGCTCGCCGACGTGCCGACCGAGGGCGTGCCGCCGATGACGCACGCGGTGCCGATGGATCTACGCCTGCGCGCCGACGAGCCGGCGCCGTCGATGTCATCGGCCGAAGCGGTCGCTGCCGCACCGGCGCGCGACGGCGACTTGTTCGTCGTCCCCGCGATCATCGGCGGTGGCGAGTGACCGAGCCGGCCGGCCCGAAAGCGGAGATCACCGAGCCGCATTGGTTGTCGGCGGCGGACTTGGCGAAGCACATCGCCGCCGGCGACGTCACCGCGACGCGCGCGTTCGATGCCGTTGTCGCGCGGATCCGCAACCTCGATCGGGAGCTCGGCGCGTACCTCGCACTCGACGGCAGTGCGCGCGCGGTCGCGATCGAGATCGACCGCAAGCGCAAGTTGAACGAGCCGCTGCCGCCGCTCGCCGGCGTGCCGATCGCGATCAAAGACAACGTGGTCACGCGCGGCGTCGCGACCACGGCGGGGTCGAAGATGCTCGCCGGCTGGCTACCGCCGTACGACGCGACCGTGATCGAGAAATTGCGCGCGGCGGGCGCCGTGATCGTCGGCAAGGTCAACTGCGACGAGTTCGCGATGGGCAGCTCGACCGAGCGCAGCGCGATCCAGCGCACGCGCAATCCCTGGGACACGCAGCGCGTGCCCGGCGGCAGCTCCGGTGGCAGCGCCGCCGCGGTCGCCGCGGGCTTGTGCGCCGGCGCGCTCGGCACCGACACCGGCGGCTCGATCCGCCAGCCGGCCGCGTTTTGTGGCGTCGTCGGGCTCAAACCGACGTACGGCCGCGTGTCGCGATGGGGCGCGATCGCGTTCGCATCGTCGCTCGATCAGATCGGGCCGATCACGCGCACCGTCGAAGATGCCGCGCTGCTGCTCGAAGTGATCGCCGGGCTCGATCCGCGCGACGAGACCTCGATCGACGCGCCGGTGCCACGGTATCGCGACGCGCTCACGGGCGACGTTGCCGGGCTGCGCGTCGGCATCCCGTTCGAATATTACGAGGGCTCGGTCGACGCCGACGTGCGCGGCGCGCTCGAGCGCGCGAAAGCAACTCTCGTCGAGCGCGGCGCGCTGCTCGTCGACGTCACGCTGCCGCACACCAAGCACGCGCTGCCCGCGTATTACATCGTCGCGCCCGCCGAGGCGTCGTCGAACCTCGCGCGCTACGACGGCATTCGCTTCGGCGCCGCCGCCAAGGGCGCCAAGAACCTGCTCGACCTCTACATGAAGTCGCGCGGCGCAAACTTCGGCATCGAAGTGAAACGCCGGATCATGCTCGGCACGTTCGCGCTGCGCTCGGGCTACTACGACGCGTACTACAAGAAGGCGCAGCAAGTGCGCACGTTGATCAAGCGCGACTTCGACAAGGCGTTCCAGCAGGTCGACGTGATGCTCACACCGACGACACCGAGCTGCGCGTTCCGGTTTGGCGCCAAGACCTCGCCGCTCGAGATGTATCAAGCCGACGTGTTCACGCTCGCGTGCAACCTCGCCGGCCTGCCCGGGATCAGCGTGCCGTGCGGGCTATCGGGCGAAGGCCTGCCGATCGGCGCACAGCTGCTCGGCAAGCCGCTCGACGAAGCGACGCTCTTGCGCGCCGCGCACGTGATCGAGGCTGCGCTCGGCATCGCGAAGCGACCGAAGGCGGTGTCGTGACGAGCGAGCGGAGAAACGCGGCCGGTCATGAATAGCGACTTGCAAGACCTGCTCGAGCAGTGGGAGCCGGTGATCGGCCTCGAGGTTCACGTCCAGCTCGCGACGAAGAGCAAGGCGTTCTCGAGCTCGGCTGTGCGATTCGGCGCGTCGCCGAATTCGCTGACCGATCCGGTCGTGCTCGGGATGCCGGGTACGCTGCCGGCGTTCAACCGCGCCGCGCTCGTGCTCGCGCTCAAGCTCGGAGTCGCGACCGGCTCGAAGATCCGCGCGCGCGCTCGATTCGCGCGCAAGCACTACTTCTATCCCGATCAGCCGAAGGGCTATCAGATCTCGCAATACGACGAGCCGCTGTGCGAGGGCGGCACGCTCGAGATCATCCACGCCGGCGCCGTGCGTCGCGTCAAGCTCACGCGCATCCACCTCGAAGAAGATGCCGGCAAGAACATGCACGTCGGCGCGTTCTCGCACGTCGATCTCAACCGCGCCGGCGTGCCGCTCGTCGAGGTCGTCAGCGCGCCCGAGATGCATTCGGCCGACGAAGCCGCCGAGTTCATGCGCTCGCTGCACCGGCTCGTGCGCTGGCTCGACATCTCCGAAGCCGACATGGAAAAGGGCCAGATGCGCTGCGACGCGAACGTCAGCGTGCGGCTGCGCGGCGAAGATCGGCTCGGCACGCGCACCGAGCTCAAGAACATCAACTCGTTCAAGTTCGTGCAGCACGCGATCGAGCACGAGATCGTTCGCCAGGTTCGCATGCTCGACCGCGGCGAGCGCATCGTCCAAGAGACCCGCCTGTGGGACGCCGACGCCGGCACGTCGCAGCCGATGCGCAGCAAAGAGACCGCCGAGGACTATCGCTACTTCCCGGATCCCGATTTACCGCCAGTCGTCGTCGACGGGCCGATGATGGCCGCGACGCTCGGCGCGATCCCGGAGCTGCCGGTCGTACGGTTCGAGCGCTACATGCGCGTGCACGAGATGTCGGCCGACGACGCGCGCACGCTGGTTGGCGATCGCGCGCTCGCCGATTACTTCGAGCGCGCGCTCGAAGCGCACTCGGGCGCCAAATCAGGCCGCATCATCGCGAACTGGATGCTCACCGAGCTGCTCGGCGCGCTGAACGCGAACGGCCAGACGATCGCGGCGTCGCCGATGCCGCCGGAGCGGCTCGCGGCTGTCGTCGAGCTCGTCGAAAAAGGCGTGATCTCCGGCAAGATCGGCAAGGAGGTCTTCGAAGAATCCTTCAAGACCGGCGATCCGCCGATGGCGATCGTCGTGCGCCGCGGCGTTCAGCAAATCTCCGACGAGCACAAACTGGCCGAGGTGATCGAGCAGGTCGTGATCGCCAACCCGCAGCAAGTCCAGGGCTATCAGTCCGGCAAGGACAACCTGTTCGGGTTCTTCGTCGGCCAGGTCATGAAGCTGACCAACGGTCGCGCCAACCCCGTGATCACCTCGGATCTATTACATAAACGACTCGGGCGCTGACGATTTCGTTTGTGCACTTGACGAACGCTCGGCGATCTATAAAGTCCGCATCTCTTCGGAGAGATAAGCACATGTACGCGGTGATCCAGACGGGTGGAAAGCAGTATCGGGTCGAGCCGGGGAAGACCGTCATGGTCGAGAAGCTCGCGGGTGACAAAGGCGCCTCGGTCGTCTTCGACAAGGTCTTGCTCGTGTCGTCGGGAGACGGCGGCAGCGTGACCGTCGGCAAGCCGCTCGTCTCGGGCGCGAAGGTCAAAGGCGAGATCGTCGAACAGACGCGCGGCGATCGCCTCGTGGTGTTCAAGTTCCGCCTGCGCAAGAACTACGTGCGCCGCAACGGCCATCGCCAAGATCTCACCGCGGTGAAGATCGCGGCGATCGAAGCCTAAAGCCAGACAAGAGAGAGACACGCCATGGCTCACAAAAAAGGACAAGGCTCGACTCGCAACGGCCGTGACTCCTCGCCAAAGATGCGCGGCGTCAAGCTGTTCGCCGGTCAGCAGATCACGGCGGGCAGCATCCTCGTTCGCCAAGTCGGGACCAAGTTCCACGCCGGCGACAACGTCGGCATCGGTCGCGACTGGACGCTGTTCTCGAAGATCGACGGCGTCGTGAAGTTCGAGCGCCACGGCAAGTCGAAGATGCGCATCGCGGTCTATCCGATCGCGGCTGCAGCCTGACGCTACCTCGACGAGGGCAAGCCCGCGGATCTGCTGCGCGCATTCGCGCCAGCTAGAAACTCCGCGACCGGCGCGCGCGTGACGGCTCGTCTCGGTATGGGCCTGTTTCGCTACATCGTTCAAGGCTTCGGCTGGGAGATCGGCTCGCAGGCCGCGCGGGAAGGTCTGGATGCGCTGCGCGAAGAGGCCGACGAGCCCGAGCACCGGCCGGCGCGAGCGACCGCCGTCGCCGATCCGCGCGAGCACGCGAAGCTCGAGCGCAAGCGGCGCCGCGACATCGAAGCGCAGCTGGCGGCGCTCAAGCGCGAGGCCAAGAAGCGGACCTAGTAACGCTCGTCGTCGTTCGCGGGAGTGTTCGGCCACGCCGGCGCGTAGCGGCCGTTCACGCTCGTGCCGCCGTTCATGATCGTCTGCTCCATCCCGGCCATGTTCGCCGGGAACGGCAACTGCGGCTTCGACAGCGAATCGAGCTTGGTGATCTGGTCGGCGGTGAGCGCCACATCGGCGGCACCGACGTTGTCGTCGAGCTGCTGCAGCGTGCGCGCGCCGATGATCGTCGAGCCCACGCCCGGCCGTGCCATCACCCACGCGATCGCGACCCGCGACGGCGTCGTCTCGAGCTGCTTGGCGATCGCGTGCAGCTCGTCGATGATCGTGTAGACCGCGTCGGACAGCCGCTGGGTCACGCGCTCGCCGCGACCCGGCGTGTGGCTGCCATGACCGTCGCGCGTGTACTTGCCGGAGAGCGCGCCTCCGCCGAGCGGCGACCACGGCGTCACGCCCATGCCGAGCGCGCGCGCCATCGGCACGAGCTCGCCTTCGACCGTGCGCTGGAGCAGCGAGTACTCGATCTGCAGCGCGATGATCGGCGCCCAGCCGCGGAACGTCGCGACCATCTGCCCCTCGGTGCACTTCCATGCCGGGCAGTCGGAGAAGCCGATGAAGCGCACCTTGCCGTCGCGCACGAGATCGTCGAGCGCGCGCATGGTCTCGTCGATCGGCGTGTTCGAGTCCCACGCGTGCATCCAGTACAGGTCGATGTAGCTGGTCTGCAGCCGGCGCAGCGACTGCTCGCACTGCGCGACGATCGCCTTGCGGCTCGAGCCACCGCCGTTCGGATCGCCGCGATACATGTTCGTGACGAACTTCGTCGCGAGCACGATGCGATCGCGCTTGGCCGCATGACGGCCGAGGTGATCGCCGATGATCTTTTCGGAGTGGCCCTTGGTGTAGCCGTTCGCGGTGTCGATGAAGTTGCCGCCGCGCTCGCGATAGCGATCGATGATCGCCTCGGAGTCTTTGACCGACGAGCCCCAGCCCCAGTCTTCGCCGAACGTCATCGCGCCGAGGCAGAGCGGAGAAACGCGCAGGCCGGAGCGGCCGAGTGTCACGTAATGATCGAGCGGCATGGCGCGAAGCATACGCTCGCTCAGCCGAGCGCGACGCTGCGAGCCCCCACCCGTTCGAGCAGGTCGCGATCGTGCGTCGCGACGATCGCCGCGTTACCGGCGGCGGCGTGCGCGCGAATCAGCAGGACGAGTGCGTCGGCGCGTTTGCTGTCGAGGCCGTTGTCGGGCTCGTCGAGCACGAGCAGCTTCGGCGGACCGAGCAGCGCGGCGCCGAGACACGCGCGGCGGCGTTGGCCGAGCGACATGCGTTCGAGCGCGAGCTCGCGCAGCTCGTCGAGCCCGAGCGCTTCGATCAGCGACGGCGATGGCGCCTCGCTGCCGCGCGCCGCGGCGCACATCGCCCACAATTCGCCGCCGAGCAAGAAGCCGGGCGGATCGGCGGCTTCCGGCACATAGCCGAGTGCGTTGCGCGCACGCATGCGTTCGCGAGCGCCGCCCCACACGTTGGCGCCGGCGATCGCGATGCGGCCCTCGGTGGGGGCCAGCACGCCGGCGATCGCCATCACCAGCGTCGACTTGCCGCAGCCGTTCTTGCCGACGACGCCGACCGTCTCGCCGGCATCGACGGCGAGCGAGAACCGATCGACGATCGTGCGTCCACCGCGCCGCACGACGAGCGCTTCGACGTCGCAGATCACGCCGTCCCCACGGCGAGTACGCCGAGCGCGATCACGGCGACCGCGCCAACTGCGCCGAGCGCGCCGAGCGCGATCACGACGACCGCCGATGCCGCGATCGCGCCGATCACGACCCGCATGGCCATCGCGTCGGAATGCTCGGAGCGAATCATCGCGCGCGTTGCGACGAATGCGGCGCCGAACGCGCTCGCGACGGTGAGCGCGATGATCCACGCGCCGCCGTCGGGCGCGATCGCGAGCGCAGCGAGCGCCGCGACCAGCGCGGTGACGAGATAGATCGCCACGACGATCGAGGCGAGCGCCACTCGGCGCGTTTGCTCGGAGATCCCGGTGCTCGCGGCGAGCCACGCGCTATCGCGATGGGTCTCGAGCGGCGGCAGCAAGGTGCCGGCCCAGCCCGGCGTCAGCACGACGGCGATCACCGCTGCCGCGATCACGCCGGCTTCGCGCGACCCGAGCTGGTTGTTGCGGCAGAACAAGCCCGCGGCGAGGCCGGCGAGCACCGCGAGGCCCGCACAACGCATCAGCGCGTCGGCCGCGCGCCGGCGCAACCCACGCGCGTAGGTGCCGAACAGCGCCGCGACAGGTCCTCGCCAGCGCAGCGCGCCGGTTTTCGGCGGCGCGAACCGCCACCACGCAACGCCGGCGATGAGGACGGTCACCAACGCGACGACCGCGACGCCGATCGCTCCGGCGCCGAGGAACCACAGCGCGATCCACGGCCACTGAAACCCGACGAGCGCGGCGACACCGAGCGCGACCGTGGGCCACCGCGGCGACGGCAACGAGCGCAGGTAACGCGCGGCATCGGCGCGCACGATCACCCTCGCGACCGGTACGAATAACAACATCCACGTCGCGACCATGCCGATGCCGATCACCGGCGAGCCCAGCGCGAGATGGGCGAAATCGCGAGGCGACATGCCGTTCGGACCGAAAATCACGCCACCGACGATGCCTGCCCCCATCCAAACCGGCGCGGCACGGCGTCCGGCCGGCCGGATCACCGCACGCGTCCAAACCCAACTTGACCTCGGGGCACCGTCAGCCATACATCGCCGTCGTGCAGTTCATCGACGAGGCCACCATCGAGGTCAAGGCCGGCGACGGCGGCAACGGCTCTGCCGCGTTCCGGCGCGAGGATGGTGTACCACGCGGTGGACCGTCCGGCGGCGACGGTGGCGATGGCGGTAGCGTGATCGTCGTCGCCGACCACGCGTTGTCGTCGCTGCTCGACTTCAAGTACAAGCGGCACTATCGCGCCGATCGCGGTGAAGATGGCCGGAACAAAGATCAGTACGGCGCCGCCGGCGAAGATCTGACGATTCGTGTACCGGTCGGCACCGTGATCTACGAAGGCGAGCAAGCGATCGTCGATCTCGACGCCGATGGCTCGCGTTTCGTGCTCGGCAAAGGCGGCATCGGCGGCAAGGGCAACAAGCACTTCGCGACGCCGTGGAATCAAGCCCCAACCCATGCCGAGCCCGGCACGCCCGGCGAAGAACGCAGCGTTCGACTCGAGCTCAAGTTGCTCGCCGATGTCGGGCTGCTCGGCTATCCCAGCGTCGGCAAGTCGACGTTCATCGCCAAGGTGTCGCGCGCGCGGCCAAAGATCGCGGACTACCCGTTCACGACGTTGGTGCCGAACCTGGGCGTGGTTCGGCTCTCCGACGAGCGCACGTTCGTGATCGCCGACATTCCGGGCTTGATCGAGGGCGCGTCTGAAGGCGCGGGGCTCGGCCACCAGTTCTTGCGCCATGTCGAGCGCTGTCGCGTCCTCGTTCATATCGTGGAAGCGACGTTCACGACTGGGCCCGAGCGCACACCACTCGACGACTTTCGCGTGATCAATCGCGAGCTCGCGAGCTACGCGCCCGAGCTTGCCGACAAGCCGCAGATCGTCGTGCTGAACAAGTGCGATGCGATCGATCCGAAAGATATCCCCGAGATCCAAGCCGAGTTCGCCGCTCAAGCCATCGAGCTGATGCCCATGTCGGCCGCGACCGGTGCCGGAGTCGATGCCGTGCTCGAAGCGATCTGGCGCAAGCTTCGTCCGCCCGCCCGCTGAGCGGGAGCGGAGCGCGGTGAGGTCTGCCACACGCCCGAGAAACCGCGGGCAGCTCGCCTTGAGAAGGCATCTGGCGGGTGTTACAACATGCTTATTCCAAAAGGGATTGCGCCAGCAACGCCTGGCGTCGCAGGGCGCGGCAACCCGCCGCTGGAGATCTCATGCGAGTACTTTCGAACGTCGTCGTTCTGTCTGCATTGCTTGCCCCGATCGCGGTCGCCGGCAACTCCACGACGCCAACGACTCCGGCCGCGCCCGCAACTGGATCTGCTGCGCCTGCGCCTGCACCTGCCGGGTCCGACGCGACTGCAACGCCGGACGTCAAACCCGAAGACATGCCGACCGCGATTCGCATGCGCCGGCTCGAAGAACGCACGCAAGCGCTCAAAGAACGCACGTGGCAGCTCAAGGCTCGCATCCAGATGCTCAAGGAGCAGATGCTCGGCGGCGGCGTCGGCGCGCAGGCGATGATCGTCCACGACAACGAGATGGGCAGCTCGTTCCGCCTCGTGAAGCTGGTCTACACGCTCGACGGCACGCAGGTGCTCACGCAGACCGACGACGCCGGCGAGTCGCTCTACAAGGTGAAGTCGTTCGACGTGCTCAACGGGCCGATCGCGCCCGGCAATCACACGCTGACGATGGTCGCGACGTATCGCGGCCACGGCTACGGCGTGTTCGAGTACCTGTCGAAGTTCACGTTCACCGCGCGCAACACGAGCACGTTCACCGCGACCGAAGGCAAGATCGCGAAGGTCGATTGCCGCGGCTTCGAGAAGAGCCAGTCGCTGCCGATGGAGAAGCGCGCCGCGATCGATTGCGCCGTCTCGGAGCTCGAGCCCGAGAAGCCGGCCGCGCCGACGCAGGGCACGCCGGGCACGACGCCGCTACCGACGCCCGCAACTCCAGCCCCGACGGGGAAGTAACTCATGAATCGCCCGAGGCCAGCGATGTCAGCGATCTCCGCGACGATCGCGCTCCTCGTAAGCGCGGTGCCGTCACTCGCGCTTGCCGACGACATCTCGAACAAGCTGAACGGCTTCGAGGCCGAAGCGAAGTCGCTCGGCATGAACCTGCCGGTGCCGCAGAGCTTGATCGCGCAGGCGAAGTCGCTGACCGCGGCCGAAGTCGCGTTCTCGATGGGCGACTACGACACCGCCGCGAGCTCGCTGTTCGATCTCGCGAGCCGGCCCGGCCCCGATCGCGAGGCCGCGACGTATTACTTGGGCGAGACGCTGTTTCAAAAAGGCGATCGCGGCGCCGCGCACGGCTACTTCACGGCGATCGCCGCGATCCCGGCGAGCAAGTACTACCAACAATCGCTGGTGCGGCTCGTCGAGATCTCGATCTCGCAGCAAGACATGTCGGGCGGCAACGACGCGCTCAACAAGCTCGCGGCGACCGGCTCGGCCGCACTGCCGTACGTCCGCGGCAAGCTCGCATTCGCTCAGCTGCAGTTCGACGATGCGATCAACTCGTTCGCGAACGTCGCGAAGGGTTCCGAGTGGGAGCTCCAGGCGCTGTACTACACGGGCGCCGCGGAGGTCGCGAAGAAGGACCTCGCGAAGGCGACCGATACGTTCGGCGATCTGATCAGCCGCAAACCGCGCAGCGCCGTCGATCGACGCGTGCTCGAGCTCGGCCAGCTCGCACTCGGCCGGCTGTACTACGAGCGCGAAGAGCCGTCGAAGTCGATCGACGCGTACCTGCTGATCGATCGGCACAGCGACTTGTTCCCCGACGCGCTCTACGAGGTCGCGTGGGTCTACGTGAAGAGCAAGCAGTTCGACAAGGCGCTGCGCGCACTCGAGCTGCTCGAAGAATCCGATCCGGGGAGCTCGCGCACGCCGACGACACGCATCCTCGAAGGCAACTTGCGGATTCGCAAAGCGCAGGCGATCCGGTTGGCGCAGATCACCGGCACGTCGCTGACCAACGACACGCAAGATCCGGGCATCGAGTACGCCAAGGCCGTCAAGCTGTTCAGCGAGACGCACGACCAGTATTACCCGTCGTACCAAGCGATCGCGCAGGTCGTCGACGGCAACATGGACGCCTCGGCGTTCGTCGAGCAGCTCGCCGGCCGCGCGACGCACACGATGTCGAGCGCGCCGCCGATTCCGGACGCGGCCGCGCAGTGGCTGCGCGACGAGCCCGACGTGCAACGCGTGGTCGACGTCGAGACCGATCTCGGCGAGATCCAAACCAGCATCCAGCGCACCGAGCAGACGATCGCGCGGCTCGAAGCCGTGCTCGCCGCCAACGATCGCACCAACGTGTATCCCGAGATCGCGTCGCGCCGGCACCGCATCGCCGCGATCCAGGCTGGGCTCGTCGGGCTGCGCAACGAGCTCGCCGATCAACAGCTGCGGCTCGTCGACAGCTCGGGCGATCTCGCGCAGCAAAGTGCCAACCGCAAGCAGCTCGCGCAGCAATGGGGCGCGCTCGCCGATCCCGAGGCAGCGTACTCGCAACGCGTGCGCGACGAGCGCCGCGCATACGACACCTACTCGACCACGGCGACCGAGATCGAAGGCGTGATCGATAGCTCGCAGGCGATGGCCGTCGCGATGCGCAAGTACCTCATGGACAACACGCCGGGCTCGCAGATCGACTCGACGCTGCGCGGCACCACGATCGAGGGCCTCGACACGGCCGCGAAAGAAGCGCAATCGATCGAGGACGAGCTCGCTGATATCCGTCGCGAGATCACGCTCGGCAAAGATCTCGCCGGGGTCGGCGATCCGCAGATCGCATCGGCGCGCGCGCTGCGCGTGCAGCTCGAGCGCGCGCAGGATTCCGAGCAGCGCTCGCTCGCCGGATTCGCCGCGGCGAGCCGCGATCGCAACGCGTCGCAATCGCTCGGTCAGCTCGCCGATCGCGCGACGCGCTTGGCCGCCGCGCTCGATCAAATCGACAACCAGCTCGATCAGATCGTCGGCCAGGGCCTCGAGCAGGTCAAATCCGATCTCGCGCAGCAGCAGGTCATCCTCGCCGACTCCAAGCACGAGCTCGGCGACTACGAGCAAGAGGCGCGCGCGCTCGGCAGCGCCGTGCTCGCGCAATCGTTCAAGGACGTCAAGGCCAAGCTCTACGACGTGATCGTGCGAACCGACGTCGGCGTGGTCGACGTGTCGTGGTCGCAAAAAGAGGACGATGACGACGATCTCAAGCGCTTGAACCTGGCGCGCAGCCGCGAGCTCAAGCAGCTCCACGACGAGTTCAAGGACGTGCTCGACGAGACCACGCCGGCGCCGAAGGCACCGCGCAAGTCGGATCTGCCGCCGGTCACCGAAGAAGGCGCGTCGCCCGACCAGGCGACCACACCGGCAAATGATCGCGTGGCACCGACGAGCACGCCGGCGAGCACACCGGGCCAAGCGACGAACGTCAAACCCGGCCAGAATCCGGCGACGCAGCCGAAACACGGAGGCTCGAAGTGAAGCGCGCCGCCTTCGTCGTCGCGGTCCTCATTGCCGCGAGCAGTGTCGTCGCGGCCCAACCGGCGCCGCAAGGCTCGGCGGCACCGACCCCGGTTCCGGAAACCGCGACGGGTGCGCCGGGCGTGCCCGCGCCGCCGCCGCTACAACCGGCCGCCAACGCGACCGCCAAGCCGCTCCAGCTCACGCCCAAAGAGATGGAAGAGCTCAAGGACGTCGAGGCCGAGTACGACACGTTCACCAAGGAAGCCGCCGAGCACGACAAGCGCGTGCGCGGCATCGCGCGCACCGAGTTCGACGATCGCACGCACGAGCTCGAGCGTCGCTACTCCGAGCGCATCGCCAAGACCGAGGCCGATCGCGGCAAGCGCCACACCGACACGATCGCGCTGCTCGAGAAGTTCCTGCAGGACCACCCCGATCGCGACCAAGAGACGCCCGACGCGATGTATCGCCTCGCCGATCTCTATCTCGATCAGGCAAACGAAGACGTCGATCAGAAGCTCGCCGCGCTCGAGACTGCTGGCTCGAACGCACCACCGCAGCAAGATCAGGCGGCGATCGTCGCCGACTACTCGAAGTCGCTGCAGCTGTGGGAAGACATCCTCACCAAGTTCCCGAAGTATCGCCAGACCGCGCCGACGCTGTACTTGCTCGCGTACTACTCGAAGGCCAAAGACGATCGCCGCTCGCTCGAGATCTTCCTGTCGCTCGCGTGCTCGAACCGCTACACGTGGAACGGCAAGCCGCCGGCGGTGCCGACGCGCGAAGAGGCGATCAAGCGCGTCGAGTCGAAGCAGCTGCGCGATCCGTACGCCGACTGCACGCCGTATCCCGGCGCCGAGACCGAGCTTGTCCGTCACGCGTGGGTGCGCGGCATCGCCGATTATCACTTCACCGTGCCCGGCGAGCTCGACGAAGCGATCGCCGCGTACCTGAAGGTCGCCAACGGCGGCAACGACAGCCGGCTGTTCGCCGAGTCGCTCTACAAGCTCGCGTGGAGCTACTACAAGCGCGACATGTTGAAGAGCTCGATCGAGCGCTTCGATCAGAGCGTCAAGCTCTACGACGAGACCGTCGCGAAGGGCGAGCAACCGCCGCTCGAGCTCCGCGACGAATCGATCCAGTACATCGCCGTCGCGTTCACCGATCCGTGGGAAGGCGAGACCGATACCGACCCGGTCAAGGCGTTCGCGCGCGCACAGGAGTTCTACAAAGGCCGAGAGAACGAGAAGCACGTCCGCGACGTGTGGGTCGCGCTCGGCCACGCGTTCGCCGATCTCCAGGCGTGGGATCAAGCGGTCGATTCGTATCGCATCGCGATCGGGCCGCCGTGGGAGCTCGATCCGCACAACCCGCTCGTCCACCAAGAGATCGTCAACGTGTTCGAGCAAAAGGGCGACAAGTTCGCGGCCGATCAAGCCGCCGCGGATCTCGCGACGAAGTACGCGCCCGGCACCGCGTGGTACGCGGCGAATGAAAAAGATCGCGAAGCGATGGACAACCAGCGCCGGATCGCCGAGCGCGCGCTCTATGCCGCCGCACGCAACACGCACGCGAACGCGACGCAGCTGCGCAAGGACTACGAAGCCGCGGCGAAGAAAGATCCGCAGGCGAAGGCCGAGTACATCGCGATGTACGCGAAGGCCGCCGAGCTGTATCGCTCGTTCATCGATCAGTACTCGGACTCGGACTACGTCTACGAGTTCAACTTCCTGATGGGCGAGACGCTGTTCTACGCCGAGCACTATCCCGAGGCGATCGCGCAGTACAAGTGGGTGCGCGATCACCGCGACATGGGCACCGCGTACTACTTGGATGCGGCGCGCTCGATCTTGAAGGCGCTCGAGAACGAAGCGGCCGCCGAGGTCGCCGCCGGCAAGCTCCAGCCGCTCAAAGTCCCGACCGTCGCCGATCTGCAGGCGCTGCCGCAGCCGTGGCAGCCGCAGCCGATCCCGCCGACGTACGTCGATCTGCAGGCCGAGTACGACAACTATCAAAACGTCGTCAACGATCCGTCGGTCGCACCATCGCAGGGCATCAACGCGGCGCTGATCAGCCTCGCGTACTTGCACATCGACGACGCGATCAAGCGCTTCGACAAGGTCGAAGAAAACTTCTGCCACACGCCGCCGCCCGATCCGCGCGATCCGAAATCGATCGCTCCGGCGGCGAAAGCGAAAGACGGAATCCTCACGATCTATCAGGCGCAGAACAACTTCGACGCGATCCAGGCGACGAACAACAAGTTCATCCAGCTCGGCTGCGGCGACAAAGCCGCCGTCGATCTCGCGATCAGCCAGAACCGCTCGCTCAACTTCTCGCGCGCCGCGGACCTCTACAAGAAGCAGCAGTACATCCCGGCCGCGCAGGCGTTCTATCGGTTCTACAAGAACGCACCGCAGACCGATCCCGATCTGCCGACCGCGCTCTACAACGCCGCGGTCGCGTACAAGCTCGGCGACAAGCCGAAGACCGCGATCGGCCTGTTCAAAGAATTCACGTCGAAGACCGACAAGCGGTTCAAGGAGAGCCCGTATTACCTGGACGCGATGCGGCTCACCGCGGCGTCGCAGCAGGCGGCGTTCCAGTACGACGACGCGATCAAGACGTACCTCGATCTCTACGACACGACGAAACGCGCGAAGAAGCTCGGCATCAAGCCGCCCGATCCGATTCCGGGCGAGCCCGCGCTCACGCTCGATCAGATCGGGCTCGACGCCGTCTACAACGCGGCGTATGCCGCCGAGGTTTCCCGCGACTTCAAGCGCGCCGTCGATCTCTACGGCCAGTACATGAAGATCGAGCCCGACAAGCGCAAGCAAGACCGCTCGCTGTGGTCGGTCGCGAACATCTATCGCCAAGAGGGCGATATCGGCGACATGACCGACACACTCGATCGGTGGCGCGCGCGTTACGGCAAGGATCCGCAAAACGCCGATGATCTCGTCAAGAGCTACTACCAGACCGCGCAGGTCCTGCACGCGAAGGGACGAACCGCGCAGGCGCGTCAGGCCGAGCAAGACACGATCGACGCGTGGAAGCGCACCGGCTCGCCGAAGAACACGCCCGGCGCCAAGCTCGCCGCCGAGATCGCGCTCGCCGATGCCGAGAATTACTACACGACCGCGTGGGAGCCGCTCGAGATCAAGACGGCCGCGTCGAGCACGAACGTCAAGACCGCGCAGAAGCAGGTCCTCGCGCAGAAAGATTCGATCGAAGCGGCGCGCAAGAAGGCGGAGGACAAGTACATCGGCCTCGATCAGTTCGGCGTGATCGAGACGTCGATGGCCGCAAAAGTTCGCTTCGGCGACATCCAGTACGACCGCGGCCAGAAGATCGCGAACATCCCGGTGCCGAAGATCATCTCGAACAACGACGAAGTCGTCGCCGCATTCGAGCAGCAGCGCGATCAAGCGCTCGCGAAAGATCTCGCCGAAGCGAAGCAAGATTGGGCCGACGTCGTGACGCTCGCGAAGCAAGGCGGCGTCTCGAACAAGTGGAGCCAGCACGCGCTGGAGAACCTCGGCCGCGAGTTCCCCGACGAGTATCCGAACCATCTGCGCCAAGAGCTCATTCAGGGGACGGACGCGCCATGAAGCAGCTAGCGATCGTCCTCTTGATCGCCGCGTGTGGCGGCGGCACGAAGAACGCGACAACGACGCCGAAAGCCGGCAGCGACCAGCAGTCGATGGACAACTCGGCGACGCCGTCGGGAAGCGGCGTCGCGGGCAGCGGCGGCAGCGGGCAGACCGGCACGAGCGCGTTCGGCGGGCCGGATCCGACCGCCGGCACCGAAGCGCCGGTGACGTATCCCGATCTCGATCCCGATCCGGCGCAGGCGAAGGCGCAGGTCGACCAGCACTTGAGCGTCGCGCGTGCAGCGCTGTCGGCGCCGACGCCGGATCCGGATACCGCGCTCCGCGAGGCGAAGGCCGCGCTCGCGATCGATGCGACCAACATCGACGCGGCGGCGTACGTCGCGTTCGCCTACTACCACAAGCACGAATACGATACGGCAGAGCTCGTGCTCGACGACGTGTTCAAGCGCGACTCCGCAAAGAAGAACGCCGGCATCTACTACGTCTACGGCTTGCTCTACGACCACACGAATCGACCCGAGCAGGCCGTGCTCGCGTTCAACAAGGCCGTCGAGCTCAACCCGCAGTTCGCGAGCGCGCTCGTCGACGTCGGCGTGCACCAGCTCGAGAACAAGCAGTACGCGCAGGCGCAAGAGACGTTCGAGAAGCTGACGAAGCAGTTCAATCGCAACGATGCGATCACGCTGACGTCGCTCGCGTCGGCGTATCGCGGCCATTCTGCCGACTATCCGCTCGGGTCCGCCGATCGCAACACGTTGATCGTGCAGGCCGAGAGCACGTATCGTCGCGCGGTCGCCGCGAACCCGAACTACGGCCCGGCGTACTTCGACCTGGCGCTGCTCTATCTCGACGCCGATCCGTTTCCATCGGGCGGCGGCACACTCGATACGATGCAGCGGCTCAACGCCGCGAAAGACTTTCTCGACAAGTACAAGACCATGCCGAACGTCGACATCAAGCTGTACGACGAGCGCATGAAAGATGTCACCAAGGCGGTCAAGCGCGAGGAAAAGAAGCGCAAGCAGAAACCAGCTAAGGGTGGCAGCGGCGGGAAAGGTAGCCCATGATTAAACTCATGCGTTTTGCGCTCGTCGCGTTGCTGCTCGCCGCAACGACCGCGCCTGCGGTCGCCGCGCCGGAAGGCTGCTCGGATGACGACGCGCAGACCGACAAGAAGCAGGGCAAGTTTCACATCGAGTACGTCAACGGCAAGCCGATCACCGTGATCGATACGGTCGTCGCGGTGTGCGGCAAGGTTCCGCGGCCGAGCGTCGTCTACGTGCTCACGCCGCGAAACATCGACTACGAGTGGGAGACGCTCAAGCAGGACTTCATGCCGCTGATCATTTCCACGGTGAAGAAAGCGCCGTTCTGATGGCGGCGCAACGCGCACCACACGCGAATGGCAACGGCGGACCGCGCCAGCGGATCTTGCGCATCGGCATCTTGCTCGGCGGCAAGCTCGTCGAGGAGCGACTGATCCGCGAGCACACGAGCGTGTCGATCGGCCAGTCGATGAAGAACACCTTCTCGATCCCGGTCGATGGCTTGCCGCTCGAGCACACGATGTTCGTGCTCGAGAACGAGCGCTACTTCCTGCGCTTCCTGCCGAAGATGGATGGCCGGCTCTCCGACGGCGGCAACGTCACGACGCTCGAGTCGCTCAAGCAGAGCGCGCAGCAGTCGCCCGGGTTTTGGCAGGTTCCGCTGTCGACGACGTCGCGCGGCAAGCTGTCGCTCGGTGATCTCACGGTGCTGTTCCAGTTCGTCACCGAGCCGCCGCGGCAACCGCGGCCGATGCTGCCCGCATCCGTGCGCGGCACCTTCGCCGATCGACTCGATCCGCGATTGATGGTGATCCTCGGCGCGTCGATCGTCATTCACTTCTCGTTCGCGATCGCCGCGCTCGTCCACGACGTCGATACGAACAACGGCATCGCCGAGCGCGCGTACAACCTGACGTTCAAGCCCGACGAGTACACCGTCGACGTCGAGAAGCCCAAAGCGCCCGAGAAGACCGCCGACACCGGCACGCAAAAGGCCGACAAGCCGGTCGCGAAGGCCGACAAGCCCGAGCCCAAGGTCGAGCCCAAGCCGGATACCGGACGCGACGCGAAGCAAGACATCGCGCTGCAAGAGAACAACGCGCGCGCGATGGCCGACTTGCTCACCGGCGAAGGCGATAACGGCACGAGCGAAGGCGACATGAGCAAGCGCCGGCCCGGCGCGGATCTCGGTCAACAGATCGCGGACGTCCGTGAAGGCGGCAAGTCCGTCGCGGTCGGCGGCGGCGCCGGTCGCGGCTTGCGCGGCGATGGCGATGCGCGCGTCGGCACCGGTCACGGCCCGGCGATCAATGGCCCGGGCGGAACGGAAACCGCCGGCGGCGAGAAGGTCGAAAAAGCGCCGACCGGCCGCATCGCGGTCTCCGACAAGCAAGGCGACTCCGACGTCTCGCTCACGCCCGACGTCGTGCTGTCGAAGATCCAGAGCGTGTACATGGCGCAGATCAAGCGCTGCTACACGAACTACCTCAAGAAGGACGCTTCGGCGCGCGGCAAGATCGCGCTCGCGTTCACGGTCAACGAGACCGGCCGCGCGGTTTCGACCGGCGCGAGCGGCCTTAACTCCGACGTCGATGGCTGCGTATCGAGCTTGATGGTGACGTGGCGGTTCCCGGTGCCGAAAGACAAGGACGGCGACGCGACCTCCGCGACGTTCAAGATCACGCTGCAGCTCGTTCCGGACTGAGCAGCATGAAAGGCGGCATCGTCTGGCTCACGGGGCTCTCGGGTTCCGGCAAGTCGACGCTCGCGGACGCGGTCGCCAAGCAACTCGGCCGCGCGCAGATCGAAGTCCTCGACGGCGACGAGATCCGCGAATTCGTTAGCGCGGGCCTCGGGTTCTCGAAAGCGGACCGCGACGCGAACGTGCATCGCATGGGCTACATCGCGCGGCTACTCGCCAAGCACGGCGTGCTCGTGTTCGTCGCATCGATCGCGCCGTACGCCGAGACCCGCGCCGAGCTCGCGAAGATGTCGGCGGACGCCGGCCACGCGTTCCTCGAGGTCTACGTCAACGCGCCGCTCGAAACCGTCGCCGACCGCGATGTCAAAGGGCTCTACAAGAAGGCGCTCGCCGGCGAGATCGATCACTTCACCGGCGTGTCGGATCCATACGAGCCGCCCGCGACGCCGCACCTCGAGGTGCGCACCGATCGCGAGTCGATCGAAGCGAGCGCGAGACGCGTCGTCGAGCTGCTCGAGCGGCACGGGCTCGCTTAGCCCTCGATCACGTAGCGGTTCTCACCGACGCCGTACTTCACGGCGGCATGCGGCTCGCCTCGATGGATCTGCTCGACCAGGTCTTGATCGGAGCCGCGTTCGGCGCGCCGCCACGACACGAACTTCGCCGCGCGCAGCATCGCGTCCATCTCAGCCGGCGTGTAGCACTCGGCGATCGGCGTGAGCCACAGATCGAGAAAGAAGAAGATCCGATTCGCCGGCATGCCGAGCGCGTGGCAGTAGCGCCGGCAGACCTCATGACGCGCATGCTTGAGCAACAGGCGCGCGATGTAGTGGACGAGCCGGTCGATGCCGCCGGGCCGATGATAGAGGTAGAGCCAGCCGAGCCCACCGGGCTTCATCACGCGGCGCATCTCGTCCAAGCCGCGCTTCGTATCGTAGGTGTGATGGAGCACGCCGTTCGAGAACACGACCTCGAACTCGCCGTCGGCGAATGGCAGGTTGAGCACGTCGCCTTGCACGTAGCGCACGCCTGCGATCTGTGCCTCGGCGACGCGCGCGTTCGCGACCGCGATGCCCTGCGTGCTCCAATCCAAGCCGACGACGTCGGCGAAGCCGAGCCGCTTCAGTGCGACGGAGTAGCGACCGCCGCCGCAGCCGGCGTCTAGCACCCGCTGACCGGGCGCGCGCGATAGATCGAAGCCGTTGCGCTCGAATCGTGCGCCGAGCAGCGCGGTCGCTTCGTCGAAGTAATGCGCGGGCGAGAAGCCGCCCCACAGGTGACCGTAGTGCGTGGCGGTGACGTCTTGCGGCGTCTCGCCCGCGCTCTGATCGAGCGTCGTCGCGGCGACCGGCAGGCCGTGGGTCGCTTCCAACGCGACAGCGGCATGCTCGACGAGGCGAACGAACGCGCCGAACGGCTCGTTGCTCGCGAACGCGGCCTCCTGACCGATGCGAATGCGATGACACGCGTCCATGCGCAGCAGATCGGCATGCGGCGAGTCGCCGAGCGCCGTCGCGGCCGCGTGCAGCCGCGCGAGCACCGGGCGCAGCTCCGGGCCGGGAATCGCCAAGTAGTCGCAAACTTCGTCGGTGGTTTCGAACGTGTCGGAGACGGTCACGCGCGCAGCGTAGCGCGATCACGCGTCGACGAGCATACCTGCAGCGACGGTCTCGTTGGTCGTCTCGTCGACGAGGATGAACGACCCGGTCGTGCGATTGCGCGCGTACGAGTCGTAGATCACCGGCGTGGTCGTGCGCAGCCGGATCCGGCCGAGGTCGTTGAGCCCGAGCTGCGCGGCAGCTTGCACGCGGTGCCCGGTGTTGACGTCGAGCTGATAGAGCAACTCGGTGACGAGCGCGCGCGTCCACCTCGTGGTGTGCTTGAGCGCGTAGCGGCCCTTCGCGGCGAGCGGCCGCTCGCTCATCCAGCAGATCATCGCGTCGAGATCTTGGCCGACGTGCGGCTGATTGTTCGGCCGGCAGATCATGTCGCCGCGCGAGATGTCGACATCGTCGGCGAAGTGCAGTGTCGCGCTCATCGGTGCGTACGCGGCATCGAGCTCCTCGCCGAGCTGCTCGATCGACGCGATCTGTGTCGTGCGTCCGCTCGGCAGCACGACGACATCGTCGCCCGGCTTCATCACGCCGCCCGCAACTTGCCCGGCATAGCCGCGATAATCTGGATGTTCCGCCGACTGCGGGCGGATCACCCACTGCACCGGGAAGCGTACGTCGATCAGGTTGCGGTCGCTCGAGATGTGCACGGTCTCGAGGTGATAGAGCAACGTCGGGCCGTGATACCAGGGCGATTCGGCCGCGCGATCGACGACGTTGCCGCCGGTGAGCGCGGAGACCGGAATGAACGCGACGTCCTGCACCTCGAGGCGCGAAGCGAAGTCGCGAAACTCCGCTTCGATCCGGCGAAACGTAGTCTCGTCCCAGCCGACGAGATCCATCTTGTTCACCGCGAACACCAGATGCGGAATGCGCAACAGCGACGCGATGAATGCGTGGCGGCGCGATTGCTCCACGAGGCCGTGGCGAGCATCGACGAGAATGATCGATAGGCTCGCGGTCGAAGCGCCGGTGACCATGTTGCGCGTGTACTGGATGTGGCCCGGCGTGTCGGCGATGATGAACTTGCGCCGCTGGGTCGCGAAGTAGCGATAGGCGACGTCGATCGTGATGCCCTGCTCGCGCTCGGCGCGCAGGCCGTCGGTGAGCAGCGCCAGGTTCGTGCGCTCGTCGCCGCGGCGCCGCGACACGTCTTCGACGTGCTGCAGCTGGTCTTCGAACGCCGTCTTGGTGTCGTAGAGCAAGCGGCCGATCAGCGTCGACTTGCCGTCGTCGACGGAGCCCGCGGTCGAGAACCGCAGCAGCTCGGCGTCGGTGTCGAGACCAGACATTAGAAATACCCCTCGCGTTTGCGATCTTCCATCGCCGCTTCGGTGAAGCGATCGTCGGCGCGCGTGGCACCGCGTTCGGTCACGCGAGCCGCGGCGACCTCGGCGATCACCTCGTCGAGCGTGCGCGCCGCCGAGCGAATCGCGCCGGTGCATGTCATGTCGCCGATCGTGCGAAACCGAGCTTGCTCGACGACCACGCGCTCGGTCGGCAGCAGCTTCATGAACGGGTTCGCGGCGTAGAGCATGCCGTCGCGCTCGAATACTTCGCGGTGATGCGCGAAGTAGATCGACGGCAGCGGGATCGCTTCGAGCCGGATGTATTCCCAGACGTCGAGCTCCGTCCAGTTCGACAGCGGGAACACGCGCAGGTGCTCGCCGCGCCTGACGCGGCCGTTGTACAGCGACCACAGCTCGGGCCGCTGGTGCTTCGGATCCCATTGGCCGAACTCGTCGCGGTGGCTGAAGATGCGTTCCTTCGAGCGCGCGCGTTCTTCGTCGCGGCGCGCGCCGCCGATGGCGGCATCGAACTGGTGTGCCTCGATCGTGTCGAGCAGCGTCGTGGTCTGGAGCCGATTGCGCGATGCACGCGGCCCTGTCTCTTCAGCCACCCGTCCGCGATCGATCGAGTCTTGCACGCTCGCGACGATCAAGCGCTCGCCGAGCTCG
>DATBAS010000206.1:0-71005 GCA_036271395.1 Kofleriaceae bacterium
CGCGGATGTTGACGCATTCGTCCCGAAGCGGCCCAACCCAGGTGTAGAGCCGTCGCGGTGACGGGTTGAGCTCGCCGTGGATCGTCAGACCTCCGCGCGCGGCCTTTACCCACTGGCGATCAGTAGGCAATTCCTTGCCGAGGTATCGGCAAAAGGCTCGAGCTTCGAAAAAGTCGACCGCGGTGACCGGTAGCGTTGGATCGTCATCGCGCTGGTGTGGCGCGCCCGATTCGTACAACGGCTTGGGATAGCCCGTGATCGATTCGGCGCTGGCGAACGGTGCAAATAGATCGTTCGACACCTCCGTGCGGTCCATCCGAAACGCCGGCAGATAGAGTTGTTGCTCGTTGATCGTGAAGTCAGGCGCGCCCCAGTCCTTCGAAGCAGGCTCCCCTGGCCCGCCGTAAATGAAGTCGCCTGCCTCAACCAATACAGTGTTCGAGCGTGTGGCTTCGCACGTTGGGAGCTCGATCGCGATGCGCTGCACGCCCGCGGCGCCGGCGTAACCCGGCAGATTCTTCAAGCGAATCCAGGACGGCGCACACCTATCGCCGCCGCGACCTCGGTGGTTGATTCGCAAATACGCCATGCCGCCGGGCGCCGACAGCCGCTCGATGCGCCGCGCGCCGTCAAGCCGCGACGACACGTGATCGACCACGTCATCCGGCAACGGCTCGCCGGGCGAGTGCTCGTCGCTCGCGTTCGGTGCGAACAGGTTCCACTCCAAATCCGGCAGCTCGCTCATCGGCACCGGCACGAGCTCGCCGTGCTCGCCGCGATCGTATGCGGTCAACACGAGATCCACCGTGCCCGCATTGAGCTGGATCGCGTGCTCGCGCCTGACGTAGCGACCGCCGTAGATCACTGCGAGCCCGCCGACGATCGCCGCGACGCCGAGCAGCGCGGCGAACTGCACGCGCCGCCGGCGGCGGGCGCGACCGTAGCGATCTTCGCCGGCGTCCAAGAATGCTTCGATGCGCGGCGGCAGCTTGAGGTCGAGCTGGGCGGCGCGGTGGCGCGCGGCGGCGAGATCGCCGACCGACCACGTCTCTTCGACGCGGCGGCCGCGGCGTTCCCACAGCGATGCGGCGTCGTCGAGCTCGTCGACCAGGCGGCGCTCGTCGCGCGATTCGTCGATCCAGCGCGCGAGCTGGCCCCACGTCGCGAGCAGCGATTCGTGCGCGATCTCGACGCTCGCGCCGCCGTCGGTGTTGCCGCCGTCACCGGTGACGCGTTGGACGAGTAGGCGCGTCGCGACGAGCTTGTCGAGCACGGGGTCGGCGGCGGCGCCGAGGCGCGCGACGAGCTCGGCGCGCGCGACGGTGCGGCGCGTGGTGCCTGCCACGAGCTGGAGCAAGATCTGGCGCGCGATGCGGCGCTCGTCGGGCGTCATCTGCGCGAGCGCGCGTTCGGCGTGATGGGCGAGCGCGCCCGCGACGCCGCCCATCTCGGTGTACGTCGCGCGGCGCAGCTTGCGCGCGGTCGAGTCGCGGCCATCCCACAGCGTCCGGCACGCGAACTGGAGCAGCGGCAGGTCGGCGACCTCGGTCGCGCCGACCTCGCCCATCAGGTCGTCGATCAGCGATGGATCGTCGAGCTCGTAGCGATAGCGCGCGAGCGGACCGGTGACGGTGCGGCGCAGCGCGCTCGGGCCGAGCTTCTGGATCACGAACAGCGAGTGCAGGCCGTGGATGTGGCCGAGAAAGTCGTCGCGCACGGTGAACACGACGCGCACCGGATCGAGTGGATCGTCGGAAGCGGAGAGCAGCGCCGACAAGAATGCGGTGCGCTCGGTTTCGGACGCGCACTGCGTGAAGACTTCTTCAAACTGATCGACGGCGACGAGCACGCGCGAATCGAGCGCGCGGGCGAGCGTGGCGAGGCGTGCCGCGAGCAGCGTCGGTGTCTCGAGCAGATCGGTGCGCAGCGTGTGCGCTTGCGACTTCGCGTCGATGTCGAGGTTGCGCTCGTTGGCGGCGCCGATCACGTGGCGCGCGAGCTGGCCGACCGGATCGGTGCCGGGGCGAAACGCGATCACGCTCCAGCGCTCGCGCGCGCGCAGCCGCGGGATCACGCCGGCGTGCAGGAACGACGACTTGCCGGCGCCCGACGGGCCGACGATCGGCAGGACCGTCGCTTCGCGCAGGCGCTCGAGGAACTCGTCGATCTCGGGCTCGCGGCCGAAAAAGAACCGCGCGTGGCCTTCGCCGAACGCGGCGAGGCCGGGATAGGGGCCGTCTTCGTCGAGCGCGTCGCCGCGGTGCGAGACGGCCTCGTCGAGGACGCGCTTCCAGTCGGCGGCGTTCGGCCGCTGCAGCGGCACGTGCTCGAGCGAGCGCGTGACGAGCTCGATGATCGAAGCCGGCACGTCGGTGCGCGGACACGTCCAGCTCGCGACGCGATCGCGATCCATCGCGGCGCGGCGGCGGACCTCTTGCGATTCGCCGAGCGGATGCTCGTTCGCGAGCAGCTCGGCGGTCACGATGCCGAGCGCCCACGAGTCGACGCGATCGCCGACGGCGTCGCCGAGCCACTGCTCGGGCGCCATCCAATCCGGCGTGCCGCCCGCGTTTTGCGTGTTGGTGTCGGCGGTGCGCGCGAGCCCGAAATCGACGACGCGCACGCGGCCATCACGGCCGATCATCACGTTGCTCGGCTTGAGATCGCAGTGGAACACCATCGATGCGTGCGCGTGCTGCAGTGCATCGGCGACCGCGCGGACGTGGCGCAGGATCTCGTCGAGCTCGAGCGCGCCGCGATGGACGCGTTCGCGCAGCGTGATGCCATCGACGTATTCGAGCGCGAGGTAGATGCCGGAGCGATAGACGCCGAAATCGTAGAGCTGGACGATGTTGGGGTGGTTGAGCCGCGCGATCGCGCGCGCTTCGTCGAGGAAGCGATCGGTATCGTGCATGCCGCCGACGATCTTCAGCGCGACCGAGCGGCCGAGCACGACGTCGCGCGCGAGGTAGACCTGACCCATGCCGCCTTGGCCGAGCAGGCGGCGCACTTGATAACGGCCGAGCGTCTCGCCGACGACGAGCTTCGGCGGCTGCGCGAGCTCCAGGCGATCCGTCGAGCTAGCGCCGAGACTTCGAGTCGGATCGTTGGTGCCGATCATGACCAGCCCACCACCACGCGGGCCGTGACTTCGACGGTAGGCGGGATCCCGCATCGTCGCAAGCCGCTATCGGTAACAGGCGCCGATAGCCGATAGCGGGTTTGGGGTTGCGATTGGTTGGGCCGCCGGTGCGAAGTCGCTCATCGCTGCCACCACCGTGGGCGGCGCGGTGTGCTCTGCGATGCGCACGCCGGTCGCGACCGACAGCAGCATGGCGAAGACGGTAACCACGCCGACCAGCGCCGGCGATGCGCGGCGCTCGGTCTTGGCCTCGAACGCGAGGGCGGAGCCCGAGAGCGTCGTGGTTGCATGTGGGAGCGATGGCGTGACGCGTGGAGTCGCATCGTGATCGACGATGCGCACGAGCGCGGCGAACAGCTCACCGCCGGAGCCGAATCGGAGCGCGGGGTCGTGCGCGAGGCAGCGCATCACGAGCGCGTCGAGCTCGGCCGAGCAGCCGGCGAGCACCTCGCGTAGCGGTGCATCGGTGAACGTGCGACCGACGAGCATCGCGAACAGCGTCGCGCCGAACGCGTAGATGTCGGCGCGCGCATCGATGATCGTATGTGGGTCGGCTTGTTCGGGAGCCGAATACGCGCGTGTCATCGCGATCGGCGCGTACGTCCCGATCATCGCGGCACTGCCGAAATCGATCAGCGTGACGCCGACGACGTTCTCCGGCTTGACGTCGCGATGCGCGATGCCTTGCACGTGCAGATCGGCGAGCGAGCGTGCGATCGAGCGCGCCGTCGCGAGCGCGTCGCGAACGAGCAGGCGGCCGTGTCGGCGCACGCGGACATCGAGCGGCATGCCCTCGATGCGCTCGAGGACCATGTAATCGGCGCCGGCCTCGAGCACGGTGACCCCGGCCTGCATCGTGAGACGGATCTCGTCCGCGCCGGTACGCTTGAAGACGACGTCTCCATGCACCGGATGCTGCGCGAGCCAAACCTCGCGCCCGAGTCGACGGACGAGTTGCACCGCCGTTGGCTCTAGCAGCCGCCGTGCCCGCGAAGACCCGGGCAATTGCGCCGTCGATCGAGCGCGTGCACATGTGCACGCTCATGGGCGCTGCGCATGCGCGGCGCGTAATGCCGTGAAATCGCGCAGGCACATGGCGTGCACCGGCGCCCCCGCAATGACCGACGAACGCCTTGTCGCGAGCCTTTTGGTCCGCCTCACCGATTCCCTCGGCCGGCCGTCAGCCGACGATCTGCTCGATCAATGTAATGCCGCCGTGATCGCGTGCCTCGCACGCACCCGGATCGAGCGCGCCGAGCCGAAAGCGCCGACGACCGACGAGCTCGTCGCGCTCGCCGATCGCGTGATGCGCGCGAGGCCGGACGAGCGGCCCGTCGTGTTGCGCGAGATCCGCAGCGCGCTCGGCCGTCTCGACATGCACCGCGCGATCTGACGATCACTGCGCGACGTTCGCGGTGTCGTTCGGCACGCGCGACGATGTGAAGTCCGCGGCGAGGTACTCGCTCATCGTGAGATCCGCCGCGTAGCCATCGGTGAAGTTGCCGACGTACATGCCGGCGTACTGGCCTTCGGAGTTGTCCGCTTCGTTGAGCATGTACGCGAGCACGCCGGCCTTCGTCGAGCCGCCGAGTAGCGCGCGCGGAAACGCGAGCTCGACGTACGAGCCGGCTCGCGCGACGTCGAGCGCGGTCGCCGAGGTCGTCCACGCGCCGCTGCCGTACTGCTGGATCGACGAGAACGAGCCATCGCACTTCCACCGCGCGTAGTACTCGGCGCCGAATCCCGATGGAAATGTCGCCAGCTCCGTGTTGTACATCTCGCTCGTCGTCGAGCCGGTCGACGCGCCCGGATCGGCGTCGATGTAGACGAACAGCCACTTCGTCGACGGGCTCGAGGTCGTGCCCGAAATATCGTCGCCGCTATAGCCGACGTAGATGTTCGTCGCATCCCACGTCACGTGCGCGCCGTAGGTCGCGGTCGTGGTCGTGAACGCTTCATCGGGCGTGAAATCGTCGACACCGTCGATCACGATCGTGTGGCTGTATGCACTGCCACTTGCCGCGTCACGCGACGCATCGGTTTGCGCGGCGCCGTCGCCGGGCTGGTCGCCGCCATCGAGCCGGATCGCAGGGCTCGACGTGCACGCGATCAAACCGAGCACGGGCAACAGCTTCATCGCGCCATTTCAGCACAGATCCGCGATAACTCTGCGCGTTTACAGGGAAGCCGGGGCAGCCTGTACGCGTAGAATCGCTACGTGGCGGACCGCGAGCAGCAACAACAATCGGGCCAAAACACCGCAGCGAACACCAAGGTTGCGGCCGCTCCCGCAGCGAAAGGCGTTCGCGCGCTCAACCACCAGCTGAGCCTCGCGCACGGTCACCCGAAGGTCGCGGCGGTCGTCCAGGTGATGGATCGCTATCCCGACGATCGCGACGCGATGATGGAAGTGCTCCATCACCAGCTCGGCAACGGCTTCGTGCAAGAGGTCGTCGCGGCGATCCAGCGCAGTCACACGGCACGTGGCAGCCAGCCATCGATCGCGACCACCGCCAACACCGAGCACGACGAGCACGCGACTCCCGCTCCGGCACCGGCGAAAGCGCCACCGGCGCCACCTGCAAACGCGAACGCTGCAGCGGCGACGCCGGCGTTGACGCCGACGCCCGCGCCCGCGCCGGCGCAAGCCGCGACGCCCGCCGAGCCGGCCGAGCACTACGGATTCTGGGCGAAAGCCGGCGATGCGGCGGTGCTGCTCGCCGAGCTCGCGAAGCTCGGCTTCAGCCTCGGCATTCATCCGATCAGCGGCAAAGGCGGCGGCGACTTCGATCTGTCGGCGGCGATGCGCATCGCGCACGTGTTCGCCGGCGACAAGTTCAACGTCACGCTCGGCGCGCTGCCGAAGGGCACCAATCGCGTGCACGTCGATGTCGACGCGTACAACCAGACGTTCGATCTCACCGCGGCGACGCTGCAAGTCGGCGGCGTCAGCATGCCGGCGTTCACGGCCGGTGGCTGCGTGATGTCGGGCGTCACCGGGCACTACGACCGCCGCGCGAACAGCGGCAGCGTCGCGTTCGCGCACGCGCGATTCCAGAACGTCACGTTCATCCGCGACAAGGAGCACGTCACCGCCGCCGACATGGAGATGGCCGATCTGCACGTCGCCGATCCGGGGACGTCGGCCGGTCTGTCGTTCGGCAACGCGCACGTCCACGGCCTCGTGTATCCGAACATGCCGCCGATCGACTTCGACATGCCCGGTGGCGCGAGCTTCGCGGCGGTGTGGGCGCACGAAGCGCCGACTTCGCACGCGCCGGGAGCTAATGCCGCGCCGCTACCCGCAGTGCCCGATGTGTTGCCGCAAGGCACGCGCATCGCGGTCAAGCTCGTCGGGCTCAAAGCGGCGGGCTCGGCGTCGGCGAACGAGGTCGATGGCAGCGGCGGCTTCGAGCAGCTGCACGCCGCGATCGTGCAAGACGGCGGCAAGGAGCTCGCGAGCGTCGAGATCGATGGCTTCCACGCGGCGGGCTCCGCGGCGGGCAAGCAAGACAACGCGGGCGCATCGATTCGCCAGATCGCGATCGCGGGCGATCCGAAGCTGGTCGATACGCTGCTCAAGAATCCGCAGGTCTCGGGTCAGCCGAGCGTCAAGGCGGCGCTCGATCTGGTGCGCAGCGTCGGGCTCGATCCCGCGATCAGCGGTCGCCTCGTCGCGCACGACATCACCGCGAAGCACGGTCCCGCGGGCAACAGCGCGCGCGGCGACTTCGACGGCGACTTCGACGTGCCGCAGCTCGGCCAGTTGTCGGTGCACCTCAGCGGCATGACGGCGACGGCCGCGAGCGACGCCTCGACGATGTCGACGCAGTTCGACAAATGCGCGCTCACGCTCAAAGACCACGCCGGTAAAGAGATCGCATTCCTCGAGCTCGACGGCGGCACCGCGGCGATCACCGGCGCGAGCCGGCACGGCCAGGTCAAGCAGCTCGCGGCGCGCGGCAACGTCGCGCAGCTCGTGACGGCGGGCGAGGCGATCGTCAAGCACGCGCCCGTCGACGTGCGCGGCGCGCTGCAAGCGGTGCGCGCGCTCGGCGTCACCGGCAACGTCACCGGCTCGCTCGCGGTCGACACCGACGGCAAGCACACGACGTTCAGCGGCGACTTCGACGCGAGCCTCGATGCGGGTCACACCGGCTCGGTCGCGATCCACGTCGGCGGCTTGCACGGCACCGACGGCGGCGATGTCTCGTTCGACACGTTCACGGCATCGATGAAGGACGCGAACGGCCATCAAGCCGCGTCGATCGACGTCGAGGGCGGCGAAACGGGCGAGGCGAAGCGCGGCAACGAAGCCGCGACGCGCGCGAAGAAGATCAGCGCGAAGGGCGAAGACGCGACGGTCAACGCGATGATCGCGGCGATCCAGGCGAAGGCGACGTCGCTGCCGGCGCCGGTGAAGGCGTCGTTCGCGATGGTGCGTCGGTTCTACGCGAACGCCGGCGGATCGATCACGATGACGAACGCGGCGATGGGCGAGGACAAGGCCGGCGCCGAAGTCGCGCGCGCGTCGAACATCGACGCATCGTTCGATCTGCACGGCGCGGGCAAGGCGAACGTCGCGCTCACCGGCTTCAAGGCCGCGCTCGGCGCGAAGAGCGACTCGGTGTCGTTCACGCTGTTCGACGCGCAGCTGATCGACACCGCGGGCCACAAGGCCGCGCACATGCGCGTCGAGGGCTCGCACGACACGTTCGCGACGGTGAACAAGAACGACGACTTCTCGCTGAGCGCGAAGTCGGTGCACATCGACGGCGACTCGAAGCAGACGAGCGCGCTGCTCGCCGGCATCCGCCAACACATCTCGACGCTGCCGCAGCCGATCGCGGCAGCGTTCAAGTTGATCGAGCGCTACACCGGCGAGGTCGCGGCGAGCGGCACGATCGCGGCGAGCGATGTCGCGCTCGATTCGAAGGCCGGCAAGCTGACCGGCCACGGCACGATCGAAGGTCACGTGCGCGTGCCCGAAGGCACGCTCGACGCGAAGCTGACGAACAGCCGCAGCGATGGCGAGCAGCTCGCGTTCGACGCGCTCGACGTCTCGGTTCGCGATCCGCACGGCGCGGTCGCCGCGACGCTGCATGCGGCCGGTGCGAAAGCCGACGCGGCCGCGCGCGCGGCATCGCTCGACGACGTGAAGGTCCACGGCGATGCCGCGAAGCTGCGCGGCGTGCTCGATCCATCGATCCAGCGCATGATGCCGCCGCAGGTCGCACGCGCGCTCGCGATGCTCGATCAATCGCAGCTCTCGGTCGAAGCGACCGGCGTTGCGGTCACGCCGACGCGCGCCGACGTCAAGACGATCACGGCGACCGGCACGATCGAAGTCGCCGACGTCGGCGGCAAGACGTACACGGCGCGCAACGCGCAGCTCGAGCTCGACGGCACCGATGTCGTGCTCGACGCGGCCGGCAAGCCGAAGGAGCTCGCGGTCACCGCGATGTCGATCCGCGGCAACTGGGCCTCGGTCGGCGGCGGCGACGCGCTCAAAGGCGACGCGACCGTGCGCACCGGCGCCGCGCGCATCGAGCTCGACGCGAACGGCGCGCCGAAACACGTCCATGTCGGCAGCGTGTTCGCGAGCGGCGATGCGAGCCGCACGGCTTCGGCGGCGCCGGCGCCGGCCGCGCATCCGACGAAAGCGCAGCAGATCGCGACGCTCGATTCGGAGACCCAAACCGCCGAAGCGGTCGCGCAGCAAGTGCAGACCGCCGACATCCGCGCGACCGTGCCGTTGTTCGCGGGCCGTTACGGCCGCGGGCTCGCGCACGTCAACGTGCCGGCCGGCGCGGCGATCTCGATCGCGGTCGAGGTGCAGAACAACGCGCTCACGAACGCGACGAGCGTGCACATCGCACCGCCGCTCGACATTCCGGCCGGCTCGGTCAAAGGCGTCGATCTCGAGGCCAAGGGACGCGACGGCATCCTCGACGCGCAGGTCGGCGGCTTCTCCGGATTCCTGGCGCGCTTGTTCGGCAAGACCAACTTGAACGGCATGGCGGTCGGCAAGGGTCCGATGTCGCTCGATCTGCCGACGCTCGTGCGCCAGGTGACCGATCACATGCGCCAGGGCATCGTCGATTCGAAGGACGCTGCGCCCGATCCGAAGGCCGCGCAAAAAGCCGCGCAGTGGATGTCGAAAGAGCAGGCGTCTTGGCAAAAAGATCACGCCAAGCACCTGCAGCAGGGCGCGAGCCAAAAGACCCTCGATAAAGACGCTCAGGAGCAGCCGCGGTCGGCGAACATCGGCGACTTCGCGACGTCCGGCATCGACCTCGCGCGCGCGAACGCGAGCGCCGACATCGTGCTCGCCCGCACGCGCGACGGCGTGGTCAGCGGGCACCTGCACGGCGCGGCGAACGGCGGTGGTCGCATGCAGATGAGCGCCGACGCGCTGAATGCGAACTTCGACGGCAACCAAGTTCACGCCGCGGGCGTGAACACCGGCGTGTTGAACGTGCAGACGAAAGGCAACACGACCGACGTCCAGCTCGGCGGCCTTCGCATCGACCAGCTCGACTGGCAGCGCAAGTAGCGCGCGATGGACGAGCGCGCTCGTCACGCCGCACCTCGGCTCGCTGCGCGCATTTCTGCTGCGGCTCGTCGCGAACGAGTTTCGCGGCGAGGCGCGCTTCAAGACGTGGCTGTTCGCGATCGCGACGCGGCTCGGCCTCACCCACTTGCGCGCGCGCAAGCGCTGGCCGGTGACGACGCAGCTCGAGACCCACGATCGCTGTCATCGCGATCCCGCGTTTCTCGCCAAGCTCGGCGGCGAGCTCGCGCGACCCGATTTTCGCTACGAGGTCGCCGAGCCCGTCGCGTACTGCTTCGCGTGCGTCGGTCGCATGCTCGAGCCCGAAGTCAGCGACCGCGACCCCGACGCCCGACTCGTGCGGCGGCTCGCGATCGCCGTCGCGCAGCACCGGGACCTTGCCGTTGGGGTTGATCTGCAGGAGCTCGGGCTTGTCGTTGTCGCCGCCCATGCCGCGGGGGCGCACGTCGATGTGGCGGATCTCGAAGTGGTCGAGGTCGAGGCCGAGCTCGCGGATCAGGATGACGACGCGGGGGCTCGACGGCGAGCCCGGGCTCGAATACAGGATGGGTTTCATGCTCGCTTAGACGATCGAACGCCGTCGTCGCCGCCAACGCGGTGCGCAGCCTGACGTTTTTGCGATTTCGGCTTCTGAGATACACTGCCGGTATGGGCTCGGCGAGTGCACACGAGCCAGACCTCGAGCCCGGCACGGTAGTCGGCGACTACCGCATCGATTCCACGATCGGAATCGGCGGGATGGCCGCGGTGTATCAGGCGACGCAGCCGATCATCGGCAAGCGCGTGGCGATCAAAGTCTTGCATCGCACGAAGACCGAGAGCGCGCTCAACCGCTTCATCAAGGAAGCGCGCGCGGTCAACCTGATCGGCCATCCGAACATCGTCGACGTGTTCGGCTTCGGCATGACCGATAGCGGGCGGCCGTACCTCGTGATGGAGCTGCTCGTCGGCGAGACGCTTGCCGTGCGAATCAAGCGCGAGCCGATTTCGGTCGCCGAGACGTGCGACACGCTGATCGAGGTCACGCACGCGCTCGAGGCCGCGCACGAAGCCGGTGTGATCCACCGCGACCTCAAGCCCGAAAACATCTTTCTCGAGAAGCGCCGGCACGTGCGGAGCGTGAAGCTGCTCGACTTCGGCATCGCGAAGCTGATCGACGAGCAGCCCGGCGCACGCGGCGATGACACGCGGCCCGGCATCTTGATCGGCACGCCGAAATACATCTCGCCCGAACAGGTGCGCGGCACCACGCTCGACGGCCGCGCCGACATCTACACGCTCGGCGTGGTCGCGTTCGAGCTGTTCGCGGGTCGCGCACCGTTTCTCGGCACGCCGGCCGGCGGCGCCTACGAGCTGTTCGAGAAGCACGCCAAGCTCAAGGCGCCGAAACCGTCGGCGTTCAACATCCAGCTGCCCGAAGTCGCCGATGCGCTGCTCCACGCGATGCTCGCGAAAGAGCCGAACGAGCGGCCGAGCCTCGTCGAAGTTCGCGAGACGCTGCAGCGACTGCGCAACGCGCCGGCATCTGCGCTCGCGGCCGAGCGTGCAGCCGTGGCCGCGCAGCCCACCGACGTTCACGCCGCGCCGCCGCAGAGCGCGATGGAGACGCCGACCACGCGCACCGAGCGTGCGGCGCCGCCGACCGAACCGGATCGTCCGTCGACGAGCGCGATGGAAACGCCGACGCGGCAGGTCGCTCGCGTCGAAGTGGCCACGCGGCGGCGCTGGCCGGTCGCGCTCGCCGCAGGTGGCGCCGTGATGGCGGCGATCGTCGCGATCGCGATCGCTTCGACGGGCAGCAAGCTGCCGCCCGCGCGCGCCGATGACGTGGTGCCGAGCGAGCCCGCCGGGCAGGCGCAACAGCTCAGCATCACGCCGATCGCGCCGAGTGTCGCGGCAACGCCGGTCACCGCGACTGCGGCGAGCGCCGATGCCGGTCTCGGCAAGGCCGACGACACATCGATCGAGCTCGATCCCGTTCGAGGCAGCGCGCACGCGGCGGCGGCAGTGCATGCAGCCCGTCACGTCAAGCCCGCGTCGCCCGCGAAACCTACACCGCCGTCGGACGACGACGGGGTCCGGAGCCCGTTCGCGCCGTGATCAGGCTCGCGGTGGTGATGGTCGTCGCGATCGGTGTGGCACCGGCATTCGCAGATGATGCCGCGCGGGCACGCGCCGCGGATCGATCGGCACGCGCGCACTACGACGCGCACGAGTACGACGCCGCGATCGCCGATTATCAAGCCGCGTATCGCGCGATGCCCGACCCGCTGTTCTTGTTCGACATCGCGCAGTCGTATCGCATGCTCGACGACTGCGATCACGCGCTGCAATTTTATCGCGAGTACCTGCAGGAGCGGCCGAGTGCCGACAACCGCGATCAAGTCGAGCGCTTCATCGACAAGCTTGCATCGTGCGCGATGCCGGAGCCCGAGTGGGGCACGGCCGCGCCGACCGCACCATCGCCGTCGCGGCAAGTGTCGGCGCGACCGCAGCCATCACCGCTATCGAACCACACGCTGCGACTCGCCGGGATCTCGAGCGTTGCGCTCGGCGCGGTGCTACTCGGCACGGCGGTGTACTTCTCGAACCAGGCGGCCGCGCTCGCGCAGCAGCTCGAGACCGCGTGCGTGCGCGGCTGTTCGGGTGCGTCGGTCAGCGGCATCGACCATGCGGGCCGGACCGACGATCACGACGCGATCGCGCTCTACGCGATCGGCGGCACGGCGCTCGCGGCAGGCGCGGCGGTGATCGTGTGGACGTGGCTGCGCGCGCCCGGCGAAGCGCCGGTGATCGCGCCGACGCTGGGTGGCGCGACGGTTTCGGCGAGGCTGCACTTCTAATGATGCGCGCGGTCGCGATCGCGCTGCTCGTCGGCTGCTATTCGCCGCAGCTCGCGCCGTGCACGGTGACGTGTGCCGATGATTCGCCGTGTCCCGCCGATCTCACGTGCGGCGCCGATAGCTACTGCCACGCCGCCGGCGACGACGAGACCTGCCACGCGGTGTTGACCGTCGACGTCTCCGGCGATGGCTTGGTGTCATCGGCGCCCGCCGGCATCGAGTGCACGCCGTTCGAGACGACGTGCGCGATGGAGTTCACCGGCGGCTCGCAGATCACGCTCACCGAGAGCGCCTTCAATGGCGCGACGTTCACGGGCTGGACCGGCGATGCATGCGCGGGATCGACGAGCTCGACGTGCACGTTCGAGCTCGACATCTCGATGACGCTGATGGCGACGTTTCAGTGATTGCGATGCGCGGTTAAGATGCGCGCGTCATGAGCCGCACGCTCGTCGTTTCGGGCACGAACTTGCTCGCGCGCGGCTTCCTGGTCGTGCCGACCGACCGCAAGTCGCGTGCGGGCGAGCCGGCGGGCGCGCTGTTCTTCGTCGCGCGCGCGATCCAGCGCGCGATCGCGTTCAAGCAGCCGGCGCACGCGGTCGCCGTGCTCGAAGCACAGCCCGACGTCGCGAAGTGGCCGGCGATTCTGCAGGCTCAGCTCGCGCCGTTGCCCGAGTTGCTCGCCGCGCTCGGCTGCGAAGTCGTGCGCGCCGACGGCGAGCTCCACGCGTGCGCGTCGTATGCGCAGGCCGCACTCGACCGTGGCGATGACGTCGTCGTGGTCGGCGTCGACAAGCGCTACGCCCAGCTCGTCGGCGATCGGCTGTGGTGGTACGACCCGGCGAAAGACGCGCGCTACACGCCCGAGATGGTGATGAAGCGCTTCGGCGTGACGGCCGACAAGGTCGCGGGCTGGCTCGGGCTCGTCGGCGACGAGGATCAGCTGCCCGGCGTCAAAGGCATCGGCGCGAAGGGCGCGACGTCGCTCGTCGACACGTACGGCTCGATCGATGCCGCCGTCGCGCAGACCGACGCGATGGAGGGCCGGCTCGGCAATGCATTGCGCGCCGCACGCGATGAGGTTCCACGCGAGCTCGCCCGCGCGCGCTTGGATCGCGAGCGCGTGTTGCCGCGGCCGCTCGCCGAGCTGGCATATCGCGAGCCCGAACCCGGCGCGCTCAACGCACTGCTCGACAAGCTCGGCTTCGCGGAGCTGCTCGTCGCCGAGACCGGCACGCATCGCGTGGAAGTCTGCGACGAATCGATCGCGATCACGGGCGAGCACGCGCTGCATGCGCTGATCGAAGATGACGGCACGATCGCGGGCATCGCGATCGTCGGCGATGCAGATGCGCGCTACGTGCCGCGCGGCGCCACCAGCTGGCCGATGCTCGCCGCATGGCTCGCCGATGCGACGGCGCCGAAGCTCGGCCACGATCTCGTCGGCACGATGGTGGAGCTCGAGCAGATCGGCATCGAGCTCGCCGGGATCAGCGGCGATTCGGCCTGCGCGTCGCACCTCACGCAGCCGAGTAACTGGGCGCCGCACGATCTGACGATCGTCGCCAAGCACGTGCTCGGGCGCGCTCTGCCCGACGTCGATGCGCTGCGCGGCGTCGGCGCCAAGCGCAAGCCGTGGTCGGCGCTTCCCGTCGTTCGCGTCGCTGAATTTGCCGCGAGCTGCGCGCACGCGTCGCTCGCGATCTGGCGCGAGCTGTCGCCGAAGATCGCGCGCGCGCTGCTCGACGAATACTTGGCGCTGTCGCAAACGCTCGTGCGCATGGAGTTGACCGGGCTCGTCGTCGCGCCGGCCGCGCTCGATCTGGCCGAGGCAGCCTTCGCGCAGATCGACACCGAGCTGACGCAACAGATCGAAGCGCTCGCCGGTCACGCGTTCAACATCAACTCGGGCAAGCAGCTCGGCAGCGTGCTGTTCGAGGAGCTGAAGCTGCCGATCGTCAGTCATACCAAGACCGGTTGGAGCACCGCGATCGAGGCGCTCGAGCGGATCGAGCACGCGCATCCGATCGTACCGCTCGTGATCCGGTGGCGGCTGTTGCGCCGATTGCGCGACTTCTGGGTGATCGCGCTGCGCAAATGCATCGGCCCGGATGGTCGCGTGCACTCGCGCTTTCATCCGGCGCGATCGTTCTCGGGGCACCTCGTCAACACGAACCCGGATCTCGCGCGCGTGCCGGGCCGCACGCCCGAGATGCAGATGATCCGCCGCGCGTTTGTCGCGCCGCCGGGCCATCTCTTGATGTCGGTCGACTTCAACCAGCTCGGCCTGCACGTGCTCGCGCATCTCACGAAGGACCCGGCGCTCGTCGAGCCGCTGCGCCGCCGCGATGACATGCACGCGCTGACCGCGTCGGCGGTGCTGGAAAAACCGACCGAAGCGATCACGCAAGACGAGCGCCAGCTCGGCAAGGTGATCAACTTCGCGACGTTTGCCGGGCAGGGCGCCAGCGCGCTCGCGCTGCAACTCAATGTCTCGGCCGCCGAAGCGAAGGAATACATCGCGCGCTTCGATCGGAGATATTCGCTCGTGCGTGCGTTTCAAGACGAGCAATTGCGGCTCGCGAAAGAGCGCGGCTATATCGTCACGATCGCCGGCCGCCATTGGCCGATCGGCGGGCTCGAATCACTCGACTCGCACGATCGCTCGTACGCCGAGCGGCTGGCGCGCCGCGCGACGCATGAAGGCTCGGTGAGCGACGTGTCGCGCCGCGCACTGCTCGATGCCGATCGCGCACTCCGTGCGGCAGGGCTCACCGCCGAGCCGCTGGTGCAGATTCTCGACGAAGTATTGTTCGACGTCCCCGAAACCGAGCTCGCGCGCGCGTCGCAGGTCGCCGCCGATGCGATGCGAGGCGCATTCGTGCTCGAAGTGCCACTGGCGGTCGGCATCGAGGTGGGGCGGACGTGGGCAGATCTTCAACCGTATTAGCGTGCGACATCGCAGCCGACGTGCACTCTCATCTGCAAATGCTGACACGACGTCAATTGCTCACGCGGGGCACGACGATGCTCCTGTTGATTCCGTTTATCGACGCGTGCTCGTCGAACAACTCGAGCTCGGCTGTTGACGCCGGCTCCGGCGCCGATGCTGCCAGCGCGTGCTCGGGCGTCGATTCGACGTCGACACTCGTTGCTTCGCACACGCACTCGATCTGCGTTCCATCGACCGATCTGACGGCCCCGCCGACCGCCGGCGTGACGTACACGTCGACGAACGTCGGCGGTCACACGCACACGATCCCGCTCACGCAGGCCGATCTGCAAATGATCGAGTCGGGCACGGCGGTCGGTCCGATCACGTCGTCGAGCGCGGTCGACAGCATCAACGGCGAGGCGCACACCCACCAGTGGACGATCATGAAGACGTGAGTCACGGGGCGACGCGCATCAGCACGTCGAGCGGATTCGGATCGCCGCCGACGGGCATGCCGAAATCGTAGATTCCGCCGAGCCCGATCGACGCGAACAAATCGCCGCTCTCGCCGTACACCACGCCGCCGCCGCCGTCGTCGCCGGGCGTCGAGTAGACGTGGTCCCACAGCCGCGTGCCGGTGCTCGCATCGAACTCTGCGAGCAGCGCGTCGGTGCCGCCTTGCGTCTGGCCGCCTTCGAATGCGCCGTCGAGCCCGCCGCAGAACGCGACGTGACCGTTGGCGTCGACGGCGATGCGCCCGGAGGTCTCGTCGCCGGTCGTGCCGAACGAGATCGCCCAGATCACGTTGCCGTTCGTGCCATCGAGCTTCGCGAGAAAATGATCGGTGCCGCCGACCGACGTCAGCGCGAACGAGCCCATCGTGATCGACGTCGTGAACGTGCCGGTCATGTAGATGTTGCCGCCGGCATCGAGCACGATGCTGTCGTCGCGGTCATCGCCGGGACCGCCGAACGACACGGCCCAGATGCCGTCGCCGTTGGTGTCGAGCTGCGCGACCCACATGTCGAGACCGCCGTGCGTCGCGGTGAGCATCGACGTGGTGCCGCCGAAGTCGATGCTGGTGTCGAAGAACCCGGAGATCACGAGCTTGCTCACGTCGGCCGACGCCGCGCCGCCGCCGCTGACTTCTTCGCGACCCGGGCTGCCGAAGTGCTTCACGAGATCGACCGCGCCGGTGAACTGATCGAAGCGCGCGACGAACACATCGCGGCCGCCCATCGACACGAGCGTGCTGTTATCGAAGCTCGCGGTGTTCTCGAACCAGCCGGCGCCGTAGATCGAGCTGCTCGGGCCGCGCGCGCTCGCCAGGAACTTGTCGTCGCCGGGACCGGTGATCATCTGCACCCACTCGGCGACGCCGTTCGCGTACGCGCCGATGTAGCTGTCGGCGAAGCCGTCGCTGCCGGTGAGCACCGGGCCTTCGCCGACGTCGATATCCTCGGCGACGTTGCTGCCGCCGTAGACGACGCCGCTGACGATCGGCGTGTTGCCGGAGTCGAGCGTGGCGAGCAGGCCGTACTCCTGGCCGATGTTGCCGTGACGCACGCCGTACAGGTTCGTCGCGTCGGCTTCGGCGAACGACGCGACGATCATGTCGGTCGCGCCGGCCGAGGTGAGCCGATTCGAGCCGTCGAGGGTCGCGGTCGACGTCAAGTAGCCGGGCGTGACGATGCCGGCGGGTCCAGCCGTGATCGTCTGGGTCGCGACTTGCGACAGCGAGCGCAGCCAGATGTAGCCGCCGGGCGCGGTCGGCGGCGCATCGACGATCGGTGGGGCGTCGCCGGTGCCGCCGTCGCCCTTGATGAAGTGCACGTTGGGCACGTTGCACGCGGCGAGCAGCGCGATCGCGACCGCGCGCATCAGAATCGCCCCATCACGAGCACGCTGCGATGCTCGTAATCGACCGAGAGATTGAGCCGCTCCGGCGGCGCGCCGGTGAACCACAACGACACCGCGGCGATCAAGCCGACCGCGGCGACGCCGAACCCGGCGTCCGCCTCGAACGCACGCGTGTGGCCCGACGAGACCAGCGCGTTCGCCTGATCGGCCTGCGCGCACGGCACCGTTGCATCCGGGCACAGCGCATACGCATCGTGCTGCTTGTCATTCGCCGAGCTCCCGAGCACGATCCCGACGACGGCGGCGGCCACGGCGACGCCGGCCAAGCCGATCGCGACGTCGCGCTGGGTGGTGAACGCGCTCGGTTGATCGAACACGAGCGCCTTGACCGGAACGGCTCGGGCCGGCTGCTCGACCGGCATCGGCGCGAGCTTCGGTACCGCGATCGTGACGTCGCCATGCTCGTTCGGCACGGTCGCGGCGGCGCGCCACATGACAAACCCGGGCGCGGTCACCACGATCGCGTAGCTGCCGCCGTCGATCGGAATCGCTTTGTTCCACAGTCCGGCGTCGACCGGCTTGTCGTCGCGCGTGACGGTGAGCCCGTCGACGGGAGATGCGACCGCGACGGTCAAGTACGACAGCCGCGGCTCGAGTGCGGCGACGCGCGCCTTCGCGACCGCTTGCTTCTTCGGATCCTTCACGCGGGTGAGCGCGTCTTTGAACGCCGACCACGCCGATGCGAGCTGGTGGTTGCGTTCGCGGCAGTCGCCGAGCCGGATCAGCGTGCCGGCGCGCGGCTCGATCCGGTTCGACGACTCGAACGCGTCGCACGCCTCGGCGAGCTTGCCCTGCTTGAGCAGCTTGTCGCCGTCGTCGAACAGCTGCGCCGCTTCGGGGCTCTGCGCGCGCGAGAGCGACGGCAGCGCGATCGCGATCAGCAGCGCGCTAATCGCCGCGATCGACGTCGGTCGCCGACGGTGGAGCGTTCGCATGAACGGGTTTGCCGACGCGATGCGTGGGAGGCTTCGCCGGCGAGCTGATCATACCCGCGTCGATCGGCGCGTCGGCGGAAATCGCGGCATCGAATGTAGGCGGCGGCGCGGCCGCGATCGCAGCGTCGATCGGCGCCGCGGCCGGTACAACGACCGCCGCGTCCGGGCCGGCCGGAACAGTGTGATGCCGCGTCGCCAACAGCGTGATCGCCATCGCGACCGCCGATGTCGCGAGCGCCGCGGCCACGACGATCGGCCAGCGCGCGCGGTACGGCGGCGGGGCGTGCTGCCCGCTCGCGTGCGTGATCGTCGATGGCGAGATCGGCGTCGGCGTCGACATCATGGCCGGCGTGAGGTTGGCGCCGTCGAACGCGATCGTCGGCTGGCTCGAGTGATGGAGCATCGTCTCGGCTTGGCCGAGCGCCTGCGCGAGCTCGGTCATCGATTGAAACCGCTGCGCCGGATCCTTCTGCAGGCAGCGCTGCAGGATCAGATCGATCATGTCGGGCAGGTCCGGCACGAACGCGGCCGCGAACGGCGCCGGTTCGCGCAGGTGCGCTGCGATCACGTCGCCGGAGCCTTCGCCCTCGAACGGCGCCCGGCCCGCGAGCAAGCGAAACATCACGCACGCGATCGAATAGATGTCCGAGCGATGATCGACCTCGCCGGCGCCGCGGCACTGCTCCGGCGACATGTAGACCGGCGTGCCGATCAGCGTGCCGGTTCGCGTCTCGTGCATGTCGGGGCTGTCGCCGGAGAGCTTCGCGATACCGAAGTCGAGGATCTTCGGCCGCTCGCCGCCCGTCACCGCGGGATCGCCGACGATGAAGATGTTGTCGGGTTTGAGATCGCGATGGACGATGCCTTTCGCGTGCGCGGCGGCGAGCGAGGTGCACGTCATTCGCATGAGGCGCACGCAATCGGCGACGCTGAACCGCTTGATGCGGCGCAGCCGCGTCGTCATCGATTCGCCTTCGAGCAGCTCCATCACGAGGAACGCGCTGCCATCGGTGTGGTGACCGAAGTCGAAGACCTGCACGATCCCGGGATCGGAGATCTGCGTTACCGCGCGCGCTTCGTTGAAAAAGCGGCGGACGATGCTCTCGTTCGCCGACAGCGACGGCAGCAACACCTTGATGGCGGCCTTGCGACCGAGCAGCGTGTGCTCGCCGAGAAAGACGGCGCCCATGCCGCCTTCGCCGATCTTGCCGAGCACCTTGTACGCCCCGATCGTGGGCTCTGCCACGCGCACAAGGTAGCACGCAGCTCTCAGCTACCGCTGCCGGCGCTGCCGGCGTGGTCGTGATGCGGCGCGTGACACACCAATGTTGCAGCGGGTGCGGCGTCGCTGCCGGCGGCGTGATGGCGCGGCACCTGACACGTGCCCTCGACGCTGCGGTTGCCTCGATTGAACGAGCACGTGTCGCCTTGCTTGCTCTTGGCGCACGCGTCGAACGCCGCTTGCGGCGGCCGCATGTGATCCGCGTAGGCGATGCCGCCGATCCCGAGGAGCGCGACGAACAGATACTTCTTCTTCATGCGCACGACCGTGCCACGCGACCCGCAGGCGCGGACATTTCCGCGTGCTTCGCGCCGGTTTCGATCTGTGTCGACAGGCGGGGCGAGTTTTCTACGCTGACATCCGCCTACGAAATCGTACGCGCGGTCATCTAACCCTCAGCTACCCGACGGCGGCTGATCAAAGCTGGTCGGCCTGACACGCGCGTGAGATGCTCGCAAGCCAAAGATGAGCAACAAGTCTGCCCGATGGTTCTTCGTCGCAGCTGTCGTGGCGTTCGGGTGTGGCGGGCACGGCGGCGGTAACGGCGCGGTCGATGGCAACGGCGGTCCGCAAGATGGGCCGGCGACACCGGGTGACGCGGCAGCCGATGCGAACGGCTGCGGTCTCGTCACGTGTCAATCGCAAAACGCGCAGTGCGGTCCGATCGGCGACGGTTGCGGCAACACGATCGACTGCGGCACGTGCCCGACCGGCGAGACGTGCGGCGGCGGCGGCGTCAACTTCCAATGCGGCGGCGGCAGCGGCAGCGGCAGCGGCGTGTGCTCGCCGTTGACGTGCGCCGACTACGGCGCGAACTGCGGCGTCGTCTCCGACGGCTGCGGCAGTGTGACCGCGAGCTGCGGCACGTGCCCGGCCGGCGAAACCTGCGGCGGCGGCGGTAGCGCGAACATCTGCGCCGGTCCGCCGTGCGTCGGTCCGCTCTGCAACGAAGTCAACTCGTGCACGAACATGCCGTCGACCTCGATCAGCGGCACGGTCACCGCGCCGGGTCACCCGACGACCGGCGCGAACGCGTGGGCGAACTGGACGCCCGATCCGATCTACGGCGCGCTCGTCTACGTGCCCGACGGCTCTGCCGGCGCACCGACCTACGGCGTGCAATCGTTCGCGGCGGGCGTGTCGTGCGACACGTGCAGCAGCGAAGTCACCGGTAGCCCGATGGTGAGCGTCGTGACCGGCATCGACGGCACGTTCAAGCTCGACAACGTGCCGTGTGGCACGAACATCCCGCTCGTGATCCAGCTCGGCCGGTGGCGCCGCGAGATCACGCTGTCGAGCGTCACGTGCTGCGCGAACAACGCGCTCACGAACGACGAGACCCACTTGCCGCGCGTGCACACGCCGGGTGTCACCGCCGCGGGCACGGGCAGCGACGTCTATGACGACATCCCGCTGATGGCGTTCGATACCGGTCAGGTCGACACGCTGCACTGCGTGCTGCGCAAGATCGGCGTCGACGATACCGAGTTCACCGACCCGAGCGGCGCCGGCCGCGTCCACTTCTACAAGGACAACGGCGCGCGCATCGACAACACGACGCCGGCGGCGACGACGCTCTACAACAGCCAGACCGAGCTCGACAAGTACGACATGGTGCTGTTCGAGTGCGTCGGCAAGGACGTCGAGAAGACGGCGACGCAGCAGCAGAACGTCATCAACTACGCGAACGCCGGCGGTCGCGTCTACGCGACGCACTACAGCTACGTGTGGTTGACCAACGACGGCGCCGGCAATGGCAACACCGGCCCGGTGCCGTTCTCGCAGACCGCGACGTGGGACGTCACCCAGAGCAGCGCTACAAGCGTCACCGGTACCGTCGATCAGACGCTGCAAAGCGACTCGGGCACGCAGACGCGGCGCATCGCGTTCGCGAACTGGCTCAAGCAAGTCGGCGCGACCACGACGGTCGGCCAGATCCCGGTCGACGTCGTGCGCAACGACTTCAACTCGGTGAACGCGATGGCGGGCACGATGTCGAGCACGCCGGCGCAGCTCTGGCTCTCGGGCCCGAGCTATCCGCTGCACTACACGTTCGACACGCCGATCAATTACACGACGAAGCCGACCACGCAGTGCGGCCGCGTGCTGTTCAGCGACTTCCACGTCAACGACGCGGCGGTGGCCAACAACGCGAACTATCCAAGCGAATGCCTCACGACGGCCGATCCGACCGGCAAGAACGCGATGACGCCACAGGAACAGACGCTCGAGTTCATGCTGTTCGACCTCGCGTCGTGCGTCGGTCAGCAGACCGTGACGTGCACGCCGAAGACGTGCGCCGACTTCGGCTACACCTGCGGCGAGACCGGCGATGGCTGCGATGACGGCATCATCCTGCAGTGCGGCACGTGCATGAACAACCAGACGTGCGGCGGCGGCGGTATGAGCGGCCAGTGCGGCAGCGGTCCGATGTGCACGCCGCTGACGTGCGCCGAAGAGATGGCGCAGTGCGGAATCATCGGCGACGGTTGTGGCAACACGGTTAACTGCGGTGATTGCCCGAACAACGAGGTTTGCGGCGGCAACGGCCAAGCGAACCAGTGCGGCGGCGGAATCCAGTAGCGCGCTAGCGCCTGCGCCGGCCGAGCGGCTTCGCGATCGAGGTGATGAGCTCGCGCAAGAAGCGGCACGGCGCGTCGTCGTCGGTCGCGATCGGCCACAGCAGATCCGACCACGAGCCTTCGAGCGCGAACGGCAGCTGCTTGGTCGCGAGCTGGGGCCGCGTCGTGCGGATCTGATCGGCGACGAGCGCGGGGATGGTCGCGAGCATCGCGGTGCCTTCGATCAGCGCGCCGAGGTGCGCGAAGCTCGAGACCGAGCAGCGGATCTTGCGCGGCTTGCCACGCAGATCCTCGATGATGCCGCGCAGGTCACCGTTGTACGACACGATCACGTGGTCGCGCGCGAAATAGGCCTTCTCGGTCAGCGCGCCGAGCCGCGCGTGGCGCGGATCGTAAAGGCACGTGAAGCCGCCGGTGATCAGCGGTCGCCGCCGGATGGTCGCCGGCAGCTCGTCGGCGACGGTGACCGCGGCATCGAGCCCGTTCGCGAGCGCGGCGGCGACGGTGCGGAACTGCACGGGTGTCGCGATCACGCGCATGCGCGGCGCGTCGCGCTCGAGCGCGCGCAACAGCGGCGGCAGTAGCCACAGCTCGGCCGAATCGGCGAGGCCGATGCGCAACGTGCGATCGCTCGTCTTCGGATCGAACGTCGGCGGCGCGAGCGCAGCATCGATCAGCTTCTGCAGGTGCGGCTGCATGCCATCGTGGAGCTGGCGGCCGCGGCTCGTCAGCACGAGGCCGCGCCCGCTGCGCACGAACAACGGCGCGCTGACCGCAACGGTCAACCTGCGCAGCGCCGCGCTCACCGCCGGTTGAGTCAGGTAGAGCCGGCTCGCCGCTACGGTCACGCTGCCGCTCTCGGCGACGACCGCGAACACGCGTAAGAGGTTCAGGTCCAGGTCGCGTGCATAAACGCTCTGCATGAGTCGTATACATCCTATTCACTGGATTGAATCGACGCGAGGCCGTAGCTTGCGGTCATGACGACAGCGAAGACGAAGCTCGGCGCGGCCGGGCCCGACGTGTTTCCGATGGCGCTCGGCTGCATGAGCATGGGCGCGGCGGGCTGGTACGGCCCGAGCGACGAGGCCGAGAACGTCGCGACGATCCACGCGGCGCTCGAGCGCGGCGTCAACATCATCGACACCGGCGACTTCTACAGCATGGGCAAGAACGAGATGCTCGTCGGGCGTGCGCTCGCCGGCGGCAAGCGCGACAAAGCGCTGTTGAGCGTGAAGTACGGCGCGTTGCGCGGACCGGATGGCGCGTTGCTCGGCTACGACGCGAGCCCGACCGCGACGAAGAGCGCGCTCGCGTACAGCCTGTCGCGGCTCGGGGTCGATTACATCGACATCTATCGGCCTGCACGCCTCGATCCGAACGTGCCGATCGAGGACACGATCGGCGCGATCGCGGACCTGATCAAAGCGGGCTACGTCCGCTACATCAGCCTCTCCGAGGTGGGTCCCGAAACCATCCGGCGCGCCGCGAAGGTCCACGCGATTGCCGATCTGCAGATCGAGTACTCGCTGGTCTCGCGCAGCCCAGAGGATGCGGTGAATGCGACGCTCGCCGAGCTCGGCATCGCGATGACCGCCTACGGCGTGCTGTCACGTGGGCTGCTCGCCGGCAGCAAACCCGGCGCCGGCGACCTGCGCGCGCACATGCCGCGATTCGCGGGTGCGAACGGCGAGAAGAACCAGGAGCTGGTCGCCGCGCTCGCGACGTTGGCCGCCGCGAAGCGAGTGACGCCGGCGCAGCTCGCGATCGCGTGGGTGCGGGCGAAAGCTGCGGCGCAGCGCGTGACGATCATTCCCACGATGGGCGCGCGTACGCGCACGCAGCTCGGCGACGCGCTCGCCGGGCTCGACGTCAGCCTCGACGCAGCCGACGTCGCCGCGCTCGAACGCGCCGTGCCGGCCAGCGCGGTCGCGGGCACGCGCTATCCGGCGCCCGCAATGGCGCACCTCGACAGCGAAAAGCGCTAACAGTTGCGCGCACGTCGCCGACGGCTCATGACTAGCCGATGGCGTCCCGGCTGCTCGGCATCTTGCGTTGGGTGATCGTCAAAGCGCTGTACGCGGGATGGGTCGCGTTGATGATCGCGGTCCCGCTGTTCGGGTTCTGGCTCGCATCGTCGCTCGCGGCGTTCGACAACGCGCCGATGTGGCTAGCGCTGGTCGTGGGCTTGCTGCTGTTTCCGATCGCGCCGGTCGGCTGGGAGCTATTCGCGATGTGGCGCGCGGGCAGGCGAGAACCGCCGCGCAAGCCGGTCTTGACCGGGCTCGACCGGCTCGTGCTGCGCACGTTGATCGTCAACGCCGCATTTCTCGGCGTCGTGATGTGGCGCGTGCCGCACACCGCGTTCCGCGCGCTCGCCGTGCGCGGCGACTGGATGCTCGACGGCCACGACGGGCCGTACGCGAGCCAAGCGCGCGACACGCTGCTCGCGATCGCCGATGACTTCGAGCACCGCTGGCCCGACAACGATGCCGCCGCGGCGTCGAAGAAGTACGGCACGAGCACCGAGCCGCCGCCACCACCGCCGCCGGACCAGCGCACGATCGTCGACTTCGCGAAGCCGATCCCGCCGAAGGACCCGAACGGCTGGCCGCTGCGCGCCGATCCCGACGCGATCGTCGCGGCGATCCCGGATTCGGCACAGACCGGCGTCGACGCGGTCGGCAAGTTCTTCGCCGAGCGCATCAGCGACAAGCGCATGCTCGTCAAGGCCCTGCACGACTACGTCGTGTTGCGCTTGCACTACGACATTCCGACGTCGGAGCTCACCGGCGATGCCGAGCTGTCGCGGCCATCGCAGCAACCCGATGATGTGTTCGCCGCGCGCACCGGGGTGTGCGAAGGGTATGCGCGGCTCATGCAAGCGCTCGGCAAGGCCGCCGGGCTCGATGTCGCGTACATCACCGGCGTGATCCGCGATGCGCACCGCAACTCCGGCGACGCGACGACCGATGACGCGATCCGCGCGGCGCTCGTCGGCAACCTGCACGCGTGGAACGCCGTGAAGATCGACGGCCAGTGGCTGCTGATCGACGCGACCTGGGACGATCCGGTCGATCGCGACGGCGGCACCGAGACGCTGCGCGAGACGTATTTGTTCACGCCGCCGCAGCTGTTCGCGCTAGACCACCATCCGACCGACGACGCGTGGCAGCTGCTCGCGAAGCCGATGAGCATCGGCGAGTTCGCGCGCCAACCGCTGATGCGGCCCGCCGCGGGAGCACTCGGGCTCGTGCTCGAAGAGCCGATGCGATCGCAGGTCACCGCCGACGATGGCGCGGTGAAGATCGTGTTCGGCAACCCGTGGGGCGCGGAGCTCACGGCCGACGTGGTCGGCGGCGATCAGCACTGCGGCACCAGTCACGACGTGCGCGTCGAGCTCACGTGCGCGGTCCCGCCCGGCCAACACGAAATCCGTTTGTTCGGCGCGAAAGATCCGGCCGCGCACGAGCTCGACTACGTCGGCTCGATCATGGTGAACGAGCGCTGAAGCGCGCTGTGCTACGGCGTCGCTTTCGCGGCGGCCGCCTTGCGGCCCGGCTTTGACATCGCCGCACGCGCTTTCACGCTGCGAACCTTGTTCTTGATCGTCGAAGTGACCTTGCCGGCAGCTTTCTGCACCGAGCCTTCGGCTTGGCGCAGCTTGTCGCCGGTGACCTTGCCTTCGATTTCCTTCAGCTTGCCTTTGATCTTGTTTCCAGTTGCGCTCATGCGATGAAGCTTTGCAGTGCGCGTGCCATTCACTTCCGCTTCAGCGAAGCGAGGATGTCATGAAGTCGTCGCGATCGGTGTCGCGCGAGACCTTGTCGACGGGCTGTGATCTTACAGTCCCAACCGCGGTCGCCGCGATGGGTTTGTCGATGATCGTGGGCACCAGGTCCATCGATGGCCGGATATTTGGCGGATATTTCGAATCTGGCATCAGCGCTTCCCGGTTCCGGCCGGCACGTCGGGCGTGGACAGCCACGCGACCAGCGCCTCGCGCGAGAACCGCCAGACCGGGCCGAGCTTCTTGCCCGGCAATTTGCCGGCCTCGGCGAGCTCGATGACATTTCGCTCGTCGATCTGCAGGAACCGGCCGGCCTGCTCGGCGTTCATCACCTCGGGCAGGTCGTAGGGCTGGAACGTATACGAGCCCACCGTCGGCGAGCCGGGACGGACGAACATCGACCGATTTGGCAACGTGCCGAGCTCGGTCAGGCCGCGCTGAGTATCCGGATCGACATATTTCGTGACCAAGCCGGCCACGAGATCCTTCTTTGCGATGCCCAGCGCGGCCGCGGCGCGATGCAATTTATCGACGGCGTTGCTCGGTAGACGAACATAAAGCGGGGTCTCCGGCGGTGGCTTGCGCGGCATAGCCCAAAGATATCCGAAGATATCTTGATGTCAACGCGCGGCGAGTCCCTCGGAGAACTGCGGCAACCCGACGAAGTCCGGCATCCGCGTCAACGAGCCGTCGGCGGCGATCGCGTAGCCGCTGATCGAGCGGTCGGTCGAGTCGAGCACGTAGAGGAACTTGCCGTCGGCGCTCGTCGCGGCATCGAGCGGCTTGTTCGCGGTGGTCGCGGCGATGCCGCTGCTCGCGAGCAACGAGATCGTGCCATCCGCGGCGACGGTGTAGCCGCTGATGGTGTCGCTGCCGGCGTTGATCGCCCAGGCCCAGTTTGCGGCCGTCGCCATCCAGCACGGCGCGGCCTGGTGAGTAGTCGCCGAGGTCGTCGCCGCGGTGAGCGCGCCCGTGGTCGATACCGCATACGAGCTGACCGCGCCGGCGGCTTCGGTCACGAGCAGCGTGTCACCGCTGAACGCAAAGCCGTATGGCGTCGAGGTCGAGCCGCCGGCCGCGGTTTGCGGCTGCGGACCGGTCGCGACGCCGGCGCTGCCGATCTCGTACGTATCGAGTTTGCCGGTGCCTTTCTCGGTCGCGACGAGGTGCTTGCCATCGGGCGTGAAGCTGATCTCCGCGACTGCCGCGGAGGCCGCGACGGTCGTGCTCAGCCCGAGCGAGACCGAGCTCGACGTCAGGCCCGAGCTGGTCACGTTGAAGCCCGCGATGTTCGGTGCGTGCGTCGCATCGCCGGCATTGAGCACGTACACGACGTCGTTCGCCTCGGTGACGCTGACCGGCATCGTGCCGCCCGACGCAACCGCGCCGACGAGCGTGAGGCTGCCGTCGGTCTCGATCTGCATCATCGAGACGGTGCTGTTACCGGCGTTGACCGCAAACAGCTCGTTGGCGGCTGCATCGAGGAAGATCGCACCCTGGTCGGCCAAGCTCGCGGCTGTGCCCGCGCCGCCGGTCGCGAACGCCCACGGCTCGACGAGCGAGCCATCGGCACGGCGACCGAGTGCCCACACTTCGTTGTGCGCGCTGTCGTTCGACGTGATGTAGACGGCGCCGACGATGGCGTCGTCGCTGCCGGTCGCATTCGAGCCGGCGGGGCCCTGTGGACCTGCGGCGCCTCCGGAACCAGGATCGCCGGCCGGCCCTTCGGGGCCTTGTGAGCCGGTGCATGCGGCGAAACACGAGAACAACGCGGTGATAAGCAAACGCGAGCGAGACATGTGACCTCCGATGTTGTGCGCGCGGTCTACGCCGCTCCCACATCGCGGTTACACGCCGCGTGCGCCGAGCTCGACCCGAGCTCGGCAGGACGTCGACGAGCGCGCGATTTTCATCCGTCGCGACCGCTGGCGATGTCGTCCGGGTTATTCTGGGACAGGGGGAACTATGAGGCACGTCTTGTATGCGCTCGCGGTGGTCACGGTCGCGAGCTCGGTCGCGTACGCCGATGGCGAAATGATGATTCCCGACGCGAAGAAGCCGATGTCCGCGTGGACCGCGACCAATCAATGGATGATTCGCACGTCAAACAACCCGCGATACGACTACGGCTATGCCACGCGATCCGGTGCGATCGTGCTCGCCGACGAGCTCGCCGATCACTTGAGCGAGCTCGGCCGCGTCTCGCTGATCGACGGCTGCTTCGAATTCGGGAGCACCATGGCGAACGGCGGCCTGCTCTCGTGGGCGGTCTGCGGCGAAGACGTCAAAGCGGTCGATTTCAAGAAGCTCGAGGCCGAGCTCGACGCCGGCGGGATCTCGGCGAAGGCGCACGCCGAGGTCGTCCAACGCGCGCAAGAGGTCGTCGCGGCTGCGAAGAAGGTCGGCGACGAGATCGAAGCCGCCAACGAGCCGGGCGTCGCGGAGATCGCCAAGGTCGTCGCCGCGGCGAAGACCGAGTGGAACGACTATCTCGCGAAGCACAAGGCCGACTTCGATCGCTACCTCGCACTGAAGGACGGCGTGCGCTCGGGCAAGACCAACGATCCCGCGTTCGCGGGTTGCTACGAGGCGACGCAGCCCGGGTTCACGAAGGTCGTCAAGGCGGCGCGGTTCACGAGCGTCGCCAACGATCCGCTACCGGGCTTCGTGGCGCAGGTCACCGGCACGACCGAGGGCTACATCGCGACCGTGAGCTACGCCGCTTGTGCATGGAGCATTCACCAATCCGGCGAGGCGATCTATGTCGCCGCGGCGAACGGCGCCGGCGGCAAAGTGCGCGCGGGCTGGCGCTCGATCGCGCTGGCGAAGCTGCTCGACCCGACGTTCAAGCCGAAGTTCGCCCAGCGCTCGCTATCGCTCCACGCCGATAGCACTGACTGGAAGCTCGGCATCCAGATGGCAGGCGTCAACGACATCCGCAAGATCACGACGCCGAGCCAAGGCGTGATCGGCGCGTTGAAGGTCAACGGCGACGTCACCGGCGTCGCGTTCAAGGGCAACCAGGTCGAAGAGTGCTTGCAGTGGCAGGAGACCAACAAGGTCTCCCAGGTCAACAACGGCAACGTCAGCTACGAGAAGGTTTGCAAGAAGCGCGGGATGGTCGCGAACCAGACCACCGCCGTCGAGGTACCGTCGAAATATCTCGCCGGTGTGCACGTCGGCGACAGCATCACGCTCGTCGATGGCTTCCCGGTCGTCGCGTGGAAGGGCACGAAGAACACGTCGGTGCTGGGCATCGCGCTGCACTGATCGTTGAGCCGCAATTAGGCTGTAACGACTGAGGTGCGCGCATCGCGGCTGTCAGCTCGCGTTACCGAGTTGCCATGCCGCGAACACATGCTCGCGGTCCTAATCCTCACATGCGCGGATCCGCGTTCATCGTGATCGGTTTGGCGGCCTGCGATCCGGTCGCCAACAGCGATTACGTGGGCGCACCGCTGATCACGCTGACCGGCACGTTCGCGCAAGCCGGCGGCACGGCGGATCCGGTCGGCGGCGTCGCGCTCATGTGGCAAGACAGCGCCGGCGCGGCCGGGCCCGGAGTCGTCGCAACCGCGCTGCCGGTCGCGGTCGAATTCCCGGCGACGTTTCACATCGAGGTGCCGGTGCCGCCGCCGAGCACGGCGCGGTTCTCGTTCGGCGATGGCTCGCCCGCGCTCGCCGAGGCGTACATCTATGTCGTGCAGGATCCGTCGGCGGCGCAGCTCGTGCCGCTCGGCCAGGAGCGCATGCACGCACGCGCATCACGCGCGCTAGCCGTTCTTAATCGTAAGGCTTCGTTAAGCCGCGTGCGCGACGCCGCACGCGTGGCTCCATGGCGGGATGCGCGCAGCGCTGCTCGCGATCGTCATCACCGGATGCGCGTACTACCAAGGCTCGTTCCGCGACGGCCGCGACCCGTTCGTCGGCCGGCGGATCTCGCTCGAGTGTGTCGACGTCGCGGTCGCGCCGACGCAAGACGCGAGCGCGCAAGGCGAGGTGCTCGCGTTCACGTTCGGCAATCACTGCGAGACCTCGGTGTGGATCGATTTCTCGAAGGTCGCCGCGGTCGGCCGCTACGCCGACGGCACGCGCAAGCTCCACGCGTACGATCCGAAGCACGAGTTGCGCGCGCTGCGAATCGACGCCGGCGACATCGCGCGCGAGGAGATCGCGTACCTCGCCGATGACGGCAGCACGCCGACCGCGGCGTGCGTCGATGTCGACAGCATGCAGAGCGAGCACGCACCCGAGCATTGGCTGTGCTTCGGCGAGTGGGATCTCGGCACCGAGAGCGTCGGCACCCTCGCGCGGCCGCCGATCCACGCCGCCGCGAGCACGGCGAGCTGGCCGCTGGCCGAGGAGATCGAGCCCGAGGTCGCGAACATGCCGGCCGACGCCGAAGTCACGATCACCGCGGTCGGCGCGTATCTGGCGGATCGTATCCGCGGCAATCCGAGGCGGCTCGTCAAGGCGCTGCACGATTACGTCGTGCTCCGGATCAGCTACGACGAGTTTTCGCTGCACGCCGCCGAGCGGCTGCCGCAAGACGCCGACGCGGTGTTCGCGCGGCACACCGGCGTGTGCGAGGGCTACGCGAATCTCATGGTCGCGCTCGGCTGGGCGTCCGGCATCGACATTCGCGAGGTCGACGGCCTCGCGCACGAGCAAACGTCGCCCGGTTTGCTCGAGCCGGTCGGCGAGATGCACGCGTGGAACGTCGCGCACGTCGACGACGGCTGGGTCGTGATCGACGCGACGTGGGATCGCGACGCGGAGGGTCACGCGACGACGTACTACTTGATGACGCCGCCCGGCATCTTCGCGCGCACGCACGTCGCGACCGAGACCGACTGGCAGCTCGTCGCGCCCGAGCTCACGCTCGCGGATTTCGTGGCGCAATGAAGCTCGTGGTTCTGGCCGTCACGCTGCTCGCGGCGCGCGCCGATGCGAAAGGCTGCCACGAGCACAGCGACGTCGTCGGCTTCCAGCACTGCTCGCATTTCGGCGAGTGGTCGCCGGACGATCCGCAAGATCCGCGGCTGTGGCTCGAGCTCGGCGATCTGACCGAGCGCTTCGTCGCGCCGGCCGTCTCGTTCGCGACCGGCACCGGCGTCGAAGGTGCCGCGTCGCACGTGACCAGCACGGCCGTCGCGTTGCGCGTGCTCTACGCACCCGACGCGATCTTCTACGTCGGTGGCGAGCTCGCGTTCGGCGGCCTGGTCGAGCTCTCCGAGCAACTGCCGCGCCGCGCGACCGACGACGGCGCGATGTTCGTGTCGGCGCGCGTGATCACGGGCGCGCACGTGATCGTACGGCGCTTCGGGTTCGCCGCCGAGCTCGCCAGCGGGCTGCGGCACTACGACATCTCCGCGTGTATCGACGATGACTGCATGGCCAATCCCGATGTCGGCCACACGCAGCTCGAAGTCGACGCACGCGTGCGCGTCGACTTCTTCTTCTCGCGGATGGGCTCGGTCGGCGTCGTCGCGGGCAACGGGCTCGTCGATCGCAGCGATCACGAGGCCATGGTCATGCTGGCGGTTCACATGCGCGCGATGGACGGCAACTGATGCGCTACGATCGGTGAATGGGCGCGCTTCCACTGTTCGTGGTTCACGGCGGGCTGATCTGGAAGCTCGCGATCGCCGTCGCGATCATCGCGGTGCTCGCGGTGATCGTGTGGAGTCGGCGGCATAACGAACGCAACGCGGCCCGCGGTGAAGCGCGTGGGCTCGACGAGCGCACCGAGCCCGGCTTGATCCGCGGCACGCTCGGCGGCGGCGAGGCGAGCACGGTCGTCGCGCGGCGCGGGCTCGAGCCCGAGATCGTCGCAAATCTGCGCGGCGACGAGATTTGGATCGAGACGGCCGACGGCAGGGTCGCGCTCGACGGGCCGATCCGCGTGATCGCGGGAACCCGTGCGTCCGCGTCGCGCCGCGGCGTGCCGGCCGAAACCGCGCAAGCGCTCGCGGCCGATCCGGCGCTGGCGAAGATCTCCCACGCACGGCTGTCGATCGTCGGGCCGGGTGACGACGTGATCGCGCTCGGCCAGCTCGAGACGGTCGCCGGCACCGACGAGGCCGACAACCGCACGAACGCGAGTCAGCGCGTGCTCCGAGCGCTCGGCGATGCGCCGATCACGATCGCCGCGCGAGCGGCTCGCGGCGCGGCGCCACCACTGTCGGTCATCGGAGCGATCGCGATCGCGGGCATCGTCGGCGTCGTCGCATGGCGCATCGAGATCGCGCTCGGCGAGAGCTGGGAAAAGACGTGCTGGCACGAGCGCTCGCACTACCTCGATGACAACTGGACGCCGGCCGATGCGCCGGTCGAGCTGTCGAACACGAACGCGTGCGTGCTCGCCGCCGCGACCTCGTCGCGCCACGATGCGTTGAGCGATCTCGGCGAGATGGTCGCCTACAACCCGTATCGCGACGCCGCGACGTACGATCGGATCATCGCGCTCGCCGAGCTCGGTGGTGATTGTGGCGGGCTCATCACGACGCTCGAGCGCGATAGCCGTTACGACGACATGCTCGTACAAGCGCGGCGATGCGGCGATCATTCTGCCGAGCTGCGCGCGCTCGTCTACCTCGGGCGATTCGACGAGGCTGCCGCAGTCACGACGACCACCGAAGAGCGCGAACACGACCGGCTGCCGATCGGCGAGGTGCTCATCCTCGCCGGCAAATGGACCGAAGCTGCCGCGATGGCCGATCGCAAGTCGATCGAAGCGAGCGAGCGCGACCACGATCCCGAGCACGCCGAGGCGGCGGCGATGACCGTGCTCGCCTACAAGTGTCTCGGCGAGCTGCTGCGGTTCGACGGTGGTGACAAGGCGGCGCTCGATCGCTTGCGCGCTCTCCAGCGCGGACCGCGCGGTCAGACCTGCATTGCCGCGCTCTCCGAAGCAGTGCCCGAAGCCGATCGCGCGAAGGTGCTCGAGCCGCAAGACGGCGGGTTGCTCGAGACCGACGTTCTCAAAGACGAGCTACGCGACTTTGCAAGCTCGGACCCGAGCTTCGAGCTCACGAGCCCCGAGAAACTGCTCGGGACGCTCGACGATTTCGCCGGCTCGCACGCCGGGCTCGCGATCTGGCTCAGCGAGGTCGCGCCGCCGCTCGGCGACACGGCGGCGCCGCTCGCGCGCTTGTACCGCGAGCGTTGGCTCACCGTCGCGGAGGTGCTCGCCGGCGATCTCGCGGCGGCGCGCGATCACGCGGCACGCGCGGTCGCGATCCAGATACCCGACGACCGCGAAGCGTTCATGCGCGCTGATCTGCCGATGCTGCCGGAGCTCGTCGCGTTCTACGCCGGCGAGCCCGTCGAAGCGAAGATGCCGGCGGCCGAGCTATCGCGCGAGCTGTGGCTGCACGACTTCGGCGCGCTCCGGTTACGCCACGGCGATCCGATTGCCAAGGATGCGTACTACGGACCGCACGAGTCGTACCCGAAGGCGCTCGTAGCAGCCGTTGCCGGCGATGGCCGCGCGCTCGCGGTCGAGATGAGCGACAGCAGTCTGTCGTGGTGGCACGACATCGACATCATCGCGGTCTTGCCGCGCATCAAGCTCGGCCGCGAAGCGGTCGTGCGCCAGCTCGCGTGGTCGGCGCCGCAAGATCAAGAGCGGCTCGCATTCAAGCTGCCGTGGTCGATCGCGACGTACGCGGCCGGGCGACGGTCCGCGCTGCAGCTCGCGGGTGATACGGCGCGCGCAGCGTGGTGGAACGAGATCTACAAGCGGTGCGACGCGGCGCTGCGCGATCGCCGCAAGCTCGTCGCGCTCGCGCTGTGGCAGCTCTAGTCACCACACGGCGCAGGGCGGTTTCGCCGGCGCTTTGCAGCCGAACGCGCGCGCGAGCTCGGGCGTATTCTCGAGCGCGCCGTTGATGCGCAAGCGCGCGATCGGGTGCGGATCGCTCGCCGTCATGCGGCGCTGCTCTTCGGGTCGCTCGGCTTCGCCGCGAAACTGCGCCCACGCGATGAAGAACTGCTGCTCCGGCGTGAACCCATCGACGACCGGACCAGGTGGCGCGTGCGCGAGCGCGGCAAATGCGACGTGCAGCCCGGCGAGGTCGCCGATCGTTTCGGAGAGCACGCGCTTGCCATCGAGGCCGTAACCGTCGAATTGCGCGGCGACGCACTTGCTGCGCTCGCTGAACGTCGCGCGATCGGCGTCGGTCCACCAGTCGACCGGCCGGCCCATCACGTCGGTCTTCGAGCCACTCTCGTCGATCGCGTGCGTGAGATCGTGCGCGACGCCGACTCCGATCGCGCCGTAGACGACCGCGTCGGTCGCGGCCGCGTCGAACACCGGCGGTTGCAAGTAGCCGGCGGGCAGCACGACCTGGACGAGCTCGGGCTCGATGTACGCGTCGGGCGACGACGCCGCGAGCTGCCACAAGTCGCGCGGCGTCGGCTGGCCGATCATGCGGCGATCGAGGTCGACGGCAAACGCGCGTGCAGCCGCGACGTTCGCCCACAACGCGTCGCGCGTGATCTTCAGCCCGGCGTAGCTCGTCGCGCGCTCGCGATAACCGAGCTCGAACGAGGTCGCATCGATCTTGGCGAGCGAGGTCGCTTTCGTCGCAGCTGCGAGCCATGGCTCGGCGGCGACCACGCCGTGCAGCTCGGTGACGAGCGCGTGCGCGAGCGATCGCATGCGGTCGCGCGCGGCCGGCGGGAAATGCGCTTTGGCGTATTCGCGCGCGAGCAGCTGGTCGAACACCGACTCGATAAGATCGACGCAATTCGCCGGCGGCGACATCGCGTGGATGTACTGCCAGCGCAAGTACGCGGTCCACGTCGCGGCCGGCGTCGCCGCGAGCTCGCGATCGACCGCCTGCAGATAGGCCGGATCGGCGACTTCGAGCGTTCCGCGCGGCAACTTCGCATCGGCGAAGTACGCATCCCAGTCGACGTGCGGCGCGAGCTCGCCTAGCTGCGCGAAATCGACGTGCTTCGACGTCGCCGGCGCCGGATCGGCAACCGCGGAGCCGAGGCGAGCTTCGAGCGCGATCACGGCGTCGGCGTCGCCCGCCGAGCCGAGCGCGTGCACGAGCTGATCGCGATCGGGATGATCGACGGGCGCGTCGATGACCTCGGCGACGTACTGCGCGGGCTCGCGATCGTCCATCGCGCCGATCACGCCGAACGGCACGGCGATGCCGAGCGCGTGCATGCGCCGCATCGCGTGCGGCACGTCGCCGGTCAGCTCCGGCATGGCGGCGCCAGATCCGGCGATGCACGACGCGTACATGTCGCCGAGCAGTTGTTCGCTGCCGCCGGCGGGCCAGTCGCGACGCCGCGCGAGCTGGGCGAGCAGGTCGCGGAGCTGATCGCGTTCGAGCACACGCGCCGCCGAGCGCCGGCCCCAATGCGCTTGGCCGTCCGGGATCGGATGCGCAGCGTGGAAGCCACCGGTCGCGAACTGGTAGAAGTCGGTGCACGGATCGGCCGCGCGATCGAGATCGGCGAGCTCGATGCCCTTCGCGACCGGCGCGCGCGATGTACATGCGGCGATCGCCGCGATGACCAGCGTGCGCTTCATAGCGCCTCGAGGATCGCGCGCGTATCGGCGACGGTCGCGAACTCGCGGTGCAGGTCGGCGAGCGCCACGGCGTGGATCGTCTCGGCGGGATATTCGATGCCGTCGGGCCCGACACGATCGAATGTCGCGGTCGCGTCGGCGAGCACCCACGTGCGAAAGCCGAGATTGCCGGCCATACGCGCCGTCGTCGACACGCAGTGGTTCGTCGTCAAGCCGACGATCACGAGCTCCTCGCAACCGTGCTTGCGCAGCGCCGGTTCGAGCGCCGTGCCGATGAAGCAGCTATTGACGCGCTTTTCGATCACGAGCTCGTGACCTACCGGCGCGACTTCGGGCTTGAGCTCGTTTCCAAATTGTCCCGGCCGGAGCGGCGAGCTAGGCTCGATCGAGCAATGCCTCGCGTGGATCGTCAGCCGCTCGCTCGCGCGCCACGCTGCCAACAGCTCGACGATGTGCTGCTCCATCTCGGGGTTGTTGCGCCGGCCCCAGCTCGGATCGTCGAAGCCGCGCTGGACATCGACGATCAACAACACCGCATCGGGACCGAACATCGCAGCCACGCTACGCGACCGCATGCCGCGCACCAAAACGCCGATGGCGGGCATCGGTGCCACCGATGAAGGACCTCGAGCTTCGCCATTTGCGCGTGTTCGTGGCGGTCGTCGAGGCGGGCTCGCACACGCGCGCCGCGCGCGAGCTCGGGCTGTCGCAATCGACCGTGTCCGAGACCCTCGCGTCGCTCGAGCGCGCCGCCGGCGTCGCGCTGTTCCACAAGTCGCCGGCGCTCACCGCGGCCGGCGAAGCGGTACTCGATCACGCGCGCCGGATCTTGGCGATGACCGGCGAGCTCGGCGCCGCGCTCGCAAAGGCGTCGCGCGATGCGACGGCGACGCTCGTCGTCGGCGCCGTCGAATCGGTGAGCGCCTACGTGCTGCCGTCGCGCTTGGCCGAGCTGCGCGCACGCCGGCCGAACGTGCGGCTCGAGGTCGTCACGGGGTCGTGCTCCGAGATCCGCGAGCGCGTCGCGACGGGGAAGTGCGACGTCGGCCTCTTGCTCGAAGCCCAGAGCGTCGGCGCGACCGATGACGTCGTCGCGCACGCGCGGTTCGCGATCATCACGGCGCCGGCGCACCCGCTCGCGAGCTTGCTCGCGACGCCCGACGAGCTCCGCCGCTGCGACTTCTACATGTGCGACGCGACCGGCAACTACCACGACGTGCTGCGCCGCTACTTCGAGGCGGCCGAGCTGCCGGTGCCGCGCACGCAAAGCCTCGGCAGCGTCGAAGGCGTCAAGCGCGGCGTCTCGATCGGCCACGCGTGCGTCGGCATGTTGCCGGCCCACGCGGTCGAGCAGGAGCTCGCCGACGGGTCGCTCGTCGAGCTTTCCGTATCGCCGGCGCTGCCCGGCCTCGTGTTGCGCGCCGTCGTGGGCGCGTCGCGCTCGCCGATGGTCGACGAGTTGCTCGATGCCTTGCGCGGCACGAGACTCGATGGCTGATTCGTTCGTGCGATAGATCAGCAGAGCCTGATAGCTCTGTCCTATCAGAGCCATCACGACACGTGGCTCGTCGCTCGCGCCGCGTGCGCGTAGGGTTGGCGCATGGCAACCGAAGCAAAGTGTCCATTCAAGCATCAGTCGGGGAGTGGGACGACCAACCGCGAGTGGTGGCCGACGCAATTGCGGCTCGATACGCTGCACCAACGCTCGTCGCTGTCGAACCCGATGGAAGGCGACTTCGACTACGCCGCCGAGTTCGCGAAGCTCGACTACGCGGCGCTGAAAGCCGATCTGCTCGCGCTGATGACCGATTCGCAGGATTGGTGGCCCGCCGACTTCGGCCACTACGGCCCGCTGTTCATCCGCATGGCGTGGCACAGCGCCGGCACGTATCGCATCGGCGACGGACGCGGCGGCGCAGGCAATGGCAGCCAGCGATTTTCGCCGCTGAACAGCTGGCCCGATAACGTCAACCTCGACAAGGCGCGCCGCCTGCTGTGGCCGATCAAGCAGAAATACGGCCGCAAGATCTCGTGGGCGGATCTGATGATCCTCGCCGGCAACGTCGCGCTCGAGTCGATGGGCTCGCCGACGCTTGGCTTCGGCGGCGGCCGCGTCGACATCTGGGAGCCCGAGAGCGACATCTATTGGGGCTCGGAGACCAAGTGGCTCGACGACAAGCGCTACGGCGAAGGCCGCGCGCTCGAGGATCCGCTCGCCGCGGTGCAGATGGGCCTCATCTACGTCAACCCGGAGGGCCCGAACGGCAACCCCGATCCGCTCGCCGCGGCCCGAGATATCCGCGACACGTTCGCGCGCATGGCGATGGACGACGAAGAGACCGTCGCGCTGATCGCGGGCGGCCACACGTTCGGCAAGACGCACGGTGCCGGCGACCCGTCGAAGCACGTCGCGCGCGAGCCCGAAGCGGCCGACCTCGAGGATCAAGGCTTCGGCTGGAAGAACAGCCTCGGCGGCGGCCACAGCGCTCACTCGATCACCAGCGGCCTCGAAGTGACCTGGACGAGCACGCCGACGAAGTGGAGCAACAGCTTCTTCGAGAACCTGTTCGCGTACGACTGGGAGCTGACCAAGAGCCCGGCGGGCGCGCAGCAGTGGAAGCCGAAGGGCAACGGCGGCGCGAACACGGTGCCCGACGCGCACGACGCCTCGAAGCACCACGCACCCGCGATGCTGACGACGGACTTGGCGCTCCGCTTCGATCCCGCGTACGAGAAGATCTCGCGGCGCTTCTTGCAGCACCCCGAGCAATTCGCCGACGCGTTCGCGCGCGCGTGGTTCAAGCTCACGCACCGCGATATGGGCCCGGTGTCGCGCTATCTCGGACCCGAAGTTCCGCGCGAAGAGCTCATCTGGCAGGACCCGGTGCCGGCCGTCGATCATCCGCTGATCGGCGCGAGTGACATCGCACAGCTCAAGGCGAAGATCTTGGCGTCGGGCCTGAGCGTGAGCGAGCTCGTCGCGACCGCGTGGGCATCGGCATCGACGTTCCGCGGCTCCGACAAGCGCGGCGGCGCCAACGGCGCGCGCATCCGGCTCGCGCCACAGAAAGACTGGGAAGCGAACCAGCCGGCGCAGCTCGCGAGCGTGATCGCCAAGCTCGAAGCGATCCGCAGCAGCTTCGGCAAGCCGGTCTCGCTCGCCGATCTGATCGTGCTCGGCGGCGCCGCGGCGATCGAGCAAGCAACGGGTCACACCATCACCGTGCCGTTCGCGCCGGGCCGCACCGACGCGACGCAAGCGCAGACCGACGTGCACTCGTTCGGTGTGCTCGAGCCGCACGCCGACGGCTTTCGCAACTATCAGAAGGCGCGCTACTCGGTGCGATCCGAAGAGCTGTTCATCGATCGCGCGCAGCTGCTCGGGCTGACCGCGCCGGAGATGACCGTGCTGATCGGCGGCTTGCGCGTGCTCGACACCAACGTCGGCCACACCAAGCACGGCGTCTTCACGAAGCGGCCCGGCGTGCTCACGAACGACTTCTTCGTCAACCTGCTCGACATGTCGACGCAGTGGAAGCCGACGTCGGAGGCGAAAGACACGTTCGAAGGTCTCGACCGCAAGACCGGGCAGGTCAAGTGGACGGCGACGCGCGTCGATCTGTTGTTCGGATCGAGCTCGCAGCTGCGCAGCTTGGCCGAGGTCTACGCGAGCGCCGACGCTCACGGCAAGCTCGTGCGCGACTTCGTGACCGCGTGGAACAAGGTGATGAACGCCGACCGCTACGATCTGCCAACCGCGCGTCATTGATCGTAGTGCGCGCGCGATTGCGCGAACTGTCCCGCGCTTTGTCGAGCGCGCGCTTCGCGTCGATGTGTATGGTGCTCGGCGTGAAGCGCTCGATGCCAATCGTCGTGCTGGTCGTCGCGTGCGGACAGCATTCGCCGAATCAGCCGGCATCGCTCGCCGATGCGACGACCGTCGCGAGCGCGGACGCGGGCTCGCTCGCGATGCCCGATGCGTTCGTGCCGCAAGACGCGCCGACGGTGTATCCGTGCGCGCCGACCGCGACCGCCGGCCATCAGACGATCAGCTGCCCGATGGGCGTGACGATGGACGTCGAGATTTCCGCCGCGTGCGCCGAAGGTGGCTGCGGCGTGATCTGGGATGTTCCGGGCTTCACGATGACCGCTGACGTGCAGGATGCGCACACGCGCATGCGCTTGCTCGCGCCGCCGCTCGGCTACATCGTCGTGCAACCGACGACGACCGGGCTATGGGGCACCGGCCAGTACAACGACGTGATCTGGGAGTTCGAGCTCGCGGTCGCCGATCGCTTGCACACCGATCCGAATCGGCTGCACATCATGGGGTTCTCGCAGGGCGCCGATCTGACGTATCTGATGTTGTGCGCGCACCCCGATGCGATCGCCTCGATCGCGCCGGATTCCGGCAACGGTTGCTTCGGCCTCGGCTCGGCGCCTTCGATCATCCGGCCGGTGCTCTACGTGCAAGGCACCGCCGACAACATCCAGGCGTGGTCGATCTTCGGGCCGCCGGTGCGCGACGCGATCTTGGCGAGCTCGGACTACGGCTCCGGCGCCGTGTTCGGTTCCGGCAGCGCATACATCGCCACGCGGTGGACCACGTCGAGCGGCATGGACTTCGAGTTCTGGCAGCACGACTTCACCGATGGCTCGTTCCTCGGCGGTCACTGCTTGCCGGTGCCGCTCGGCAGCGGCGCGTTTCGTTGCGACGATCCCGAGTTCGACTACAGCAACGAAGTGCTGCGCTTCTTCGGCGCGCATCCGCGCGGGCAGTGAGAGCCTACGCTCGCTGCATCACGACGGAGCCGATCGAGTAGCCGGCGCCGAATGCTGCGAGCAGGCCGTACGAGCCGGTCGCGACATCGCTGTGCTCGGTGAACGCGATCGCGGCGCCCGCCGATGCGGTGTTGCCGTACGTGTCGATGATCACCGGCGCCTCGTCGCGGGTCGCAGGCCGGCCGAGAATGCGCTCGGCGATCAGCTCGTTCATGTTCTGATTCGCTTGATGCAGCCAGTAGCGCGCGATCTCGGTCGGCGCGATGCCGTGCGACTGGACGTGATCGGCGATGAACTTCGCAGCCATCGGGATCACGTCTTTGTAGACGCGGCGACCGTGTTGATAGAACAGCTTGTCGGCGGCGAACTGCGTCGACGGATCGAAGCGGTTCAGGAAACCGAAGTTGTTGCGGATGTTCGAGCTGAACTTCGACATCGCGCGCACCGACAAGATCTCCCACGCGCCGGGGCGAGCACGCTCGATCACGAGCGCGACCGCGGCATCGCCGAACAAGAAGTGACCATCGCGCTCGCGCCAGTTGTTGTGGCCGCTCATCAGCTCGGGCGACACCACGACGGCGCAGCTCGCGAGCCCCGCTTGAACCATCGACGTCGCGACCTGCACGCCGGCAACCGCCGATGCACAGCCGAGCGTGAGATCGAGCCCGAGCCCGCGCGCACCGATCGCGTGCTGGATCTCGATCGAGATCGCCGGATACGAGCGCTGCTGCATCGACGTGCCGCACACGACGAGGTCGACGTCTTCGCCGATGCGTCCCGCCGCCGCGAGCGCGCGGGCGATCGCGTTGACGCCGAACTCGGCCTGCACACACAGCTGATCATCCGGCCGCTCGGGCACGTTCGGGCACATGCGCTCGGGGTCGAGCACGCCGGTCTTGTCGACGATGTAGCGCCGCTTGATGCCGGATGCCTTCTCGATGAACTCCGGCGTCGATTCTTTGAGCGGCGGCTCGGCGCCGGCCGCGTTCGCGCGCCGCACGTACTCGTTGAACGCGACGCAGAGCTCGGCGTTCTCGAGCACGTGCTCGGGATGCCAAACGCCGGCGCCCGTGATTGCGGTTCCGGTCGTGATGCGCGGACGCGACATGACCGTGGCATCGCACGCTGTGCCCTCGTCCGAGGTCATAGTTGGGTCACGTTCCAGCTAGAATCTAGCCAACGGCGTCGACGCCATCGGCGATCGGCGCGCGCTGCGAGATCACGGCGCCTTTCGACCACGCGTCGCGCATGAATCGTTCGGCCGACGCCAGCGCCGTGAGATACGGCGCGGAGTAATACTGCACGCCGTTCCGCGCACACCACGCGCGCGTGATGCGTGCGGCCTCGGGCAGATTTTGGTGCGGAATGCGTGGGAACAAATGGTGCTCGACCTGGTGATCGAGGCCGATGAAGAAGAACGAGATCGCGCGGGGCAGCTCGAGGTTGCGCGTCGTCGCGAGCTGGTGCTCCCATTCGTGGTTCGGCTCACCGATGATCGGCAACCCCATGTGCGCCGGTGCGAACACGAGCGCCAAGCAGATGCCGACGATGGCCCAGACCGCCAGATACACGCTGATCGCGGCCAGCGGGCCAAATATGATCGAAGGAATCACGATCCAACCGACGTAGTGCACGGTGAGGCACGCGACCTCGAGCCACCACGCGCGTCCGCGCTCGTGCCGGCGACGTGCGAGGAACAGCATCGACGATCGCCGCATGCCCGTCGTCATCAACGTGGCCATCGGCCAGAACAGCCAGCGCTGGAACGTGCGCTGGAACCAGCGCTCGCCGCGGCCGCACGCGTCGTGACCGGCGCGCGATGACGCAAATGGAAACGGCTGGATGTCCGGATCGAGTCCTTCGACGTTGGGGTGCGCGTGATGGCGTCGATCGTGTTTGTCGCGCCAGTACAAGGCGCCGAGGCCCGCGAACAGCGGAAATGTCAGGTACACGATCACCGCGTTGCGAAACGGCGATTGCGAAAAGCTGCGGTGACTGCCTTCGTGGCCGAGCATCGAGATCGACGTACAGCACACCGCCGCCGCCGGAAGCCACAACGCGGCGCCGAGCCAACCGGTTTGCGACAGCCCGACGAGGCACCCGATCAGCACCGCGGCGAGCACGAGGAGCTTGAGCCAACTGCGCAGCTCGCGCGACGTGAACACGCCAGCCACGCGCAGCTCCGCTCTCAGAGAACCCAGCTCCTTCGACAAGCGTGAGGACCATCGCCGATGACCGCTGCGAAAGCGACCGATTCGACAAGATCGCCGGTCACGATTCCGTCATGGTGGTTCGACCGCCGGCTTCGACAACACCGCCTCATCCGTGCTAGCGTCCCCGTACGTTCTCGACGAGGGCGGACCGATTCGCCCCTGGATGCGCGGCTTGAGGTGGGGGCGTGGTACGAAGCCGCTGAGGAGCACCATGTCGTTGAACGCGCGCCCCGAGCGCATTTTTATCTCGGTGAACGAGAGCACCGGGCGTTCGACGTTGTCGTTCGCGCCGGTCGATGTCGGCAGCCCGATTCTGCACGAACAAGACGGCAAAGGCGCGTTGGCGTTGGTCGAGGCGAAGGCGATCTGCGAGAAGTATCCGGGGTGCACGATTCACGGCCCGTACTTTCACGCCGCTCGTCCATCCGGGCTCAAGAAGAGCTATCGCAAATCCCCGAACGTGAAGAGCAGATAAACGAATGAGCAACCAACGTCCGTCGTTTGCCAAGCGCGAACGCGAAATGAAGTTAAAGGACAAGGCGCGCGCAAAAGCGGAGCGCCGCGCCGCTCGTAAGGCCGACCCGAGATCCGGCAGCGGCCCAGAGATCGCCGACACCAACGAGGCGATGGAGTCACTAGCGAACGATCCTCCGACGCCGATCAACTCGGCGCCGATCAACTCCGCGCCGATCAATTCGGCGCCGAGCAGCCCAGCGCCGATCCCTTCGGCGCCGTCCAGTCCGGCGCCGATCAGTCCGGCGTCCTCGAATCGGTCGCGCTAGAGCTCGAGATCCGGCTCGCAGACTTCGCGCCAGCCACGCCGTGCCGCGAGGTTCGCGACGCGAGCGAGCTCTGCTAGCTGCTCCGGATCGAGCACGACGGCGAGCCGACTCACGACGCGCGAGCGTGCTTCGCTCATCGTTCCTGGCCATGCACCGACGGGCGCGCGGGCTTGTGCCCGCAACGTGCGAACGTACTCGTGCGCCCACTCCGTGCCGATCTGCGATGCGCGATCGGTGAGCGAGTCGCTTGCGGCCGGTGCTAGCTCAGCGTCCACGACCCCAGCCGCCACCGCCGTCGCGGCCTCCGCGGTGACCACCGCCGCCGCCGCCGCGTGGACCACCACCGCCGCCGCCGCCGCCGCCGCCACCGCGTGGACCACCGCCGCCGCCGCCGCCGCCCGTGCGCCGCTCTTCAGCGACCTTGACGTTCAAGGTGCGGCCTTCGAAATCTTTGCCGTCGAGGTCGGAGAGCGCCTTCTGCATGCCCTCGGACGTCGACATCTCGACGAACGCGAAGCCGCGCGGACGGCCCGTCATCCGATCGAGGATCAGGTCTACCGACTGCACTTCACCGCACTCCGACACGCGCTGCTTCAACAAATCTTCGGTGACATGAAACGCGAGATTTCCGACGAACAAACGGTTCAACATAGAGGCTCCTCAGCGGCTCGGATGCGTCAGACGCCACGAGCCGCGGACGAGGAATCTGTTACAGCCGCGACGACGCGACCGGACCGCCGTCGAAGCGGCGCGGGGGGACCCTAGCACGCGATACGGCCGGTCCGTTCGAGATTCGGTGATTACCGCGGCGGGCTCGCCGGCTTCGGATCGCGGCCGAGCGCAAAGCGAACCATGAGGCCGATGCCGGGCCCGCTCATGATCGGATCTTGGGTGACCGTTTGATGCACGACAAGGCTCGCGCTGACCACGTCGGCGATCGCGTACTCGACACCGGCGTGCAGCATCACGTTCATCGCGCCGGTCTGAACGTCGGCGTCCGAATCGGGAAGATCGGTCTCGATCTTCTCGGGCACGGTCGGTTGATTGCGCACCGTGACGCCGCCGTAGACCGTCCACGGTCCGCTGCGATAACTCGGCGTCACGCCGAACGCCAGCGTCGGAACATCGTCGCGGCCGCGCGTGGTGATCACGCCGGTATCGCCGTAACAGCTCGCCGAGCACGACGTGTACTCGACCCACGGCACCGACCAGAACAACACCTCCGTCGAGATCCCGACGCGAAGGTGCGGATTGCCGGTCTTGATCGAATACGCCATGCCGATGCCCGCGCCGCTGACATCACCGTTGTCGACGCGCGGCTGGCTGGTCGTCACCGGATTCGCGGTCGCGCCGATCCCTTCTTCATACGCGCCCGAGATCGACAGGTTCGGCGTGATCCGCAGCGCGATCTCGCCGCGCAGCTGCGTGCTCGGCACGGCATCGCCGACATTGCCAACGCCTTCGGTCGGCGCGATCGCATCGTAGACGTTGCTCGCGCCGAGCCCGAGGATTCCGGTCGCATCCAGCGGCTGGCCGTCGGTCGACATCGGCGTGTTGCGCGGCACCAGCGCGGCCCGATGCTGCGCGTAGGTCGAACAGCCGCTGGCGAGCAACGCGAGTGCATGGACGGCGCGCATGGCCTCGTCGAACCAGCAAGGCCCGGACCATCGGCGGAGCGCACGCAAGTCGCTCGGTTAGGCGCGAACGTTCGTGATTTACCGTTCGATTCGCGACAGCGACGTCATGTCTTCGACGCCCGGCAGCTCACGGCGACGCTTCGAGCTGGCGGACGAACTTCATCGCCGGCGAGCCCCACGACAACAATCGGTCGTGGTACGCGCGCTCGGTGAAGCCGGGCCTGACCTCGGCGGCTTTGCGCAGCTCGTAGAACTGCGTGAAGCCGTAGAAATACGTCGTGAGCTGCGCGCTGGTCAGCCGCGCGCGCCGCCACTTGCCGGTCGCTTCGCCGTCTTCTTGAAACGCTTCGCCGATCATCAGCGCGCGCGCACCGGCCTCGTCCATCGTGCCGGCGTGGATGTCGTGATCGAGCACCGCGTTCGCGGCGACGCGCAAGATCATCTTTTGGCGCTCCAGCTTGGCGCGCGCGCCACCGAACCCGTGCTCGGCCATCAGCCACTCGCTGTACACCGCCCAGCCCTCGACGAACGCACCGCTCGAGAACACGCCGCGCAGCTTCGACGCGAATCGGTTGTTGTGCATGAGCTGCAGGTAGTGTCCGGGCATCGCCTCGTGGACGACGAGATCGTCGAGCATCGCGTGGTTGTACTCGCGGTAAAACGACTGCACGCGCTTGGCGTCCCAATCGGCCGGCGTCGGCGAGATCGCGAACAGCGTCTCGGGCGTGCGCTCGAGCGGCCCCGACGAATCGCAGTACGCGACGGCGACGCCGCGGCGATATTCGGGCATCTCGATCACGGCCACCGGTTCGTCCGGAACGCGGACGAGATCGTGAGAGCGCACGAACTCGGTCGCCTTCGCGAGCAGATCCTTGGCGTCGGCGACGATCGTCGCGTTGGTCGGGCGATCTTCGGCGACGTGATCGAGGATGCGCTTGACGAATGCCTTGCGCTGCGCGGGCGTCGCGAGCGGCGGCAGCTTGCCGAGCTTGTCCTCGGTAAAGATCTGCTTCGCGGTGTCGACCATCTCGTCCTGCGTCTTTGCGAGCAGCTCGCGGGCCTGCGCGGTGAGCGCATCGATGTCGAGATCATCCTCGAGCACGAACGCGAGCTTCTTCGCGAACAGCTCGCGTCCCAGCCGGAACGAGCCGTCGGAGCGCGCCAGCAGATCCTTGTCGAGGAACGTCTGGAACTCGTGCAGTGCCGCGTCGGCCCGCTTGCTCGCGTCGGCGAGCGCAGCACCGCCGTCGGGAAATCGCGCCGCGAGATCCTTGTCGACGAGATCGACGAGCCCTGCGGTCTGCGTGATCGCGGTCTCGGTCGCGACGTGCGATGGATGCTGCAGTCGCGCCTTGGCGGCGGCGAGCAGCTCCGGCAGCGCATCGAGCCGGCCGATCACCGACGCCAGCCGCGACGCCGGCGTGCCGAAGTTGCGGTTGACGAGCGCGTCGAAGCCGGTGCCGATCAAGTCCGTGTAATAGACCGGGTCGCGATCGCGCTGCTTGAGCTCGTCGAGCTGGAAGACTTGGAAGCGGATCGTGTCCGCGAGCAGCGTCGCGTCGATCTGGTTCTGCGCCGACAGCGCGCCGTGCGGAATGCCGGCGAGCTCGCCATCGAGAAAGCGGTGCAGCTTCGCATCGCCCGCCGGCGAGACATCGGGCCACGTGCCATCCCAGCGGTGCTCGCCGGCGATCGTCGCGTCGGCCGGCGCGAGCCGGAGATATTCGGCGAGAAAGTGCTCGGCGTACGCCGTGAATCGCTGGTCGTCGGTCTGCATTTGCGGCTGCGTAGTCACGGGTGTCGTCGGCGGGGGCGCGGCCGGAACGGGTGCGGCAGGGCTCGAGCACGCGACGAGGCCGACCAGCGCGATTCGCTTCATGGCCGGAGCCTACGTCACTTGTCGATGAACTGGCTCGCGTGACCGGCGGCATCGATGCCCATCTCGAGCTCGCGTGCGGACTCGGGTGTGCACGGATCGCCGTCGTCGGGAACGATGCGCTGCGTGAGCTGGCCCCGGCGCGAGACCGTGATCACCGCGGCCGGCTGATCGGTGACGCGCGGACGATCGCAACGCCATCGCGGCACGCGCTCGGCGCCGCCCATCAAGCGGCCGACGTCATCTCGCGATGCGGTACCCCATCGCGTGTGCTTCGGAACGTGCCACGAGCCGCGAAACTGCACGGCGCCGTCGGCGTAAAGCGTCAGCGTATAGACCGGACACGCGCCGAGACAGCCGATTCGCTCCATCCGCACATAGGTGTCCGGCGTCGTCGTATGCGCGCACGCCGCGAGCGCGAGCGCCATCGCGACGAGTCTCATCGCTCGAGCTCCACCGTCACCGCCGCGCCAACGCCGAAATCGCTGCGACCGTCTACCGGCACGAGCACGACCGCTTCGGCGCCGATTCGCACGTAGTGCCACTCGCGGATTCCCACTTTTGCGAATGCCGCGAGGTCGGCGCGGAAATCGAATGCACCGCCGGTGGCGCCGGTCGCTTGAACGCGAACGCCCGCGCCGAGGTAGTGTCCCGGTTCCTGCTGCTCCACACCGATGCCGGCGCTCGCGCCGAGCCGATGCGGATCGCCGGTCACGGTACCGAGCAGCTGGCCTTCCAGGTAGAGCTGGGCTTCGGCGACCGGCGCGGAACGCGCGATCACGCGGGCGTAGCGCAGCGCGGCCAGCGGGCTCGACGAGCTCGAATAGTACAGACCGACTCCGAGCAGCGTGTCGTGCGCGGACTGTGCGGCGCGAGCGCGCTGGTTGCGCGACTGGAGCTCTCGCGCAGCGGTGGTGGCGTCCCACGCCGGCGCGGCAGCGGCGTCGGGTTGTGCTTTCTCGTCCTCGGTTGGCCGCCAACCGAGCAGATCGAGTCGGCCTTGGAAGTACGCCCGGCGCAGGCTCTCTTCCGGCGAATCGCCTTGCCAGCCCGCGAGTGGGCCTTGCATCGCGTCGCGGATGTTCTTCACGTTCTGGACTTGGTCGTCGTATCCCGACTTACGAGCACCGGCGACTTCTTCGGTGAAGTACTCGGTGAAGCCCTCTTTGACGCCGCGCTCGAACACGGCGTCGAACGCCGGATGAGTGAGCTCGTGCAAGAGCTCGTGGACGGCGTCGGGATACGCCTCGCGGCTGTAAGGCGTGAGCAGGATCGCGTGGGAGCCGGCGACCTCTTTGCCGCCGACGGAATTCTTCGCGGCGCGCACCATCTTCTGCCACAGCGCATCGTCGCGCATCAGCAGTGCGACGAGATGATCGAGCACGGCTTCGCGTGACGAATCGGTGAGTCGAAGCAACTCGACGCTGGTTTCCTTGCATTGGGTCTGCGCGACGTTGCGGGCGAAGGTCTGCGGCTCGTCCAGATCCCAACCGTATCCGACCCGGACTTGGTTCGCGTCGGCGAGCTGCTTGGGGGTTGCCTTGGTGTCGGTCGTCAGCGACGGCGGTGTGGTCGAGACATACGGTCCGAACATCGCGAACACCGCCGACGATGCTTTCCGAGTCGCGACCATCGCCGCGTTCGCGTCTGCGAGCGTGACGTTCGGCTCGGCATCGAGATCGGGATGGCGATCGAGCCAACGCCCGATCGGTGCGACGAGCTTTTGCGCTGCCGGCTCGATCTGCGAGTCTTCCAGCTTCGTGCGTCGGTCGACGACCAGCGCCGGCGCGGTGGCAGCGGTCCCACTTTGTGGCGGCGGCGCGACCACCGTGTCGCGACCGAGCAGCTTCTCGATCTCGTGCTGCTCGTCCCGCGATGGATAGTGTGGATCCGCCGCGTCTCGAAACAGTGTCGACGACGTCGTCGCGTCGTGGCCGACGTGAGTGAGCTCGTGCGCCAGCAAGCGTCGCCCGGCGGCCGTCTCGGGCGCGAAGCGCGATGGTGCGACGAACACGCGCCGGCCGAATGCTGCCGCGTTGGCATGCGCGTGCGCGGTCAACCGCGCGGCGTTGCCGTCGACGTGAATCGAGGCTTCGCCGAGCTGCGCGCCGACGAGCGGTTCGAAATACGCACGGCCATCGCGGGTGAGCACGTGGCTGCCATCACCGCGCGCGGCAGTCAGCGCACCACCGGCCGGCGGCTGCGTGCTGCGAGCGCCAACATCCGATGCGCGCTGTTCGGCGCGCGCGGCTCGCTGCAGCTCTTGATTGCCGATGAACGGCCGCGCGTGCGTCGTGTGATGCGAGTGCGGACTCTCTTTCGCTGTCGAGCCCTCCGACCGAGACACGCCACGCTTGAACCCGCTCACACCGCAACTGCACCACAACGCCACGCGATCCGAAACGCCAAACCGCTCGTCAGAAGATCATGACGTCGTTGATCTCGGTGACGGCTTCACCAGCCGGGTAGCCATAGCTGACCCAGCCCGTGCTCGTATCGTCGCTTCCCCAACCCCAAACCCACACGCCGAACGCGGTCGGCGAGGTCATCGTGTGGACGCCGTTGTTGCAATTGCCTTGCGCGTTCCAGTGATCGACGAGCTTCACGTATGCGATCTGGTAGGTGCCGACGTCTTGCCAGCCGGTCACCGTGCCGAGGCAGTCGAGCTGGACGTCGTCGAACGCGCCGTTCGTGTTCGGTTGGCGCACGACCGTCAGCGTCGTGAACGGATACGTGACGTCGGTGAAGAACACGTAGTGCGACAGGAATTGCGCCGGTGGAACGAGCCGCACGAAGTCGGCATCGCCGTAGCCGCCCATCGAATCGTCGCTGCCGGCGCCGGTCATGTACGTGAACGCGGAGAACGGATAGTCCGAGCCTTGGCTCGTCACGGTGAACGGCGAGTCGCTGCGAATCTCGGCCATCGCGCCGGCGCCGATCGTCGCCGGGCCGAGCCCGGGCGGGTCGTACGTCAGCTCCGTGCCATCGACGGTGCCGTAGAGGCGAAACACGCGCGGGTCCGCTTCGGGGCGGCGATCACCGTGCGGCGCCGCGACGTAAAGGTTGCCGAGCGCGCGCGACGGCGTGAGCATTTGCTCGGCGTGATCGCCGCAGCAGATGTCGATCGCGACGATCTCGTTGCCGCCGAACACGCCGATCGGTTTGTCGGAGGTCACCGGGCTGCCCGACAATTGGTCTTTCTCGGTGATCTGCAGGAATTGGCCGGCGTTCAAGCTCACGGTGTACGGCTGGTTCGCCGGTCCCTGAGCCACGCCCGAGCCGGCGTAGATCGTGTTGATCGGCTTGATCGTGACGGTCGTGTCGTCTTGCGCGGCGACGACGTCGAACGATGGCGTCACGCCGATGATCAACTGCGGCGCGTTCGGATCGGTGTCGTACGCTTCGACTGCGATGTAGCTCGTATCCCACGCGCTCGTCGGCAACAGCAGCGACGCGCCGGTGGTGGCCGCATCGCCGCCGCCGTACGGCAGCATCTGATACGCGACGACCGGCTGGTCGGTCGTGACATGAAACGCGTTGCCGACGCCCGTACCGACGATCTGCGGGCCCGTGCTCAGCGCCGCCGGCACGGGGCACTTCACGCTCGGCGCGAGGATGTTCGTGTTCGCGTAGTAGTCGAGAAACAAGATCGCGACTTGGTTCGGCGCGAGACCCGCAGTCGGATCGTAGTTGCCGTACGTCAACGATTGGCCGACACCCTGCGGCAACTTCGCGTACTGCGACAGATCGATCGACTGGCCGTTCCACTCGACCGAGACATGCGCCGCGGCGCGCGACGTGTTCGCGACGAACACCGTATAGCAACCGCCGTCGGTGCCCCACGTGCCGTCCATGTCGATCGAGTAGTAGTCGCAACCGACCGACTCGTGGTTGTCGGTCGCGGCCGAGCAGCTGTCCAAGCACGCGCCTTGCGAGCACAGCTGCGTGCTCGTGCACTCGGTTATCGTGCCGTCGCACTCGAGCACCGCGGTGCCGTCTCCCGTACAGCTCGGGCACGTCGGAGCCGCCGAGCCGGAGCCCGAGCCGCCGGTATCGCCATCGTCATCACCGTTGCGATGCGGTGCGCACGCGGCAGCCGATACGATCGCCACGACAATCCAGAGCTTCATGCGCCGAACCTAGTGCGATCGCGGATCGCGAACATCGAGAAAGCAGAGCTCTCGCACGGCCGAATAACGATTGCGCATCTCGCTTAGAGAGCTGCGCGAATCGCGCACGAGATCATTCGACCGACGTGATCGCGAGCGTGCGCCGCGTGTCGCCGACCGCGAGCTCGCATTCGTCGTCGATGCATTTGCCGAGCAGCGCGCGCCCGAGCGGCGAGGTCGGCGTCACCACCGTGATGTCGCCCAGCTCCACGCCGCCGCCGTGCCCGGCGATCAAGAACGCGCGCTCGCGGTCGTCGTCCACCGCGAGCGTGATGACGATCGCGCCGATCGCGACGCGGCTCTGAGCCGCGATGGTCATCACCGCGATCGCCGCGACCGCCGCTTCGAGCTCCGCGACGCGCTGCGCGTAACCACGCGCCAAGTACGATTGCTCGAGCCCGCGCGTGTCCTTGGTATTTTCGGGGCGCGCCTCGTCATCGATCGCGCCTGCGATCGCAGCCGCGTGTGCCGCGCGCGCGGTCGCGAGCTGTGCTTCGAGCCGGCCGAGCAACTCGATCCGAAGTCGCGCTTTGTCGCGAGCACCCATGCGCGAGCGAATATGCTGCGCGCCTCACGCGGACGCCAAGCCGAAGCGCTCGATTCAACCCGAGCTGCGGATGTATTGGCCGACACCAGCTCTGTTCGAGAGTGCGCGTGTGCACCGATCTGCACAGGCATGCCGGGGTAGAAAGCCGAACATCACACACTTCGTCGCGAGAGTGCCTTGACCGAAAAGCGCGCGTCGATCAGCGTGTTCGAGTCGCTGGAGGATCTCGATGAAAAAATGGCTGAGTCTGATCCCGATGTTCATTGCCGCTTGCGTGTCGTCACCCGACCCGCAGCCGCAACCACTCCTCACGAACCACGTGCGGGACGTCGTGCGCAACGGTCAGGCCGTCGCGACCGGGCAAGTACCGCTCGATCAGACGTTGCAGATCGATATCGTTCTGCCGTTGCGTAACGAGGACGAGCTGCAGGGCTTGATCTCGCAGCTCAACGATCCTTCGAGTGCGAGCTATCACCAGTTCCTCACGCCGGACGAGGTCGCGCTGCGCTTCGGTCCGACGCAGGACAATTGGAATCAGCTCGTCGCGTTCGCGCAGGCTCACAACCTCGCGGTGACCGGCGGCTCGCTCGGCGCGCGCGATCTTCGGCTCGCCGGCACCGTCGACGAGATCCAGCAGGCGTTCAACGTGACGCTGCGGACCTACCGCGACGACACCGACGATCGCACGTTCTTCGCCGCGGATCAGGAGCCCAGCATCGCGCTGCCGTTCCCGCTGTTGCACGTCTCTGGGCTCGACAACTACTCGGTCCCGACACCGCGCATCGAGCGCAAGCTGGGCGGCGAGAAGTCGCTGGCGACCACGGGCTCCGGGCCGTCGGCGTCGTATCTCGGCACCGACATGCGTGCGGCGTATTACGGCGGCGCGCTCACGGGCGCTGGTCAGAACGTCGCGCTGTTCGAGTACGAGGGGACCGATCTCGCCGATCTGACCACGTACTACAAGAACGTCGGCCAGACCGAGCCGCTCACACCGAAGCTGATCTCGACGGACGGCACCAGCACGAGCTGCGTCTCGCCGAGCTGCGACGACACCGAGCAGACGCTGGATATGACCCAGGCGCTCGGCATGGCTCCCGGCATGAGCGGGCTCTACGTCTACATCGGCTCGACCGACACCTCGATCATCAGCGCGATGACGGTGACCACCGACGCGCCGCTGTCGAAACAGATCTCGTGCTCGTGGGGTTGGACTCCGGCCGATCCGGGCTCGCTCAACGGCTACTGGGAGACGATGGCGGCACAGGGCCAGAACTTCTTCGCCGCATCGGGTGACTCCAGCACGTGGTCCAAGAGCAACGAGGCGTGGCCGGCAGACGCCGCGTTTGTCGTCTCGGTCGGTGGAACCGATCTCACGACGACCGGCGCCGGCGGCGCGTGGGCTTCGGAGACCGCGTGGGTCGACTCGGGTGGTGGCATCACGCCAGACAGCATCGCGATCCCGTCGTGGCAAACGGCTGCTGCGACCGCGTGCAACGGCGCGGGTCTCGGCTGCTCGAAGACGCTGCGCAACGGACCAGATGTCTCGGCAAACGCGGACTTCACGTTCTACGTCTGCGCCGATCAGACGACGTGCACGGCCAACGACTACGGCGGCACGAGCTTCGCCGCGCCGATGTGGGCGGGCTATCTCGCGCTCGCCAATCAGCAGGCGGCTGCGAACGGCGACTCGATCGGCTTCATCGATCCGCTGATCTATCCGGCCGCAAACTCGACCTTGTTCCACGACATCACGAGCGGCACGAGCGGCAGCTTTCACGCGGCGGCCGGCTACGACCTCGTCACCGGCTGGGGCAGCCCGAGCGGCAGCGGCTTGATCAACCTGCTCGCCGGATCGACGACGACGCAGCCGAGCTTTAGCCTGTCCTCGTCGCCGAACAGCGTTTCGATCACGCAGGGCGGCGCGGCCGGAACGAGCACGATCAGCGTGGCCGATGCCGGCGGGTTCTCCGGCGCCGTCACGTTGGCCGCGTCCGGCTTGCCCAGCGGCGTGACCGCGGCGTTCGGCACCAATCCGACCACCGGGTCGAGCGTGCTGAGCCTGACCGCGAGCTCTGCCGCGACGACCGGAACCGCCACCGTCACGATCAAGGGAACGTCCGGTTCGCTGTCCGCGACCACCACGATCGCGCTGACGGTGAGCGCCGTCGCGACGCCGAACTTCACGGCGAGCGCATCGCCGACCAGCGTCACGGTGACGCAAGGCGCGAGCGGCAAGAGCACGATCACGATCACGTCGCAGAATGCATTCGCGAGCGCCGTCACGCTGGCCGCATCCGGTCTGCCGACCGGCGTGACCGCGTCGTTCAGTGCGAACCCGGTCACTCCGGCTGCCAACGGCAGCGCGACGAGCACGTTGACGCTGACCGCGAGCGCCACGGCCGCGACCGGAACGGCGACCGTCACGGTCACCGGCACGTCGGGCTCGCTCACGCACTCCACGACGATCGCGTTGACGGTCAACCCGTCGACGACCGGGACCGCGACGTTCACGATGTCGCTGTCGCCCGCGTCGTTCACGGTGGACGAGAGTGGCAGCACGAGCACCACGCTCACGCTCAAGAGCGTCAACGGGTTCAACTCCGCCGTGACGCTGGGTGTCAACGAGTTCCCGAGCGGCGTCTCGGCGACGGCTTCCGCTGATCCGGTGACCGTGCCGGCCAATGGCACGGCGAAGGTGACGTTGAAGTGGAGCGCGACGAGGCGAGCGCCGCGCGGCACCACGACCATCGAGCTGATGGGGACGTCCGGATCGATTCAAGTGTCGATCCCGGTCACCATCACCGTGGCGCGGTAGCTCTGGTCTTAGCGCGCCGGCGCGGCGTCGTCGGCGCGAGCAAGCGAGCTAGCGCGGCGTCGCCCTCGTGCAAATCGAACGGCGCGTTGTTCGGCCGGAGCACGACGACGACGCACCACTGCATGCATCACCGGCGCGTGCGGGCGAACGACGGCCTGTACTTCACGTGGTGGGATCGCATCGCCGGCACGATGGATCCGTCGTACGAGGAAACGTTCGAGCGTGTTACCGGTAACTACGGATCCCGCGCGAGCTGCGAGAACAGATCGCGCACCGCCGGGCCGAGCTCGGCGGTCTCGGCTCGGCCGCCGCCGTAGCGACGGACGATCGCGATGAGGTCATCGCCGAACCGCGCGATGCGGTTGGCGCCCAGACCCGGGATCCGGGCGAGCGCGGCCAGCGAGTCCGGCCGGTGGCGATCGATCGCGACGATCACGTTGCGCTGGAACACCATGAATGCCTTCCAGCGGAGCTGCCGCGCCATCCGCGTGCGATAGCGGTCGAGCTCGACGGTGATGCTGCTCGCCCGCGATCCGTCGCGGCCACGACGCGCATTCGCGGTGCGCGGCGCGCGCGCCTTCGCCGGGCCAGCCACGGCGACGGTCGGATACTTGCGACCGCGTCGCACGAGCCTGCGGTCCTGAACCATCGACTCGATCGTCGCGGCGATGTCCGCCTCGGCGAACGCCTCGAGTGCTCCATGCTGTGCGAGTCGATCGAGCCCGTGCACGACGACGGGCTTGGCCTCGCTGCCGCGCAGCGCCTTCGCGAGCGTGCCTTTTGCGACCGCGCGGCCGTGCGCCGCGATCGCCGCGAGGATGATCTGCTGCTGTGCAGAACCGAGCACGGCTGCGGCCGGCGCCGGTTCCGGCCGCGCTTCGCCCGCCGGATCGAGACACGCATCGCACAGACCACATGCCGGCTGGTTGTCATCGGTCCCGATGAAGTGCGCGCACAACATGCGCTGTCGGCACGTCCACACCGTCGCGTACGCGGCGACCGCGCTCAGCGACTCCTCGAGTAGTGCGAGCCGCTTGCCGGTCGCGCCGTGCTGCGCGATCCGCCGCTGCGTCATCAGATCGCCCGCGCCGAACAACAGCAGGCAGTGCGCTGGGGCGCCATCGCGGCCCGCGCGCCCGGCCTCCTGGTAATACGCCTCGACGCTTCCCGGAGCCTGGAAGTGCACGATGACGCGCACGTCGGGATAGTCGACGCCCATGCCGAACGCGTTGGTCGCGACCAGCACGCGCATGCGGCCGACCGAAAATCCCGACTGCGCACGTTCTCTCGCGAGCGCGGTTCGCCCGGCGTGATAGTGGCCGGCCGCGAAGCCGGCGTGCTTCAGCGACGCGGCGACCTCCTCGGCTGTCTTGCGCGTGCTGCAGTACACGATCGCGCGGCCCGCGCCGGTGCGCTGGCGAAGGCCGGCGCGCTCGAGCGCGCTGATCGTCGCGGCGAGGCGCGCTTGATTGCCGCCGCCTCCGGCACCGATCTCGAGGACCTCGAACGCGAGGTTCGGCCGACGAAAGTCGCCGCGGATCAGCGTGGGCTTACGGAGCTCGAGCGCATGCGTGATCTCGGCGAGCACGCGAGGCGTCGCGGTCGCGGTGAGCGCGATCATCGGCGCGGTTGCGAGCTCGGCGACGGCGCGAAGCTCGGCAAGCCGCATGTACTCGGGCCGGAAGTCGTGGCCCCATTGGCTCACGCAGTGCGCTTCGTCGATCGCGATCATCGCGATGCGCGCGCGGCCGAGCAGGCGCTTGAAGCCGGCCTGCACGGCACGCTCCGGCGAGACGTACAACAGCGCGAGCTCGCCGCGCATCAGCCGCCCGATCGTCTCGGCGCGCGCGGACTCGTCGCACTGGCTGTGCAGCGCGGCCACCGCGACGCCGCGGGCGGCGAGCGCGCTGACCTGATCGTTCATCAGCGCGATCAGCGGCGAGATCACGATCGTCGTGCCTTCGCCGCGCCGCGCTCGCACGATCGCCGGCACTTGGTAGCACAACGACTTGCCAGCGCCGGTCGGCAACAGGACGAGCGCATCGCCGTCGGCGAGCAACGCTTCGACGGCTTCTCCCTGACCGTAGCGGAATGCGTCGTGACCGAACACATCTCGCAGGATCTCGAGCGCGCTCATCTCGACGAGGTATCACAGGGGTCTGAGATCCGAGACCGAGCAACATCGCGCTCCCGGTCGGACCGCGATGTGAAATCACGGACACTTCGAAAACGAAGCCGGTCGTTGACTTCACGAAGCGCGACGATAAAGTGAGCATGGGTGGTTTAATGGCGCTGGGCGGCGAGGAGTCGGAGTTTGCGCGCTTGAACCTGATCGGCGAGTCGGCCGCGTGGCGTGCCGTCTTGCGGACGGTGATGCAGATCGCGGCACATGACGCGACCGCGCTCGTCGAGGGCGAAACTGGAACCGGCAAAGATCTGGTCGCGCGCGCGCTGCATTACTTGGGCAAACGCCGCGACTTTCCGTTCATCCCGATCAACTGCGGTGCGCTTCCCGACACGCTGGTCGAATCTGAATTGTTCGGCCACGAGCGTGGCGCGTTCACCGACGCTCGCGAGCGGCGCGACGGGCTCGTCGCCGAAGCGCGCGGCGGTACGCTGTTCCTCGACGAGATCGAAGCCATGAGCGCACGTGCGCAAGTGGTGCTGTTGAGATTTCTCCAGGATCAGACGTACATGCCGCTCGGCGGGCGAACGATCATGCGCGCCGACGTTCGCGTGATCGCCGCGAGCAACTCGGACCTCTCCGAGGAGGTCGCGCGCGGCCGGTTCCGGCGCGACCTGTGGTTCCGACTGCGCGTGCTTCACCTCGGCTTGCCGCCGTTGCGCGAACGCCACGGCGATGTCTCGATTCTCGCGCAGCTCTTCGTCGATCGTTGCTGTCGCGAGCACGAGCGCGGCCCACGCCGGCTATCCGCCGCGTCGCTCGCCGCGCTCGAAGCTCATGACTGGACCGGCAACGTGCGCGAGCTCGAGAGCGCGATCCTGCGCGGGTTCCTGTTGCACGAAGGCAATCGCGACGAGCTCGAGGTGACACTCGGCACCGCACCGATCTCGGCGCCGGCTCTCGACGCGACACCGGATTTCAGAGGCGCGAAAGCGACCGCCGTCGCACAGTTCGAGCGCACGTACCTGCGCGACCTGCTCACTCGCACGAAGGGCAACGTCAGCCTCGCAGCGCGGCTCGCGCGCAAAGACCGCAGCGCGCTCAAGCGGCTCGTCAAGAAGCACGGCATCGCCCCGCACCTGTTTCGCGCGAGCTGATCCGCGGCGGCGCGATTGAGGTTGATCCGACGTGCTCGTGCTCGTGACACGAGCACGACTGCGAGCTCTGGGTTTCGAAGCGCGCACGATGGTCGACTCATCATGCGCCGGCGTCTCGCCGCGCGGGCGTGAGCCCATTTTGTCCCAGGCGGGTTCGAAGTGAGCCACCTCGGTTTCTCGACGAGCCCATGCCGTTTGGGGTGAGTCGATCGCGACCCGCCGTGTGCGCGAGCGATCAAGCATCGCGCGAGCTTCCATCGTGGCCCCTGCGTTGCACCACGCGGCGCCCGTGTGGGTCTGGGAATGTCGCGTGACAGCCACAGCGAGCTCGTGGATGCGTTGGAGCGCTACTGCGCCGCGCATCCGTACGCGGCCGACACCGTCGATGGTGCGCGGCGTTGGTGGCTGCGCGATCCGGCGATCGCGCTCGACGATGTCGAGGCGGCGTTGGAGACGCTCGTGAAGCGCGGACTCCTCGACATCCGGCGCCTGCCGGGCGGAGTCGTCATCTACTTCAATCGCGCCTCGCGTGATGGGCGGAGCTGACGCGATGAACACGTCGATCCGCGCCATCAGCCTGACGCTGCGCGAGCTGGTCTCGAACCATCTCAAGAACGACCTCAACCTGCGCGCGTTCTTCGATCCCGCTCACGGCGGCACGATGGTCGTGTCGCTGCTCGCGCCGGAAGAGCTATCGGCGACGAACGAAGGCGTGTCGCTCTGGCTGTACCGCATCGTGCGCGACGAGGACACGCTCAACTATCCGCCACAACGCTCGGCGCGCGACCGCCTGCTCCGCGAGCCGCTGCCGCTGCGCCTGCACTACCTGGTCGTGCCGGTCGTCGATGTGACGCAGCGTTCGGACGGGCCCGAGCTCGAGCAGAACATCGTCGGCGCGGTCATGCAGGAGCTGTACGACCACGCGACGCTGCGCGGCGTTGACTTTCAGGGCGACCTCGCCGGCTCGACCGACGAGATGTACGTCCGCCTCGAGTCACTCGATCTCGATCAGATGTCGCGCATGTGGGAAGCGCTGGAACACTCGTTTCAGCTCTGCATCTCGTACGAGGTCTCGGTCGTGCCGATCGATTCGTCGTTGCAACCGCGCGTGGCGCCGCCCGTCGACGCCGTGATGCCCACGTACGCCGTGATCACCTCCGAGAAGCAGACATGACCTGCCGCACCGACACCGCCGGCGGGTGGACCTATCGCATCTGCCCGGACGATCCGCCGGTCGCGGCCAATCGCCTTCGCGCGATCGTCAAGTGGTCTGCCGTCGACGAGATCACGCTGACCGGTCCGAACCTCGACTACACGATGCGCACCGAGTCGTACGGGCTCACGCCACAGGTCGGCCGCGATGGCTACATGGGCTTCATCGGCAATCCGGCGCGGCTCTATCCGAGCCTCGCGACGATCGGCATCGACATCGCGTGGACGTTGGCGACGCCGGGATATTTATTGCGCGAGCTCGACATCACGCTCGCACCGGTCGCCGGATTTCCGAATCAGTTCATCCCGGCCGACGCCGGCAGCGTGATGCTCCACCGCGATCCGATCGTGCTGCGCGGTTGCGTCGTGCAGTTGGTGGTCGGACAGCTCGGTCCGGTGCCGCTGCCGGGCGTGCCGGTCTCGTTCGCCGGTGTGTGGTGGACGTTTCCACCCGCGAACGTCGATCCAACCACCGTCATGCAGCCGCCGAACCTCGTCTCGCTCGAACCGGGCCTCTATGCCGATCGCAGCGATGGTGTCGACAGCCTACGGCGGCGCGATCTCGCGCACGTGGCCGGGCAGGACAAGACGCTCGTGTTGCCGGCGGTGGTTGGAACCACGACCGTGAAGATCAGCGATCAGATCGGCGTCGCGCCCGGGACGATCCTCGCGTTCGAGCCGGAGTTGCCCGACCGTGTCGAGTACGTCGCGGTGACGAGCATTGTCGGTGCGGCGACACCGAACCAGCCCGCGACCGCCACACTCGCGTTTCGTCTACAGGTCGCTCACGAGCAAGGGACCGACGTGTACGTCGTGACGCCGCAGGCGCCGGCCGCGTCGAACCTGTTCGATCGCGACGGTATTCGATCGGATCAGGTTGCGTTTCTCGATGGCCTGTCCGGCATCACCGCCGGCGTCGTCGAGATCGGCGGCGGCAGCGCGCCGACCGAGTATCAGACTGCCAGCCTCTACACCTCGATCACCGATAGCAATGGCTACTACCGCCTGCCGCCGCTATCGCGCGTCGCATCCGTGAAGTTGCAAACACCGGCGGCGTCGCTGGTGACGAGCCCCGATTACGGCCACTACGAGAACCTCGTGGACGTGGTCACTCCATAGGAGAGCGTTGATGACTGACTACTTGTCTCCAGGCGTGTACATCGAAGAAACCGACAGCGGCAACAAGCCGATCGAAGGCGTCAGCACGAGCATCGCCGGCGTCGTCGGCGTGACCGAGCGCGGGCCGGCGAACGTGCCCACGCTCGTGACCAGCTTCGCCGACTACCGCCGGACGTTCGGTGGCTACCTGTCGATCGGCGACTTCACCGATCCGGGCGGCCGTGCGCACTGCTACCTGCCGCACGCGGTCGAAGGCCTGTTCGTCAACGGCGGCAAGCTGCTGTACGTCACGCGCGTCGAATCCGACGGTGCGACGCGCGCCCAACGCCGCTTGTTCTTCGACGACCCGCAGGCCGGCAATCCGCTGGCGACCGTGTTGCTACGCCCGGCCGAGGAAGACACCGGCACGTCGCTCAACCCGCCGCTGCTCTACGTGCTGTCGGCGACCGGCCTGTCGATCGGGGACACGATCCGGATCGGCGACGGTAGCCGCGCCGAGTACCGCACGATCGTGAACGCGCTCGCGGCGCCCGAGGTATCGCTCAGCCTGCCGCTCCAGCAGAGCCATGCGAACGGCGGTTCGATCTACGCCGGTCCGATCACGACCACCAGCGGAGCATTCGCGTTGCCGTTGGCTCTGAACGCGGGCCTCACGCAGTTCACGGTTCGCAGCGCGACCCCGGCCGACGTCGCCGCGCTCGTCGGCGCGCCGAACCAGGCGATGGAGCTCGGACCCACGGCATCCGCCGAGTTCGTGCTCGTGGTCTCGACGATCCAGATCAACGCGACCGATGTCCAGGTCACGCTCGCCGCACCGACACAGCTCCCGCATCCGGTGACCGATACGGCGCAGATCGTGAGCGTGCCGTCCGGCGCGGCGCAGCTACTCACGACGGCCGCGAACGGCGGTGACTCGATCCTGTTCGTCAACGTCGTCGGCCCGACGTTCACGCCGGGCAACGTCGTCGTGCTCGACACCGGCTCGTTCCCGAACCAGGAGATCCGGCGCATCGGCACGCTGACGCTGCTGACGCCGGCCGTGGCGCCGTACGAGGACTACCCGCTCGGCTCGCTGATCGAGCACGTCGCGGTTGCCGACGACACCCGCAACATCACGGTCGCGACGTCGACGACGTCGGTCACGCTCGACAACGTCGCGCTGCTCGTTCCGGGTATGCAGCTCGTGTTCGCGACGGCCGCGCCCACGACCTCCGCGATCCTGAGCATCGCCGGCAACGTCGTGACGCTGATGAGCCCGCTCGGCGGGATCCCCTCGGTGTCGCCGCCGGCGGTGAGCGTGCAGCCGCGCACGCTGACCGCGCCGGCCGCCATCGGTGCGATGACCATCCAGCTCAGCGCACGGATCGGCCTCGGTCTCGATCCGAAGCACGCCGACGTGCTGCGGATCGGCATCGCGCCGAACCACGAGCTCGTGCAGGTCGTGCAGCTCTCGGATCCGCGCGCGGCACCACCGGACGCCGGCACGGTCGTGCTCGAGCGGCCGCTCCAGCGCGCATATCCTGCAAACACGCCGGTCGCGCGAGAGACCGTCACCGCCGACGTGGCGCGACCCGCGACGACGACGCTGCTCGATGCGCCGCCGACCGCGACCGAGCTCCTGGTCGGCGACGGCACGAGCTACGCCGTCGGCGACACGATCCGCGTCACGACACCCGACGGAGACATGTTCTATCACGCGATCGTCGACGTCGATTCCACCGTCGAGGTCAAGCCGTCGACGATCGAGGTCGACGTCGCGCTCGTCCGCAGCCACAACGCCGACTCGACGATCGTCAAGCGCGAGCAGCTCTTCATCGCGCGCGCGCTCGACACCGGTGGGTGGGGCAATCGCCTGCTGATCACGGCAGCCGACGAGGAGACCGGCCTGCTCGGGCGTGCCCAGCTGCTCGCGGCGACGGCGTCGCCGAGCCCGGGCATTCCGTCGACACTGCGCTTGAGCACCGTGACCGGTGTCGAGGCGGGAACCGTGCTCGAGCTCCGCGACTCGACCAACACGACCCAGATCGGCGACTTTCTCAAGGTCAACAGCATCGACAAGGCCGCGAACAACCTCGTGCTGCTCGACGCACCGGGCCTGTCTGCCGCGCAGCTCGCGGCGTTCGCGAGCGCGGGCTCGAACCGCCTCGTCGTGCGGTCGCGCGAGTTCCGCGTGCAGGTGCTGCTGCTCAACCCACCGCAGCCGGCGATTCCGATCCGCAACAACGACCTGCTCGACCAGGAGTTGTTCCGCACGCTCAGCATGGACCCGCGCCACAGCCACTACTTCGAGCGCGTGATCGGCGCGACGTGGGTCGAAGGCCTGACGGTCGACGATCTCGGCTTGCCGCTGCGGCGATCCGACAACCGCTCGGAAGGCGGCTCGCAGTACGTGCGCGTCCAAGACCTCGGCACCAGCGAGGCCGACAAGGAGCGCGTGCGGCTCGGACCCGAGGATCTGACCGACACACTGCCGAGTGGTCTCACGCGGCCCGCGCGGTTGCGCCTCGGCGACGGCGAGGACCTCGCGGTCTACGGCGACGACGGCGTCGCGCTGATGGACGACGACACGTATATCGGCGTCGACGACCAGGAGCCGGCGAATCGCACCGGCATCCAGGCGCTGCAGAACCGGCTCGACATCTCGCTGATCGCCGTGCCCGGCCAGGTCACCGCGCCGATCCAACAGGCGCTGATCGATCAGTGTGAAAGCATGCTCTACCGCTTCGCGGTGCTCGACGCGCAGGGGCCGGCCGACGACGACACGATCGACGACATCACGGCACAGCGGCAGCAGTTCGACACGAAGTACGCCGCGTTCTATCACCCGTGGCTCACGATCCCGGATCCGTTCCCGACCAACCTCCAATCGATCGCGCAGTTCCCGATCCCGCCGAGCGGACACATGCTCGGCATCTACGCGCGCGTCGACGAGTCGCGCGGCGTGTGGAAAGCGCCGGCGAACGAGATCGTCTCCGGCATGACCGGACTGACGCGGTATCTGAACCAGTCCGAGCAGGATCTGCTGAACGCCGAGCCGACGAACATCGATCTCATTCGCGACTTCCGCATCAACAACCGCGGCATTCGCGTGTGGGGTGCACGCGTGATCACGTCGGACAGCGACTGGAAGTACATCAACGTCCGGCGTCTGATGATCTTCATCGAGGACTCGCTGAACATCGGCCTGCAGTGGGTCGTGTTCGAGCCGAACGCCGAGCCGTTGTGGGCACGCGTACGGCGAACGGTGTCCAACTTCCTGACGACCACGTGGCGCAGCGGTGCGCTCGAGGGCACGACGAAGGACCAGGCGTTCTACGTCAAGTGTGACCGCACGACGATGACTCAAGACGACATCGACAATGGGCGCCTCATCTGCTTGGTCGGCGTGGCGCCGGTCAAACCGGCCGAGTTCGTCATCATCCGCATCGGCCTGTGGACGGCCGACGCCAGCTCCTAAGGAGGCGCGCCATGGCGACTAGTACGCGCAAAGATCCGCTTCGTGGATTCAATTTTCAGGTCGACATCGACGGTGTCGGCGCCGCTTCGTTCAGCGAGGTGAGCGGCCTGACCGCCGATGGTGACGCGGTCGACTACCGCGAGGGACTCGACCCGATCAACAACGTTCGCAAGCTACAGGGGCTGCGCAAGTTCCCCATGATCGTGATGAAGCGCGGCTACATCCAGGACGACGAGCTCTGGCAGTGGTACGCGCGCATCTACGCGGGCCAGGACGATCGTCGCAACGGCAGCGTCACGCTGTTGAACGAACAGCGCCAGGCGGTGATGCGCTGGCAGTTCGAGAACGCGTGGATCAACAAGATCGAAGGCCCGTCGCTGAAGGCGGCCGGCAACGAAGTCGCGATCGAGAGCATGGAGCTCTGCCACGAAGGACTCACGTTCGAGCTCGAGCCGCAGTGATCTGACGCGCGTGACCCATGCCGACCTACTCCACACCGGGCGCGTACATCGAATGGCAGGACGCATCTGCGCCCGTCATCCAGCCGTTGCGCACGGACATCGCCGGGTTCGTCGGTCTCGCCGATCGCGGACCGCTGAACACGCCGGTGCCGGTCGAGTCGGTCAAACAGTTCGAAGCGCACTTCGGCAGCTTCATCGGCGGCGGATTTCTCGCGTACGCGGTTCGCGGCTTCTTCGAGAACGGCGGCGCGCGCTGCTGGATCGTGCGGGTCGCCGCGGCAAACGGCGGGCTGCCGGCGGCGCCGGCGACCTGGCTGTGGCCGTCGCTCGGGACGCCGCGGTGGCAGGTCACCGCGTCGGGTCCGGGCGTGTGGGGCGACGGGCTGACGTTGTCGATCTCGCGCGTGTATCCGTCGCGGACGTTCACCGTCGCCGGGCAGCAGAGCGCGCGATGGGTCAACGTCGCGTCGGTCGCCGGATTCCAGCGCGCCGATCTGTTGCTGCTCGAACAGCCGGGCAGCCAGTACTACCGCGTCGTCTCGTACGTCGATCCGGTGCTGCGCCGGCTCTACTTCATCCATCCCGACGCCGGATCGGGCCTGCCGTACGACGAGATCCTCGACGGCTACGATCGCAACCAGCCGCTGCAGGTCCGGTCGCTCGCATACACGATCGCGGTCCGCGAGAACGGCTGGCCGGTCGCGGTCTACTCCGGGCTCACGCCGATCCCCGAGCACCCGCAGTACGGCGCGCTCCAGCTCGCGCCGGCCGTGTATCCGATCCTGTTGCCGCCGGGGACACCGCCGCCACCGCCGCCTCCTGCGATCGCGATCACCGAGCTCGCGACCGATCCATCCGCGATGGTCGCGCCGCTCGACGTGACACCGGGCGCGACGGTGCCGCTCGCCGGCGGTGCCGACGGCCTCGCGGATCTCGAAGCCGCGGATCTCGTATCCGGGATGAATGCGATCATGGTCGTCGACGAGATCGCGCTCGTCGCCGCACCCGACATCGTGATCCAGCCCGAGGTGCCGCCGCGGTACGCGCCGCCGTCGCTGGTCGTGAATCCCTGCCTGTCGTGCCCGCCGCCGCCGCCGGTGCAGACGCTGCACCAGCCGCCGCTGTCGTTCGAGGTGCCGCCGCTGTTCTCCGAAGCCGACGTCTACCTGATGCAGTCGATGCTCGTGCAGCTCTGCGAGGAGAAAAACGATCGGTTCGCGTTGCTCGATCCGATGCCGGCGATGGCCGAGGACACCGCGCAGGGCGTCGCGCTCGTGCAGGAGTGGCGCGGCCGGTTCGACACGCGCAATGCAGCACTCTACTTCCCATGGCTGCAGGTCACCGATCCGCTCGGCGTCGCGCCGACACGGCGCGTCCCGCCATCCGGCCACGTCGCCGGGCTCGCGGCGCAGCTCGATCTCGAGATCGGCGTGCACCGCGCACCCGCGAACCGCGTGCTGTCATGGGCGCAGGACGTGACGATCGCCGTCGACGATCCGACTCACGGCTTGTTGAACCTGATGGGCATCAACGTGATCAAGTCACCGCCCGGGCTCGGCCTGCGCGTGCTCGGCGCGCGCACGATGTCGTCGGACCCATCGTGGTGCTTCGTCAACGTGCGCCGCTTGATGATGATGCTGATGAAGGCGATCGAGGTGCAGACGCAGTGGGCGGTGTTCGAACCGAACGCGCCTGTCACGTGGCGCCGGATCACGCAATCGCTGACCGAGTTGCTCTCGCAGCTGTGGACGCGCGGTGCGCTTGTCGGCACGACGCCGGCGCAGGCATTCGCGGTGCGCTGCGACGAGGTCAACAACCCACCCGATCAGCGCGCCGACGGCCAGCTCGTCGCCGATGTCGCCGTCGCGCCGTCGCAGCCGTTCGAGTACGTCGTGTTGCGGCTCGGCCGGCAGAGCAACGCGTTCGAGGTCGTCGAGCGCGGCACGGTCGCGGGAGGTCAATCCGCGTGAACCCGATCCTCGCGTGCAACTTCCAGGTCACGTTGCTCGACTCGACGGCGTCGCTGTTCACGTTCGGCAGCGTGAATCTGTCGCAGGCGCTGTCGTATCCGCAGATCGGCTTCGCGGAGTGCACCGGCCTCGAGATGGCGATCGAGGTCCACGAGTACAACCAAGGTGGCGGTAACGACGGCACGCTAAAGTTCCCGACCCGCGCGAAGCCATCGACGCTCGTGCTCAAGCGCGGTCTCACGACCGACGCGACGCTGTGGGAGTGGTTCTACGCGTACGTGCAAGGCTACGGCAAACGCCGCGACGGCACGATCGCGATCAACGACGCGACCCAGCAGCAACTCACCGTCTGGGGCTTTCGCCGCGGCATCCCGAGCAAGTACAGCGGCCCGCAGATGAACGCGGCGCACAGCGCGGTCGCGATCGAGTCGCTCGAGATCGCGCACGAGGGCCTCTACTCGATCGGCGGCGCGGCCGGCTTCGCCGCGGGGCTCGCGAACGCCGCGGGCGCGTTGAGCAGCTTGGCGAACGGATAACCCATGCAGCTGATCATCGACGAGATCATCAACAACATCCGGTCCGTCGAGAAGACATCGGCGCTGTCGCACGAACAGTTCCGCCAGATCGTCTCGGCGTGCGTCGATGCCGTGCGCGACATGCACGCGAAAGAGAGCCGCGTCAAAGAAGAGCAGTCGATCGACGGGCCGTGGTCGATGCAGCCGCACGGAGAGCGCTGATGCCGCCGGTCAACATGGTCACGCTCAGCGGCGATCTCGGCGGCGCCTACCCGCTGCCCACGTTCACGGTGCCGTTCAACCCGACCGAGCTGTCGTTCCAGAAGGCGATGAAGTTCGCCGAGATCGCGATCCCGGGGTTGGATGCGCCGCTCCAGCAATTCGTGCGCGGCGAGGCCGAGAAGCTGACGATCGAGCTGTTCTTCGACTCGACCGATAACGGCACCGGCCTCGGCGCGACGTCGGTGACCGCGCAGACCGACAAGGCGTTCTCACTCGCGCGCATCAACCCGCAAACGCACGCGCCGCCGATCGTGACCGTGGCCTGGAACGCGCACTTCTCCGGCGACTCGCTCGCGCCGCCGATGAGCGCGCAGAACCGCCACAGCTTCGTCGGCGTGGTCGAGTCGATCTCGCAGAAGTTCACGCTGTTCTCGCCCGAGGGCATCCCGCTCCGCGCGACCGTCACCTTGACGCTCCGCGAGTATCGCAAGCTCGAGGACCAGATCTCGCAGCTCAATCTGCAGAGTCCCGACCGCACGCACAGCCACACGCTCGCCGGCAACGAGACACTCGCGGCGGTCGCGGCCGAGGAGTGGAATCGCCCGGGCGACTGGCGCGATATCGCCGACGCGAACGAGCTCGAAGATCCACGCCGGCTCGTCGTCGGCACGTTCTTGACCATCCCGGTGATCACGTCGGAGTGATGCGATGGCCACGCTGACCACCATGACGAGCGCCTCGCAGGCGGCCGCCGCGTTCTACGTGCCGCAGCTCAAGCTGCTCGCGAGCTCGTCGCCAACCGGCACCAAGGCGCCGTTCCCGGCCGCGGTGCTGCACGACATCGTCGAGGTCACCTACAAGGACAAGCTCGAGGAGATCGACTCGTGCGAGCTCGTCGTCAACAACTGGGACGCGACGAACCGGTGCTTCAAGTACATCGGCGCCGAGAACCTCAACCCGACGACCGGCGAGCCGGCCGACCACGGCGAGACCAACGCGCAGTACTGGAACATCTTCGACCCATGCAAGCGCACGGTCGAGCTCCAGCTCGGCTACGCCAACTCGACGAACGGGATGACGTCGATGATGGTCGGCAACTTCGTCACGTACGAGCCGAACTTCCCGCAGTCGGGACCGCCGGTGCTCTCGGTGCGGATGCTCAACCTGCTGCACGTGCTGCGGACGAAGAAATACGACCAGCAGTACACGACCAAGATCGTCAACCCGATGAAGGACACGGCGATCGCGCAGTGGATCTCGAAGCAAAAAGATCCGACGACGAAGCAGCCGCGGTTTCCGCTGACGATCGCGCCGTTCTCGGGGACCGAGCCGACGCTGACGTACGTCATCCAGAAGAGCCAGTACGACATCGACTTCTTGTGGGAGCGTGCGCGCCGAAACGGTTACGACCTCTACGTCGACACCGATGGCCAGCTCATCTACCAGCCGTCGACGCAACCCGACCGGCCGGTCTACCAGCTCGAGTACGGCCAGTCGCTGCTCGACTTCAAACCGACGCTCACCGTCGGCAATCAATACAAGTCGGTGACCGTCCGCTACTTCGACCGCTCCACGCAGAAGGTCGTCGAAGTGAAGCTCGACTACACCGATCCGAAGGTCGGCAAGTACAACAAGAACCTGCACTACATGCTCGATCAGTGCGACCCGCGCGAGGAGACGGTGATCGAGAAGCCGTTCGACTCCCAGGCGGAGGCGACCCAGTACTGCGCTTCGGTGTTCGGCGACCAGCTCAAACGCATGGTCAAGGCAACCGGCACGACGGTCGGCCTGCCGAGCCTACGCGCCGGCTGCAAGGTGCAGATCGGCGGCGTCGGCAAGAACAGTCTCGGCTCGCGGCTGTCGGGGACGTACTTCGTCACCGCCACGACCCACACGTTCAACAGCAGCAGCGGCTACACGACGCGCTTCGAGGCACGCCGTGAAGATCAAGGGAACGGCCAATGAGAAACAGCGAAGCGTTCGTGATCGGCAAGATCACCAATGTCACGGACCCGCTGAACAGCGGCCGCGTACAGGTGCGCTATCCCCACCTCGACGACACGTTGACCGAGTGGTCGTCGGTGTCGTCGATCATGGCGGGCGGCGGACGCGGCTGCTTCTTCATGCCGGAGATCGACGACGAGGTCCTCGTCGCGCCGCAGCAAGGCGACTGGAACCACCCGTTCGTCATCGGCTTCGTGTGGAACCCGGTGCAGCTGCCGCCGGCGCAGGACCATCGCCAGCGGATGATCTGCTCGACGAACCAGCACAAGTTGATCTTCCTCGACTCGACGCCGACCGACGGCAATCAGGGCGGCATCGTGATCACCGACGCGCACGGCAACATGATCACGATGACCGACTGGGGCATGAGCATCTACAGCCCCGGCACGATCCGGATCGACGGGACCGCCGTCAACATCATGGGGCGTCCGGTGAAGGTGACGGGGGGGCCGATCTGATGACGACCATCCCGATCGACATCCCGCTCCCCGACGCGATCGTGCAGCGGCTGACGCCGCCGACGTGCGCGTCGATCACGATCCCGCCGCCGCAGCCGGTGAAGCCGCTGTGCTTGCCGTTCGGCGGCTCGTTCCAGCCGATCGTTGACGTCACCAAGGCGATCCCCGACGACTGTTCGTTGTCGTTCTCGCTGTTGTTGCAGCTGCCACCGCTGCTGGCGTCGCTGGGTTGTTTCATCAAGCTGCTGAACCTCGTCAAGCCGCTGATCGACATCATCGGCGGCCTCACCGCGTTGCCGCCCGATCTCGGCAAGGTGGCCAGCGCGGTGCCCGATTTCGTCAAGGCATCGGCCGACATCGTCGAGTGCTTTGTCGGGATCGAGCTCGCGGTTCCCAAGTTCGTTCGCGACGTGCTCCACATGATCGCGAAGCTGCTCAAGTGCATCGGCACGGAGCTCCAGTCGATCGCGACGTTGATGAGCGGCCTCGCGATCTCGATCCAGACGGCGGAGAGCGGCGGCAACAAGGCGCTGCTCGCCCAACTCCAGTGCGCGCAAGCCAACGCGCAGGCGCAGGCGACCGCCGCGCTCGGCTCGCTCGACATGATCCAGGCCGTGCTCAGCGTCGCCGAGCCGCTGCTCGCGATCGCCGGCGTGCAGATCCCGACGTCCGTGCCGCTCGGCTCGCCGCAGGGCGCCGACGACGTCGCCGCGGCCGCCAACGTCATGCTGTCGATCGGCTCGTCGATCGACAGCATCGCGTCCACGCTCGACGCACTGGGGAGTTGCTGATGGCCGCGCTCCGCAGACCGTTCCTCGGCGTCGGCTGGAAGTTCCCGCTGCAGGTCACGCCTACCGGTCAGATCGCGACGTCGAGCGAGGAGGCCAAGATCGAACAATCGATCCTGCTCATCCTGTCGACCGCGCCGGGCGAGCGCCTGATGCTGCCCGACTTCGGCTGCGGCATTCACGATCTGGTGTTCGCGCCGAACGCGAGCGGCACGATCAGCCAGGTCGTCGACCTGGTCCGGCGCGCGCTGACCAAGTACGAGCCGCGCATCGACGTGATCGACGTGACCGCGCAGAGCCCGGACGGCCAGCCGAACTTGCTGCTGATCCGCGTCGACTACCGCGTTCGCGACAACAACTCGATGAACAACCTCGTCTATCCATTCTTCATCACCGAGGGCGTCTAGTGCCGATCAGCGCCCTCGAGCCGGTCATCGATGACCGCACGTTCAACGACCTGGTGACCGAGGCGCGCACGCGCATTCCTCGCTACACGCCGGAGTGGACCGATCTCAACGAGTCCGATCCCGGCATGACGATGGTCGAGCTGTTCGCATGGATGACCGAGCTGCTCGTGTATCGGCTCGGCAAGGTCCCGCAGCTCAACTACATCAAGTTCCTCGAGCTGATCGGCTTCGAGCTCGCGCCGGCGTCACCGGCGATCGCCGAGATCACGTTCCCGATCCTGACCGGCTACATGCTGCAGAGCACGATCGTCCCGAAGGCGACCCAGGTCATCACGGCGACGCCGGACGATCTGGGCCCGATCATCTTCGAGACCGATCGCGCGCTGATCGCGATCACGGCGACGCTCGACGCGGTGCAGGTGATGGAGCCGCCGATGTACAAGGACGTCTCGGCGCCGAATTCCGATGCGACGACCGGGTTCGCGCCGTTCGGCAACCTCGCACGCTCGGGCGCGGCGCTGCTGCTCGGCTTCAAGTCGACGCTGCCGTTCCCGGCGCTCGAGCTCGATCTCGCGTTCTTCACGCAGGCGGCCGCCGGCGCGCTGGCGCCGGTGCAGTGCGCCGGTGTTGCGCCGGCCGTGCCGGCCGGCACGTTCGTCTGGGAGTACTGGAACGGCAGTGACTGGCTCGCGATGGCGCTCGTCGAGGACGACACCGCGGCGTTCACGCAGGA
>DATBAS010000207.1:0-40540 GCA_036271395.1 Kofleriaceae bacterium
CACGATGCCGTCGCCACAGATCGACTCGGGGTTGGCGACGATGCACACGTCGTCGAGCGTCCAGCCGCCGAATTCCAAGCCCGAGTCCGATGTGAGGTCCCAGCCGATCTGGACCTGATGGCCGATGTAGGTCTGTGCGAGCTGCACGTCTTGGAATCGCCATTCCTTGTCGACGTGGTCGACCGTCGACGACGTGCCTTGGTTCGAGTCGAGGTTTTGCCAGATCGGCGCATCGTTGATGGTGATGCGCGCCTGATCGTAGAAGCCATCTTCGACGCCGAGCCAGCGGCGATACTGCAACCGCACGTCGCTGTACTGGCCGATGTCGACGACCGGCGCCTTGGCCCACGCGTAGTCGCTCGCCACGTACTCGCCGTTCAATGCGAGCGCGAGGACTTTCGCGCCGGAGAACGCCGCCGATGGATCGCCGCCGCTGCCCGTCGGCGTGCCCCACTGCCAGAGATCGGGCGTGTTCAGCTGATCGCCGGCGGTCCAGCCGTCGGTGAACGGATCGTCGGTCTCGAAGTCGGTGCAGTACAGCGGCACCGTCGGCCCGTTGTAGATCTCGTAGGTCGGATCGGCGCGGTTGTCGGGCAGCGTGAACGTGGTGCCGTCGGTGAACGTGACGTCGAAGCGATACGACATCGTGTTGTGCGGCTCGAGCGCGATCTGGCCGGCGTAGCCGTCTGCGGTCGGCGTGGCCGGCGTGCTGCCGGTCAGCCGCTCGTACACCGCGCTCCACGACAACAGCACGTGATCGATCGTGTCGGAGGTGCAGCGCGTCGAGATCCCGGTGAGCCCGATCGCGACGTCGGTCGCGGTCGCGGCTTGCGCCAGCGTGCCCGGCGTTTCGGTCGCGCCGGCGAGCGTGCGCAGCCCGTGCGTCGCCCAGTTGTCGCGGATCTCGCACTCGTGCGGCGTGCCGTTCGACAGATCGCCGTCGTCGTCGTCGGTCGCGAGCACTTCGATCAGCGTCGACGGGATGTCCACGCTTCGCCGCTCGGCGCCGACGTAGAGCTTGGCCACGAGCGCGAGTGCCGCATCCTGGCCGAGCTCGACGATCAGCTGCTTGCGCAGATCCCAAAACGAGCCCGAGATGATGAGGCCGGTCGCGTGAACCTCGCCGATGTCCTGCGGCCACTTGTACTCGAAGCCGTCGGGATCGATGTCGCGCAGCGGTGCGTCGGTGAAGTTGAAGCCGCGCGCGACGCCGTGATCGCCGGTGATCGTCGCGGCGAGAAAATCGGCCATGCCTTCGCTCATCGCCTGATCGAAGCTGCCGACGCCGGGAATGATCTCGTTCGCGTGCACGTCGTGGCCGAACTCGTGAAACACGACGTCTTGGATCCGCGCCGTGTTCTCGCACGCCGACGTGATGTGGAAGAAGTTGAGGTTGGTGCCGTCGAAGTATGCGTTGCAATCCTGATCGAGGTTGACGTTGACGAGCAGCTGCGTGTCGAGGATCGACAGGTTCGCATCCATGTTCGCGCGCACGTACTCTTTCGCGTTGTTGACGCTGAGGTACGCGATCACCTGCGCGTCATCCTCGACGACGGCGCTCGCATCCCACACGAACGAGCCGCTCGGCGCGAGCGCGAACGAGCCCGTGACCGGATCGCCGCCGGTCGTCGAGTTGTTGACGATGGTCGCGAGATCGCCGACGACGGCCGTCTGCACCGTGACCGCGCCGTCGGGCGACCACGCGAGCCCGCCGAGCACATCGGTCGTCACCGGTGCGCCGTTCACTTGCTCGTGCGCGTGTTGCGCCGGCAGATCCAAGCGGCCGCGGCCGGGATAGCGATCGACGCCGTGATAGAGCACGGTGCCGCTCGCGTACGAGTTGAGCTGGCGCACGGCGATCGGTGCCCCCGAGCCGACGTCGACGTACGCGCGATAGCGGCCGTCCGCGGCGCCGTCGATGGTCATCGGCGCGACGAGGCGATAGCCGAGCACGCCGTCGTCGGCGACGAGCGGCAGGATCACGTCGGGCTCGGTCGCGGTGACCGGCGCCGTCGCGAGTGCGAGCTGCGCGCGCAAGCTCGCGGTGGCACGTGCAACGAGATCGCGCCGCGCGAGCCGCCGCGGCGGCACCGCGACGGCGACGTACGGCAACGCCTGAGATGCGATCACGAACAACCGATCGCGCTTGAACCGAAAGCTCAGCTGGCCGCCTTCGACGCGCACCCCATTCGCGTACTGCACGAACCCGATCGAGCGAATGTCGCCGTCGCTCGTGTTCGAGACGACGACGAAGTCCGACGGCGACGCGCCCGGCGCCAGCAAGCCGAGCTGATCGGCGAGCACCTGCTCTGCCGCCGCGAGCGCGATCGCGGGATCGGCATTCGCGCCCGGCGCGGCGATGCCGGAGCCCCAGATCTGGCGCGGCACGCCGGTCGCGCCGTCCCACGAGGCCTGCCAGGTTCCGGTCTGCGCGAGCTTCGCCCACGCGATCGGCGGTGTCGTCGTCGCGACGACGTTCGGGGCGACACGCAACGGCTTCGCGACGTTCGCCGCGGGCAGCGCGGTCAGCGTGTCGGCGGCGAGGCGCGGCGATTTACGCGGCGCGGTCGCGTTTGCCACGCTCGCGATTGCCATCGTGATCGCGAAGCACGCACGCACCACGCGGTGATTAGACCGCAACTCGGTCGCTTCGCGAAGCAGCCAAAAAAGCCCCGGGTTGAATTCACCGATGCGGGTTTTGCCAGGTTAACGTTCTCTGAACAGGAGGGTCTGAATCAGCTATGCGCACCTTATCTATCTTGTTCGTGCTCGCGTTCGCGGTCGTTACTACCGGTTGCGTTGCCACGATCGGCGGCGGCGGCGGCGGCTACGAGCTCCTCGGTGAGCGTTGGGTCCAAGGCAACGGACAGGTCGTTCACGAGGGTATCGGCGGGCTGCGTCGCGATGGTGCGTTCTCGGCGATCCGCGTCGTCGTGCACAACGCGCCGCTGCAGATGGACGACTTCTGGGTGACGTTCGGCGACGGCCAGCAGTGGCATCCCGGCGCGCGCCTCGACTTCGGTCCCGGCAGCGAGACGCGCGAGATCGCGCTGCCCGGTGGCCTGCGCCACATCCGCCGCGTCGACTTCGTGATGAACAACTTCCCGGGCAACGGCCGCGCCAAGGTCGAGCTCTGGGCGCGCTAGTTATCGCACGTGTTGTAGAGATCGCCGGGGCTGCGCGCGCAGGCGACCAGTCCCGCGCGACCCGGCGCCGTCGGTAATGCGGGCGCGTTGAGGTTCGCCGGGCAGCTCGCGCCGTACGTGTAGACGGTGCTGGTTGCCGGGCCACCGGTCGATCGCACGACGCGGCCCCCGGCGTCGTACGTCCACGTCCATTCGTACGGACGCGACGACTCGGTCGCGACGCGCGAGGCGAGGCGTCCGGCGTCGTCGTACGACCACGTCGTCGTCGTGTCCGTGTTCGGGCCCGTCATCCGCTCGCTCGCGAGCCGGCCGCGGTCGTCGTACGCGAATGCCTGCGTGAAGCCGCTCCATCGATAGACCGCGAGCCGACCGCCGGCCCACTCGAACGTGCTCTCGAACTTGCCGTTGCGGCGCTCGACCGGGTGCCCGTTCGCCCACCGAATGTCGCCGCGGAAGCGCACGAGTCGATCGCCGTCGTACGCGATCTTGTCGCGATACCTGCGGCGATCGTGCAGCATCCACGCGCCGCGATCGCCGTGGCCGAACTCGAGCGTCCTGCGATCGGTGTCGGTGAGCCGGCCGTCGTCGTAACTCAAGCTCGTGTGATCGATCGTGCGCGTCGCCGGCTCGTCGCAGCCGCCCTCGACGTCGCAATAGCCTCGGCGGAAACCTTGGGCGTAGTACGAGTCGATGCCTACGAGCCGCGGACCGTCCCACGTCAGGTACTCGCGACCGCTGCCGTCGTAGGTCAGCCGCGTCGTGCCGAACACGAGGCGGCCGGCAGCGTCGTAGCGCTGGACGCGCTCGAACGGGCCCATGCCGTCGGTGTCGACGATGTGCACCTCGCACGCCGTTTGCGGCGCCAGCTCGCGCCATTCTCCCGGACCGAGGGGTCGCGTACACCCGGCGATCGCGACGACAACGAGGATTCGCACTGACGCATCAACGCATCGCGCCCGCGCGCGGTTTGTTACATCGTCGCGATCGCGAGCAGCTCGTCACGGGCGGCGCGGACTTCGCGCGCGAGCGCGAGCTGGCCGGCGGCGCGGACGAGGTTGTGCGCGCGCCGCGACGAGAACCGCGACGGATCCCAGCCGAAGTAGCGATCTTCGAAGACGTCGACCGCGAACCGCGCGGCGAGCTCGACGCACACGGTCTCGAGCCCGACGACGATGCCGCGGCGCTCGGCACCGGTCGTGATCGAATCTGCGACCTCGCGAAACGCGCCGATCGCAGCGGCGAACAGCGGCACCTCGAGCTTCACGCGCCCGGCGTCTTCGCCGTGCGGGTTGCACCACGATCGCATCGCATCGCCGAGCTCGAACGCGAGCGTGCCTTTGCCGAGCGTGTCGAGATCGACGAGCGCGATGCCGCGGACCGGAGCGACGTTCGGCGAGAAGATCAGATTCGAGATCTTGAGGTCGCCATGGACGTGGCGGCGCGGCAACTCGGGCATCGCCGGCAGCTCGCGCGAGGCGTCCAAGATCTCTCGCACGAGGTCTTCTCTGTGAACGTCGCTTCGCTCCGCGTCGCTTCGCTCCGCGTCGCTTCGCTCCGCGACCTCGGCGAGCTTCGCGAGATGCCGCTGCGTATCGTGCACGCCGGCGCGCACGAACTTGTAGTCGTAGACGAGATCGGCGACCGCGCGATGAAATCGGCCGACGAGCTCGCCACCGGCGCGCGCCCAGCTCTCGTCGGGAATCGCGCTGATCGATTCGCCTGGAACCCACGTCGTCGCGCGCCACACGCGGCCCGCGTGCTCGACATACGGCCGGGCGTCGAGCGTGTAGAGCAGCCGCGGCGTCGCCATGCCGCGCGCCGCGAGGTGCGTCGTCACCGCGTCGAGGTCGAGGTTGACGTCGGCGCCGAAGATCGGGTGCAAGCACTGCACGGCGGCGACGGGCACGCCATGCTCGTCGCGCGCGCAAAACGTCTGGTTGATGAGCCCGCCGGCGAGCGGCGAGATCTGCTCGGGTCGCCAACCCCACGCGCCGGCGACCTCGGCCACGCTCATCTCGGCGCGGGCGTCGGCGTCGGCGTCGGCATCGGCATCGCCGGATGGCCGTTCGGCATCGACGGATGATTGCCGTGCGGCGGCGGCCTCACCGGCGTCGCCTTGATCTCGAGCAGCTCGACGTCGAACACGAGCATGCCCTGCGGCCGGCCCGGCTGACCTTTGTAGGCCATCTCCTCGGGGATCCAGAACCGCATCTTGTCGCCGGGCACCATCAGCTGAATGCCATCAGTCCAGCCCGCGATCACGCCCTGCAGGCTGAACTCGGCCGGCTCCTTGCGGATCACCGACGAGTCGAACATGCGGCCGTCGGTCGTCCACCCGGTGTAGTTGACCTTGACCGTTTCGGTCGGCTTCGGGTGCGCGCCGCCGGCCGCCCCGGCTTTGAGCAGCTTGTAGAACACGCCCTTCTCGGTCTTCTTGGCGTCGGCGGGCGGCTTCGCGACGTCGGTCGGCACCGCCGGCGGCTCGACGCCTGGCTCGATCGTGATCAGCTCGACCTCGTAGCACACGGTGCCGGTGGGCACGCCGGGCAGCGGGCGGCCGCTCATCGACATCTTGTCGGCGGTCGACCAGAACCGCACGCGCTCGCCGGCCGCGAGCTGCGTGAGCACGTCTTCCATCGTCGCCGACTGCTTGAACGGCTGCATCTTGGCCGGCTTCTTCTTCATCTCCGTCGTCTCGAACATGCGGCCGGTCGAGTCCCACGCCGTGTAGTTGTACGTGACGGTGTCGTACGACTTCGCCTTTTGCGTGCCGGTGGCAGGCTTGAGGATCTCGTACTTCGTGCCCTTCGCCGTGGACTGCGCGTTCGCCGGCGGAGCGGCGAGATCGGCGGGAATCGGCGGCGCCGGGATGATGTCGACGAGCTCGACCTCGTAGACCAGCGTCTCGGGCGTGCCGACGGGCGTGCCCTTGTAGCCGATCGACGGCGGCACCCACAGCATCGCCTTCTCGCCCTTCTTGAGCAGCTGCATCGCCTCGGTGAAGCCGGGCGCGGTCGTCGACAAGTTGAGCGGCATCGGCGTGCCGCGCGACTTGTTGGTGAAGAAGGTCTCGCCGGTGTTCTGGTGCCAGCCGGTGTAGTTGATGGTCACCGTGTCGTTGCGCTGCGGCGATGCGCCCGCGTCGTTGGTGACTTCCTTCTTGTAGACGAGCCCGTCGGCGGTCTTGACCGCATCGGCGGGTGGCGTCTTGAGATCGAACGGCGGCGGCACCTGTTCCGCGCGCGGACGCTTCGGTCCGAGCGACATGCCGCTCGAGCCGGAGCCGGCACCGCTGTGATCTTTCTCCGACGACTTTTGACAGCTCAGCAGCGCGAGCGCCGCGGTGAACACCAATAGGCCACGCATAACGGGCGCGAACATACGGAAAGAATCCTCGGAAGGCTAGGCGCCGAACGCCTCGCGGGTGAGATTGCGGATGCCGGCGGCTTGCACGACGACGTTATCTTCGATGCGGATGCCGCCAAATGGCGCGAGCTCGTCGACCAGCCGCCAATCGACGAGGCGGCTGTGCGCACCCGCACGTAGCGGGCCGAGCAAGCCTGCGATGAAGTAGAGACCCGGCTCGATGGTGAACACCTGACCGACCTCGATCTGCGACGTATTCCGCAAAAAGCGGTTTTCCGGCCGCGGCGGCCGCGGCTTCATGCCGACGTCGTGGACCGTGACGCCGAGTGAGTGGCCGAGCCCGTGCGGCAAGAAGCCGCGGGTGATCTTGTGTTCGACGAGCTCGCCGGCGCTGCCCAATCCGATGCCGACCTCGACCAGCGCGTCGCCGAGCAGCCGGTGACATTCGTCGTGCAGATCTTCGTATGCCCGGCCCGGCGCGATGCGCGCGCAGATGGCTTGCTGCATGCGGTCCATGCGCGCGACGAGCTCGCCGAATTTCTTCGCGGCGGCGCCGGTGCCGCGGACGTGCGTGCGCGTGATGTCGCTGCCGTAGCCTTGGCAGCGCGCGCCCGCGTCGACGAGCAGCGACGTGTCGCCGGCGACGACTGCGTTTTGATAGGCGACGTAGTGCAGCACCGCGCAGTGCGGCCCGAGCGCGACGATGTTCTTGTACGGCGTCACCGCGTCGTCTTGCTTCGACGCGGTCAAGAACGCGAGATGGAGCTCGAGCTCGCTGCACGGGCCCTGGCGAAACCGCGCCTCGATCGCGCGATGCCCGGCGACGCCGCGGCGCGTGGCCTCGGCGAGACATTCGATCTCGTAGGCGCTCTTGTGCGTCCGCGCGAGGTCGAGCGCCGCGAGCAGGGCCTGCGGGTTGACGTCGCCCGATGGCGCCGTTCCCGGGTCGCGCGTGATCACCGCGATCTTGCCGGTCGGCAACGCATCCGCCGCTCGGCCCTCGCCGACCTCGACCACGTCGAACTCCGACCAGAAGTGATCGCTCTCGGGCGGCGCCGGCGTCTCCCAGAAATCGTCGACGACGGTGCGCACGAGCGTCGGCTTCTTGCCGGGTCGCACGATCACGAACGCATCGGGCTCGGCGAGCGGGCACCAATGCGAGTACGCCGGCGTCGGCGACAGCGGCCAGCTCTGATCGTCGAAGCGGTTCTTCGACTGCGCGGTGCCGCTGCACAGCACGAGCGCATCGAACTTCTGATCGGCGAGCGCCGCTTCGGTGGCTCGTTGCAGGCTCGCGATGTGCTCGGGATAGCGGTCGTAGCTCACCGGCGGAGCTTAGTCTCATTTCGGCGCCGCGACGAACGCCGTCGCCGGGGTGCGCTCGATCGTCAATGTTCGGCCGACCACGAGATCGCCGACGAGGACGCGGAACGCCGGCACCGCGAGTGGGCCGCGCTTGACGATCGGCGCAAACCGGTGCGCGATCGCGTGCACCGGTTCCGCATCGGCGGGTTTGAACCCTGCGACGGTCGCGTCGCCGTGAAAGTCCGCCGCGGCCGCCGCGAGCTGCGTCTTCTTCGCGGTCGCGTTGCCGTAGACGACGAGCACCGGTCCGGACAGCACCGGCAGCGCGAGCACGACCTGCGTGCCGGCGGGCAACTCGACGCCGTCGGGCACGATCGCCGCTTCTGCTTTGCCCAAGCCGAGCGCGGCGAGCGCCGATGCGGTATCCGGCGCCGCCTCGATCTTCGCGAAGAAGCTCTTGTCGATCTCGCCGCCGAACAGCGCGTCGACGACGAAATCGATCTCGCGGCCGCCGATCGCCGGCACGAGCACGCGCTTGCCGCGCAATGCGGCGATCTTGTCGGCGCCGCGAGCCACGAGCTGCCAGCCGTGCTGGGTTTCGCCGCCGCGATCCGCACCGGCGATCACGGTGTAGCTGCCGCCGGCCGCGGCGAGATACGTCGCATCGACGAGCGCGACGGTGATCTCGCCGCTGCGCACCGCCGACGCGAAGTCGCTCGCGCGCGCGAACACTTTCCCGGTCGCGGTCGTGCCGGTCGCCTTGCCGAGCGCGTCGGCGAGCTTGCTCACCAGATCGACGCGCGCGGCGGTCGACGGAAACGGCGCGGTCGGTGCGTACAAGCCGACGGTGAGCGTGTCGGCGCGCACGATCGCCGTCAGCGCGATCACGATCGCGATCACGCGCATCACTTGCCACCTCCGTAGATGCGCTCTTTGGCGTCGATCCATTCAGGCAGCGCGGCGAAGCGCACGCCGGCCTTCTTCGCGCGCTGCCATGCGTCGAGCGCGCGCTGCTGATCGCCTTTGCGCTCGTACGCGATCCCGAGGTTGACCCACGCTTCGGGCAGCTTGGCGGTGAGCCGCTCGAGCTCGCCGATCGCAACATCGACGTGACCGTCGGCCAGCTCGATCACGGCGAGGTTGTGCGCGAGCTCGTCGGCGCCGACCTTCGCGTTCGCGGCCCTCGCGGTCGCCAAGTATCGCCGCGCCGCGCCGAGATCGCCGTCGCGATACGCCTCTTGCGCGGCGTCGAGCGCCACGACGCGGATCGCGGTGCCGAGCAATGCCGCGGCCGTGCCGGTCGCCTTGCTCTGCAGCGACGTCAGCTTGTCGAGCGCGCGCGATGCGTGGCGCGGCGTCAGCCCATCGACGAACGCGGTCAAGATCGGCACGGCTTGCGTGTCGGCAGGCGGCGGAAACGGACAGCTCTGGCCCGCGACCGCGCGCAGCGCCGCGACCGCCGACGCCGCATCTCCCGCCGCGACGCTCGCGAGCGCGAGATCGCACTTCGCGCCGAGCGTCGGATCGCCGGTCACCGACGCGCGCAAGAGCTCGACGGCTTTGCCACCGTTGCCCGCCTCGAGCGCCTTGAGTGCCGCCGCGTGACGCGCCTCGGCGAGCGCGCCGCGATGGCGCTGCGCGAGCGGACTCGACTTCGCGGCTTTCTCGGTCTTCTCGAGCGCCGTCACCGCGATCGCCGGATCCCCGCCGGCGAGCTCGCTCGCCGCCCAGTCGATCGCGATCTCGACCGCGTTGTCCTTGTCATTTGCCAGCGCGCGGTCGTAGAGCGGCCGCGCTGCGGCGATGTCGCCGGTCAGCGCGTGCGCGCGCGCGTCGAGCATCGCGACGATCGGCGACGGGTCCGCCTTCGCCGCGCGATCGAGCGGGCCGGTCGCGTCGGCCGGCTTGTTCTCGGCGAGCCGCGCGATCCCCAGGTCGCGCCAGATGATCGGATCGGCGTCGAGCTGGTCGGCGCGGGCGAGCACGAGCTCCGCGGCGCCGGCGTCGTTGGCGGTGAGCTTCTCGACGCCGACCGCGGTCAGCGCCGTGGCCAAGAGCTTCTTCGATCGCGCCGTGCTGCCCAGCGACTCGGCGGCATCGAGCGCTTTCACCGCGGCATCGGGCTGGCTCGCGGCGAGCAGCGCCGCGCCATACACGGTCTGGATCTGCGAATCGTTCGCGAGCTCGCCGCTCGCGAGCGGCTCGAGCAGCTTCAGCGCGCCGGCGGCGTCGCTATTCGCGAGCGTGCACTCGCCGTCTTCGGCCCACCATTCGGGATCTGCGCTCGGCATCGCCGGTGGGCCGAGCTTCGCGAGCGCGGCGAGCCCATCGCTCGCGTGGCCCGCGCGGCGCAGCACGCTCGCGAGCCGCACCGTCCATCGCCGCTTGTCGGGCTCGAGCTCGTGCGCGGTCTCGAGCTCCTTGCGCGCCTCGATCAAGTTGCCGCGTGCGGCTTGCGCTTCGCCGACGAGCGCATGGCCCGCCGCGACGTTCTTCGGCCCGCGATCGATGTAGCGTCGGCCGAGCGCGAGCGCGCCGTTCGCGTCGCCGAGCGAGAGCGCGCATTGCCCGTCGACGAGCCAGACTTCGGGATGTTGCTGCGCGACCGGCTCGAGCGCCTCGAGCAGCGGCCGCGCACGCCGGCAATCGATCGCCGCGGTCGCCCACGCGACGCCGAGCCGGGCGCGCTCGCGGGTCGCGCCCTTCGAGCTCTCGGCGGCGTGCTCGAACATCGCGAGCGCCTGCTGCGCCTGGTGCGCGCGGAGATAAGCGTCGGCGAGCTCGATGCGATTTTTCGCGTCTTCGCCGGCGAGCACCGCCGGCCGATTCGCGAAGTACGCCTCGAGCGCGGTGACCGCATCGCGCCAGCGCCCGATGTCGTGCGCGTGATGACCGATCAAGAGCTGCGCGTCGTAGCGCGCCGGTTCCTTCGCGACGACTTGCTGCAACAGCGGGATGCCGCCATCGGCGTCGCCGGACAGCACGAGCTGCGAGCCGAGCGCGGTGAGCACGGCGCTGTCGGCCGGCGCGAGTGCCTGCGCTTTGCGCAACAGCGCGATGCCGTCTTTGTAGCGGTTCTTCGCCGCGAACACCGCGGAGCGCAGCACGTAGGCTTCGACGCGCCTCGGGTTGAGCGCGAGCGCTTGATCGAGTGCCTTCGCCGCGTCGTCGAGGTCGCCGTGCTTCAACGCCGCGCGGCCCTCTTCGACGAACGTCGTGCTCTCGTCTTCGGCCTGATTCGGCCGCTGTGCGAACGCCGGCGAGCCCGACACCGCGAGCGCGAAAACAACCGCCGCCCACGTGGTCGTGCGACGTGCGCCACGAGCACCATCGCTAATACGCATAGCCCACCTTCGCGAAGTACTCGCGCCCTTCGCCGGGCACCTGGAACACCGTCACGGTCGGCATCACGTCGGTGCGATCGTAGTCGCCCGGCGCCGGCACGAGGTCGCGCGTGCCGAGGATGTTGCGCACGCCGAGCGTGAGATCGAAGTGGTGCACGTTCGGAATGAAGATCGTGCCGTTGAGCCCGAGCCAACCCGGCGTTTCCGGACCCGGCATCGACGTATCGTCGTCGACGCGTGTCGCTCGCTTGCCGATGTACTCGAGCTCCCCCGAGAGATGGCCGATGCCGAACAACTTCGGTGTCGACAGGCCGCCGGCCGCGGTCAGCGCGGGCGCGTTCGGCACGTTGCCGAACTGTACGGCCGCGCCCTGATCGCCTTCGCCGACGTCGGCGTAGGTCGCGCCGCCGAACGCGTACCAACCGCCCGACGTGCGATAGCTGCCTTCGGCCTCGATGCCCTCGCTGACGAACTCGCCGGCGTTCTGGAACTGCAGCAGGTTCGCCATCGTAGGATCGGCGAGCTGCTCGACGACACCGGTCGCGTCCCAGTAGAACGCCGAGAGCCGCAGCGATAACCCGCCGGTCGGCTTCGCCCACAGCACGGCCTCGAGGCTCTGAATCGTTTCGGCGTGGAGGTTCGTCGGCTGCGCGAAGCTGACGTTGTCGAAGAAGAACGCCTCGTACGCGCTCGGGTTGCGGAAGCCCTCGGCATACAAGAGCTTCACGCCGTACTTCTCGGGCTTGGAGAGAAACAGCGCGACGCGCGGCGACGTGTTCTTGTCGAGCACGGTGTTGTCGTCGAACCGCAGGCCCGCGGTGAAGCCGAGCCACGGCGTCGGCTGGCCGTCGATCTCGGAGTAGACGCCTTCGATCCCGAAGTTCTTCGGCACGCACGCGGCATCGTCCGGCCCGCACGTCGCATCGCCTTCGGTGAACGACTTCGAGTTGGTTCGGTAGTACGTGCTCTCCGTGCCGACCGTGATGCCGAGCTTCTGCGGCGCGACGATCTCGTAACGGCCGCGCAATTCGACGCCGTACGCCGCGCCGTAGCCGCGATCGTCGAACGGCGGCAGATCGTTTTCTTGAACGATGTGGTCCGAGTACCAGTAGAGGTTGGCGTAGACGCGACCGGTCACGCTGAGCCGCGGCGTGATGTCGTGCGTGTGCCCGCCCTCCGCGAGGATCTGCGTGTCGTAGGTCGTGTACGGCGGCACCGCGGTCGGATCGCCGTCGTACGGCGCGAACGGCGAGTCGCGGTGAAAGTGGTACGCGCGGAGCTGGCCGAACGTGCCGTTGTAGCTGCCGACGAGCGAGGCGGCGATTTGCTGCGAGCCATCGCCTTTGAGCTGCTGGTCGCCGAACACGTCGGGCAGCGTGAGCGTCTCGCCGATGCGATCCATGAACTGCACGGTGCCGCGCAGGTTCTCGCGAACGTCGCCGGTGGCGAAGCCGGCGTTCGTCACCGAGCCGTTGATCGAGTTGATCGAGGTGTGCGCCCATGCCTTCGGCGCGTCGGCGGCGCCGCGCGTGACGATGTTGATGATGCCGAAGAACGCGTTGGCGCCGTACACCGATGACACCGGGCCGCGAATCACTTCGATGCGCGAGATCTCGTCGATCGAGATGAAGCTGTCGAAGCCCAAGCCCGCGAACGATGCCCACGCCTCGTTGATCGTCGCGCCGTCGACGAGCACGAGGATGCGCGTGTTGTAGTCGCCGAGGATGTTGAGGCCGCGGATGCCGACCGAATACGACAGCCGGTTGTCGACGAGGTAGACGCCGGCGACGCCCGCGATCGCTTCGCCGACGGTTCGATAGCCGAAGCGCTTGATGCGGTCGGCGCTGACGACCGTCACCGCCGATGCGACGTTGCCGAGGCTCTGTTCGCGCTTCGCGGCGCCGACGACGACGTCTTCTTCGGCCGACGACGCGGCGAGCACGGTCGCCGTGCTCGAGACCGTCTCGCCTTCGCTCGGCAGCGCCGGCAGATCGCCGGGATCGACCGCCGGGCCCGGATCGGACGTCGGCTGTGCGCCTGCGGTTGCTGAAATGAGTAAGACGACGAGCGCGAGCTTCACGCGGCTCGCCCCGACGCGCGCGCGGGCGGCGGATCGAACTGGCACAGCACGAACGTGATGTCGTCGCCGGCAACTTGGCCTTCGGCATGGTGCTCGAGCGCGGCGAGCACGCGATCGCGCAGCACGACGAGCGCACCGGCATCTTGCACCGGCTGGCCGGTCAGCGCGCCGCGCAGCCGGCGATCGCCGAACAGCTTGCCGGCGGGGTTCGCGCGCTCGACGACGCCATCGGTAAAGCACACGAACAAGTCGCCGGGACGCAGCTGGAGCGAGCCGCGCCGGATCTCGACGTTGATATGGCGATCGCCGAGCGGATTGCCGCTCGCCGCGATGATGCTGGCCTCTTCGAGCACGCGCGTTGTTCCGAGCTTGATCACGTACGGAAAGTTTTGCCCGGCGTTCGCGTACTGGAGTACGCCGGTTTGCGAGTCGAACACCGCGGCGAACGCCGTCATCAGCACGTTGTGCTCGCCGACCATCGCGATCGCCGAATCGATCGCGCGCAGCACTTGCTCGGGTTGGAGCAGCTTCTCGTCGGCCGCGGCGAGCGCTTCGACCGCGCCGCGCGCCGTCGCCGCGATCATCGCCGAGTGAATCCCGTGACCCGTCGCGTCGCCGATCACGAGCAGCATGCGGCCGTTCGACAGCTTGCGATACATCCACCAATCGCCGCCGCACTGCGACGCCGGCATGCAGTAGCCGATCACGTTGAAGTAGCCGTGCTGGTCGAGCTGCGCCGGCGGCAGCATCGCTTGCTGCACTTGCCGCGCGAGCTCCATCTCTTTCTCGAGCGACGCCTTCTGCGCGTTCTGCGCGAGCAAGTTGACCATCGCGTCGCTCATGAAGTTGAACGTGCGGGCGAGCACGCCGAGCTCGTCGCGGCGCGTGTCCGGAACGCGGCTCCTGAGGTCGCCGCCGGCGATCTTGCCGGCTTGCACGGTGAGCGTGCGGATCGGCCGCGCGACGCTGACGCCCTGCAGCGCCGCGATGATCACGCCGATGCCGAGCACGAGCGCCGCGATCACGAACAGCTTGTCGCGCGAGCTGCGCGCGGCATCGCTCGCATCTTCCAGCGATGACGCGAGCTCGGCATCGAGCCCGGCCGTCGTCACGCCGATCCGGATCGCGCCGACCTGCTTGTCGGTGAGCTTGATCGGCTCGCCGTAGACCCAGTCGGTGACGCTGCCCGCACGCGCATGGACGACGTCGCCGTCGCGCACGCCACCTGCGAGCAACTTCTCGAGCTCGGCGAGCTTGGCGCCGGTCGGCGCGCCCCGCGTCGCCTGCACGACCTGGCCGGTCTCGTCGGCGATCGACAACCACTGCAGCAGATGCGCGCCGCTCTGGTCGTCGCGCATCGCCTGATCGAGCACCGGCGGAATGTCGGTGTACTGGCTGTTCGCGAGCGGGTGTGCCAGCGCGTTCGCGATGCTCTGCACGACGAGATCGGACTGGCGTTGGATCGCGCGCTCGCCGGTCGATCGCCGCGTCTGGATCTGCGCCTGCGCGAAGTCGCCGATCGAGCGCTGGGTGAACCACGTTGCGGCTGCGACGGCCACGGCCACGACGATCGACGTCGTGAGGACGAGCTTGACCGAGAGTGGAACCCCGGCACGCTGTGGCGACCCCGTCACGTCTGCCGATGTTAGAGCCGTCGCCGAAGCCATTCAACGGGCGAGGCGACCTGTTACGCGCGCACGTTCGACCGCCAGGTCGTACAGCGCCTCGAGCGGCTTGGCGATCCCGTCGCCGTCGAGCAGCCGCAGCGCATGCGCGATCGCCTCGAGCGTCGAGACCATCCCCGGCGCGGGAGCTGCGCGCAGCCTCGCTACGCGCGAGCGCAGGTCGGAATCGGGAACGTGCAACACGGGCAGGCCGCGCACGGCGGCGAGCTTTCTGTACATCCGCCGCGCCTGCGACCAGGTCGCGTCGAGTACGAACAATTGTTGCGGCCGCGGGTCTGGAACGGTGAGTGTCGGTTCGCCGAGCGGATAGAGCAGGTACGCGCCGTCCAGCGCCGGCAACTTGGCCGGGCCTTCGAGACCGCCGTGTTCCACGATCGCACTGTTCGCGAGCGCCAGGTGCGCGAGCCGGCCCGAGTTCGACGAGCGATGGCGCTCGAGGTGATGGCGCACGATCACCACGCGCGTCGCGTTGTCGAGGCGCGGGATCGCCGCGCACAAGCACACGTGGGTTTGGTAGAGGCAGCGCGGACAGGTCACGTCAGCAGCGCTCGCCCGACCACTTTGAGTGCCAGGATCGGCCGCACGCCCTCGAAGATCGGCAACACCTGCGCATCCGCGACGTAGCGGCTGATCGCGTATTCCTCGGCGTAGCCCCAGCCGCCGTGCAGCAGCTGGCCGAGCTGCGTGACTTCGGTCGCGATGTCGCACGCGAACAGCTTCGCCATCGCGGCCAGCGGCGCCGCAGCCCGTTCGTCCTGGTCCATCGCGTTCGCCGCGGCGTACGTGATCGCGCGGGCCGCGACGAGCCGCGACGCCATGCGGCCGAGCTGGTAGCGCGTCAACCCGAAGTCGCCGATCGGCTTGCCGAACTGGCGGCGCTCGGCGACGTAGCGCGCGGTTTGCTCGACCGCGGCCGCGATCACGCCGCACGCGCGCCCGCCGGTCTGCAGCCGGCCCGCGGCGAAGCCCGCCATCTGCAGCGCGAAGCCACGGCCGACGCCGGCCTCGCCGCCGACGACGTGCGAGTCCGGCACGAGCCAGCTGTCGAACGCGAGCGTGAACGAGTGCATGCCGCGATAGCCGGGTGTGCGCGTCGCTTTGCCGGAGAGCTCTCCGCCGCCGGGCTGCTTCGCGTCGAACGCGTGGCCGTCGAAGCGCGGCTTGTCGACGACGAACAGCGTCAGCCCTTTCGCGCCGGCATCGCTCGTGCGTGCGAGCAGCGCGATCACGTCGGCGCGGCCCGCGAACGTGCACCACGCCTTCGCGCCGGTGATCGCGTAACCACCGGCGACTTTCTCCGCGCGACACGCGAGCGAAGCGACGTCGCTGCCGGCATCGGGCTCGGTGACCGAGATCGCGGCCATGATCTCGCCGCCCGCGAGCTTGGGCAGCCAGCGCTGCTTCTGCTCTTCGGTTCCCCCCGCGAGCAGCGCCTTCGCCAAGATCTCGGGCCGCGTGATCAGCGAGCCGGCGGCGGCGAGCGATGCGCGCGACAGCTCCTCCGTCGTCAAGATCATCGCGAGATTGCCGAGCTCGTTGCCGCCGTATTGCTCGGGGATCGACAGCCCGAAGTAGCCGAGCTTGGCCATCTCCGAGATGAAACGCTCGGGTACGAGCTCGTCGTGATGATGAATTCGCTCGGCGTGCGGCATGACCTCGCGCTCGGCGAACGCGCGCACGTTCGCGCGCACGTCGGTCAACATCTCGTCGAGCGGCCACGCGATCCGGCCGGCGAGCTCGATCGCGCCGATGCCGAGCGCTTCGTACGCCGCCGGCGACGCGAGCTCGGCGAGCTGGCCGCGAACGCTCGCGTCGTAGCGGCGCAGCTCCGGCAGCACGAACGCGAGGCGATGCTCGATCGACGCGGCGAGCTCGGCGGCCGCGACGTTCGCATACCCCGCGACATCGTCGGGTGCCGACACGAGCTCGTCGATCACGCGCGCCTCGGTCGCCGCGTACGCGACGCACTCGACGACGACTTGATGATCGTCGATCCGCGCGCCGTCCGCGGTCAGCTCGCGCGCGCGTGCGATCGCGCGGTCGGCGAGGTCTCGTGCGGCGGTGGCGATCGCGATCAGCTCGGCCATGCCTCGTTATATGATGCCGCGGTGAAGCGCGCCGCTCTCCTGCTGGCCTTCGTTCCCGCGCTCGCGCTCGCCGATAAGTCATTTTCGGGCGGCGCCGGTGGCGCGTGGGATTGCACGAGCGATCCGGTCGTCGTGATCACCGGCAACAACGCGCACTACGCGATCACCGGCGCGTGTCGATCGATCAGCATCGCCGGCGGCCACAACGCGCTGACGATCATCAAGGTCGGCACGCTCGACGTCACCGGCACCGCCAACACGATCGCGGTTGACTCGGTCGATGCGATCGACATCAACGGCGCCGACAACGCGATCACCTACAAGGGCGGCAAGCCCAAGCTGGTGCAGCTCGGCCGAAATAATGTGACCAATCGGCTCACGCCAGGCAGCTAGCGAGCACGCGGCGCACGTCGGCGATGTAGCCGCCGCCGAACAAGCACGCGTGCGCGACGAGTGGATACAGCTGATGGAGCTCGATGCGCTCGCGCCAGCCGGTGTCGAGCGGCCAGACTTCGCAGTAGGCATCGACGAGCTCGTCGGGCAAGCCACCGAACAGCGCGAGCATCGCCAGATCGATCTCGCGATGGCCGCCGTAGACCGCCGGGTCGATCAGCACGGGCTCGCCCGCGCACGAGCCGACGTTGCCCCACCACAAGTCGCCGTGCAGCCGCGCCGGCGCCTCGGCGGGGCCGAACCGATCGGCTTTGCTCCGCAGCTGATCGAGCTCGCGATCGACGTCGAGCTGGGCGCGGCGGCACAGCGGGCGCAGCCGCCGCTCGACGTAGAACTCGATCCAATCGGCTTCTGCGGCGTTGTCTTGCGGCAAGGTCGCGAGAAAATTTTCGCGCGCGTAGCCGAAGTGCGGCGCGCCGAGCTTGTGCAGCGCGGCGAGCCCGCGGCCGAGCTTCACGGCATCGGGCCGGCCTTCGAGATCGAGCCACTCGAGCGCTAGCCACGTGTCGCCGACCGCGATCACGCGCGGCACGCGCAGCGGACCTTCGGCGAGCCACGCGAGGCCATCTGCTTCCGCCTCGAACATGCCGGGCGGCGCGTGGTCGTGCGACTTGACGAAGATCGTGCGGCCATCCACGAGCTCCGCGCGCGCCGCGTTGTTGATGTCGCCGCCGCCGACCACCGTCCATCGCTTGATGTCGGCGCCCAGCTCCTTCACCGCCTCCGGTTATAACGTTTCGAGCAGGCCGCGACATGCGCGCTCGCAGATGTCGACAACGCGCTCGAACCCCTCTGCCCCGCCGGCGTACGGATCGGGCACTTCTGCCCCGGATTCTGCCGTCGAATCGTAGCTGCGGAACAGCGCGATCCGCGGAACGTGCTCGACGCCGCGCGCGAGCTTCTCGATGTCCGCCAAGTTTTGGCGGTCCATCGCGAGGATCAAATCGAAGCGCGCGAAGTCATCGTACGAAAGCTGGCGCGCGCGATGATCGATCGGATAGCCGCGCCGCGCGGCGACGTTGCGCGAGCGCGGATCGGCCGCTTCGCCGACGTGCCAGCCACCGGTGCCCGCGCTGTCGAGCTCGACGGCTTTGCCGGCGTCGCGCGCGAGCACGCGCATCACGCTTTCTGCGGTCGGCGATCGGCAGATATTACCGAGGCACACGAACAGGACCTTCACTTCCGCCGAACCTTCGCGACGATCCACTCGCGACCGGCCGGCACGAACGCGACGACGAGCAGCAAGAACACGACGAGCATGCCGAGCCCGGTCGCGACGAGCCGCGGCCAGGTATCGACGCGCAGCCACAAGCCGGCGCCGCATAGCGCGACGAACGCGATGCCGACCGAGATCGCCGGCACGTGCATCCGCCAGTACGCCCCGAGCGTGAAGTCGGCATCTCGATGCATCAGCCACGGGAACACGATGCCGCGAAATACCGCGAGTGGGATCGCGGTGCCGATCGCGACGCCGTAGATGCCGAGCGGATACACGAGCGCGATGCTGAGTACGAGGTTCGCGATCGCTTCGGCGACGGTGAGCCAGGTCAGCCCGCGCAGCTTGCCGCTGCCGAACAACATCGCCTGGCCCGGCGTCGCGAGCAGCGCGATGAAGTACGCCGGCAGCAGGATCTGCATGATCACGATGCTCTGATCGATCCACGGCTCGTGCAGCCACAGCCGCAAGAAGTGCGGCCCCAAGATCGCGGTCGAGCCGAGCACGAACGCCGCGACCAAGCCCTGCGCCAAGCTCTGTCGCCGCAGCAGCGTGACCATGCCGTCGTGATCGCCGGTCTCGTGGAGCGCCGAGAAGCGCGGCGACAGCACGTTACCGATCACGCCGATCGCGCCGTACGCGATCGACAACAGGCGTGTGCCGATGCCGAAGATCGAGATGCTCACCGGCGAGTCGGGCATGACCGCGCCGATCACGGTCGCGTCGAGCTGGAAGCGGACGATGTCGGCGACCATGATCACCGACACGGCCGCGCCCATCGTCGCGAGCTTCTTGACCATCACGCGCTGCGCGTGAAACGGGTTGATGCGGCGCGCGTACGGCGCGATCACCAGCGCGCAGATCATCACGAGCACGATCCGTGTGCCGTACTCGCCGAGCGTGAGCAGCGCGAGCACCTCGTAGTCGAGCTGTTTGCTGTACGCGAAGTACAACACCAAGCCGAGCTTGAAGACGCAGTAGCAGATCGTCTCCATCGCGTCGTGCACGAAGTAGAACGAGCGCAGCCGCAGCGACGCCGAGAACGGCCGGAACGCGAGGTCGAGCACGCCGGCGCCGCCGAGCGTCAAGATCGTCAGCCGCTCGTGCGCGAGCATCGTCGGGAACGCGACGGGCAACACGAGCGCCAACACCACGGTCGCGACCGCGGCGAGCCCGGCGATGCCGAGGAACATCGCGGTCGATGTATCGAGGATGCCGCGTAGCTCGCGCTGATCGCCGCGCGCGTGCGCGCCCGCGCCGAACTTCACCGTGCCGGCCGACGTGCCCAGATCGAGCATGCGCAGGTAGCCGATGAACGAGTTGATGAGCAACCAACCGCCGTAGCGCGCGTCGGTGAGCGCGCCGATCACGGCGGGCGTCACCACCAGCGAGCCGCCGGTGAAGATCGCCATGTTCGCTTGACCGGCGACGACGTTGAGCAAGTGCTTCTTGCGCTCGCTCAGCACGTCGCCGGCACCCTAGCAGACTCAGCCGGGCGCCGTATCGAGCTCGCCGGTCCAGTACAAGTAGTCGCGCCACGCGTCCGGAATCGATCGCAGCGAGATCCGGATCGCGACCGCAGGAACCCAGTTCGGCTGCGTCGGCGCCACCAGCAATCGCATCGCGGCTTCGGCGGGAGTCCGACCACCCTTCTTGCGGTTGCACAGGTAGCAGCACGTCACGATGTTCGTCCACTCGGTCAGTCCGCCCTGCGAGCGCGGGACCACGTGGTCGTACGTCAGGTCGCTGATCGACGCCTTCTTGCCGCAGTACTGGCAGCGGTAGTTGTCGCGCGCGTAGATGTTGACGCGCGAGAACTTGACCGGGCGCGCATGCCGACGGAACGCGCGCAGCAGGCGCACGACGGCCGGGATTTTGATGATCATCGTGACCGACCGGATGTTGTGGTCGTACTCCTCTAGAACCTCGACTTTGCCGAGGAACAAGAGCGTGATCGCGCGCTGCCAGGAGATGACTTTGATCGGCTCAAAGCCCTGGTTCAGCAATAGCGTCTGCGCCGTATCCATCCCTTCGGCACATGGTAGCAGCCGCTTGCGAGCCTTCCAAATCTGATATTGAAAACGATTTTCAAAAGTGGTACCCGATGATGATGCGGTCGTCGCTCGCCGAGCTGCCACTGGGGAAGCCGGCGCGCGTTCACAGCGTCGACGGTCCGCGCGCGTTTCGGCGGCGCTTGCTCGAGATGGGATTGGTGCCCGGCACGCAGATCCGCGTCGTGACGATCGCGCCGCTGGGAGATCCCCTTCGAATCGAAGTTCGCGGCGGCCAGTGGTCGATTCGAAAAGCCGAAGCGCGGCAGATCGAAGTGGAGTGAATGGCGGCGGTTGCCGATTGCTGCGATCCCGCGCCGCCACCGCCGGTCGCGACTCCGGACCGGCCGCAGATCGCGCTCGCCGGTAACCCGAACGTCGGCAAGACCACGCTGTTCAACGCGCTGTCGGGCTCGCTCGCAAAAGTCTCGAACTATCCCGGTATCACGGTCGAGCGCCGGCGCGCGCCGTTCACGCTGCCGGCCGGCCAAGCCGACCTGCACGATCTACCGGGCACGTATTCGCTCAACGCCCGCAGCGCTGAAGAACAGATCGCGCTCGACGCGCTGGTCGGGCTCGACGGCGAGCGGCCGCCCGACGTCATCATCGTTTGTCTCGACGCCACCCAGCTCGCGCGCTCGGTGTATCTGCTCTTGCAGTGCCAGGAGCTCGGTGCACGCGTCGTCGGCGCGCTGACGATGGTCGACGAAGCCGGCGCTGCGGCGCCCGACGCGCGCAAGCTCGGCGCCCTGCTCGACTGCGAGGTCGTCGCCGTCACCGCGCGCACCAAGCGCGGCTTGCCCGAGCTCCGCGCCGCGATCGATCGCGCGCTCCGCGGCCAGCGCCGCACGCATCGCCACTGGACGCCATCGCCGGCGTTGCGCGCGAGCCTCGACGCCGTGCGGGCAGCGTTGCCGGCGAGCTGGCGATCGACCGCGCGCTATCACGCGGACTTGCCCGATGCCGATGATGCCGTCGCGTTGTGGGCGCTGACGTGCATCGATTCCAGCGCCGAAACTCGCGACGAGCTCGTCGGCATCCCGGCCGAGCTGCGCAGCGCCGTCGACGCGGCCGCGCACACGCAAGCGCTCGACGACGAAGCCGTGCTCGCGCGCTGGACGTGGCTCGATCGCGAGATCCCCAAGCTCGGCCACGCGAAACCCGATCGCTCCGCGACCGAGCGCATCGATCGCGTGCTGCTCCATCGCGCGATCGGCTTCGCGGTGTTCGCCGCGGTCATGGCCGTGCTGTTCATGGCGCTGTTCGCGGGCGCGGCGCCGCTGATCGACGGCATCGATCACGGGCTCAAAGCGCTCGGCGCCGAGGTCCATCGCCTGCTCGGCGACGGCATCTTCGCCGACTTCATCGCCGACGGCCTGATCGCGGGTGTCGGCACCGTGCTCGAGTTCTTGCCGCAGATCTTGATGCTGTTCTTGTTCCTCGGCTTCCTCGAGGACTGCGGCTACCTCGCGCGCGTCGCGTACTTGATGGATCGCGTGATGCGGTCGATGAACCTCCACGGCAAAGCATTCGTGCCGATGCTGTTCGGCTTCGCGTGCGCGGTGCCGGCGATCACCGCGACGCGCACGATGGAGCGCCGGCGCGACCGCATCCTGACGATGCTCGTGGTGCCGCTGATGACGTGCTCGGCGCGCTTGCCGGTCTACACGCTGATCATCGGCGCGCTGATTCCCGGCAAGCGGTTCACCCAGGCGATGTTGATGGTCGGCATGTACGCGTTCAGCGTGGCGACGTCGCTCGTCGCCGCGTGGGTGATGTCGAAGACGGTCAAGCCGCTGAAGGCGAAGCGGCTGCCGTTCATCATCGAGCTGCCGCCGTATCGCTGGCCGCGCCTGCCCGACGTGCTGCGCATGATGTGGCTGAAGTCGTCGATGTTCCTGCGCGAGGCCGGCACCGTGATCCTCGCGTGCTCGATCGCGCTGTGGGCGCTGCTGTACTTCCCGCGCACGCTGCCACACGGCTCGCCCGATTACACCGCCGAGATCGCCGCGGCGCCGAGCGACGATGCGAAAGCGAAGCTCGAAGCGCAGTCGCAAGCCGCGCACCTCGAGGCCAGCTACGCCGGCCGGATCGGCCACGCGATCGAGCCCGCGATCGCGCCGCTCGGGTTCGATTGGAAGATCGGCGTCGGGCTCGTCGGCGCGTTTGCCGCGCGCGAGGTGTTCATCTCGACGCTCGGCATCGTCTATGCGGTCGGCAACGACGCCGATGCCTCGTCCGAGCCGTTGCGCCAAGCGCTGCACGATGCCAAGCACGGCACGCGTCAGGCATACCCACCTCTCGTCGGGCTCTCGCTCATGGTGTTCTTCGCGCTGGCGATGCAGTGCATGAGCACGCTCGCCGTGGTGCGCCGCGAGAGCGGCGGGCTGGCGTGGCCGACGTTCTTGTTCGCGTACATGACCGTGCTCGCGTGGGTCGCGAGCTTCGTCGTGTATCAAGGCGGGAAGCTGCTCGGTTTCGGCTAGTTGCGCATCGCTGTCGATCCGCGTGGTACTCGTTCGACTATCACGCGATGCAATACCTCCTGCTGATCTACGACAACGAGAACGACTTCGGTGCGCTGCCGAAGGACGAGTACGGCACGATGATGGCCGAGTACAACGTGCTGTCGGCCGACCTCGCGAAGTCCGGCACGCTCGTCGGCGGCAATCGCCTCCAGTCGATCGCGACGGCGACGACGGTACGCATCCGCGACGGCAAGAATCAGATCACCGACGGCCCGTTCGCCGAGACGCGCGAGCAACTCGGCGGCTACTACCTCATCGAAGCCAAAGATCTCGACGCGGCGACGAAGATCGCGCTGCGCATTCCGAGCGCGCGCATCGGCTCGATCGAGATTCGCCCGATCTGGTCGATGTCATGAAATACCTGTTGATGATCTACGATAACGAGATCGCGCGGCACGCGCTGCCGCCCGATCAAAAAGCGGTGCTGCACGCCGGCTACATCGATCTGGTGAAGTCGCTCGGCGCGGCGTACGTCGGCGGCGCGCCGCTGCAACCGACGAAGACCGCGAAGAGCGTGCGCGTGCGCGAAGGCAAGACCCAGATCACCGACGGCCCGTTCGCCGAGACGCGCGAGCAGCTCGGCGGCTACTTTCTGATCGAGGCGAGCTCGTACGACGAGGCCACCAAGATCGCCGCGCGCATGCCGGGCGCCGAAGCGGGCACGATCGAGATTCGCCCGCTCGCCGACATGCCGACACCGACGCCGTAGCGATGCAGCCCGCCGCCGCGATCGCCGACGTGTTCCGCGCCGAGCGCGCCCGCGTCCTCGCAACGACGATCCGCGCGTGCAACGGCGACTTCGAGCTCGCGGAAGAAGCCGTGCAAGACGCGTTCGAAGCCGCGCTCGCGCGCTGGCCGAACGAAGGCTTCCCCGACGAGCCGCGGCATTGGCTGATCTCGGTCGCACGCAACAAGGTCGTCGATCAGATCCGCCGCCGCGTGAAGCTGCGCGACATCGTCGGCGAGCTCGATCGGGCCGACGAGCTGGCGCGCGATCCGAATCCCGTCGCCGATGATCGCCTGCGGCTTATCTTCACGTGCTGCCACCCCGCGATCGCGAGCGAGGCGCAAGTCGCGCTCACGCTGCGCACGCTCGGCGGGCTCACGACGGAAGAGATCGCGCGCGCGTTCGTGACGTCGCCGATCACGATGGCGCAGCGCCTCGTCCGCGTGAAGACGAAGATCCGCGATGCCAAGATTCCATACGAGGTGCCCGAAGCCGCGGAGCTCCCCGCGCGCCTCGACGCCGTGATGGCGGTGATCTACCTGATCTTCAACGAAGGCTACGCCGCGACGAGCGGCGACGAATGGCTGCGCCGCGATCTGTCGCGCGAAGCGATCCGGCTCGGCCAACTGCTCGTCGAGCTCGTCGCCGACGTCGCAGATCTCCGGCTTGCCGGCGAGCCGCGCGGCCTGCTCGCGCTCATGCTGCTGCACGACGCGCGGAAGGGCACGCGGACGGACGAGCGCGGTGACGTCGTGCTGCTCGAAGATCAAGATCGCTCGCGCTGGGATCGCGCGCAGATCGACGAAGCTCTCGCGCTCGTGCCTCAGGCGCTGCGCGGCGGCGGCCCGTACGCGCTCGAAGCCGCGATCGCCGCGCTGCATTGCTCGGCCCCGCGAGCCGCCGACACCGATTGGAGCCAGATCGCCGCGATCTATGCGGAGCGCTATCGCCGCGCGCCGTCGCCGATCGTCGAGCTCAACCGCGCGGTCGCGGTCGCGATGAGTGAAGGTCCCGCAGCCGGGCTCGCGCTCGTCGAGCCGCTCGAGCCCGCGCTCGGCGAATATCATCTGTGGCACGCGACGCGTGCAGATCTGCTGCGCCGGTTGGGCAAGCACAAGCAGGCGGCGGCGGCGTATCGCGCGGCGCTCGCGCGGGTCGGCAGCGACCCCGAGCGGCGATTCCTCGAGCGGCGGCTAGCGTCGCTCGCGTAACCCCGCAACGAGCGCATCGAAGCGCTCGCCGAGCTGATAGCGATCCACGGTCTCGCGGATCTCGGTGAGGTTCGCGTTCGGGTTTCTCTTTAACAGCTCGACGACGTCGGCGTCGTCACGCAGCGATCGCGCCCAAAGCTTGAGCGCGATCAGGTCACCCAGCGCCGCAACGCGAATCGCGCGCCCGGGAACCAACTCGCTGCGCGCGATTGCATCCGCAGCCGGTGTGCGTTGCGGTCGATGCGGGTTCGCGAAGTCAACAACTTGAACCGGGTCTACAAGGCCGCCAGCTTCATCTACGTCAGTAGCGATGTCCAGTACGCCTCCGAGATCGTCGCCGGCATCCGGAAGCCGCAACTTGGTATGTAGACCGGTTTTCCGTAGCTCGTGTTCGAGCTTGGTCAGCGTGTCTAGCCCGACATTCGAGGCGAGATCGAGATCGCGCGTGCCGCGTTCGTAGCCGTGCGCAGCCAACGCCGCCGCGCCGATGATCGCGGTCTTCGCGCCTAACCCATCTGCTAACGCCGCGACGAGCTCAGCGAGCTTTAGGCTGATCCACGAACCAGCTCGCGAAGGCGACGATCGCGTTGGCCGAGCTCGAGTGCCTTGTAGATTCGCTCGACCATCGTCGATGCCGAGCGCGGCGGCTCACCAGCACTGACGCTGGGCTTGCGCGCGATTGTATCGACGTCACTCATACGATAATGATGCGGTTCGCGGCGAGATGCGTCAAGCGAGCTCTCAGCGCGTAAGTTTCCGATATTCGTTGATGTGCCGGATCGCGGCGCGCGAGTCGCCCGACTGATCGAACAGCGTTGCCAAGTTGTAGTGCGCCTCGGCGAGCTGCGCATCGAGCGCGAGCGCCCGGCGATACAGCTCGATCGCTTCGGCTTCGCGGCCGGCGTCTTGCGCGAGCACGCCCAAGTTGTAGAGCGCCGTCGCTTCGGCGGGATCGAGCTCGAGCGCGCTCTTGAAGCACTCGCGCGCGGCCTCGGGATCACTCGACTCGGCGAACAGCCGGCCCAAGTTGATCCACGCTTCGGTGCAATCCGAACGCAGCCGCAGCGAGCGGCGATAGGCATCGATCGCCGCGACCGGATCGCGCTCTTCGAGCAGCTGCGCGCGCGAGAGCCATTGATCGGCCGTCGCCGGCGGCACCGCGACGGGGATCGGCACATCGGGCTGGCGCGGCAGCTCGCGCAGCTCGCCCGCGGGCGGCGGACCTTGTGGCGGCGGCTCGAGCGCGAGCGCGAGCTGGCGCGCATCGCTCGCTTCGGGTGTCCCGCGGACGTGCACGCGGCCGTCGCGCGCTTCCATCGTGAGCTCGGCGAGCGACGTGCCCGACGGCAGCGTCGCCTGGATCTGGACGAGATCTTTGCGTACGCGCGGCAGTGGCACCCCGGCCTCGACGAGGGCTTTCACGGTGCGCAGCGCCGCGAGGTCGCGAAACGACAGCTGCGCCGGGACGGCAGCGTGCGTCCCGACGAGGCCATCGCGGATGCAGCTGCGCACGGCCGATTCCGCCAGGCCGATCAGCTGAGCGGCGTGCCTCGCGGAGTAGCTCGTCCACACGCTTGCGATGATCGCCGCGCGCGCTCGCGTGTCAAGGATCTGCTTCGATCCATGATGCGATCACTCCCGCGACCTCGGCGATCACGTCGTCGCGCGTGCGCCCCGAGCGTACGAGCACGTCGTAGCCGTGGTCGGCACCTTCGACGACGTGGAGCTTTGCCCGCGCGCCCAAGCCCGCGACGATCGGCGTTAGCGTTGCCAGCGGCGCCAGCTCGTCGCGCGTGCCCTGAACAAACAGCAGCGGCCCGGTCGCACGCGGCAGGTGCTCGGCGCGCTCTTCGGCGGCGGCCGGATTATCCGGCGGATGCAGCGGGAAGCCCAAGAACGCGATCCCGCGACACGCCTCGAGCGGCTGGGCGGCGTGCGCGCGCGAGGTCATGCGGCCGCCGAACGACTTGCCGGCCGCATAGCGCGGCAGCTTCGCGAAGTGTTTCGTCGAAAAGCTCCACGCGCGGCGCACCGCGGCTTCGGCGACGTCGGGCTTGTCGGGGCGCGCGCGGCCTTCGGCCATGTACGGAAATTCGTAGCGCAGCGTCGCGATCTTGCGCTCCGCGAGCGCGTCGGCGAGGTCTTGCATGAACGCGTGGCGCATGCCGGCGCCGGCGCCGTGGGCGAGCACGATGCCGGCGATCGCACCGCGCGGCTTGTCGAGCAACCCCGGCAACCCGTCGACTTCCACCTCCCGCACGTCACCAGGGTATCGCGGTAACGTCGCCGGCGCATGCGCGTCGCGATCATCGGCTCGGGCATAGCGGGCCTCGCCGCCGCGGACGCGCTCGGCGATTTCGACCTCACGCTGTACGAGGCGTCGCCCCGCGCCGGCGGCCACGTCTACACCGTCGCGCTGCCGGGCCATCCCGCCGTCGACATGGGCTTCATCGTCCACAACCGCGCGCGCTACCCGCACTTTTGCGCGCTGCTCGACGAGCTCGGCATCGCGACACGACCGACCCAGATGGCGTTCTCGGTGTCGGCCGGCGGGCGGCAATGGGGCAGCGCCTCGCTGTCGGCGCTGTTCGCCGATCGCAGGTCGATCGCTTCGCCGCGGCACTGGCGGTTCCTGCTCGAAGCGCTCGCGTTCCTGCGCCGCGCGCGCGCCGATCTGCGCCATCGCAACATCGGCGACGTCTCGCTCGGCGACTACTGCGCCGATTGGTCGCGCGAGCTCTACGATCGATTCGTGGTGCCGCTCGCCGCGGCGCTGTGGTCGCTCGCACCTGATCGCTGCGGCGCGTTTCCCGCGATCACGTACCTGTCGTTTCTCGATCATCACGGCATGCTGTCGCCGATCCGGCCGCTCGCGTGGCGCACGATCGTCGGCGGTAGCCAGCGCTACGTCGATGCGTTGCTCGCGAAGCTGCACGCGCGGCCGCGCTTCGCGCTCGAGCTCGCGACACCGGTGCGATCGATCGCGCGTGACGCGACGGCCGTCATCGTGGACGGTACGCGCTACGATCGGATCGTGATCGCCACGCACGCCGACACCGCGCTCGCATTGCTCGCTGATCCGAGCCCCGACGAACGCGCCGCGCTCCGCGCGTTTCACTACAGCACGAACCGCACCGTGCTCCACACCGATCGCGCATTCCTGCCGAGCAAGCCCGCCGCGCACGCAGCGTGGAACTACGTCGCCGATCCGGACACGTCGCGGGTCGCGGTGACGTACTCGATGACGCACCTGCAAGGCCTGCCCGACGTGCCGTACCTCGTTACGCTCAACCCACGCCGCGAGCCGCGCGGCATCTTGCACGAGACGAGCTTCGAGCATCCGCAGCTCGATCGCGCGGCGCTCGCCGCACAACAGGCGTTGACCGCGCTGCAGGGCACGCGGCGCACATACTTCGCGGGCGCGCACTTCGGCTTCGGCTTTCACGAGGACGGCATGCGCTCGGGCCTCGCCGCCGCCGCCAAGCTGCGCGCCGATGCGCACCGCGAACAGGCGCGGCGATCGGCATGACGTTTCACTCGGCGCTCTACCGCGGTCAGCTCGCGCACGCGCGCACCGACGCGCACGCCCGACGCGCGTTTCGCTACGCCGTGTACATGGCGGCGATCGATCTCGACGAGCTGCCCGGGCTCGATCGCGAGCTCCGCTTGTTCTCGGCGGAACGCGGCAATCTATTCTCGTTTCGCGAGCGCGACTACGCGGCGTCGCTGTCGGCGTCGACACGCGGTGTCGCGGGCGAGCTCCAGCGCGAGCTGGCGGCGCTGCGCGCCGGCAACGATTTGCCCGCCCCGGCAGCCACGCGGCTCGTCACGAACCTGCGCGCGTTCGGCTATCTGTTCAACCCGGTCAGCTTCTTCATCGACTACGACGCGCGCGGCGAGATCACCGCGGTGATCGCCGAGGTCAACAACACGTACGGCGGGCGCTTGCGCTACGTGCTCGGGCCACGCGAGCGGATCGATCGTGATCGTGCAGGGGGGCAGCACCCGACGTTCCGCCATGCGCGCGAGCTGTTCGTGTCGCCGTTCTTGCACGGCGAGCTCACGTACGACTTCGCGTTCGATGCGCCGCTCGATGGCGATCGCCTCGCGATCCAGATGCTCGTTCGCGACGGCAAGCGCGATGCGCAGGTGTTCGCCGCGCGCTTCGCCGGCGAGCGCGCGCCGCTGTCGGACCGCACGCTCGCCGCGGCGGCGCTGCGTTACCCGTTCATGACGGCGCGCGTGGTCGCGCTGATTCATTGGCAGGCGCTGCGGCTCGCCTTGCTCGGCGCGCCGTACCACCGACCCGCAGCGGATCATCGGCCACGCACGTTGGCTTGAGTGATACGCTCCGCGGATGCGGGAAGCAGCCATCGAGGCAGCGCGGAAGAAGGACGACGAGCCGCTGAAGGTCGCGCTCGAAGACGACCAAGAAGTGAAGTCGCCCGATCGCCACGTCGGCGGCGAGATTCCGCCGGTGCGCGACGGCCTCGCCGATCCCGAGGACCAGCAATCGGCGAGCGAGCTCGCGTTCGACAATCCCGAGCTCGCGAGCAGCGATGTCAAGGAAGCGGTCGCCCTGTTGATCGTCAACAACTTCGGCGGCGATACCAAGAAGGCGTTCGAGCACTACGACCGCGACGAAGATGATGGTCTGTCGCAGAGCGAGCTCGCGGGCCTGCTCAAGGATGCCGGCCTCGGCAACGAAGCCGAGCGCATCGCCAAGACCGTGATCGGCGAGGACCAGCTCGCGGCGGACTACGACGCGACGGTCAACTACGACAACTTCGAGCGCGCGTTCGCCGACTGAGCTACCGAGCTCGTTCACTCGTACGTAGCGAATCGTGGCCGAGCTCGCTCATCCGCTGATCGTCCCGCTGCCGCGACTCGTGCCGCCGTCGGGCCACGCGCTGCGCTGGGCGGCCATGTCGCGGTTGCGCCGGACCTGGCGCGCCGGCAGGCTCGATCTCGTGCTGCCGTCGGGCGAGCTCGTCGAGCTCGGCGAGCGCGAAGGCACCGCGCCCGCGCCCCGCGCGCGCATCCATGACGATCGCTTCTTCTTGCGCATGCTGCTGCGCGGCGAGATCGGCGCCGGCGAATCGTTCGTCGCGGGCGAGTGGTCGGCCGACGATCTCGTCGCGGTGCTGCGCGTGTTCTTGCGCGGCACCGGCGCACGCGGCTTCGAATCGCCGATCACGTGGCTCGCGCAATTGCCAGCGCTCCTGCGCCATCGCCGGGCCGCGAACACGCGCACCGGCAGCGACCGCAACATCCACGCGCACTACGATCTCGGCAATCGGTTCTACGAGCTGTTCCTCGATCGCGAGTCGATGTCGTATTCGTGCGCGATCTGGCGCGGCGACCTCGAGAGCTCGCAACGGGCGAAGCACGAGCGGCTGTGCGAGCTGCTCGAGCTGTCGGCGAGCGATCACCTGCTCGAGATCGGTTGCGGCTGGGGTGGCATGGCGATCCACGCGGCGAGCACGCGCCGCTGTCGCGTCACCGCGATCACGATCTCGCGCGAGCAGCAGGCGCTCGCGACCGCGCGCGTGCAAGCCGCCGGGGTCACCGATCGCGTGAACGTCGAGCTCGTCGACTACCGCGATCTCACCGGCACGTATTCCAAGCTCGTCTCGATCGAGATGATCGAAGCGGTCGGTCACGAGTACCTATCCGGCTACTTCGCGACGTGCGATCGCGTGCTCGGCCCCGGCGGCCGCGCCGCGATCCAGACGATCGCGATGCCCGATGACCGCTACGACAGCTATCGCGCGAGCGTCGACTGGATGCAGACCTATATTTTTCCCGGCTCGTGCATTCCGTCGCTCGGCGCGATCGGCGACGCGCTTGCCACCACGCAGCTACGCATCGCGCGCGCCGACGACATCGGCCCCGATTACGCGCCGACGCTGCGCGCCTGGCGCGAGCGGTTCATCGCCGCCCAACCCGAAGTCAGCGCCTTGGGGTTCGACGCGCCGTTCGTACGCACGTGGCTGCTCTACCTCGCGTTCAGCGAGGCCGCGTTCGCCGAGCGCACGCTGGCTGATGTTCAGCTCGTGCTGGCGCGCTGAGCCGGTTCGCAACAATGCGGCTAGAGTGACGCATGCCCAAACGCGAGACGCTCGACGCGTTCGTGGCGATGGTCTTGTCGAACCACCACGACGAGGCGATCGCGACGTTCTACACGCCGGATTCGACCATGCAGGAGAACGCCGAGCCGCCGCGCAAAGGCCGCGATGCGAACGTCGCCCGCGAGCGCGGGTTCATGGCGCGCACCAAGGCAATCCATTCGGCGATCGAGAGGCCGATCTTCGTGAGCGGCGATCGAGTCGTGATCCGCTGGGTGTTTCGCTTCGACTTGCCCGATGGCACGAGCTTCACGATGGACGAGCTCGCGTATCAGCGCTGGGACGGCGAGCTCATCGCGGAGGAGACGTTCTATTACGATCCTGCGCAGCGTGCTCCACGGTCACCGTCGTCGTGATCCCACCGCGCACCCAGAATTTTCCGGTGACCGTGATCGCCCGCGGCGCGATCGCGGCCACGATGTCGTCGCAGATCCGGTTTGTCACGGCCTCGTGGAACGCGCCTTCGTTTCGAAAGCTCCACAGATAGAGCTTGAGGCTCTTGAGCTCGACGCATAGCGCTTCTGGAACGTAGTCGATGAGGATCGTGGCGAAATCGGGCTGACCCGTGATCGGGCACAAGCACGTGAACTCAGGGCATTCGAACGCGATGTGGTAGTCGCGCTCGCGCTTGGGGTTCGGAAACGTGTCGAGCTGCGTCGTCGGCCGCGTCGTCATGGCAGGCGACGGCTATTAGCATGAAGTGTCGATCGACACTGGCGCTCGATCGATCCTTGCCCTATGCTCAAGATGCGACCACTTCTGGTCGTCGAGTACACGCGTGATGCCCATGAGGACATTGCGAGCTGCTGGCCTCGAGACGGGCCGAAGCGCCCACTACGAAGACCCGATGTCGGGAGCCGCTGCAATTCTGCTGGCGGGCCGTCAGCATCGGGTGTTGGCTCATGCCAAGGGAGGACAAAGAAACATGAATGATCACTGTACCCGCTCGGTGGAGGTCTGGTCATAGTCCTCCCGGATCCCGAGTGCGCTTTGCGCCGTCGGGAAAGATGAGCAAACGGGCCCGCGCGTAACGCCGGGCCCGTTCCATTTTTCGGGCAGAGCTCGAAGCGACCGACCCGAGGTCGGTAACTCGCTCACCTTTGCGCCTAGCCAATCGAAGAAGCGGAAACCCGAGCTCAGAACGTGAAGATCTGATCCGGGCGCTTCTCCGCCGGCTTCGGCGCGGCCTGCTCCTGCTTCTTGATCACCGGCGGCGGCGGCTCGACGGCAAATCGCGCCGCGGCCGAGGTCATCGGGATCTGTTGCGCTGGAGCTGCAACCGCGGCCGCCGGCGAGGGCAACGTCGTCACGCCCATGCTGCGCGTCTCGTTCTTCGGCGGGATCGGCAACATCGGCCTCGCCGGAATGAACGGTTTCGGGGTCGTAGGCGCCATCGGCGTCGTGACGCCTTCGCCTAAGAAGTCCCCCACGCGGGTCTCCACGAACTGGCTCATCGAGATGTTGTTGGTCTCGCAGAACGCCTTGAGCTTCTCGTACGTCGTGCGGCTCACACTGATGCTGCGCCGAGTCTGCTTCTTGGCCATGATATTTCCTTACGCTACAGGTAGCGGACCGTCAAGGCGTACCTACTAGCCTTGGACTCCCGTTCACACGCGAGAACCTACCTTCGACCTCTGACATCGAAGTCGATCAACGCCGATCTCGGAGCGATCTCGGAGAGCTAACCGCGCGCGAGCCAGCTGGTCGGACGCAGTCGCGAGACCAGCTCGGCTTCCGGCGAGCCCGGTTGCGGCGACACGTCGTAGTCCCAGCGCACCAGCGGCGGCAGTGACATCAAGATCGACTCGATGCGACCGTTGGTCTTGAGCCCGAACAGCGTGCCGCGATCGTGGATCAGGTTGAACTCGACGTAGCGACCACGCCGGCGCAGCTGCCACGTTCGCTCGGTCTCGCCGTACGGGAGCGTGCGGCGGCGAAGAGCGATCGGCAGGTACGCGTCGATGAACGCGCGGCCGAGCGCCTGCACGAGCTCGAACACGCGTTCGATCGGCTCGCCCTTCGTGCCCAGATAATCGAAGAACACGCCGCCGATGCCGCGCGTCTCGCCGCGGTGCGGGAGAAAGAAGTATTCGTCACACCACGTCTTGAATCGATCGTAGTCGCCGACGGGCTTGAAGCGGTCACACACGTCGGCGAGCGTGCGGTGAAAATGCACGGCGTCGTCTTCGAAGAAGTAATACGGCGTGAGATCGGCGCCGCCGCCGAACCAGATCGCATCGCCCTTCGCCAAGCAGCGAAAGTTCGCGTGCGTGGTCGGCACCATCGGCGACTGTGGGTGGAGCACGAGTGACACACCGCTCGCACGAAACGTGCGCCCGCCGCCCGGCATGTGATCGGCGACCTCGGCCGGCAGCTCGCCGTCGACGTTCGACCAGTTCACACCGGCCTTCTCGAACAACGCGCCGTGCTCGAGCACGCGCGCGACACCACCGCCGCCACCTGGCCGCTGCCATGCATCTGCGCCGAACTCGCGCGCGCCGTCTGCATCGGCGAGCGAAACACAGATGTCGGACTGAAGCTCGTGGAAGAACTTCGCAGCGCGATCGAACAGGTCGGCCACACGTGCATGCTACCATCGACGAGAACATCGAATGTGGGCGGCGATTAGACTAGTCCGCGCGACCCGCGTGTTCGGGGTCATCTTCCTGAGCTACATCTGGCATGTCGCCTGGTCGCGGCTGTGGAAATCGCGCTTCGATACGAAGGCGCACTGGAAAAAGATCCATCGCCGCAACGCGCGCCGCATGTACAAGGGCTTCGTCCGGCTGCGCGGCGTGTACATCAAGCTCGGCCAGATCTTGTCGATCATGGGCACGTTCTTGCCGCGCGAGATCGTCGAGGAGCTCGAGGCGCTGCAAGACGACGTGCCCGCGCAGCCGTACTCGACGATGAAGAAGACGTTCTATCGCGCGTTCGGCAAGACGCCGGATCAGATCTTCAAGACGTTCTCGCGCGAGCCGATCGCGGCGGCGTCGCTCGGCCAAGTTCACGAGGCGCGCAACGAGGCCGGCGACAAGCTCGCCGTGAAGATCTTGTATCCGCGCGTCGCGACGATCATCAAAGTCGATCTGCGCGTGCTCGGCTGGGCGATCCGCGTTTACAAGAACTTCGTGCCGGTCCAGCAGATCGAGCGCGTGCACGAGCAGCTCGGCGACATGCTCGAGCGCGAGACCGACCTCGTCAACGAGGCGTTGATGATCGCGCGGATGACGAAGAACTTCGCGACCGATCCCGACGTGCTGTTCCCGACGGTCTATCCCGAGTGGAGCTGCCGCACGGTGATGACGATGAGCTTCATGGAAGGCGTCAAGATCTCGAAGAAGGACGCGCTCAATCACATCGGACTCGATCCGTACGACGTCGCGACGAAGCTGATCAAAGTGTTTTACAAGCAGCTGTTCATCGATCGGTTCTTCCATGCCGATCCGCATCCCGGAAACTTCTTCGTGCAGAAGGGCCCGGCCGGCCAGGTTCGCATCGTCGTGCTCGATCTCGGTTCGGCGACCGAGCTGCGCGCGAACCTCGCCGATGGCATGTTCGACATCTTGCAGGGCCTGATGACGCGCAAGGACGACCTCGTCGTCAAAGGCATCGACGAGATGGGCTTCATGGCGCCGACCGGCGATCGCGCGCTACTCGAGCGCACGACGCGCAAGTACTTCGAGAAGCTGTTGAACCTCAACATCTCCGACTTCAGCCGGATCGATCCGAAGGTCGCCGAGCAACTCTCCGATCCCGACATCAAGCGCGAAGAGCTGCGCGAGCTGATGCGATCGATCGCGTATCCGGAAGGCTGGTTTTACGTCGAGCGCGCGTCCGTCATCATGTTCGGCCTGCAGGCGCAGCTGGCGCCGAAGCTCAACGGCATCCAAGTCGGCTTCCCGTACGTGATGCAGTTCGTGATGGAGAAGAACGCGAAGCGACTGGCGCAGCAACCGGAAGCGCCGAAGCCGGTCGAGCCCAAAGAAGCGGCCGCGACCACGCACGACGAAGCGCTGCTGAACTGATAGCCTGCTCGCGTGTTCGACTGCGTCCTCGCCGCCGATCTCGATTGGGGCATCGGCAAGACCAACGGGTTGCCGTGGCCGAAGCTCAAAGGCGACCTCGCGCACTTCAAGCGCGTGACGAGCCTCGTGCCGTCCGCCGTGATCATGGGCCGCCGAACGTGGGACTCGAGCGAGGTCGCCGGCCAGCCGCTGCCGAAACGGCTCAACATCATCGTGACGCGCCACCAGCCCGCGATGCCCGACGGCGTGATCGTCGCCGCCTCGCTCGATGCGGCGCTCGAGGCCGCGAAGGCGTGCGAGGCGACGTTCGTCATCGGCGGCGCCGAGCTGTTCCGGATCGCGTTCGCGCACGCCGCGCTGCGCTGGATCTATCTGACGCGCATCGAAGGCCACTTCGCGTGCGACGTCGTCGTTCCGAACCTCGACGAACGCTTCGAGCGCGACGCGTGGGACGGCGAGGCCACGCTCGAAGACAACGCCGTGCGCTACACGATCGTCCGACTCAAACGGCGACCGGAAACTTGATGAACGCGTGGTGCTGGTAGCCCTCGAGCGTGATGTCGTCGAACGTCAGCGCGAGCGTGGGTTTGTCGGCGAGCACGAGCTTCGGCAGCGGGAACGGCTCGCGCGCGAGCTGGATCTTCACGCCCTCGACGTGATTGAGATAGATGTGCGCGTCGCCGAGCGTGTGGATGAAGTGTCGCGGCACGAGCTTGCACTCCTGCGCGATCATCGACATCAGCAGCGCGTAGCTCGCGATGTTGAACGGGATGCCGAGCGCGAGGTCCGCCGAGCGCTGATACAGCTGGCAATCGAGGAAGCCGGCGTTGACGTAGAACTGGAACAGCGCGTGACACGGCGGCAGCTTCATCTTCGGTAGATCTTCGACGTTCCACGCGCTGACGATCAGCCGGCGCGACGTGGGGTCGCGCTTGATCTGATCGATCACTCCGCTGATCTGGTCGATCCCGCGCGCCGAGGGATCCTCGTCGCGCTCCTTCTTCGTCCCGCGGCCGCCCCAGCTGCGCCATTGCGCACCGTAGATCGGGCCGAGCTCGCCTTCGGGATCGGCCCACGCGTCCCAGATCGGCGTGTGCTGCGTGAGGTCATCGTTGATGTTCGTCGAGCCGCGCAAGAACCAGAGTAATTCGCGCACGACCGCGGGGAACAACACCTTCTTGGTGGTGACCAGCGGGAAGCCGTCGCGCAAGTCGTAGCGCGTTTGCGCGCCGAACACCGACAACGTGCCGGTGCCCGTTCGATCGCCGCGGCGCTCGCCGTGCTCGAGCACGTGGCGAAGCAGGTCGAGGTACGGGCGCATTCGTGGGATATAGCACCTCGTTGTGACACCGACCTCGACCGTCATGCGCGCGCTGCTCGACCGCTATGCCGGCGTGCTGCTCGACGTCTATGGCGTACTGCTCGACGCGCGTGGTCCGTTGCCCGGCGCCGCCGAGCTGATCGCCGAGCTCGCACGGCGCGAGTTGCCGTACGCGATCGTGACGAACGACGCGTCGCGCTCGGCGGCGACGTACACCGCGCGCTTCGCCAATCACGGCATCGCGATCGCGCCCGAGCGGTTCGTGACCTCGGGCAGCCTGTTGCCGGGATATCTGCGCGGCAACGGGCTCGCCGGCGCGCGCGTGTGCGTGCTCGGCACCGCCGATTCGCTCGCGTACGTGCGCGAAGGCGGCGGCGTGCCGGTGCCGCTCGAGCCCGGCATGGCGATCGACGCGCTCGCGGTCTGCGACGACGACGGCTTCGAGTTCCTGCGCGGCTGCGAGCTCGCGCTGTCCGCGGTGGTGCGCGCGGTCGAAGCCGGATCCCGCCCCGCGCTGATCCTGCCGAACCCGGATCTGATCTATCCGAAAGGCCACGCCGAGCTCGGGTTCACGGCCGGCTCGATCGCGCTCTTGATCGAAGCGGCGCTCGCCCGGCGATTTCCCGCGCACGAGTTGCGCTTCGTCCATCTCGGCAAGCCCGAGCCGCACTTGTTCGCCGAGGCGGCACGCCGGCTCGCGATCGCGCCGCAGCAGCTCGTGATGATCGGCGATCAGCTCGAGACCGATGTCGCGGGCGCGCGGGCGGCCGGCATCGCGGCGTGCTTGCTCGCGGGCGGCGGCATCTCGAGCTGGGAGCACGCGGAAGCAGCCGCGAAGGTCGCGCCGACGTGGCTGCTCGATCGGCTCGCACCGTGATCCAGCGATTCTGCTTCGTGAAGCTCGAGGCGCACGACGAGCACGACGAGCACGACGATCGCGAAGCGCTCGCCGACGAGCTGCGCGCCGAGCTCGCCGAAGCCGGCGCCGATGCGATCGTCGGCACGCCCGCCGATGATTCGGCCGCGCGCTGGGATCTCGCGATCACGATCACGGCCGCCTCCCAAGACGCGTGGCACGCGCTCGCTGCCCATCCATCGGTCGTCGCGATCTTCGAAAAGCTCGCGGCGCGCGCTCACGTCGTCAAGGCGTGGACGTTTCGGGCGCGTTAGCTTCGAAGCGCACGGGTTGCTTGGTGTGCGGGTGCACGAAGCCGAGCACGCGCGCGTGCAACATCAGCCGCGACGGCCGTGGCTCGAAGTGGCGCTCGAGCTCGCCGCCGTGCTGGCGATCGCCGAGCACCGGATGGCCGATGCCCGCGAGATGGATCCGGATCTGATGCGTGCGGCCGGTCTCGAGCCGCGCCGCGACCACCGTCGACGTGCCGCGCCGCTCGATCACGGCGATGTGGGTGACGGCGCGTTTGCCGTCGATCGGCTTGTCGACCGTGAATCGGTCTTGCGCGACGTCGCCGACGACGATCGCGCGGTACTCGCGCTCGATGTCGTGGGTCTTGAATGCATCGCCGAGCCGCTTGTTGGCATCGCGCGTACGCGCGAACACGAGCAAGCCGCTCGTCGGCTGGTCCAAGCGATGGACCAGATAGACTTCTCCAAATCGGCGTTTTAGCTGGTCCAAGAGATCGCCGCGATCGCTCTCGGGCGTTGGCGCGGTGACCAGCCCCGCCGGCTTGTCGGCGACGATGATGTGCTCGTCGACGAACACGATCGCCGGCTCGAGCTTCGGTGTCGACGCATGATCCAGCGCGCCGCCGATCACGACCTCGACGATCTGGCCGGCTCGCAGCTGGCGGCCGGCGACCTTCACGCGCGCGCGATCGACGAACACGCCGCCGAGATCGATCACCGCACGCGCCTTGCGCCGCGATAGGCCGCCGACGTGCCGCGGAATGATCTGATCGAGGCGCAGCCCGGCGTCTTCGGCCGTGACCTCGAACTTCGTCTTCGCCGCGGCGGTCATGACCAGTCGGCGCGCGCGACGACGTCACGCACGGCGGCCGCGAGCTCGCCGGGCACTTCTTCTTGCAGGAAATGCCCGGCGGAGGTCTTGGTGACCTTTGCATCGGGTCGGATCCGCGCGAGGTGATTGACGACGCGGCCCAAGATCGGATCTTTCATGCCCCAGACCAACGACACCGGGACCTTCGCTTCGCGAAACAGCGCGTCGGTGATCTCCAGCTCCGGCACCGACGGATGGCGATCGTGCGAATCGGGCACCATCCTGGCGAGCGCGAGCGGCGCTGCACGATCGCGGCGATGCGCCAGCGGCCAGCGATACGCGCGCGCGACCTCGCCGCGAATGCTCGAGCGATCGCCTTGCGTCATGTGCATCACGCCGAGCGGAAAGCCGAGCCGCTCGAACAGCAGCGTGCTCGCGATCGGCCAGCGCGCCATGCGATGGAACAGCGTCGACTTGAATCCCTTCGCGGGCGGACCGACGGCCGTATTGCCGAGCACGATGCCGCGCAGGCGATCGCGGCGTCCGTGCGCCATCGCCGAGAGCCCGATCGCGCCGCCCCAATCCTGCACGACGAGCACGACGGGTCCTGGCGCCACCGCGTCGATCAGCTCGCCGAGCCATTCGCCGTGGTGCACGAGCGTGTGCGCGCTCGCGGCCGGCTTGCTCGAGCGTCCCAAGCCGACCAGATCCGGCGCGACGAGGTGAAGCTCCGGATCGCCAGCACGCAGCTCGGCGATCACGCGCCGCCACAGAAACGCCCACGTGGGATTGCCGTGGACGAACACGATGGACTTCCCTTTAGGGACTCCCCACTCGAGCACGGCCATGCGCTCGCCGCGCGTTTCGATCATGCGGTCGCGTGCGCCGTCGGGAAACAACGGCGCGATCCAATCAGGCGCATTCACGCCCGAAGGCTACCGCTACCAGCCGTCGCCGCCGTCGTCGTTACGGCGCTTCTTCTTGTCGTCGTAGCCGCCACCGCGATTGCCATCGCGGTCGCGATCTCCGGGCCGTCCGCCCCGCTTGTTGCCGGGACCAATCCCGCCACCGGGTCGGCGATCGGGACCGAAGTTGCTACCGGCGGGACGTGGAGGACCGCCGCCGCCACCGCCGCCACCGGCATAGCCGCCGCCGCCACCACCGCCGCCAGTAAAGCCACCACCGCCGCCCGGACCGCCGGGGCGTGGACCGCCGAACGAACGGCCACCGCCGCCCGGACCGCCGGGTCCACGAGCCTCGCGTTCGCGGGCCTCGTTGATCCTCAACGTGCGTCCGTCGAGATCTTGGCCGTCGAGCTCTTGCATCGCTTGCTGCGCCGCTTCGGGCGTCGCCATCTCGACGAACGCGAAGCCACGTGAGCGACCGGTCTCTCGATCCATGATGATCGCCACGCTGGCGACCTCTCGACCGTTTGCTCCAAAAGCTTCGCGGAGTGACGCTTCGTTGGTGTTGTAACTGAGATTGCCCACGTAGAGCTTCGTTCCCACGGCCAGGTCTCCTGAGATCAGCGAACTGCGACGGATTGCTTCTGTGCGACAGGTGGAAACGTCATCCACCCCACGCGTGGTCGAGGTTATCACAGCCGCGGTGCAAGCGATGGGGTTGTCAGCCTCGTGAAATCGCGCTGCAAATTGCGCGGGTGTCGGCTTCGCGGGTACAGTAGTGCGTCTCGCAAAGGGGGACTTTTGAAGAAACTCGCATTTCTTGGCGCTGGCGTTGGGCTCGCCGCGGGGGTCTTGGTAATGACCCGGTCCAGCCACGCGGCCGACCACTTAGATAGTCCGGCGGCCAAGGGAAATCCGATGGCGGACATCGGCGATGTCTACGCTTGGATGACCCCGGACGCATTGACCGTGAACCTGGCGATGACCGTCTCGCCGGCCGAC
>DATBAS010000208.1:0-14924 GCA_036271395.1 Kofleriaceae bacterium
TTGCTCTCGGCGGAATCGACGTAGTCGAGCACGATCGCATCGTCGTGCGAGTTGCTCGCGAGCTTCGCCGACAGCGCGCCGAGCGGGCCGATCTGCGCGCCGGAGATCAGCTCGCGGATCGAACGCTGCGCGAGCGCGGCTTCGATCAGGCGCAGCCGATAGCGGGTCTCGGCGTCATCGCCGGCGAGACGTCCGGCGAGCGGACGAAGTTGCGCGTGCCACGGCTGCGCGATGTCGATGCCGATCGCGCGCGCGGCGCCGACGGATGCCGCGAGCACGCCGAGCTGCGCGCTCGCCGAGAGCTTGCCGGTCGCGGCCTCGCAGTACCACAGCTGACACGTCGCGAGCGGTGCGGCGAGCGCGGCGAGCTCGATGTCGCCGAGCGCGGCGACGGCCGCATCGGCGGAGGCATCGTCGCGGTTGCCGCGCAGCGCGCGTAGCCGCAGCGCGAGGCTCGCGCGATCGATCGGCGGTGCCGCGATCGCGCCGCGCGCGAGCTGATCGCGCACGCCGGCGAGCTTGGCGTAGAGCACATCGTCGACGAGCCCTTCGCGCACGGCGGCCGTATCGCACGCGTCGAGCACGTGAAGCCCGTCGAGCGCGATCGCCGTGTCGATCGCCGTTTCGCGCAGCGCCGCGAGCAACGGTCCGAACATCGCGAGCGGACCTTCGCCGCGCACGTGCTGGCCGGCGAGCCCGTGTGCGCCGATCCACGCGAGCGCGAGGGCCGCATGATCCGCATCGAGCTGCCATTCACGGCTGCGCGCGTGCAGGATCGCGGCGGCCGCTTCGTTGTGCACGTCGAGCTGCACGCCGCTCGCGGTCCACCGCGCGCGCAGGCTCGGATCGGCGGTCTTCGCGACGTCGAGGTGGATCGCGGCGGCGCGCAGGGTAGGGCCGAGCCCGGCATCGCGCACGCGCACCCAGGTCGCGGCGAGGGCATCGAACGCGTCGCGCGACAACCCGCGCCACGCGTCGCGGTTGCCGTGCTCGAGCCCGGCGAGCTTGTTGCCGAACAGCCGCGTCGCGATGTGATCGAGCAGCGGCCGACCATCGCCGGCCGGCGCGTCGTGCTCGAGCTGCGGCGGCGCCGGATACGCGAGCGCGACGGCTTCGGGGAACGCGGCCGCGACTTGTCGCGCGCCCGCCGACTCGGGGGCGCGCAACAGCTCGAGCGCCGCCGCGCAAAATCGGGTGTCCGCGAGCATGCAGGCTCTAAGCGCAAGCGGTGATAGCCAGCTGCAAACCGCGTCGGCGCCGACGCGCGAAGCGAGTGCCGACGCGTCGAGCTCGGCCGCGATCTCTACGGCGTCCCGCATGCCTTCGCGTAACCGAGCTTGCACGCCTTGGCTTCGAGCGCGCCGGCTTGGCTCGCATCGGCGGCGCTGCCGGCACCGTGTTGATACTCGCGGGCGAGCGCGTGGCACGAGTAACCGTCTTCGAGCGTGCAGCCGCGCTGAAAATACGTGTCGGCGCGCGGGCGATCGCGCGCGACATCTTTGCCGACGAGATAGGTGATGCCGAGCATGCCGCACGGCATCTTCGCGCCGCCCGCGCACGCCCGATCCAAGAACGCGACGCCCTTGGCGACATCTTTGGCGACGCCTTCTCCGCTGAGGTACACCGAGCCGAGCGAGGAGCAGCCCTCCGCCGAGCCGCCCGCACACGACTTCGCGTACAGCGTGGCCGCCTTCACGCGATCCTGTGCGACGCCGTGGCCGTTGCGATACAACAGGCCGAGCATCTCGCACGCCTGCGCGTCGTTCGCCGTGCATGCCTTGTCGAACAGCGGCGCCGCCTTCGCAGCATCTTGCGGCGCACCGTCGCCGATCGAGATCATCAAGCCCTCGGCGCGGCACGCCGATGCGATCCGCGCCGTGCATGCGCGGTCGTAGAGCGCGACCGCTCTGGTTTGATCTTTCGCGACGCCCGCGCCGACGTTGTAGAGCGACGCGAGCGCTTCGCACGCGAGCGCGTCGCCTTTGCCGCAGCTCGTCGCGAGCTCGGATGCGCCGCGCGCGAGCTCCTCGCGCGTCGGATCCGCGCCGGCGGTGCCGATCGCGAAGCATGCTGCGATCACGATCCAGGTCAGGCGAGCCACGCTGCGAGGATAGTCGCTTGGCTATTCCGCGTCGAACAACCGCGCCAAGAACACCGCCGGATGGTTCAAGAAATCGCGCGTCGTTCGCACGTGCTCGATGTCGTCGTAGGCGATCGGCGCGAGCCCGCCGTCGAGCGCGTAGATCGTCGCACCGGGATACGCGAGCAGGATCGGCGAGTGCGTCGCGATCACGAGCTGCGAGCCGTCGTCGACGAGCCGTTTCATCGCGGCGAGCAATGCGAGCTGGCGCATCGGCGAGAGCGCGGCTTCGGGCTCGTCGAGCACGAACAAGCTGTCGCCGCCGAAGCGGTTCAGGACGAGCGCCAAGAATGACTCGCCATGCGATTGCTCGTGCAACGACCGATCGCCGTAGCTGTGACCAACGCCGAGTCGATCGATCTCGCTCGCGACGTTGAACAGGCTCTCGGCGCGCAGGAAGAAGCCGTCTTTCATGCGGCGCGCGTTGCGCACGATGCGGAGGTAGCGATGCAGCTCCGACTCGGACGCGCGGCTCGAGAACGCGAAGTTCTTCGTCCCGCCCTCGGCGTTGAATCCGCAGGCGACCGCGAACGCCTCGACGAGCGTCGACTTGCCGGAGCCATTCTCGCCGACGAAGAACGTGACGTGCGGATCGAGCGCGAGCTCGCCCAGCGCTGCGATCGCCGGGATCGAAAACGGATACGCGGTGAAGCTCGGCACCCGGTCGCGCTCGAGCCGGATCGCGCGGACGAGCCCCGCGTGCATGGTCACTCGCTACACGCGCGCGTTCGCTCCGGCAGCTTCTTGCCGGGATTGAGTAGATCTTTCGGATCCCACATCGCCTTCCACTTGCGCTGCCACTCGACGAGCCGCGCGCTCTGCTCCATCGGCACGTAGTCGCGCTTGGTCAGCCCGATGCCATGCTCGCCGGATAACGTCCCGCCGAGCTCGATCGCATGCGCGAAGACCTGCTTCGCGCCGGCCCACATCCGCGCGCGCACTGCGGGATCCATCGGGTCGTCGTTCGACATCAAGTTGACGTGCAGGTTGCCATCGCCGGCGTGGCCGAACACGACGATCTCGATGCCGGTCTCGGCGCGCACGCGATCGAGCCGATCGAACATCTGGACGATGCGGCCGCGCGGCACGCAGATGTCTTCGTTGACCTTGATGCGATAGCCGGCTTTCAGCGCGGGCGAGATCAGCCGGCGAGCTTCCCAGACTTTCGCGCGCTCGCTCGCTTCGGTCGCGCCGAGCACGTCGATCGCGCCGAGCTCGTCGCATGCCGTGCCGATCTTCTCCATCTGCAGCTGCATCGTGTCGGGATCGCCGTCGACCTCGAGCAACACGATCGCGCCGGCGTTCGCCGGAAACCGATAGCGGCTCTTCGCGCGGATATGATCGATCGATGCGCGATCGGCGATCTCGAGCGCGCGCGGCCGCAGCCCGTGCTTGAGCAAGCCTTCGATCGCGGCACCGGCGGTCGCGACGTCGGCGAACACGCCGAGCACGGTCGCCGCCGCGGGCGGCTTCGGCACGAGCTTGATCGCGAGCTCGGTGATCACGCCGAACGTGCCTTCGCTGCCGACGAAGCCGGCGACGAGATCGTAGCCGGTCACGCCCTTGGCGGTGCGGCGGCCGCAACGCAACAGCTCGCCGCCCATCAGGCCGACCTCGAGGCCCAAGATGTATTCGCGCGTGACGCCGTACTTGAACGCGCGTGGACCGCCGGCGTTGGTCGCCGCGTTGCCGCCGATCGAGCAGAAATCGAGCGACGCCGGATCGGGCGGATAGAACAAGCCCTGCGCTTCGACGGCTTCTTGCAGCCGGCCGGTCACGACGCCGGGCTCGACGACCGCGACGAGATCGGCGGCATCGATCTCCTTGATGCGCTGCATCTTCTCGGTCGACAGCACGACGCCGCCTTTGATCGGCAGCGCACCGCCGACCATGCCGGAGCCCGCACCGCGCGGCGTGACCGGAACATCGCGCTCGGCGCAGATCCGCAACACGGCCGAGACGTGATCCGCGCTCTCGCACAAGACCGCGCACTCGGGCGGATGAAACTCCGGCAGCGGGCTCTCGTCGCGGCCGTAGTCGTCGAAGCGATCGTGCGCTGGGCCGACGATCGCGTCGGCGCCGAGCTCGCGCTCGAGAATCTGGACGATCGAGTTCACGGCAACTGAGGCGAATGCCGAGCGCGCAGGGCGAAGTCAGACGGAGAACGACGAGCCGCAGCCGCAGGTGGACTTCACGTTCGGATTATTGAACTTGAAGCCGGCGCCCTGCAGGCCCTCGACGTAATCGATCTCGGTCCCGACGAGGTACATCAAGCTCATCTCGTCGACGACGCAGCGCACGCCGGCGGTCTCGAACTGACGATCGATCTCGGCGGGCTCGTCGAAGTAGAGGTCGTACGAGAACCCGGCGCAGCCGCCGCCGACGACGCGGAGGCGCAGCGCCATGTTGCCTTCGATCCCTTCGGCGTCGCGGATCTCGTTGACCTTCGCGGCGGCGCCGGACGTGATCAGCAACATCGACTCGGGGCCGGGAGCCATTTCAGGAACACTGATAGCGGAAGCAAGCTCGGACATCGACGCGACCTTACCCTCACGTGAGGGTTACGGCAACTCATTCGATGGTACAACGCGTCGATGCCGGTCTACGACGAGATCTTGCGCGACCTTCGCGCGCGCACGCCCGAAATCAGCGTCGACGGGCTCGTTGCCGAGGCGCAGCGCGTCATCTTGATCGACTGTCGCGAGCCCGACGAGCATGCGGCCGGCGCGATCGCCGGTGCGCAGTGGATTCCGCGCGGCTTTCTCGAGGCCAAAGTCGAAAAGCTCGTCGGCGATCGCGCTGCGCCGGTCGTCGTGTACTGCGCGAGCGGCAATCGCAGCTTGTTCGCGCAGCGCAGCTTGGCCGAGCTCGGCTACACCAACGTGCGCTCGCTCGCCGGCGGATTCTCGGGCTGGAAAAAGGCCGGCCAGCCGTGGGAGACGCCGAAGACGCTGCGCGCCGACCAAGACGTCCGGTACTCGCGACACGTGCTGCTTCCCGAGGTCGGGCTCGCCGGGCAAACCAAGCTGCTCGCGTCGAAAGTCGTCTGCATCGGCGCGGGCGGGCTGGGCTCGCCGTCGTCGATGTATCTCGCGGCCGCCGGCGTCGGCACGCTCGGCATGATCGACGACGACACGGTCGACGTCTCGAACCTGCAGCGCCAGATCCTGCACGGCACCGATCGGCTCGGCATCGCCAAGGTCGACAGCGCCGAGCGGACACTCAAGAATCTCAACCCCGACGTTCGCGTCGAAAAGCACCGCGTGCGCTTGAGCTCGCAGAACGCGCTCGAGCTGCTGGCGCCGTACGATGTCATCGTCGACGGCGCGGACAACTTCGCGACGCGCTACCTGGTCAACGATGTCGCGTTACGCCTCGGCAAGCCCGTCGTCCACGCGTCGATCTTTCGCTTCGAAGGCCAGTTGACCGTGTTCTCGGCGACCGGCGGGCCCTGCTACCGCTGCTTGTATCCACAGCCGCCGCCGCCCGAGGACGCGCCGTCGTGCGCCGAAGGCGGCGTGCTCGGCGTGCTGCCGGGGACGATGGGTGCGCTGCAGGCGACCGAGGCGATCAAGCTGCTGCTCGGCATCGGTGAAACGCTGGCAGGCCGGCTGCTTGTCTATGATGCGCTCAAGGCGCGGTTTCGCGAGATGAAGCTGCGCCGCGATCCGACATGCCCGACGTGCGGCGACGGTGTCGATCGGCCGGCGATCCAACTCGTCGACTACGACCAATTCTGCAGCGCGCGGTAGCCGTGCGATACTCGAGGCGGGATTGATCGCCGCCGGCCAATCGATCGGGAACTACCGCATCCTGAACAAGATCGGGACCGGCGGCATGGGTGCCGTGTATCTCGCCGAGCACCCGCTGATCGGCAAGCGCGTCGCGCTCAAGGTCATCCATCGCGAGCTCGCGTCGAACCGCGAGGTCGTGCAGCGGTTCTTTCAAGAGGCGAAGGCCGTCAACAAGATCGGCAACGAGCACATCGTCGAGATCCACGACTTCGGGATCACGCCCGAAGGCGATCACTTCTACATCATGGAGTTCCTCGAGGGCCGTACGTTGGCCTCGGTGATCCATCACGAGCGCGCGCTCGCGATCATGCGTGCGCTCCACGTCGGCGCGCAGATCGCCAGCGCACTCGCCGCCGCGCACGCCGCCGGCATCATCCACCGCGATCTCAAGCCCGACAACGTGATGCTGACGACGCGGCTCGGCGATTCCGACTTCGTCAAGCTGCTCGACTTCGGCTTGGCGAAGATGTTCGCCGGCGGGCAATCGGCGGTGAAGACCGCGGCGGGCGTGCTGCTCGGCACCCCGCAGTACATGTCGCCCGAGTCGTGCGAGAGCCGGCCCAACGTCGATCATCGGACCGACATCTACGCGCTCGGCATCTTGCTGTTCCAGATGCTCACCGGCGTGCTGCCGTTCGACGGCGAGACGATGGGCGAGGTGCTGGTCAAGCAAGTGACGCAGCTGCCGCCGCCGCTGCGCGCGATCAACGCGAACATCCCGTCGAGCGTCGAGCAGATCGTGCTGCGATGCCTCGCGAAGCAGCCCGACGCGCGGTTCCCGACGATGCTCGTGCTGCGCGAGGCGCTGCTCGAGCCCGATCGGTACCTCACGCAGTCGCCGCCGATCGCGCCGACGCGGTCGATGGCGCCGGGCGAAGCGCCGGTCGATGCCAAGACGATCATGGCGTACGCCGCGCAGCACCAGCAGGCGCAAGCGGCGACGCGCATCGGCATGGCCAACGAGCTACCGCTGCTCGCTCCGCCGGCGATGGGCAACGCGTCCGCCGCGACGATCTTCGGCGGCGCGCCGGCGCCGATTCCGCTCGCGCCTTCGAAGAAGACGATCGCGCTCGGTCCGGATTTATCGATGCCCGCGCCGCAGGGCTTGTCGACGCACACGATGCAGATCGCGACGCCGCTCGGCTACTCGTCGAGGCCGCCGCAGCGCGTGTGGCCGATCGTGCTCCTGATCGCGGCGCTGCTCGGCCTGATCGGCGGCGGCATCGCGGTCGCGCGGTTCAAGCACAACAACGCCGTCGCGGCGGTCGAGCCCGACGCCGCCGTGCCGGTCGTCGTGAAGCCGCCGCCGGTGCAACCGCCGCCGCAACCGCAACCGAAGCCACCGCCGCCGCAGCAGACGTCCGTGACGCCGATCGGCTCGGCCGCGGTCGCACCGCCAACCGCGTTGATCGAGATCGACAGCTCGCCACCCGGCGCGGAGATCTTCGGACCCGATGCGCAGTCACTCGGCAAGACGCCGGCAAAGCTGGCGCTGCCGATCGCGACGACCGCGCTGACCTACGAGCTGCGCTTGGCGGGCTATCGCAAGGCGACCAAGCAGTTCATCGTCACCGGCGATGCCGTGGTCGATGTGCCGATGCAGCGTTTGCCCCCCGCGCAGACGGCCCATCGCCCGCGCGTGCATCGGCCGGACGATCTCGAAGCGCCGTAGTATGCTGCGGTCGTCATGATCGTCGCGATCGTTGCCGGGCTCGTCGCGCTGTTCGCCACGGCCGTGATCGCGGCGAGGGCGGCGCGCGTCGATGCCGAACGCTCGACGCGCCGCGCGGTCGACGAGGCCAAGCTCGAAGCGGTCGCGCTGACCAAAACCGGCGCGATCGAAGCGGCCGCGGCGCGCCAGGCGATCGAGACCGCGGCGCGCAGCGAAGTGCTCGAGGCGAGAGCCGCCGACGACGATGCGATGGCCGCCCACGAAGCGCGCGTGCAAGCGCGCGAAGATCGCATCACCGAGCGCGACGCCGAGCTCGATCGCGAGCTCGCCGAGCTCGATGGGCGCGCGGCCGAGCTCGACGGAGTCTACAAAGATCTCAACTCGCGTCGCGATCGCGCGAACGGGCTCGATCATGACGCCAAGCGCAAGCGCGACGCGCTGCGCGGCGAGCTCGCCGGTCGCGCCGGCGTCGACGTCCCCGAGCTGATCCGCCAGATGTCGCAGAGCTGGCTCGACGATGCGCGTGCCAAAGCCGCCGCGCTCGTGCGCAACTCGGAGCAAAACGCGGCCGATCCGAGCGTCGATCGCGACGCCAAGCGCGTGATGGAAATCGCCGCGGCGCGCTGCTCGATGCATTTCCTCACCGAGCGCAACGTGTCGAACCTGCGCGTCGGCTCCGACATCGTCTCGCTCGTGCTCGACAACAACGCGGCGATCCACGGCGCACTCGAGCGCGTCGCCGGCGTGCAGCTCCACGTCAACGACGACAAGGACGCGATCCGGCTCGAAGGGCTCGACGGCGTCGGCCGCGAGGTCGTGCGCCGCTCGCTCGCGAAGTTCGTCAAGAAGCCGGAGATCATCGACGACGCGCGCAAAGACCCGGACGCGTGGGCGACCAGGCAGCGCGAACATCTCGATCAGGAGATCCGCGCGCTCGGCAAGAAAGCGTTTCAGGCGCTCGGCATCCAGAAGGCGCATCCCGAGATCGTCGAGCTCGTCGGCGCGCTCAACTTCCGCACGAGCTACACGCAAAACCAGTGGCTCCACGCGGTCGAGGCGAGCTTCTTGGCCGGCATGATGGCCGCCGAGCTCGGGCTCGACGAGCGGCTCGCCCGCCGCGCGACGCTGATGCACGACATCGGCAAGGCGCTCACCCACAAGATCGAAGGCAGCCACGCGGTGATCGGCGCGGAGATCGCGCGCCGGCTCGGCGAGGCCGAGGTCGTCGCGAACGCGATCGGCGCGCATCACGCCGACGAGCCGTGCAACTCGGTGTACGCGTATCTCGTCGCGGCGTCCGATGCGATGAGCGGCGCGCGGCCCGGCGCGCGGCGCGAGCAGACCGAAGGCTTCTCGACCAAGGTCGAAGATCTCGAGCGCATCGGGCTGTCGCGCCGCGGCGTCACCGATGCGCACGCGGTGCACGGCGGCCGCGAGCTCCGCGTCTACGTGCGCGAGACCGACGTCGACGATCTCAAAGTCGTCGAGTTGTCGACCGACATCGCCGAGCAGATCGCCGACGAGCTGACGTTCCCCGGCCAGATCAAGGTCACCGTGATTCGGTCGTTCGAGGCATCGTCGACCGCGAACTGATCACTTCGTGACCGTCATCTCCCAGCGCGCGTGATCGCTGCACGGCGGGATCGACACGGTCGCGCAGCTCGGCCCGACGAAGATCAGCCGGCCGTCGCTCGCCATGCCGATCTGATAGTGCCGTTGCGCGGGTACGAGCTTGGCATGCTCGACCTGCGATTTGCCGCCGCACATGGTCGTCGTCTGCGTCGACGATTTCGGGGCGAGCACGAGCGTCTTGCCGTCGTTGCTGTACGCGCCGGTCTCGACGCCGATCTGCGCGCTGTTGCAGCCATGGAACGCGAGTCGCTTGAGCGTCTGCAACCGATACGCGCCGTCGCTGCCGAACGTGTACGTCTCCGAGTCGCCGCCGCCGTCGGTCTGGACCAGGTTCGAGCTGTTCGGATCACGGCGCGACACGCCGAGCTGGAGCTCCGAGTGAATCCACGCGTGCCGCAACTGCTCGCGCGAGACCGCCGCGCGGTCGGGATCGAGATCGGGTTGGTCGTAGCGCTTCTCGGCGCGGCCGAACTGATCTTCGTTGCCGGTCTCGAACTGGGTCGCCACGTGCAGGCTCTGCAGCGATGCGAGCAACATCGGCACGCCGCCGAGCTGATCGAATTCGTCGGGCTTCGCGGCGAGCAAGCCGACCGCGGCCTTGCCGCCGGCGACGATCGCGATCGCGCCGAGCTTGGCGTGCATGCCGTCGATCGTGCCTTCGGCCGCGACCGCGAGGCCGTTCGTGTTGGGCACGACCTCGCGGCCGATGATCTTGACGTCCTTCGCGAGCGCGAGCAGCGCTTGGACCAGCGCGTCGGGTCGTGCGGCCTCGGTCGCCTGCGTGATCGCGACCGTCATCACGGCCGCGTCCTTGCGTTTCGGATCTTCGCGCGCGACGACCTGTCCGGCAGTCGCATCGGCCCGAACGACCCAGTGGGCCGGCAGCGTGACGGTGATGCCGCCGGACACCACCGTTCCCATCACCGGGCCCGCCGACGCGATCGCGCACAACCCGCACAAAACTAAGGCGATCCGCACGGAGCGACTATAGCTTACGTAAAGGTGAGGTTCGGCTTGACACGTACGGTCGAGGCGACCATAGTCCGGTCAGTTACAGACAACCTTACGTTCACGTAAGGGTATAAGTATGACCGACGATTCCAAGATGATGCGCGTTGGCGAGCTCGCAAAGGCGGTCGGTAAGACCGTCCGCGCGATGCACCTCTACGAGGAGCTCGGCCTGCTCGAACCACGCACGCGCTCGGAAGGCGGATTTCGGCTCTACGGTCCCGAAGCCGTCGATCGCATCCATTGGATCGTCAAGCTGCAGGCGATCGGCTTCACGCTCGCCGAGATCCAAGGCTTCGTGAAGGACTTCCAGGGCGCGCGATCGGCTCCGGAAGCGAGCGCGCGCGTGCACGCGATGTTTCAAGACAAGCTCCGGCAGATTCACGACCAGATCACGCAGCTCCAAGTCATCGAGAACGATCTGAGCGAGGCGCTCGAGTACCTCGACTCGTGCCGGCCGTGCTCGACCGAGCTGACGCCGCGTGAATGCAGCGCATGCGATCACCAGGGCCACCACATCGGCGAAGCACCACCGCTGTTCGCCGGGCTGACGTCGCGAAAGCTCGAGACCGAGTACGACGTACCGGTCAAAGTGCTGTCGCGCGAAGGAAACAACTAGATGTCGACGTTGAAGCTCCCCATCTTCATGGACAACCACTCGACGACGCAGGTCGACCCGCGCGTCCTCGAGACGATGATCCCGTTCTTCACCGAGCAGTACGGCAACGCCGCGAGCCGCAACCACGTATTCGGCTGGAAGGCCGAAGCCGCGGTCGAACAGGCGCGCACGCAAGTCGCCGCGCTGATCGGCGGCGACGGCAAAGAGATCGTGTGGACGTCGGGCGCCACCGAGTCGAACAACCTCGCGATCAAGGGTGCCGCGAGCTTCTACAAGAAGCAGGGCAATCACATCGTCACCGTCGAGACCGAGCACAAGTGCGTGCTCGACACCTGCAAGCGGCTGCAGCGCGAGGGCTACGAGGTCACGTATCTCAAGCCACAGCCCGACGGCATCGTCACGCCGCAGATGGTCACCGACGCGATGACCGACAAGACGCTGCTCGTCAGCGTGATGCTCGCGAACAACGAGATCGGCGTGGTGCAAGACGCCAACGCGATCGGTGCCGCGATCAAAGCGAAGAACCCCAAGACGCTGTTTCACATCGACGCCGCGCAAGGCGCCGGCAAGGTGCCGTTCGACGTCAACGCGGCGAAGGCCGACTTGGTTTCGGTCACCGCGCACAAGATCTACGGCCCGAAAGGCGTCGGCGCGCTGTGGGTGCGCCGCAAGCCGCGCGTCCGCATCGATCCGCTCGTCGACGGCGGCGGCCACGAGCGTGGTATGCGCTCGGGCACGCTCGCCGTGCCGCTGATCGTCGGCTTCGGTAAAGCCGCGGCGATCGCGAAGGACGAGATGGAAGCCGAGGCGATTCGCTTGGGCGCGCTGCGCGACCGGCTGTATCGCGGGCTATCGTCGAAGCTGCCCGAGGTCTACGTCAACGGCACGATGGAGCCCGGCCGCCGGCTGCCGGGCAACCTCAACATCTCGTTCGCGTTCGTCGAAGGCGAGTCGCTGCTGATGGCGCTCAAGGACATCGCGGTGTCGTCGGGCTCGGCGTGTACGTCGGCGTCGCTCGAGCCGAGCTACGTGCTCAAGGCACTCGGCGCCGGCGACGAGCTCGCACACTCGTCGATCCGCTTCGGCATCGGCCGGTTCAACACCGAAGACGAAATCGATTACGTGATCGGCATCGTCGTCAAAGCGGTCGACAAGCTCCGCACGCTGTCGCCGCTGTGGGAAATGCATCAAGACGGCATCGACATCAATTCGATCCAGTGGACTCCTCACTGAAAGACAACAGCCATGGCGTATTCAGAAAAAGTCATCGAGCACTACGAGAACCCACGCAACGTCGGCACGTTCAGCAAGGACGAAGGCGACGATGTCGGCACCGGGCTCGTCGGCGCGCCGGCGTGCGGTGACGTCATGCGGCTGCAGATCAAGGTCAAAGATGGCCGGATCGCAGACGCGAAGTTCAAGACGTTCGGTTGCGGCTCGGCGATCGCGTCGAGCTCGCTCGCGACCGAGATGATCAAGGGCATGACGCTCGATCAGGCCGCGCAGATCAAGAACACGACGATCGTCGAGGAGCTCAACCTGCCGCCGGTCAAGATCCACTGCTCGGTGCTCGCCGAGGATGCGATCAAGGCGGCGATCGACGACTACAAGAAGAAACACGCGAAGTGATGGCGATGTCGACCGCTGCACAAACTTCTCCCGTGAAACCGCAGGCCCAAGCGCCTTCGGTCGCGAAGCGAGAGATCGTCGTGACCGAAGCGGCCGCGCAGGAGATCGCCAAGCAGCGCGACAAACGCGGCACGCCGAGCGCACGGATTCGCGTTGGCGTGCGCGGCGGCGGCTGCACCGGCTTCACGTATGTGTTCGAGTGGGCCGACGAGCTCAAGCCGACCGATACCGAGTTCAAGGCCGAAGGCCACGACCTCGGCATCGTCGTCGATCCGAAGTCGCTGGTTTATCTCGGCGGCATGACGCTCGATTTCGTGCGCGGCATGATGGGGCACGGGTTCAAGTTCAATAACCCCAACGCAAAGGGGTCGTGCGGCTGTGGAGAGAGCGTCCAGTTCTGACGCCTTCGGCTTGCTCGGGCTGCCCGCGCGGTTCGATCTCGACCCCGCCGTGATCGAAGCCGCGTTTTTCGAGCGCAGCAAAGAGCTGCATCCCGACAAGCACGCGACCGCGGTGGCTGCCGAGCGCGTCGCCGTGCTGTCGCGATCGCGCGCGCTCAACGACGCCTATCAGACGCTGAAGAAGCCGATCAGCCGCGCCGAGTATTTGCTCGAGCGCGGCGGCATCACGATCGGCGACAACGAGCGCATCGATCCCGAGCTCGTGATGCGCGTGCTCGAAGCGCGCGAGGAGCTCGCCGAAGCGCGCAGCGATGGCAACCGCACCAAGCTCGACGAGCTGCGCACGGCGATGGCGGAGCAACGCGCGACCGCGATCGCGCAGCTGCCCGGATTTTTCGCGAACCATCAGCTCGCCGATGCCAAGCGCGTGCTAATCGGATTGCGCTACATCGATCGCTACCTCGAGGAATGCGACGCCGCACTGGACGAGGATTAATGCTGCTGCAGATTTCAGAGCCGGGGCAATCGACGATCAAAGAGGCGTGCAAGAAGCGCGTCGTCGGCATCGATCTCGGCACCACCAATAGCCTCGTCGCGCACGTCGCCGATTCGAGCCCGGTCGTGCTCGGCGACGATCCGATCGTGCCTTCGGTCGTCTACTACAGCGGCTCCGAACCGCCGCTGGTCGGGCGCCAGGCACAGGCTCACGCGCTCGAAGCGCCGCGCGATACGTTGGCTTCGGTCAAGCGCTTGGTCGGCCGCGGCCTCCGCGATGTCGCGAGCGTGCGGTCGTTGGTACCGTACGAGCTCGTCGGCGACGATCGCGCGATTCGCATCAAGCTCGGCAGCGGCCGCGAGGTCTCGCCGATCGAGGTCTCCGCCGAGATCCTCAAGTCGCTCGCGCAGCGCGCCGAAGCCGCGCTCGGCGGCCCGATCGAAGGCGCCGTGATCACCGTGCCCGCGTACTTCGACGACGCGCAGCGCCAGGCCACGCGCGACGCCGGCCGGCTCGCCGGCCTCGAAGTGATGCGCCTCATGGCCGAGCCGACCGCGGCCGCCGTCGCGTACGGGCTCGATCGCGGGAGTAAAGGCACGTACGCCGTGTTCGATCTCGGCGGCGGCACGTTCGACATCTCGATCCTGAAGCTCGTCGACGGCGTGTTCGAGGTCAAAGCGACCGGCGGCGACTCCGCGCTCGGCGGCGACGATCTCGATCGCGCGATCGCGCGCGAGTTCGCGGTCACCAGCAGCCCTCGCGAGATCGCCGCCGCGGTGGCCGAAGCGCGGCGCGTGAAAGAGGCGCTGACGAGCTCGGAATCGACGAAATTCGCCGGCGGCCCGGTGGTCACGCGCGACGATCTGCGCCGCCTCGCCAAGCCGCTGCTCGATCGCTGCGCGAAAGCGTGCCGGCGCGCGCTCAAAGACGCCGAGCTGACCGCCGCCGAGCTCGACGGCGTGATCCTCGTCGGCGGCTCGACGCGCTCGCCGGTCGTGCGCGACTTCGTCAGCGAGCTGTTCGGCAAGCAGCCGCTCGCCGATCTCGATCCGGATCAAGTCGTCGCGCTTGGCGCCGCGGTGCAGGCCGACGCGCTCGCCGGCGGCGATCAACAGGTCGTGTTGCTCGACGTCGTGCCGCTGTCGCTCGGCATCGAGATGATGGGCGGCGTGGTCGAGAAGCTGATCCACCGCAACACGACCATCCCGACCGGCGCGACGCAAACGTTCACCACGTACGCCGATAACCAGACCGGGTTCGACCTCCACATCCTGCAGGGCGAGCGCGAGACCGCCGAGGCGTGCCGATCGCTGGCGCGGTTTCAGCTGCGCGGCGTGCCGCCGATGATCGCGGGCATGGGCCGCGTCGAGATCACGTTTCTCGTCGATGCCGACGGCCTGCTCAAAGTCATGGCGAAAGAGCTCACGACCGGCATCGAGTCATCGATCGAGGTCAAGCCGAGCTACGGGCTCTCCGATGAAGAAGTCGAGCGCATGCTGGTCGAGTCGTTCGAGTATGCCGAGACCGACCTCG
>DATBAS010000209.1:0-97481 GCA_036271395.1 Kofleriaceae bacterium
GATGGTGCGTCGTGACGACGACGGTGGTCCCGCCGAGCAATCGGACGGAAATCCGGCGTCACGCTGTGATGATCCAGCGGGTGCAAGTCCCGTCTCGGTAAGCGCCAGAGCGCCGAGAAGCAGGCCCGCAGCAGAAGGAGAGATCCTGACGGCTGAAGCCGGGTATCGAAAGCGAGCGAGTCAGCGCGAGCTGATCAGCGAGGAGCGAGTACGCGAGCTGCAACATGAAGTGAAGCCTGCAGCCTCGACAGATAAACAATCGGAGGGCCGAGCCGCTCATTTCACGGGCAAGGCAACATCGACGTCGGGAGTACTGGAGCTCGATGTCGACCTTCGCGGGGTAGGGGGAGTAGCGCGCGTACAAGGATCATTACGGAACACGAGAGATCCGTCTGCGCAGCCATCGTCATGGCTGGGTGGCGCCAATAGGCCGAGTGCCAAGGGCAACATCGCGCAGCGGAAGTCCGACGGGGTCATAGTACCGACGAGGACGGCGCCGCATAACGCCGTCGGAGGGAAGGGCCACGAGAGAGGGCGCGTCGTCGACGAGGGTAAGCGCGAGGGCATGGCCGCGAGGCCCAACCACCCCGACCTCTGTATGGAGGTCGACAAAGTGCGACAACTTCAACGGCGGCTGTGTGCAGCGGCCAAGCAGTCACCGGAGCGTCGATTCCATGCATTGTACGATCGCATGTGGAGGAGTGACGTCCTCGACGAAGCATGGAAGCGCGTGAAACGGAACCGCGGAGCGGCTGGGCTCGATAGCCAGACGATCGCGGAGGTGGAGCAACGCGGAGTCGAGCGCTTCCTCGAAGAGCTCGGCGACGTGCTGCGAAGAGGCGAGTATCGACCGAGCGCGACCTTGCGTCGGTACATTCCGAAGGCGGATGGAAAGCAGCGACCGTTGGGCATCCCGACGGTCCGAGACCGAGTGGTCCAGATGGCGGCCAAGCTCGTACTGGAGCCAATCTTCGAGGCGGATTTTCTGCCATCGTCGTACGGCTACCGTCCGAAGCGGAGCCAGTTGATGGCGCTGGAAACCGTGCGCAAGCTCGGCTACCAGCATCATCACGTGCTCGACGCCGACATCCGCGACTACTTCGGCAGCATCGATCACGGCAAGCTGATGAAGCTTGTCGCGAGGCGCGTCTCGGATCGGCGGATGCTGAAGCTGATCAGGCAGTGGCTCGAAGCAGGTGTGATGGAGGACGGCGAGCTCCGGTCGACAACGACCGGCGTCCCGCAAGGAGGGGTGATCTCACCGCTCTTGTCGAACATCTATCTGCACGTGCTCGATTTGCTGTGGAAACGACACAGCTCCCATCTCGGGACGCTGGTGCGCTATGCCGATGACCTCGTCGTAGTGTGCAAGACGAAGCAGCAATGCACGGAAGCTGAACGCGACGTGAGGAAGTACCTCTCGCGTCTTGGGCTCGAGCTACACCCGGAAAAGACGAAGCGCGTCGTGCTGTACGACGGTGAACAAGGCTTCGACTTTCTCGGCTGTCATTTCCGTAAGCGATTGAGCGGAGCGATTTTGGAACGCGACGGGAAACGCAGTTACTTCCTGCATCGCCAACCATCGCATCGCTCGATGCAGCGGATACGGCAGAAGGTGCGCGACAAGACGCCTCGAGGGCGATGCCACGCGGATATCTGCGAGGTAATCGAGGATCTCAATCCTGTCCTACGAGGCTGGGGCGTGTACTTCGGGACCGGCAACGCGGCCCGCAGCTTCAACCAGATTGACTCGTACGTGTATCAACGCCTGCGCGCGCTGCACGTCAAACGTGCAGGCCGCACCATTGACGCACGCATCGCGAAGACCTGGTCACGGGACTACTTTTGGAACCTCGGTCTTCATCGCCTCAAAGGCACCGTCCAGTATCCGGAGGCTACCCAGTACCGCTGGAACGAGAGCCCTCCCGCAAGCCGTGTGCGGGAAAGCCGCACGCACGGTTTCTACGGGGGTCGTACGGAAACTCCAAAAGAGGGAAAGTAGATCTACCAATGCCATCACCAGATAGCGACGCGGTGCGCGCGCAGATCGTCGCGGCGTGGCACGACGCGGTCGCTCCGGGTGACGACAAGATCTGCGCACCGACGTACGACGACGAGGGTATCGGCGCGTACTTTCGCGGGCGCACGTGGCAGGGACATGAGGTCCAGTCGCTGCGGTATCACTCGGCCGGGCTGTCGTTCTTCACGGCTGAGGGGTTCGCGTACTACTTGGCTGCGTATCTGCTCGCGGTGATCGATGACGCACGAGCAGCGGATACGATCATCGATAGTGTCCTGTTCCACCTGTCGCCGACGCAGCTCGACAAGACCTGGGGCGATAGCTATCTGGCGAGGCTCGCGTGTCTGTCGCCGGCGCAGCGGCGAGCTGTGATCGCGTACCTCGAGTGGTGCGCGTTACGGTGGGACTTCGCGTCCGGTGAGATCGAGACGACGATCGCGTATCTGCGGACAGGGCGTGTGGCGGAGGACGCGTCTCCGCTCGCGCGCTTGTTGCGGCTGGCGAGCCAGGTCGGGCGCGATCCGCAGACGATCGAGCGCGTGTCGCTGTCCAACACGAAGGTCACCGACACGGAGCTGGTGGCGCTGCGCGAGCTGCCAGCGCTGCGCGAGCTCGATCTTGGAGGAACTGCGATCACCGACGCCGGCCTCGCGGAGGTTGGCGCGGCGACGACACTCGAGATCCTAGATCTGTCGAGATGCAAGTGCCTAACGGCGGTCGGGCTCGCGCACCTTGCAAACCTCCAGCAACTCGCCGAGCTCATCGTTCCCAACTGCGAGCTCGACGATACGGCCGTGCAAGCGCTCGCGCCACTGCACCTACGCCGACTCGAGGCGACGCACGCACGCCGCGTCACCGACGTGGGCTGGGCTGCACTCGACGTCAGCCGGCTCGAGCGGCTGGACATGTACGGCGTCGATGCGACCGATCCGTTGCTCGCGCGGATCGGCGACGCCGGTCGGCTGCGCAAGTTGACCGCGAAGCTCGTAACCGACGCCGGATTGCTCGCGCTCGCACGCACGCCCGTGGTCGAGCTCGATATCGGCGCCTCTGCAGAGCTCACCGCTACCGGGCTCGCGGCGCTCGCGCAGGTGCCGACGCTGCGCGAGCTCGGCCTCCACACGCCGACAGTCGAGGACTGGCCGCCGGGATGGCCCGCGCTCGAGAAGCTGACGCTGCTCGACCTCGCACTCGGTGCAACCTGTGCAGCCGGGTTCGGCCGGCTGCCGGCGCTCCGCGAGCTCCGCGTGCACGCTCGAAGTGTGGAGGCGGGCGCGCTGGCGGCGGCAGCCCGCGCGCCTGCACTGGAGATGATCACGATCTGGGCGTCGCATACGCCGCTCGTGCTCGAGGAGCTCGGGCGCGCGCCATCGCCGACGCTGAACACACTGCGCGCGTACCATGCGCAAGTGACCGCCGCGGGCTTCGCTGCGCTTGCTGCACTCCCTGCGCTGACCAGGTTGCAATTGGAAAGAGTGGCGCCGGTCGATGACGCCGCAGTTCGCGCGCTCGCGACGGTCCGCGTGCGCGAGCTCGAGCTCGAGGACATGCCGGTCGACGATGCGGGCCTCGCGGTGCTCGGGGACTGCCCGCAGCTGCGCCAGCTCCGACTGATCCGATCGAAAGCGACTGCCGCTGGCGTGGCTGCGTTCCGCAAGACGCACGTGCACATCGCGCTCATCGATCTCTGAAAAGCCGCGGCCGGCGTCGCCGCGCCAGCACACCGCCGTCGCACGGCAGTCTATGATCGGTCTCGATGGACGAGTCCCATGCGCGATCGGCCGAGCAGGTTCGGCAGCGGATCGAGACCGGCACTCAGGATCGGCTCGCGTTTCGCGCCGCGCTGCTCGGCGTCCCGCCCGACGCCCGTGACGCATGGCTCGATCGCGTGCTCGGCCTGGGCGCGCCGCCCGACGACGGCCCGGAGCTGCCGCGCGGCTGCGTGCCGTATTTGCCGTGTGGTGTTGATGCACTGATCGAGATCGTCGACACCGCGGAAGTCGGGCCGACCGACGTGTTCGTCGACGTTGGCTCCGGCGTGGGGCGCGCGATCGCGCTCGTGCATCTGCTCACCGGCGCCGCCGTGATCGGCATCGAGATCCAGTCGGGGCTCGTCGAAGCGGCGCGTGACGTTGCACGCGTGGTGTCGTCGAGGATCTCGAACGTCAACGGTGACGCCGTCGACCTCACCGGCCGCATGATGATCGGCTCGGTGTTCTTGCTCTACTGTCCGTTCAGCGGGGAGCGTTTGCGTCAGGTGCTGATCGATCTCGAAGCGATCGCGCAGGCCAGGCCGATTCGGGTGTGTTGCGTAGATCTGCCGCTGCCCGCGTGCGCGTGGCTCGCTGCCGATCCCGGAACATCGGGGCGCGTCACAGTCTATCGCTCGACGTGGCTTGATCACCAGATGATCGAGAGTCGCGAGGGCGGCCGGTGCCCGCAGTGACGCGTGCCTGAAGTCGAGCTACCTCGCGTGACCGCGAGTTTCTGGGACAGCTCGGCGGCTATTCAATTCGCAATGCCGCGATCGGATCCAGCCGCGATGCACGGATGGCCGGGTACACACCGAAGCAAACGCCGATCAGCACCGCAAACAGCAGCGCGAGCACATCGGCACGCGTGGACGTCGCGAGCTGCCAGCCGAGCGTTCTGCTCACGAACGACGAACCGAACACGCCGAGCGCGACGCCGATGCTGCCACCGGTGGTCGTCAGTACCACGGCCTCGCTGAGGAACTGGAGTTGGATCGCTCCGGGCGTCGCGCCGATCGCGACGCGCACACCGATCTCGCGCGTGCGTTGCGTCACCGACGCGAGCATGACGTTCATGATGCCGATCCCGCCGACGGCGAGGGACAGCGACGCGAGCGCGAGCAGCATGCGCTCCAACGTCTCGGCCGCGTGAACGCGCGCCCTCAAGAGCTCTTCGGGATGCCGGACGTTGAAATCGTCCTCCGCGTCCGGGGCGACGCGATGACGCTCGTGCAAGAGCTCGGCGACCTGGTGACCCGCGTCGCGAATGCGATCCGTCGCGACCGCCGAGCACAGAATGTCGTCGAGCCACGTCTGCTTGTTGCCGACCACGCGTCTGAGCGCGGTCGTCCACGGCATCATGACGGTGTCGTCTTGGTCGGCACCCGTCGCCGATGGGCCCTTCGGCGCGAGCACGCCGATGACCCGAAACACCGAACCGCCGATCCGGACTTGCTCGCCGACTGGCTCGACGTCCCCGAACAGATGTTCGCGCACGGTGCTACCGATGACCAGCACAGGTCGCGCGTCGGTTACATCGTCTTCGGTGAAGAATGCGCCACGCTCGACGATCCAGCGACGGATCTGCGGATACTCGGGCCCGACACCGCGGTATTGCGTATTCCAGTTGCTCAGCTGCGAGACGACCTGCAGCCGGCCATCGACGTTCTCCGACACGTTGGCGATCAGCGGCGCTTCGAGCCGGATCGCCTCTGCATCGCGCGGGACCAGCGTCGTCATCCCGTGCGTACCGGTACGGACTCCAGCGGCATTGCGCGACCCCGCCTCGATCCAGACGAGATTTTCGCCGAGGCTATCGAGCGCGGACATCGCGCTCGCGGTGCCGGCGCTTCCGATCGCGCTGACCCAGATCGACGTCGCGACGGCGAACGTGATGCCGAGCATCGCGAGGCCGCTCCGCAGCTTGTTGCGTGCGAGCGCGCGCAACGGCTCGACCACCAGCAGCCGTCCGCATGTCCGCGAGTGCATCGACGGCGAGGGTAACGCTCGTTGTCGTGCGCGATGGTTAAGACAGCTCGTCGCGCGCACGGATGTGCTTCCTCGCAATCGCAGAATAGTTTCGGCCGCAGCTCGGTGAACGCTTGGCCGCGTCTGCAAGGCAGCTAACAGGGCCGAACGGCGACGATGACGATGGCGTTTCGGTCGCCGTTGCAGGGGCCGAGATTGAGCGATACTGGGTGTGGATGGTGCCAGGACGTGAGGACGACGGATGGAGGTCGGCGGTCGTCACCACACCATTCCCAACCGACACGACGCACCCGACGGTCGGGATCGGTACGGTCGGCATCGACGCGACGGCGCCGGCTCATCGCGTCGAACAGCGCGTCGGCCGTTACTTGCTGAAAGCGCTGCTCGGCGCCGGTGCGATGGGCGAGGTTTGGGTGGCGACCGATCCGCAACTCGAGCGCGATGTCGCGATCAAGCTGGTGCATCCGCGGCTCGCGCGCTCTCCCGACGTCCTCGCGCGCATGGTGCGCGAGGCGCGCGCGATGGCAAAAGTCTCGCATCGCGGCGTCATCGCGATCCACGATGCGGGCGAGGCCGACGGCGAGCTGTTTCTGGCGATGGAGCTCGTGCGTGGGCGCACGCTCGGCGCGATCTTGCGCCAGCGCTCCGCCGACGACGTGCGCGATTGGCAGCGCTGGCTCGCAGTCGTTATCGATGCGGGTCGCGGACTCGCCGCGGCACACGCCGCCGGTGTGCTGCATCGCGACTTCAAGCCCGACAACATCATGGTCGATCACCACGGCCGCGTTTGCGTCGGCGATTTCGGGCTGGCGACCCTTCGTAACGCGGACCGGCCATCGGGCGAGTTGCGGCTCGATCGCGAAGTGGTGCAACCGAATCCGAATCTGACGATGGCCGGCGCGCTGCTCGGCACGCCCGCGTACATGAGCATCGAGCAGCTGCGCGGTGAGGCGATCGATGCGCGCGCCGATCAGTTCTGCTTCTGCGTCACCGCGTATGAAGCAATCTACGGCGAATCGCCGTTTCTCGTGCCGCCGGACGAGCAGATGAACCTCGTGGCGCTCGAAGAGTCGCGGCTCGGCGCGCTCCGGCCTGCGCCCGTGACGAGCCGCGTACCCGCGGAGGTGCGGGCGCTCCTGCTGCGTGGCCTCGCGCCGCAGCCGGCGGATCGCTGGCCCGAGCTCGCGGTGCTGCTCGACTCGCTGGACCTCGTCGCGAGACCGCGACCGGTGACGTCGCGGTCGCTCGCGCGGACGATCGGGCTCGGCGCCGCCGCGGTGCTCGCGCTCGGCGGCGTCTGGGCGCTGCTGCATCACACGTGGTCCGCTCCGCACCCGACGTCGCTCGGTCCCGTCCCGCTCGCGGCCGTGCTCGCGTTGTCGAACGACGGCCGGCTGGCGATCGGCACCGATCGCGTCGAGATCCGCGACGTCGCGAGCGACGATGCAAAGCCGGTGACTTCCGATGCGGAGTGGCGCGCGATCCTCGCGCTGCAATTCGATGACGAGCGCGCCGTCCGATGGTCGATGGCGGGACACGAAGGCGTGATGCGATGGGACTTCGCGTCGCGCGCGCCACCGGTGCACGAACCGGGCGCGCCGGCCGGCGGAATCTGGCTCGGCTCGCTCGAGACCGGCGACCTGCTCGAGCGCAAGGGTCCGGACAACACGCTCGTGCTCGTTCGCGACGGCAGGAGCCTGGCGGCGTGGGCGCTCGATGCTGGCTGGAACCAGATCCTCGCGGTATCGCCGTCGCACACGCGATTCGCGTATTCGACCGGCGACCGATTCCGACAGCAAATCGCCATCGACGACGGCGCCGGTCATCGCTGGATGTCGCCGGCGATCGCGGATCTCGCCGCGGTGACGTGGCTCGATGATCACACGCTCCTGTATTCGAGCGGCAGCTCGCCGGAGCTGATGGCGATCGACGCGGGCAGCGCTACGCCCGCGCGCGTCATCCACACGCTCGATTCCGGCTTCATCGGCCGGCTCGCGGCGAGCCGTGCAGGCATCGTGTACATGCGCATCGATCCGAAGCCGCAGGTTCGGCTGATCGGACGGAGCCCGTTGAACGTGCGCGACATCGATCCGACGTACGCGTCGGCCGAGCTCGGCTGGACGAGCGACGGCGCGTACGTGATCTGGAATCGTTCGACCGGGACGCTCGAGCGCGTGACGACCGACCGGCACATGCCCTACGTCGCCAAGCTCGAGCACGAGCCGGTCAACGCGACGATCGCCGGTGATCTCGTGATCGTGGCCGAGCGCAACGTCGGTGGGCGCGAGCTCGTGGCGATCTCGTTGTCGACCGGTGCAGTCGCGTGGCGAGATCCGATCGGGCAGAGCCTCGCCGCTCGTTGTGCCGCGGATCTCGCGCCGCCGTGTTACGTCGCGCGCCGCGACGACGAAGCGGTCGATCACTACGCGATCGTCCGGTTCGATCCGCGCAGCGGACACGCGGCGGATGCGCCGGTCTATCGCGGCGCGCTCGAAGACTTTGCCGTGTCTCGCGACGGCCGGCGAATTCTCGTCGCGACGCCGAACAAGTCGCTGGTCGAGCTCGACGATGGCGGCGCGCGCATCGCGACGTACGACCTCGCGATTCACGTGCGCAGCGTCGCGTACGATCCGGCAGGCGGAATCTTACTCGGTGGCACCGGCGCCGCGAGTTACGTCGTCGGGCACTACGATGGTAAGACGTTCACGCCTTTCAACGCCGTGCCGGCAGAGCTGCTGTCGATCGTACGCCCCTCGCCGCTCACCGACGACGTGCTCGCGCAGGGCAGGACGTTGTCCGCTTCGCTGTGGCGACTGCCCGCGCCGTGAGCGGACCGGCGTCGGCAACTGGCTCGGCGTTCGCATTGTCGACAGTCATGAGGCGCTGGTCGAAACGCGTCACCGAGCACAGCGATGCGCTCGATCTCGAAGATGGCATCTTCACCGGAAGCGCGGCGAGCGTCGCGCGCTCGCTAAAGCGATCGGCGATGCGCAGTACGCGCCGCAAGACGACGCCGTATCGCTCGGCGCTATCGATGCTGACGTTCTACATCAATCGCGCGGGCGCGAAGCTATCGCCAGCGCGCAAGCGAACGTTGCAACGCGCGAAGGTCGAGCTGGCGAAGTTATTCGGGCGCGGTGACGCGCGTGGGCGCAAGCGCGCGGCGGCGCGCAAATGACGCGCGGATTGCCGATCAGCAGCGTCAGGGCCGTTCGTAGAACACGCCGTTCGGGTTTGCGGACTCGGCCGGGATTGGCTCGTCCACGTCCCAGTGTTCGACCACGCTGCGTCCCTCGAGGCGAAAGATATCGACATGGTTGCTTCCGCGACTCCCGGGCTCGTGCACTACGTGAACATGGAGAATGACAAAGTCACCGTCGACGAAGACGTGCTTCACTTCGGTGTGGCTCCGCGGATATTTCGCGTGCCTCCGCTGTATGAACTGCTTCAGTCCTTCTCGCCCATCAGGTGCGTCTGACCGATGCTGGATGAAGCGGTCACCGAGAAAGACGGCAGCCGCGTCAAAGTCACTCTTGTTCGTCACGCTGTCATAGAACAGCAAGACGATCTCCCTCTGTTCCCTGTGACTCAGCTCGGACACCATTCGCCACACCTCCGCTGAAGTCTCGACTAACGCCGCTCGACCGCTGCGATCTCGACGCCCGTTTCTTCACCTGCGTGCAGCATCGGCTCGGTATCGAACTCGGTGATGTCGGTGATCGCCAGTTCCTCGGTGGCCAGCGGCGAGGCACGAGCTCGACGCCTACGACGGGCGATCAGCGAGATACTAACAACCGCAATCATGACTGCGAGGACGAGGACGATGCGCATGCGGTCGGAGGCAGCAACTTCGATACCCACCCGCCGGATCGTCACGCTCGAGATTTCGCCGGATCGGAGCTCGAAGCGCGCTCGACTCGTAAGGGTGACCGATCAGGAGAGCGCGGATGTCACGCTCCGGAACCGCTTCAAGCGGGCCCGATCTTCGGCATCTTCGGATCGATCACGTCATGCTCGTCGGCGCGAATGCCCGTCGAGCGTGCGGCGCCGGTCGGTGCAGCGCCGCGCTTCGGTTGATTTCCGCCGACGGTTCCACGCGTATGGCCCGGCGCTTCCGGCTTCGTGCGCGGTTTTCCGACGCGAATGCCATGCACGTCGTGTGTTCCGTTACTCGTTTTCGCCACGATGACCTCCGACGCCAAACATCGGCGCGTGATGTTGTTCGATGACCTTGCCATTGCCGAGGTGCATGTGTACGCCGCACGGCAGACACGGGTCGAAGCTGCGGACCGTGCGCATGATGTCGATGCCCTTGAAGTTGTCCTGGCCGTTCTCCTCGAACAGCGGCATGCCCTGCACGGCATCTTCGTAAGGCCCCGGCGTGCCGAAGCTGTCGCGCGGGCTCGCATTCCAAGGCGTCGGCGGATACGGATGATAGTTTGCGATCTTGCGATCGCGAATCACGAGGTGATGCGACAGCACGCCGCGAACTGCTTCGTGAAATCCGCAGCCGATCGCGTCGTCGGGTACCTCGAATGGCTCGAAGACTTTGACATCGCCGCCGTGCACGCGCTCGAGCGCCTTGTCGACGAAGAACAGCGCCATCGCCGCCGAGTACGCGATGAAGTACGCGCGCGCGCGATCGCGCTCGAGCGTGTTCGCCCACTGCGGGATCTTCCATTCCAGCTCGACCTCGCCCGACGACGCGGTCTTCGGCAACAGGATCTTCACGCTGGTGCCGGTGGCTCGCACGAACGGCGTCTTCACCTTGTTTGCGAGCGCGGTGGCCCAGAGTCGCGCGAGCGGTCCACCCCCGGTGTCGAGTGCGAGGTGATCGCCGGTTCGCTTGTCGAGCCAGCGCGGCGACATCACCCAGCTGTAGTTGCCGCGCTCGAGATCGCGCTTCTGCGGCTTCGGGATCGTCGTCTGGTTCCACGGATGCCGGCGATCGATCGGATTGCCGAGCGGATCCGTTTTGACGAACATCTCGCCCTCATCCCAATCCTGATAATACGAGTGGCCGAGTAGGATCCTCAGGTTGACGTTGATGTCGACGAGGCTGGTGGTGACGAGCTTGCCATCGACGACGACGCCCGGCGTGACGTACATGGCACGGCCCCACGTCGCCATGTTCTCGTACTTGTAATCGACGACATCGGGATCCTGGAACGAGCCCCAGCAACCGAGTAGGACGCGCCGGTTGCCGACCTCCTCGTAGCCGGGGAGCGCATCGTAGAAGAAGTCGAAGATGTCGTCGTTGAGCGGGACGAGCTTCTTCGCGAAGTCGATGAATTGGATCAATCGAGATAGGTAGTCGGTGAACACCTGTGGCGTCGCGACGGTCCCGGTGCCGCCCGCGTACAGCGTCGACGGGTGCGTGTGTCGGCCCTCCATCAGACAGAACATCTCGCGGGTCAGCCGGCTCATCTGCAGCGCTTCCCGGTAGAAGTCGCCGGTAAACGGGTTGAACGCGCGCATGATGTCCGCGATGGTCTTCTTGCCGTGGATGTCCGCGTGACGCGCCGGCGTCCGCTCGGCTTTGTCGAGCAAGCTCGGATTGGTCTCTTTGACCATCTGCTCGCAAAAGTCGACGAATACCAAGTTGTCCTGAAAGATCGAGTGATCGAACATGTACTCGGCGGCCTCGCCGAGGTTGTAGATCCACTCGGCGAGCGGCGGCATCTTGATGCCGTACGCCATGTTCTGCGCGTACACCGAGCAGGTGGCGTGATTGTCGCCGCAGATGCCGCAGATCCGGCTCGTGATGAAGTGCGAGTCGCGTGGATCCTTGCCGCGCATGAACACGCTGTAGCCGCGGAACAGCGACGACGTGCTCTTGCACTCGACGACCTCGCGGTTCTTGAAATCGATCTTGGTATAGATGCCGAGGTTGCCGACGATGCGCGTGACCGGATCCCAGGCCATCTGCACGAGCTGGCGGTCGGTGGCGGGCGTGGTAGTCGTGCTCATCGCTTCTCCTGGTGATTGCTTCCCGGCGAGTAGAACGGGTCGTAGCCAGTCTCGAGCGCCGGGGTCTTGCGGCGCCATTTTGGCTCCTGGTCCATCGTGTGATTCGTGACCCCGCGAAGCGCGCGAATCAGCTTGCCGTAGCCGCTGATCATCTTCGACGACAATGCAGAGCCCGGCGGCTGGTCCATGAACGGCATGAACTTGTCCGGAAACCCGGGCATCGTGCAGCCGATGCAGATACCGCCGACGTTCGGACAGCCACCGATACCGCGCATCCAGCCGCGCTTCGGAACATTGCAATTGACGACTGGCCCCCAACAACCGATCTTTACTTGGCACTTCGGAGAATTGTAGTCATCTGCGAAGTCGGCCTGTTCGTAATAACCGGCGCGTTCGCAGCTCTCGTGAACGGTCTTGCCGAACAGCCAAGTCGGACGCAGCTGGGCATCGAGCGGGATCGGCGGCGCCTTGCCGGCGGCGTGATGGAGTAACCAGACCAGCGCCTCCATGAAGTTGTCGGGCTGGATCGGACAGCCGGGGATGTTGACGATCGGCAATCCGGCCTGCGAGCGAAAGTCCCAACCGAGATAGTCGGCGAGGCCCATCGCGCCGGTCGGATTGCCCGCCATCGCGTGAATTCCGCCGTACGTCGCGCACGTGCCGGCGGCCATCACGGCCCATGCCTTGGGCGCGAGCTCGTCGATCCACGTGTTGACGGTCTTGGGCTGGCCGGTCTTCGGGTCGTTGCCGAACGACGTCCAGAAGCCATCGCCGTTGATCTGTTCGTTCGGGATCGAGCCTTCGATCACGAGGACGAACGGCGCGAGCTGGCCGGCCGCCGCCTTGCGAAACGGCTCGAGGTAGCGCTCGCCGGTCTCGTACGCGAGCACCTTATTGTAGAGGTGCACCTTGGGGATTCCCGGAATCAGCCCGAGGACGACATCCTCGATGCTCGGCTGTGTGGCTGCGGTGAGCGAGACGGTGTCGCCGTCGCAGCTGAGTCCTTCCGAGATCCACAGGATGTGCACCTCTTCGACGCCTTTGTCCTTCGCCATGGCTCCTCCTTCAACAGATGCGCGGCAGTGGCTCCGCAAACGGGAGGTCGAGAATCCTCCGACCACGAATCGGCGTGGCGAGCTCTACGACCGACGGATGCCGGTCGGTCACCACACCGATGCGATGCGCGTGCCGGCCGAGCGGATGTTCGTGCATCGCGTCGAGCAAGCGATCGGCATCCGGCGCAGCGACGAACGCGATCAGCTTGCCCTCGTTCGCGACGAGGAGCGGATCGAGCCCGAGCAGCTCGCAGGCGCCTCGCACCGGCTCGCGTACGAGGATCGCTGCCTCGTCGGCTTCGATGCCTACCTGTTGGCGCGTGGCGATCTCGACCAGTGTCGCGGCGACTCCGCCGCGCGTGGGATCGCGCATCGCGTGCACATCCGCACCGCTGCGAACGATCGCGGCGCACAAGGTGTGCAACGCGGCCGTGTCGCTGGCGAGCGCGCCGTCGAGCTCGAGCCCGGCACGATGCGCCATGATCGCGACGCCGTGATCGCCGATCGGACCCGAGAGCACGATGGCGTCGCCCGGCCGGACGTGCGCCGAGCCGAGCCGAACGCCGGCTGGCACGACGCCGATCCCCGACGTGTTGATGAACAGTTGATCGCCGTGGCCGCGCTCGACGACTTTGGTGTCGCCGGTGACGATCGGCACGCCGGCCCGTGCGGCAGCGCGTCGCGCCGATTCGATCACGCGACGCAGATCGGCGATCGGTAGGCCTTCTTCGAGAATGAACGCGAGCGACAGCGCGATCGGCGTGGCGCCGCCGACGGCGAGATCATTGATCGTGCCGTTGACTGCGAGCTCGCCGATGTCGCCGCCGGGAAAGAAGATCGGTGAGACGACGTACGAATCGGTCGTGAACGCGAGCTGCTCGGCGCCGACGGGCACGATCGCCTGATCGTCGAGCCGCGACAGCATCGGGTTCGCGAATGCCGGCACGATCAGCTGCTCGATCAGCTGTGCGGTCAGCTTGCCGCCGGCGCCGTGACCGAGCAGGATTCGATCGGTCTGATCGATCGGGATCGGACAGCTCGTCACGATGCCACCGGCCTGCGATGCGCGTAGTAGGCCGCGCATGCGCCTTCGCTCGAAACCATCGTCGCGCCGAGCGGCCGCAGCGGCGTGCACGCCGAGCCGAACTCGGAGCAGTCGCACGGCTTCTTGACGCCGCGCAAGATGAGCCCGCTGATGCACGACTCCGGCTCGCGGGTCGTGATTCCGGCGACGTCGAACACGTGATCGGCATCGTGCACGCGGTAACGCTCGGTGATCCGGTAGCCGGACCGCGGGATCGATCCGAGGCCACGCCAATCGCGGTCGACAACCTCGAACACTTCCGAGAGTGCATCGCGGGCCGCTTTATTGCCGTCGTAGCCGACGTTGCGCGCGTAGACGTTCTCGACCGTGGCAGTACCACTCTCGAGCTGGCGCACGGCCGCGAGCACGCCGCGCAACAAGTCGACAGGCTCGAAGCCGGTGATCGCGATCGGCACGCGATAGCGCGCGACCAGGTCTTCGTACTCGGCGAGCCCGGTGATCGCGCAAACGTGACCGGGCCCGAGGAACGCCTGCACGCGGTTATCGCTGCTCGAGAGAATCCCCTCGATCGCTGGAGGCACGAGCACGTGCGACGCGAGCATCGAGAAGTTCGAGAGCTGCTCGCGCCGCGCGGCGATCAGTGCCATGGCGTTTGCCGGCGCGGTGGTCTCGAAGCCGATCCCGAAGAAGACGACCCGGCGTTCGGGGTTCGCGCGTGCGAGCGCGAGTGCATCCAGCGGCGAATAGACGACGCGGACGTCGGCGCCGCGCGCCCGCAGCCCGAGCAGATCGGTTTCGGATCCGGGAACGCGCAACATGTCGCCGAACGACGTGAAGATCACGCCGGGCAGCTTCGCGATCGCGTGCGCCCGGTCGATCATCGCGAGCGCGGTGACGCATACGGGGCAGCCCGGACCGTGCACGAGCTCGACCTCTTCCGGCAGCAGACGATCGAGGCCGTAGCGCAAGATCGAGTGCGTCTGACCGCCGCAGACTTCCATGATCACGTGCGGCCGCTTGGTCTCGCGCCGGATCTCGCGGGCGAGCTGCGAGCACGTATCTGCATCGCGGTATTCGTCGAGAAACTTCACGGGACCTCCTCGCCGAGCTCGCGCAGTAGCTGCCACGTCCGCGCGGCTTCGGCGCGATCGATCGTCGAAATCGCGAAGCCCACGTGCACCAGCACGAAGTCGCCGATCACGGCGTTCGGCTGGTATTCGAGGCAGACCTCGCGCGTGATGCCGCCGAACTGGACATCACCGAATCGCATGCCGTGACGCTCGCGCGTCTCGACGAGCTCGCCCGGGATCGCTAAGCACATGGCGTACTCCGATTGCGAAATGCCGCGATCGCGGCTTGGCCGAGCGCGATCCCGCCGTCGTTCGGCGGCACGCGTCGATGCACGAGCACTTCGATGCCCGATGTCTCGAGCCGATGCGACACGAGCCGGAGCAACCGACGATTTTGAAAGCAGCCGCCGGTCAACGCGACGGTGCGTGCACCCGCGATCGCGATGCCGCGCTCGATCGCCGCCGCCAGCGTCGCGTGAAACCGCGCCGCCAGCAGCTCGCGCGCGTGGCCTCGACGCAGCGCGTGGACGAGCTCGCGGATGGCGGGCCGGAGATCGAGCTCGAACGGCGCGCCGGTCTGTGCCGTCACGACATCGAGCTCGAACGGCGCGACATCGTCGGGCGCGCCGTCGGCAAGCGCTTCGAGCTGCGCCGCGGCCTGGCCGTCGTAGCTGATCTCGTGCGCGCAGCCGAGCATCGCGGCGACGGCATCGAACCAGCGGCCGGCGCCGGTCGCCGGCACCGCGAGCGGCGTCGCGAGCACGCTACGGACGCGATCGATCGCCGCCGCCCGCACACCCACGACGTCGGCTGTTTCGCCGGCGTCGACGAGCGCGGCAATTGCGAGGCGCCATGGCTGCCGGATCGCGGCTTCGCCACCAACGAGCTTGATCGCGCGCAAGTGACCGAGCCTTCGCGCGCTGTCGAGATCGGCCTCGAGGATCTCGCCGCCCCACAACGAGCCGTCGTCGCCGAGGCCGGTGCCGTCGAACGCGACGCCGACCACGCGATCGACGCGGCCATGCTCGGCCAGACACGCGGCAACGTGCGCGTGATGGTGCTGCACGGCGACTCGGCGGATCTGCTGCGCCAACGCCCAGCGCGTGGCGCGATAGTCGGGATGCAGGTCGTGCGCGATCACGACGGGCTCGGCATCGGCGAGCCTCACGAGGTTCGCGATCGCCTCGCGGAAGAACGCCTCGGTGTCCGGATGGTCGAGATCGCCGAGGTGCTGCGAGACCATCGCGCGACCATCGTGCAACAGACATACCGCGACGCGTTCTTGTGCGCCGACGGCGAGCACGGGCGGCGCGACGAACGGGAGCTCGATCGCCGCCGGGACGATGCCGCGTGCGCGCCGGATCGGGATCGTCGACCGTGCGCGGCGCACGACGGAGTCGTCGCAGCGATTGTGGACTTCGCGATCGTGAACGAGGAATACGTCGGCGATGTCGCCGAGCTTTGCGAAGGCTTCTTCGTTCGTGCGCGCGATCGGCTCTTCGGAGAGATTGCCACTCGTCATCACCTGCAGTGTCGGACCATCCGACAGCAACAGACGCTGCAGCGGAGTCGGCGGCAGATAGACGCCGACATCGGTGAGGCCGGGATGCACGCTCGCGGCGAGCAAGCCCGGGCGCGCCGGCACGAGCACGATCGGCCGTGTGGGTGACGCGAGGAGCGCACGTGCTTCGTCGTCGAGCACCGCGATCTGCTCGAGCGCTTCGAGCGAACGGCCCATCACCGCGAATGGCTTGTGCGGGCGGTGCTTGCGCACGCGAAGCTTTGCGACCGCAGCTTCGTCGGTGGCAGACGCTGCGAGCACGAAGCCGCCGGCGCCTTTGATCGCGATGATCGCGCCGGCCGCGATCGCGGTCGCCGCTGCAAGCATCGCGATGTTGCCCTCGCCGATCACCACGCCGGATTCGACGAGTTGCACGCGCGGCCCGCACACGGGACACGCGATCGGCTCGGCGTGAAAGCGACGGTCGGTCGGATCGTCGTATTCCCGCCGACACGCGGCACACATCACGAACGTCGCCATCGTCGTCTGCGGCCGGTCGTATGGCACCGACTGGACGATCGTGAACCGCGGGCCGCAAGCAGTGCAGTTGTTGAATGGGTATCGATATCGTCGGTCGGCGGGATCGGCGAGCTCGCGAAGACAATCCGCGCACGGCGCGAGATCTGCCGGAATCGCGGCGGCGCCTCGGTCGCGCACCGACGATGTCGGGCTCTTCGCGATCGAGAACTCCGACTCGAGGCGCGGCGCGACGTCGATCGTCTCGACGCGATCGATCCGCGCGGCTGCAGGCGCGGCGTCCGGAAGCTCGACGAGAAAGCGATCGAGATTGATCGAGGCTCCTTCGATCTCGAGCCATACGCCTTCGCGATCGTTGCGGACGAACCCGACGAGTCCGAGCGAGCGCGCCAGTCGAAACATCGCCGGGCGAAAGCCGACGCCTTGAACGACACCGCGCACGCGGACGCCACGCCGCACGACCTGCGATTCCATGTGTTCGACCTTGAGCGCGCCAGTTCATTTTTTCAAGATGCGTAGTCACGCGCGTTTCGAGCGCCGGCGCACACCGCGCCACGCCGCGTAACCTACGCGCACGATACGAATGCGCGCACCCCGTCGACGTACCCCGCGCAGCACTTGGCGCCGCATTCGCAGGCCGCCATGACCGGTATGCACGAGGTCGCCTTGATGGACGGCATTCTCGATGAGGTGAGCGCGCGCGTCGGCGAGCGACGGGTTGCTCTCGTCCATCTCGAGATCGGCGAGCTGGCGGGCGTGTCATCCGACGCGTTGCGGTTCTGTTTCGAGCTCTGCGCCACGACGCCTCCGTTCGTCGATGCCAAGCTCGAGATCGAGACCATCGGCGGCGCGGCACGGTGCAACATTTGCGGGGTCGAGCTCGCGATGCCCATGCTCGGCACGCCGTGCTCGTGCGGGAGCTTCGATCGCTCAATCACGCGCGGCCGTGAGCTGCGCCTCGCATTCGTGGAGGTCATCTGATGTGTAAAACGTGTGGCTGCTCCGGATCCCATTCGCATCGACCATTCGAGCCGGTCACGTCGCGGATCTCGATCGAGACCGATCTCTTGGCGAAGAACGACCGGCTCGCCGGCTCGCTGCGCGCGCGGTTCGAACGCGGTCGAGTCGGAGCGGTCAATCTGATCGGCTCGCCCGGCGCCGGTAAGACCACGCTGATCGAGAAAACGATCGGCCAGATGCGCGACGTCCCGATCGCGGTGATCGAGGGCGATCAGGCGACCGACCGCGACGCTCGGCGCATCGCGGCGACCGGAGCGCGCGTGCGCCAGGTCAACACGGACGCGGGATGTCACCTCGACGCCGACATGATCGCGCGCGCGGCCGACGAGCTCGACGTCGCGGCGCGGTCGCTGCTCGTGATCGAGAACGTCGGCAACTTGGTCTGCCCGGCGCTGTTCGATCTCGGCGAGCGGGCGAAGGTGGTGGTGATCTCGCTCACCGAAGGCGACGACAAACCACTCAAGTACCCCCACGTGTTTCGAGCCGCGACGGTGATGGTCCTGACTAAGATGGACCTCGCGCCGCATCTCGACGTCGAGCCTTCGCGCTACGTCGAGCACGCGCGACAGATCAATCCGCGAATCACCGTATTTCCCGTCTCCGCCACGCTCGGGTACGGCATGGACGAGTGGTGCGGTTGGCTGCGCACGCAAGTCGGAGACGCGCGATGACGGCGAGTCTCGAAGCGGAATCCGCCCAGCTCGAGCGAATTCTCGACGAGCTGCGAGACCTCGTGAATCCGGCGGCGTGGCAACGCGTCGAGCAGGCGCTGACGATCACCACGCGGCTCTACGGCGCGGGCCTCGGCCGCGCACTCGAGCATGCCGTCGCTGCCGGCGCGGACGACGCGACCTTATGCGAGCGGATCGACGCCGACGAGCTGCTCGCGAGCTTGCTCGTCCTGCACGGCTTACATCCACTGCCGACCGACGCACGCGTGCGCCGAACCGCGATGGCGCTGTGCGAACAGCTCGGCTGCGAGCTCGAGATCGTCGCGGTCGCCGACGGCCGCCTGACGTTACACGCGCGCGGCGAGCTCGGCGGTGGCGCGATGTCGGCGCGCGTCGCCGAGAATGTGATCCGCCGCGCACTCGAGGCCGCCGCGCCCGAGCTCACCGCGATCGAGATCCAAGGCGCGCAACCTGCGCACGATCCATCGCTCGTCCAACTGCGCGTGCGCCGCGAGGCATCGTGATCGCGCTGCGCGGGCTCGCGCGCTACGCGATGCCGCAGCCCGCGTCGAGCGAACCGGCGCATTGCGAGCTCTGCAGCGCGCCGATCGACGATCTGCATCGCCACGTCTTCGACTCCGGCAGCGCCGATCCGAGCCCGGCGCGAAGCGTGCGCTGCGCGTGTCAGGCGTGCGCCGTGCTGTTCGCGAGCGGCACGCGGTTTCGCACCGTGCCGGACCGCGTTCGCCGCGACGCGAGCTTCGCGCTCGATGCCGCCGGATGGGCACACCTCGGTGTTCCGGTCGCGTTGGCGTTCCTCGTCCGCTCTGGAAGCGCCACGCGCGTCGGCTATCCCGGACCTGCCGGCGTGATCGACGGCGAGCTCGACGACACCGTGTGGGCTCGTGTGGCCGATGCAACGCCGCTCGCCGGCGAGCTCGCCGACGACGTCGAGGCGCTGCTCGTTCACGGCGAACGCGGCGCGCGGCAGCTCGCGTGTTACCTCGTCCCGATCACGCGCGCGTACGAGCTCGCCGGAGCGTTGCGCGAAACCTGGCAAGGCTTCTCCGGTGGCGATGCGGCGACGGCGATGCTGTCGCGGTTTTTCACGGCGCTCGATCGCGACGCTGCGCGAGGTGGGCCGTGACCGCCGCGGCGTTCCAGTCCGCCCGCACGATCGCCGACGCGGTCTTGATGGAGGGTTATGCGCTCTATCCGTATCGCGCGTCGGCGCCGAAGAATCGCTTCCGGTGGACGTTCGGTGTGCTCGCACCACGTGCGTGGTCGGAGGCCGGCGGTTGCGAGCCGTGGTGGCTCGAAGCGCAGCTCCTCGTCGCCGGCGATCCGACGCTGGTGCGCGGCCTGCTGCGCGGATTTCAAGTCGAACGCCGCCGCGTGTTCGACGCGTCGGGCCACGAGGTCGCCGGCCTCGACGATGGCGTCACGCTCGAAGTCGCGTGGGACGAAGGTCGGCTGCGCGAGGTCGCCTTCGAGCTCGGCGATCACGTCGCGACATTCGACGCGTGCGAGGACTCGGCCGCCCACGCCGGCGGTCGTGTTGTCACCACGCGACGGCCGCTCGAGATCCAGGTCTCGACACGCCTCGATCGCATCGAGGCGGCGCCGTCGCTGTGGCAGCTGTCGATCCGCGTCGCGAACACGACGCCGTGGCGCGATCTCGATGCCCCGCGCGACGCCGCCGTCGCGGCCGGCCTCGTGTCGACGCACCTGATCCTCGCGGTGCCGGATGGCACGCTGATCTCGGCGATCGATCCGCCCGAGTGGGCAATGGCGGCGGCGTCACGCTGCACGAACACGGCGACGTATCCGGTGCTCGTCGGTGACGACGTCATGTTGTGCGCGCCGTTCGCGATGTACGATCACCCGCGGATCGCGCCCGAGAGCGCCGGCGATCTTTGCGACGCGACCGAGATCGACGAGCTGCTCGTGCTGCGCGCGCGAACGCTCACCGACGCCGAGAAACGCGAAGCTCGTGCGACCGATCCGCGCGCGCGCGCGATCGTCGATCGTGCCGAGAACCTCGCGGACACGCAGCTCGCACGCATGCACGGCGCGACACGCGATCTAGCCGGCGGCGAGATGGTTCCCAAAGTCGCGGTCGGCTCGAAGGTGCGCCTGCGCGCCGCATCGCGGCGGACCGATGCGCAAGATCTGCTCTACGCCGGGCGCCTCGCGACGATCGCCGAGATCAAGCGCGACATCGATGGCAGCCTGTTTCTCGCCGTGACGATCGACGACGATCCCGCGGCCGAGCTGCATGATTGGTACGGTCGTTATCACCATTACCGCATCGAAGAGGTCGAGCCGCTATGACGCTCGTCGCGGGAATTGGCAATCTGTTTTTCGGCGACGACGGGTTCGGCGTCGAGGTCGCGCGCGAGCTCTCGCGCCAACCACCGGCGGAAGCCACGGTTACCGACTTCGGCATCCGCGCACTCCACCTCGCGTACGAGCTCTGTTACGAGCACTCGCTGTGCATCGTCGCCGACTGCGTCTCGCGCGGCGGCTCGCCGGGCACGTTGTACGTGATCGAGCCCGACGTCGACGGGCCGCGCGGCGATCTCGCCGACGCCCACGGCATGAACCTCGAGATCGTGTTCACCACCGTCGCGATGCTCGGCGGCGTGCTCCCCAAGATCCTGATCGTCGGTTGCGAGCCCGAGCAGATCGAGCCCGGAATCGGTCTGAGTGCATCCGTACAGCGCGCGATCCCGGCCGCAGCGTCGTTGATCCGCGATCTCTTGATCCGTCAACTTGGAAAGGAATCGTCATGAAGCGCATCCTCACCGTCGCATCGTTCGCCGCGGTCGCTGCAGCCGCCTTTGCGTTCATGACGCGAGGGCTCGGCCCGGAGCTCGCGCGGTATCTCCGCATCCGCCGGATGTAGCGTCTCGCTATAACGGCAACTCGACGATGAACGTCGCGCCATGGGCATCCGACCTCACGCGCAACGTGCCGCCGTGCGAGAGCGTGTTCTGCCGCGCGATGTAGAGCCCGAGGCCGAGCCCGCCGTAATTTCGAGGTGACACCGCACGTTCGTACGGACCAAAGATTCGCTCGCGATCCGCGGGAGCGATTCCTGGTCCGTGATCGCGAACCGTGACGACCGCGACATCGTCGCGTGATTCCAGCGTGACCTCGACCGGTGCATTCGGCGCATAGCGAAGCGCGTTCGCGATCAAATTCTGCAGGATCTGTTCGACGCGAAGTCGATCCCACATGCCCTTGGGGTTGCCGGATTCACGAAGCTCCAGCGCGACGCACGCATTCGCCGCCGCCTCCGCGAATCGATCGACCACCTGCCGCGCGACCTCCGCGAGGTCGACGAGCTCGCGCTGCAGCGCGAGGACGCCGTTGGTGATCCGCGAGACGTCGAGCAGGCTGTCGACCAGGCCGATCAAGCGCTGTTCCTGTCGCAACGCAGACTCGACCTTGCCGCGGATCCGAGTATCGATCAGTTGTGCTGGCACGGTACGGACGTCGTTCGCGAGGCTCTGGAGCCGAAGCTGTAACGTCGTGAGCGGAGTGCGAAGCTCGTGGGATGCGATCGACAGGAATTCGTCGCGCGCGTGAACGGCGTGCTCGGCGGCATCGCGCGCGCGCTTGAAGTCGTCGAAGTCGGTGTACGTGCCGAGCCAACCGGTCACTAGACCGTTGTCGTCGAGCTCCGGAACGGCGCGACAGAGATGCCATCGAAACGTGTCTCCGTCGCTCGCGCGAAGCCGACACTCGAGCTGAAACACTCCATCCGCCGCGAAGCCTTCGCGCCATTTCTTCAGGCTGCGTTTCGCGTCGTCGACGTGAACGACCGACATCCATCCCGAGCCCTCGGCGTCGGCAACGCTCTGGCCGGTGTATTCGAACCACCGGCGATTGAAGTACGTGATCGACCCGTCGCGCTTCGCGGTCCAAACGATGTCCGGAATCGCCTCGGCGAGATTGCGATATCGCTGATCACTCGCCATCCGCAGCGCGGCAACCTCGTGCTCGCGCTCTCGACGTTCCGCCAGCCGGAGGGCTTCCGCCTGTTCTCGAAGCCGCAGGTCCTTGCGATACAGCTCGACAAAGATCGCGACTTTCGCGCGAAGCACGTCGGCATCGATCGGCTTGGTGAGGTAGTCGACCGCGCCGACCGAGTAGCCGCGATAGATGAGAGCGAGATCGACGCTCGCGGCGGTCAAGAAGATGATGGGCGTGTACCGCGACCGCTCACGCTGCTTGATCAACGAGGCCAACTCGAATCCATCCATTCCCGGCATCACGACATCCAGTAGAATCGCGGCGAAATCGCGCTCGAGTAGCTGCTTGAGCGCCTCGTCGCCCGAGCTTGCAAGCACGAGCGAGTAGTCCGGCGAGGTGAGCAAGCTCTCGATCGCCAGGAGATTTTCCTGGCGATCGTCGACGACGAGGAGCTTGACTTGCGCGGCCATCGCCATCGCTCAATCGGCGCGAGCGCGCGGCAGCGTCACGCAAAACGTCGTACGCCCCGACTCGGCGGACACGGTGAGCGAACCACCGAGCCCGCTGACGATGTTATGGCTGATCCATAATCCGAGCCCCATTCCCTCGCCGACTGGTTTGGTCGAGAAGAATGGTTCGAAGACACGCCCGACGAGATGAGTTGGGATACCGACGCCCGTATCGGATATGCGGACGACGAGGTTCCCGTCGCGATCCGCCGCCGCGACGATCCGGATCTCGTTCGTTTCCGGCGCGCCATCGGGAATGGCATGCGCCGCGTTCGTCAGCAGATTCAGAAATACCTGGCCCAGTCGGCCCTCATTCGCGATCACCACGGGGACATCATCGTAGTGAGTCGTCAATCTCGCGCGCTGACGCACTTCGCCCATCACCATCTTGACCGCGGCCTCGAGCGGAGTGCGAACGTCGATCGGCCTCACCGCCGTATCCGCCGGGCGCGTGAACGTTCGGATCGCGCCCGTGATCTCGCGAATTCGCTCGGCGCCTTCCACCGCTGCATGCAAGTGCGCACCGAGCTCGTCGATCGTCGCGCGGTTTGCGTCGGCCGCGACCGTACGCAACAGCCTCACTGCATTCGCGAGCTCCAGAATCACATACGTCAATGGATTATTGATCTCGTGTGCGAGGCCCACCGCCAGCGTTCCGATCCCCGCGAGACGCTCGTTCTGCGCGATCACCGCGGGCTGGAGTCTCCTGCGCTGCACGTTGAGCACATCCTCGATCGCTTGCTGCAACGTCGCCGCGTCGAGCGGCTTTCGCAGATACAAGTCGGCGTCCACGGCCGCCGCGGTCGGGCTCGTGCTCGCCGAGATCACGACGACCGGTGTGGTCGCCAACGCCGGATCCCGGCGCTGAGCAACCCGGAACTGCCAGCCATCGACGTGCGGCATCATCAGATCGAGGACCACGATGTCGGGCCGGGTTTCACGCAGCTTGCGCAGTCCGTCCTCGCCATCGATCGCACGGATGACCTCGTGCCCTGATTCCTCGAGAACGTCACCGAGCGCCTCCGAGAGATCAGCGTCGTCTTCGATCAGCAGGATCCGGCGCGACGCTGGGCTCGGTTCGTTGGACATCTGCATCATACGGCTTCGATCAGTGTTGCTCGTGCCTCGGACGCGAATCAACGCGACGAAGAACCGCAATCGCGATCACGTTGTGCGCTGTTATCGACTCTGTGGCACTAGCGCACGGTGAGGGGATGCGCGCGCTTTGTCGACGCGATCACGCGCAGGATCGACACAACGTGAACGACGTGAGGAACGACGATCGGAGCGCGCTCGCCGGCGATGTGATGAGCGGTCCCATCGGGAAGCTCGCGATGGCGACGGGTGGCATACGTCCCGACGTCACTCCTCGAGCAGCCGCAAAGCCCTGAGCATCCATGCTAAGGCGTTGAGGCTATCGCAAACGAGGCGACCTTCTTGCTCCGATTCGGCCCTTCATCGTCGTCGTCGTTGCTCACCCCGCGCAGTGCGATCTTCCTCGCGCTCGCCTGGACATCGTCCGCGCGCGCCGACGACACACAACCCACGAAATGGGAGCAGCTGTTCTTCCCGTTTCCGATCGTCGGAGCTCCGCCGCAGCTCGAACAGCAAATCCAGCTGTTCGACTCGTACTTCCGCGGCAACGCTGGAGCTGCCGATGTTCCATCCGCCGAGCTCGGCATCATCGTTTCGCCGCACCTCGGCATCGTGGCGACCGTCCCATTCCAAATCGGCATCGATAACCAGACGACGGGGTTTCAAGACGGCCAACTCTCGATCCAGTACCTTGCCGCGGGCTCGCTCGAGCACGACGACATGCTGTCGATCGGCGTGCTGTCGACGTTCCCGATCGGTCGCGGCGATCTCAGCTCCGGCGACTATTACGCGGGTCCGTTCATCTACGCCGCACAGCGGTTCTTTCACCGCGTGATTCTCGAAGCAAACGCGACGGCGCTTCTGCCGATCGTCCACGGCGACTCTTCGAGGCAGCTCCTCGGGACGGGCTATGCGGCGGTGTTGGTCACACCGCTGCATTTTGACGTCCCGGTGTACGCGAGTGTCGAGGTCGACAGCACGACGTACCTCGATGGTTCCGCGGCCCTTCCGCCGAGCGCGATACGGACGCCCGCGGAGACGTTGTTCATTGCACCCGAGATCTTCGTGGGTCCGTTCGAGAGCCCGATCGACAAGGGGACGCGCCTGGCCGCAGGCGTCTCGTTCAACGTCGCCGGCGACCCGGTCCACGCGCAGACGTTCACGATCACCGCGGCGTTCGACCTCCCCAACAAGTACGGCTACTGATCGGCACTCGGTCGGACGTGCTCAGAAGATCGTGTTGAAGCAACTGCAACCTGTGGTCATGCCCGGCGGGCACGCTTCGATCCCATTCGAACCGGCATAGCTGCAGTCGTTGTTGCAGCATGGATTCGCCGCCGAGCATGCTTGGCCGTCTTGCGCGCAGCTCGCCGAGCCACCGCACATCCCATAAATCTGTCCCTGCTGGAAAATACACGTCTCGCCGTTGCAGCAATCGGCGGTCGCCGAGCAGTATCCGCCGAGCGAGATGCACTCCGTCGTCCCGCAGAAGTAGCCACTGCCACTATTGATGCATGGCAGTCCATCGCAACAATCGGCCGAATACGCGCAACTCTGGCCTGCCATCTGACACGCGGATCCGAGGCCGTAGCAGCGCGGGACGCCGAGTGCGTCGAGCTGGCAGACGCCTGAATTTCCGGGTGCGCCACAACAGTCGTTGCGCGCCGACGAGTTTCCACACGTCTGATAGTTCTGATAATGGCAGACGTCGCCTTCTGGGTCGCAGGACTCGGGATTCCGGCAGATCCCGACTTGATCATTGGGATTCGCTTTCACGCATTGCACGTTGCCTTCGCCGGGCAGCCCGGTCCCCGAGCCACCGCAGCAGTCGCCGTCGCTGTAACAGAGATCGCCATCGACCCGGCAGCCCTCGGCCGGCTGGCAAACCTTCACGCCGGTCGGCGCGTAGACCTCACACAAGCGGCTGCAGCACGACTCACAACCATCACAGACGGTCCCATCGACGCCGGCGCTGCAATTCGTCTGACCGACGGTTGGTTGCGAGCACGTGCCCAACGAAGAGCCAGATCCGATGTTGCACACTCCTCCGCAACACTGATCGTCTTGATTGCAGGCATCGCCGTTCTGCGTGCACCACGAGGACGGTCCGCACGTCCCGCCGTTGCAGTACTGCGAGCAGCAATCACCATCACCCGAGCACGTGTTTCCGTCGGTCTTGCACGACGCATTGAGCGGCGCACAGGTGCCGCCCGAGCACGCCCCACCACAACACTGACCATCCTGCGTGCACGACGCACCGTCGCTCGTACATTGTGTTGCCGAGCACGTGCCCGAGATGCAGCTGACCGTGCAGCAGTCGGTATTCGCGGTGCACGACTGCCCGGCCGACGCGCACGTCGTCGCATTGACGCTGCATGCACCGGTCGGATCGCACATCCCGGAACAACACGTGTCGTTCGACGTGCACGAGGCGCCATAGACGCCGCAGGCAGGGTTGTCGCTGCCGCCGGCTCCGCTGTCGTTGCCCGACGCGCCGTTCTTGTGGCTGCACGCGGCGACTGCGAGACACGAGATCACGACACAGGCGAGCTTGGTCATCGGGGCGCTCCTTGCAAGCGTTCGAGCAGGTACTTGACGTCGGCGGCGTTGGCTCCGGCGGGAAACCGCTGGAGGTAGCTCGAGAGCAACGTCGCAGCGCGGCCGTCGTGGCGATCGGCGGCGAGTCGTGCTGCCGAGTACAGCCCGAGCGCCGCCCATCGGCCCGAACCTCGAGCGAGCTCGAGATAGCCGCGGATCGCGGTCTCGGGTTGCGACGGTTCGAGCCGCGCGAGCGCGTCGTACGTGACTTGGTCGTGATCGTCACGCGTGCCGTCGGTGGCGGGCTTGGCCTTGAGCGGCGGCGTTGCGTGCGGCAAGCTCGCCGATCCCGGAGCTGGTGTTGGCAGCGGCGCCGGCGCGTCGCTGTGCGTGCTCCACGTCTGGCCTCCGGCGACAGCAGTCAGCTGGCCGCGAAACTGGATCTCCACGGTCCCGTGCTCGACCGCGACGTCGGTGCGCTCACCGTTGCGCACGACACGGAACCGCGTTCCCACGACACGAACCATCGTCTCGCCGGCCAAGACGATGAACGGTGCGCGACCGCCGCGAGGTGCAACCGAAAACCATGCGGCGCCGCGTTCGAGCCACACCGTCGGCTTGGTCGGCTCGCGCTGCATCACCACGGCGCTGTCCGCATCGAGCGTGATGTCCGCATCGTCGAACATCACCGTCGAGGGCGCGGCCCCCGCGACGACGCGAGACCACTCGACATCGACCGGGTAGCCACGATCGTGGCCGCGAAGCACCAATACGAGCGCGATCGCCGACGCAACCATTGGCAGGGCGAGCCACCACCAACGCAACCCCGGTTGGGGCCGTCCCGTGCCGCGCTCGACCGCGTGGTCCGCATCGAGACGCGCGAAGACGTCGCGTTCGATGCGAGCCCATGCGACCTCCGGCAGTCTGTCGACCGAAGGCGTCATCGCCGTTCTCCTTCCAGCTCTGCGAGGTAATCGCGGAGGACCGGATCCTTCGCGGCGCGTTGCCGCACGTCGCGGCGCGCTCGCCAGATCCGCGTCTTCACGGCCACGCGCGAGCTTTCCGTCAGCTCTGCGACCTCATCGATCGTCAAGCCATCGATCGCGAACAGCGCGAAGGCAATGCGCTGCTTGGGCTCGATCCGGTCGAGCGCGGCGTAGAGATGGCGCGCCGCTTCGCGTGCGTGCGCGACGCGGTCCGCTCCAGGCGCGTCGAGGTCCACGAGATGTTCGACCAACGCGAGGTCGGTCGTCGGCGGCTTGCGACGCGAGATCGTTAGATACGCGGTCCGCGTCGCGATCGTTTTGCACCACGTCGCGAGCGAGCTATCGCCGCGGAACGACGGTAGCGCCCGAAAGATCTCGATGAACGAGTCCTGTAGGACATCTTCGATCTCTCGGTTCGAGCCGAGGACGCGAAACAGCGTGTGGTGAACGCCGAGCCTCGTCGCGTGGAACAGCTCGCGCTGCGCGGCGCGATCCCCGGTGCTTGCACGGCGGACAAGCGCGAGATCAGCCTCGCGGGTCGTCTTGACCGCTAGATCCACGGTGTTCTAGTGGGACCGCTCGCTCGAAAGGTCGCAGCGATTTCACAACGCACCGACATCACTGCAGGATCTCGGTTCCGATCACGATGCCGAGCGTGAGCTCGTAGGTCGGTACTGCAAAGACCATCGCGTTGCCCTGCGTCGTCGTGTAGGTCGGCGGGCTCGCAAGAAACCCGCCCCAGACGCCGCCGCCGGCGCTCCAGCGGCCGATGTGCGCGCGCGCGATGATGCCTGCCTGAAGCTCGAGCAACGCCGTGGTGTCGTCGAGGGCCGACATTTGCTCGCTGCCATCGAGCACGGAGTGCGTGACACCGATCCCCACGAACGGATCGAGCGCCCACATCGATGTCAGCTCGAACGAATATGCGGCGGTCGCGAGCACGCTCCAGTCGCTCCACGATCCTTTGAAGCCGGCGTTCTGGATGTTCGTCGACGTACCGATCTCGCCAGCGATCCCGAACCACCATCCTCGCGAGCGCCACGGTCGCAACATCGCATGCGCGCCGAAGCGCGCTTCCGTCGATGCGGCCCTGCGTGCGGCGGCGTCGAGCTCGAGTCGCAAGCCGATCCTGCTGTCCACCGCAGCCGTCGAAGAAGGCACGGCTGCCGCCTCGAGCGGCGGTAGTCGCAAGAGCGTCTTGACGCTCGCTGCAGCCGAGGCGGCACTCGTCGTATCGAACGCCCCGGCGGACGTTTTTCGGCGCGCGGCGAGTCGCAGCTCGAGATCGTAGACGACGAGATCGTCACGCTCCCGCCAGACGATGTACCGCGCGTGGTTCGAGCTCGCGATCGCTTCTGCGTCGGTAGCATCGGCCGGGACTCTCGCGGTCACGATCGTCACGTGCCATGGCGCGAGCTCGGCATCGAACGCGCGGCGGAGCTCGACGTCGTCGATCGCGAGCACGAGCCGCGGGCTCGCGGGCTGCGCAGCAACGGGAACGCCAAGCGCGAACATGACGGCAACGGCGACGAGCGAGCGACGCACAGACACGCAGCAGCAGCTTACACATCACGTGTCGCGTGTTGTGGCGTCGATGACCGACATCCGGTCACGCCGAGATCGAACGTTGTCGAGCGAGCGCACCGCGGTTAACGGAGGCGCACGTCGAGCCCAACGGTCAACGACGCGTCGATAAACTGGTAGCTATCGTGATCGAGTGGGAACACGACGGCGGCATATGGCTCGTAGATCCCGCTGCGAAACCGACCGGCGATCGCGCCTTCGTCGATCCACTGCGAGCCGAAGCTACTGTCCGTCAGCTCGCCGTCTCGAGGGATGTCGTAGATGTTTACCGACTCGAGCGACAGCGAGAACTGGCCGAGATCGAAACCGACGGCGGCATTCAGGCGCACGATCTTATCGGCGGTCATCGCATCGGCGCCGTCGAGGTTGATGTCGATCCCGACGTCGGCGCGCGCGAAGATCATGCCCGCGCGCCAGAGCGGCGAGACGGCGAGGCGCAGCGACGTGCCTTTCGGGATGGATAGGTAGAAGTCGCTCAAGCGCGACACCGAACCGATGATGTTCGCGGCGACGCCGTTGTCGCTCGTCGAACCGGTCGGCAGCGCGACGCCCGCGCGGAGCACGAGCCCGAGGTTGTCCGAAACGCGCGGCACGTAGATCGCACCGAGCTCGGCGTCGTCGATTCCGGTCGCCGATTGGCTCGCGCCTTGGTCGCTTTCGTTCAAGTACGCGATGGGGATCATCGCGTAGCCGCCGACGTGCAGCTCGGGATCGACGTATTGGCCGTGCGCTTCGAACCGCATCGCCGTATCGCTGGCGCCATCGGTCGCGACGGAGTTGTTCGAGAGCTCGTAGGAGGCTTCGATGCCGAGACGCGACGTGGCGTCGCCGCGATCGAGTGTGACAAAGCCCGGTGCGGCCGGCGGCGGAGCGTCGTCGGCATGCGCCGCGGCAGGAACGAGTAAGACGAATGCGAGGACGTGACGCATTCCGCGACGCTCTCACGCCGTCGGAGCACGCTCGGCGGCACGGAACGGCAACGTCGCGCCGCTATCCAGCCGGCAGCGCTGTCGACGCCGCCGAGTCAGAGCGGAATGGCGAAGCCGATGGAAGCGCCAAGCCCGCCGAGCTGGCCAGACGCGGCTGCTTCGTCGAGCGCGAGCTCGAGATAGCGCAGCTCGAGCGTGACAATACCGGGGCCCAACCGGCGGCCGACATCCACGAACGCATCGGCCGCGAAGCGGATGCGCGTCGTGTTGGCGACCACGCTCGACATCACGCTGGATTGCACGGCCGTGATGGCGCCGCCCACGCCGATGCCGGCCGCGGTGCTCCACGCGCCGAAGCTGGGCGCGTAGGCGAGCTGCAATAGCGCGGGCATCGCGGTCGCGCGGGTCGCGAACGTGACCGCGTTGGCAGTCGTATCGAAATGCGACGTATACGCCTCGAGCGCGATCGCGGCGAACACCGAGCCGAACGGCAGCGCGATGCGTGCGCCGGCCGTCGGGCTCGCGACGCGGGCGAAATTGCTGGCGAAGCCGAGCCGCGGCGTGAGGATCATGGGATTGCGCGGCGGCGCCGGCACCGTCGTGCTCGCGACGACCACGCGGGCCGGCGGCGTTGGCTCCGCGGCGAGCGTGCATCGCGCCGCGACGTCGTCGTCGGTCACGCGCGCGACAACCTCGGCGCCGGCGGCGTACTCGCTCCACGCCGCGACGAAGACTCCCGGCGCGAGCATGCGCGGCGCGGCGAGCGCGCCTGCGGTCGCCGTCAGCTGCGGCGCAGCGTCGGCGATCACCGTGACGCCGCTGCGCTCGCAGAGCACGAGCGCGTGCTCGTACGGCGGCGTCGTCAGCGGCACGAGCTTTTCCGTCGTGTGCCCGCGATCATCGGTCGCGAGTGCCACGGCTTGCGAGACCTCGGGAGCCACGACGATCGCGACATCGGCGGTGCCGGCGTCGTCGGCGGTAACCGGATCGAGCGTGAGATCGCCGACGGTGACGACGACGGTCGCGCGTGGTGCGGTCGCGATCGTCACGCGCGCTTGGGCGGCGAGTGCCACCGAGCCCCAGGCAACGACGTGGCGGCCGGCATCGAGTGCGGCCACGATCGCGCGACGTGGCCGATGCTCGGTGGGCAACCGCCAGCGCGCGTGGTGCGCATCGATCGCGGCGACATCGCCGGCATTCGTGACCAGCGTGACCGCGCCCGGCGGCAGCGCCACGTCGATCGCGTCGAGCTCGCCGAGCACGACGCGCGCGGGCAGATCGAGCGTGTCCGCGCGTGCGGTCACGGCGGCGGTCGCGAGCGCGAGCAAGACGGCGATGACCCTCATTTCCACTGCACCCGTGCGTCGACCTGCGGGCCACGCGCGACCGAGTAATGGATCACTCTGCGCTGGGCGCGCCCGTCGGCGTCGTCGACGACGAGCACGATCACGTTATCGCCGGTCGACAGCGAGATCGGCGTCGAGAATTGCCCCGACGCATCCGCGGCCACGTCCTTGCCGCCGATCGCGAGCCGCGCGCCGGGTGCCGTCTCGCCGCGGATCGTGCCGACGTTGCCATGCTCGACGACCTCGCCGACTTTGAGGAACAGCGAGCCCGGAATCTTCATCGGCGTGCTCGGCGCGGCATTCGCGGCCACGACGGTCTGTTCGCCGACGTTCACGTCGACGCTGCGCCCGCCTGCGCGCACGTTGACCGAGCCGGCTTGCGCGGCGACGGTGGCGTGCTTCGCGTCGCTCTGCAACACCGCGAACCGGCCCGCGCTGGCCTCGGCGATGGCATCGTTGCGCGTGAGGACTCGGATGCGCGTCGTCGGTGCGTTCACGGCCGCGGACACGCGACCGCGATCGAGCATGTACTCGGCGACCGTCGTCGACATCTCGCCGACGCGGATCTCCGAGCGGTCGCCGAGCTCGATCGACGAGGCGCCGCTCTGGATCCGCACGTGCGCGCCATCGCCGGTGCGGATCGTATCCTGCGGCGTCAACCGGGCATGCGCGGCGAGTGGAGCCCACGTCGTGCCGTCGAGGCGCTCGGCACGGCCGTCGACCTCGAGCACGACCGTGGCGGGAGCTTCGTCGTGCGGCCGCGGCGGTGGCGGTGTTGCGACGGCCATCTCGACCACCGCAGCCGGCTTGTCGGGCGAGATCGCGGCGCTCGACGTTTGGAACAAGCGCGCGCGCGCGACGTAGCCGATCCCGCCGAGCACGACCACGACCGCGATCGCGGCGAGGATGTGCTTCGTCATTCGGCTTCCCTCGGCAGCGTGACGACGAAGCGCGCGCCGCCGCGATACTCGCGATCGAGGGTCAGCGTGCCGCCGTCGCGCTCGATCATCGTGCGGCACAGCGCGAGGCCGAGCCCGGTCCCCGTGCTACGCGTCGTGAAGAACGGCTCGAAGATCTTGTCGTGAAGCGCGGCCGGTACGCCGCGGCCGGTATCGATCACCGAGATCTCGACGACATCGCGCGTCGCGGTCGCGTGGATGACGACCTCGCCGCCGGGCTCGGTCGCGTGGAGCGCGTTGACGAGCAGGTTGTACAGCGTCTGCTTGAGCTCGCCCGGCCGTGCGTGGAGTCGCGGCAATGCAGGATCGAGCCGAGTGTGAAGCGCGATGCGCTCGAGCGCGAACGCGCGCGACGCCGATGCGACGACATGCTCGAGCAGCTCGTCGAGCGCGATCGCAGAGACCCCGTCGTCTCGCCGCGACATGGTCAAGAACTCGTCGAGCAGCGTGACGCAGCGCTGCGCGTCGCGCTCGATGCGCTCGACGTCGTGGCTCGTGCTGCGCTCGCGCGCGAGCTGCGCGAAGCCGAGGATGCCGCTCAAGATGTTGCGGGTTTCGTGCACGACGCCGGCGGCGAGCTCGCCGACCGCGGCGAGCTGGTTCAAGCGCGCGAGTGCTTCGTCGTCACTCACGCGGCATTCTCCTCGGTGACGAGCCGCGAGCTGCGCCGCGCGGCAGGGAAGGTCAGCGTCATCGTCGTGCCATGACCGACGCCGCTCGCGACGCGAATCCGGCCGTGGTGCGCCTCGATGACTTGTCGTGCGACGGTGAGGCCCAGCCCGACACCGCGCCAGTTGTTGTCTTTGGTCGTGAAGAACGGCTCGAAGATGCGACCGTGCAGCGACGGCTCGATGCCGCAGCCGGTGTCGGCGACGGTCACCGTGACGATCTCGCCGGTCGCGTGCGCGCGGATGGTCAGCGCGCCGCCGTCGGGCATCGCCGCGATCGCGTTGTCGACGAGCTGCTCGAACACCGCCTCGAGCTGTGCGCGGTTGCCGCAGATGCGCGGCAGCCCGGCGGGCATTTCGATCTCGAAGGCGATGCGGGCCGTCTCGAGCCGAGGGGCCGCGCGCTCGATCGCGAGCTCGGCGATGTCGGCGACCTCGAGCAGCACGCCGTGCTGGACCGGCTCGCTTAGCGTCGACATCTTCTCGATGATCGCGCGCATGCGTTCGGCTTCTCGCTCGATCGAGCCGAGCGAGCGCTTGCTGCGGTCGTCGAGGTCGGTGCGGCCGAGCATGACCTGCGTCAGGCCGAGCACACCCGCGAGCGGATTGTTGAGCTCGTGCGCGACGCCGGCGGTGAGCACGGCGATCGCGCCGAGCTTGCGCGACTCGAGCAGCTGCTCTTGCGCTTGTTCGAGCTCCGCGGTGCGAGCTGCGACGCGCGCGACGAGCTCCGCGTTCCACTGTTGCAGCTCCGCGTTCTTGCGCTCGATCTCGCCCGCCATGCGATCGAACGCATTGGCGAGATCGCCGAGCTCGTCGCGCGAGGTCGACGCGATGCGGTGATCGTAGCGGCCGTTCGCGATCGCTTGCGCGCCGACCGCGAGCTTGCGCACCGGCGTGCGAATCGACTGCGCGAGCACGATGCCGGCGATCACCGCGGCCGCTGCACCGAGCGCGATCCACAGCCACGACTCGGCGCGAATGTGCTGCAGCGACGCGAATGCGCGGTCGCTCGGCTGCTCGGCAACCACGCGCCAGCCGTTCTCCATCGGGGCGGTCCCCGAGACGGCGTGCTCTACCGGCGCGTCGCCGCAGAGCACGCGACCGTTCACTTCGAGGCGAACCGACATCGCCGAGCCCGCGTAGCTCGCGAGCGCGGCGCACGCTTCGTGCAGCGAGAATGCGACGACGAGCGTGCCGGCGTCGGTCGCGAATGCGATCGGTACCAGCTGATCGTCGCCGGGCTCGCCGGTCACGACCGGCGCCGTCGCGATCGGTGCGCGGCGAACGAAGGCGGTTGCGTCACCGGGCGGAGGTGGGTGGTCGTGCTTCGGACCCGTGGTGATCGCATCGATCACGTTCGACTTGCCGTCGACGAACAGCACGGCCGCTGCTTCGTCGAGCTGTTGATAGACGAGTTGCAGCGCGCCGTGGCGCTCTGCCGGCGAGAGCTCGGTCCACGGGATCGCGCGGATCAACGCGGCGGTCTCTTCGCGCGCTTCGCTGATCGACGATTCGGCGATCCGCGCGCCGAGCTCCGCGACCTTCGCGTGCAGCGCGATCACGTCGGCGCCGAGTGCGCGTTCGTGAATGCGCACGACCATCGTCGAGAACACCACGAGCGGGCACGTCGACACGAACGCGACGATCACGAGCAGCTTGGTCGCGACCCTCACGGCTGCACGACATCGAGCGCCGCGCGCACGTGGCGCAGCAGCTCGCTCGGGCCATACGGTTTTGCGAGGAAGCGATCGCCGGCCGCATCGATCGGGCTCGCCGATGTGAACAGCGCCTTGATCTTCGGATTGTGCGCGCCGATTCGCGTCACGCAGTCGATGCCGCTGATGCCGGGCAACTGAACGTCGGCGACGACGATGTCGACGCGCGCGCCACCGGCGACGAGCGAGACCGCGCTCTCGCCGTCGCGCACGGCATGCACGGCGTAGCCTGCATCTTCGAGCAGGCGGCGCGCGTGATCGCGGACGCCAGCATCATCTTCGATCACGAGCACGGTCTCGGCGCCGCGGACTTCGTCGCGCGTCTTGACCGCGATCTCGCCGTCGGGCGCCGCGTCGGCGAGCGGCAGCCACAGCGCGACACTCGTTCCGGATCCGACCGTCGATTCGATCGCGACCGTGCCGTTCGCGCGCTGCGCGATCTCCTGGACGTTTGCGAGCCCGAGGCCCGTGCCGCGGTCGCCTTTCGTCGTGAAGTACGGCTCGAACACGCGCGACAGCACGCTCGGCGGGATGCCGGGCCCGTCATCGGCGATCACGACGCGCACGCCCGCGGCGCCGGTCGGGCCCGCGGCGATCGCGCTCGACAGCGAGACCTTACCGGCGCGTGGTCCGAGCGCATCGCGCGCGTTGACGACGAGATTCGCCACGACTTGCTCGAGCTGACCGGGGTCGATCAAGATCGAGATCGGCGATGGCGACAGGGCCACGTCGAACGCGACCGTCGGCGGCAGCGCGCGCTTCATCATCGTCGCGATCGCGGTCAAACGCGCGTTCAGATCGACGACGACGCGGCGACCGGCGTGGGGTCGACCGAACAACAACAGCTGGCGCGTCAACGCGATGCCGTTCGCGACCGCTTCGTGGATCTGCGCGAGCTCGTCGCGCGCGGCGTCGGGCTCGTTGCTCGCGATCGAATCCGACGCGAACTCGCAGGCGTTCAGCACGACGCACAGCACGTTGTTGAAGTCGTGAGCGACGCCGGCGGCGAGTCGGCCGAGCGCTTCGAGCTTGGCGGCATGGGCGAGTCGCGATTCGAGCTCCACGCGCTCTGCCGCGGCGCGCTCGCGCTCGGAGACATCGCGGACGACCTCGATCGCGAGCTCGCGTTCGTGCGTCATCGCTCCGCACGTGACTTCGACCGGGAAGCTCGTGCCATCGGCGCGCAGATCGCGGCGCACGATCACGCCGCCGCTCGTCTGCGGCGTGTTCTCGGGATCGGTGAGCTCGGAGGCGCGCAGCTTCAAGAGCTCGGCGCGACTCCGGCCGTAGACGCGCTCGGCCGCCGGATTCGCGTCGAGTAACGTGCGCGTCACGTTGTCGATCACGAGCACGGGGTCGGCGGTCGCCGCGAACAAGCCGCGGTAGCGCTCTTCGCTCGCGCGTAGCTCGCCCAACAGATAGCGCTCGTTGCGCCTGCTCTGCACGCGCAGCCGAGCGTGATCGACGCGCGTGCGAAGCTCGTTGATGTCGCGCAGCGGCTTGACGAGATAGTCGCTCGCGCCCAACGCGATCGCCTCGCGCGCCGAGTTCATCGACGGGAAACCGGTGATGATGATCGTCTCGCACTCGGGCATCGTGCTGCGCAGCCAGCGCACGAAGTCGAGGCCGGAGCCATCGGGCAGGTTCTTGTCGACGAGCGCGACCTCGAGATCGTGCGTTGCCTCGGCGATCCGGCGCGCTTCGGCGAGCGAGCTCGCAGACAGCACCGTCAGGTCGCTGATGAGCTCGCGAACGAGCTCGTGGATGATCGGCTCGTCGTCGACGACCAGGATGCGATGCGAGTCGGTCATGGGAGCACCACCAGCGCGATCGGCGCCGTGCCGTTACCGAGCGTGGTCCACGCTTGCGACGAGCCGCCGAACGCGATCGGTTTCGCGTCGAAGATCTGAGTCGCGGCGATGCCGAGGCCGTCGCCGCCGTAACCCGGACAGGATGGGCCGAACGCGGCCGAGCATCCCGATGCGCCGGTGAAATCCGACATCAGCGCCGCGCTTGGATTCGACGTGCGATACACGATCACGCCGCCGGGGTTGTCGTAGCCGACGTACAGGTACGAGTCGGTCGCGACGACGAGCGTGATCGCGTCGAGCGTGGGCATGTCGAACTGGCTCAGGTTGCGGTCGCCGATCACGTTCGGCGCGACGAGCGACCAGTCGCCCGGATCGCACTGCGAGGCATCGCCGGTCTTCGTCGGATCGCACGACCACAGCTGCGGTCCGTTCACGCAGTTGCGCGCGGCGAACAGGTGGCCGCCGAACACTGCCATCTGCGGCACCGTGCGGTCGGCGGGATCGAGGTTGGTCTGCTGGGCGAGCGGCTGCGACGCGTGCGACGTGTACGCGATCGCGCTTGGCGTGACGACGGCCCAGTCGGTCGGCGTGCTCGCGTAATCGGCGGGCGTTGCCGTCGTCGACCGCCACCACGCGCCGCGGTTCGCGATGTAGACCATGCCGTCGAACACCGCGATGGTGTCGATCATGTCGGTCGATCCGGATGACTGCATGCCGGGCATCGCATCGGCGCGCAAGTCGACGACGTCGCCGGGTGCCGGATCTAATCCCGGGCTCGGCGGTGGCGTCTTCACCGCGACCAAGCGCGGCCGCGCGCCGTTCGTGCTCATCGCGCCGGCGTACACCACGTCGTCGCTGCTGCCGATCGCGGTCCAGCCGACCACGCCGCTGGCCATGTATGCGCTGAGATCGACGTAGCGGAAGCCGAGCGCCGCCGTCGTATCGCTCGTGAAATAGAGGTAGTTCGAGTTGCCGCTGCTGCGCGTGCCCGCTCCGACGAGCCACTCCGAGCCGCCGAGCATCGCGCTCGCGAACACGCCACGGCCGTTCTCGTCGTTTGGGCCACACGCGTACGAATTCGCGGCGCATCCAGATGCGCCGAGCGACGGATACGGTGCCGCCGACGTGTTGCTCGTCAAAGTGCCGATCGTGTCGGCGGGCAACGCGAACGTGTCGATCGCGATCGAGCTACCGTCGGGCGCGATGCGCGCGGCCTCGGTGCCGGCATCGTTCGGACCGAGCACGACCGCGCCGGCGTAGCCGTTGGCGAACGCGAACGTCGAGCCGTCGCCGAACGGATCGCTCGCGACGACGAGCGTCTCGCCGATGTGCGCGACGTTGGAGACCGCTTGTGCGAACGCGTCGGAGCCGGTCGCGCTTCCGGCGAACACGAGCGAGCCCGCCGCCTGCGCCGAATACGTCCACGTGAAGGTCGCCGCGCTTCCCGCTGCGAGCACCGCTTGCGCGGGATCGGGCCCGCCGACGAGCGTTGCGGCGCCGCTGCCGGTGCTCGTCAATGCGCTCGGCACGACGTCGAGCTGGTCGTGGCTCCCGTTCGTCACGGCAGCGGTCACGAGAAAGCTCGTCGCGGGCTCGATCACGACGGGCAGCACGAGCGTCATCGCGAGCGTCGCGGCGGCGACGGTGTCACCGACGATCGTCAAGCCACCGGGGACATCGTAGCGCTCGCCGTCGGGCGAGACCGCGACGACGTCGTGAGCGCCGACCGCGAGGCCGATGGGGATGGTGACGTCGAGTGCGGTCGAGTCCTGCCACGCCGTGGCGATCGCGACGCCATCGACGAGCACCGACCAAGCATCGTCCAGGGTCGTCGGCCGATTGCCGAGGTCGACGTGTGGGACCGCCAGCAAATCAGCGCCGTGCACCACGGCCGCGGTGGTGCTCGCCGAGCCCGTCGTTGCGGGATCGAGCGCGGCGACCGACGGTGTGGTCGGGGACGCACACGCGGCAAGCCCGATGATCGACGCGAGACGGCGCACATCCCTGATATCGGCCAAACCTCGCCCGAGATAAGGAGCGCGGTGGGTTAGCGAGCAGGCTACCCGGCGAGCGTGCGGCGGCGCTGGACCGGATCGATCGGCAACTCGACCGCGATCGACGTTCCACGCCCTGCGCGGCTCGTCGCGCTCACGATGGCACCGAGCTGCGCCGCGGTCGCTCGCATCGCCGCGAGCCCGACGCCGCGACCCGAGATCTCGGAGACTTGCTCGCTGGTCGACACGCCGTCATCGAACAGCGCGGCTTCGAGCTCGCCATGCGTCGACGCGGGCAGCCCGCGCGCGACCGCTGCGGCCTTGACGCGATCCCAGTCGATGCCGCGACCGTCGTCCGCGATGTCGATCACGAGCGCCGAATCGTGGGCCGTCGCTCGCAGCGTCAGCCGAGCCGCGGCCGGCTTGCCGTTCGCGGTGCGAACGTCGCACGACTCGATGCCGTGATCGACGGCATTGCGTACGACGTGGCATAGCGCGGGCCACAGCGGCGCGAAGCGTTGCGGCAATCTGAGCTCGGTCGCGCAGTCGATCTCGATCTCGAGCGGTTGCTTGCCGAGGCGCGTCGCGAGCGAGCGCGCCAGATCCGCGAGGAGGCGAAGCCGCGCGGCGACTCGATCGTCGCGCCAATCGGCGAGCGCGCGTGACAGCTCCGCGATCGACGCACCGCGCGCGAGCTTCGCCTCGACCACGGCGACATCGGTTTCGCTGACATCGAGCCGATCGCGAGCTTGTTCGAGGAACGGCTCGGCAAATGCGGCGAGCTCGTGCCAGCGCGACTCGATCGTCGTTCGTAGGTCCCGGGCTCGAACGCTGTCGCCGTCGGCGATCGTGGTCTCGAGCTCGTGGCATGCCTCGGCGATCGTGACGAGGTCGATGATGCCGGCGACGCCCTTGAGCGTATGCACGTCGCGGAGGTACGACGCGCCATTGCGGTCGACCGCGACGGCCGCGACGAGCCGCGCGACCTCATCGAACGCCGTACCAAACGCCGTCTGATCGCGAACCGCGCGCGACAACAGCGAGGTCAGCTCGCGCTCGCGTCGCTCGTCGTCGGCATGGGCGATCGCATCGGTCACATCCGTGATGACCACGAGCACCCGCCGGTCGAACGGCTTGTACGACCACGCGAGCTTCCGGCCGCCGACCTCGAAGCGCGACGGCAGCTGCGTCACGGCGAGCTCGAGCGGCACGAGCCCGTCACCGAGCGCTTCCCATGCGAGCTCGAACCAATCGGCGCGACTCGGCGCGAACGCGCGGATCAGGTCGCCGATGCGCAGCGACTCGGGCATCGGCCCGAGCCAGCGCTCGACGATCGCGGAGTGCTCTGTCGCGATCGTGCCGTCGAGATCGATGAGCAGCAGGCCCTGATCGACCTGATCGAAGACGAGGCGCATCTGGCGCGTGCGCGCCTCGACGAGCACGGACAACCGCGCGAGCTCGTCACCGCGCTCGTCGGCGGTCACGAGCATCTCGCGGATGATCTGCACGCGCGCGTTGACCAGCACCCACGTCATCACCGCCAACATCGTGAATACGATCGGAATCCCGGGCGACACGCCGCCGGCGATCGCCGCTGCGTCTTGCACACCGCACGAGATCGCGAGCACGAGCAGCGACTGCCGCGACCCGATCGAATCGAACGCGAGCGGCATGAACGGCATCCACAGCCAGACGGGCAATGGCCAGCCGATCCACTGATACGCGACCGCGCAGATCGCCTGATTCATCAGCGCACGACCGACCTCCGTGCTCGTCCCGTGCTTCGCGACGAGACGGTCGACGAGCAAGTTGAGCGGAAAGATCACCGCGTACAAGCCGAGTGCGACGGCGAATCGATGCCAATCACCCCACGTCCAGATCAGGACCAGCGTGTTGATCGCGAGCGCGCCGATGTTGGTCGTGCGCCGCGCGCGCTTGGCCAAACCTACATACAGGCGCTCTCGCCGGGCATCACGTGACGCGACCACCAACAGGGTGCTTCGTCCGAATTTCGCCGCCGTGAAGCGCGCGCACGAACACCGACGTCAGCCGGCGGACTGGAGCTTCGAATGGTGCCGGCCGTATGCGAAGTAGATCACGAGGCCGATCACGAGCCAGACGCCGAGCCGCGACCAGTTCGGCCAGCCCAGGCCGAAGATCATCGACGCGTTGACGATCACGCCGAGGATCGGCACGAGTGGCACGAGCGGCGTGCGGAACTGACGCGGCGCATCCGGATCGCGCACGCGCAGCACCCACACGCCGATACAGACGAGCACGAACGCGAACAGCGTGCCGATCGACGTCATGTCGCCGACGATGTCGCCGGGCACGAAGCCCGCGAACGCGCCGACGAAGCCGAAGAACAAGATGTTCGCCTTCCACGGCGTCGCGTACTTCGGGTGCACTTCCGAGAAGACTTTGGGCACGAGGCCGTCGCGCGACATCGTGTAGAACACGCGCGACTGGCCCATCAGCATCACGAGGATCACCGACGTGAAGCCGAACAGGATCGCGATCGTGACGAGCTTCGCGAGCCAGGCGTAGCCGGGCATGTGATGCATGATCGCGTACGCGACCGAGGCCTCCTTGCCGCTCGTGCGGAAGTCTTCGACCGACGCGATGCCGGTGAGCACGTGCGCGAACAGGATGTAGAGCACGGTGCAGATCGCGAGCGAGCCGAGGATGCCGATCGGCATGTCGCGCTTGGGATTGACCGTTTCCTGCGCGGCCGTCGAGACCGCGTCGAAGCCGATGAACGCGAAGAACACGACGCCGGCCGCGCCGAGGATGCCGAGCACGCCGCCGAAGTGATGCGCGACGCCCTCCGAGTCCTTCACGATGCTCGCGTCGGGCACGTACGGCGTGTGGTTGGCCGGATCGATGAAGCTCCAGCCGAGGACGATCAGCAGGATCACGATCGTGACCTTCGTGACGACGATGATCGCGTTGACGAACGCCGACTCCTTCATGCCGCGGATGAGCAGCAGCGTGAGCGCGCCGATGATCAGGATCGCCGGGATGTTGACGATGCCGTGCGCGACCGCGACACCCGATGCGTCGCGCAGCGTCTCGAACGGCGAGTGACACCAGGCGTACGGAATGACGTGATGGCCGGGCAGGAAATCGAGCAGCTTGTTGAGGTACTCGCTCCACGCGATGCCGACGGTCGCGGCGCCGATCGCGTATTCGAGCACGAGGTCCCAACCGATGATCCACGCGACGAGCTCACCGAGCGTCGCGTACGAATACGTGTACGCGCTGCCCGCGATCGGAATCATCGAGGCGAACTCGGCGTAGCACAGGCCGGCGAACGCGCAGCCGACGGCCGCGACGATGAACGCGATCGTGACCGCAGGACCCGCGTTGTAGGCGGCCGCCGCAGCGGTTCGCACGAACAGGCCCGCGCCGATGATGGCGCCGATGCCTAACGCAATGAGGCTTCCCGCGCCGAGCGTCTTCTTGAGCGCGGGATGCTCCGCATCGACAACTTCGGCGTGAAGGAGTTGGTCGAGCGGCTTACGTTTCCAGAGGTTCAGCGGCAAGCCGCGACCATAGCTCAGCGGTTCGCGAGCTTGTCGAAATCCGACGCATCGTGTCGCTCGAGCAGCTGAGTTGCAGGGTCGCCGAACGGCTTGTTGACCATGACGCCGCGGCGCACGGCCGGCCGCTCGCCGATCGCGTTCGCCCAGCGCAGCACGTGCGTGTACTCGTGGACGGCCAGGAACTCGCCGGCGCTGTAGAGCAAGCCGCGCACGAGCCCGCCGTACCACGGCCACGCCGCGATATCGGCGATCGTGTACTCGGCGCCGCCGAGGTATTCGCTCGTCGCGAGCCGCTTGTCGAGCACGTCGAGCAAGCGCTTCGCCTCCATCGTGAAGCGATCGATCGCGTACTCGATCTTCGCCGGCGCGTACGCGTAGAAGTGGCCGAAGCCGCCGCCGATGTACGGCCCGCTGCCCATCTGCCAGAACAGCCACGACATGCACTCGGCGCGCGCGCCTGGCTCGGTGGGCACGAACGCGTGGAACTTCTCGGCGAGGTGCAGCAGGATCGCGCCGGACTCGAACACGCGGATCGGCGCCGCGCCGCTGCGATCGACGAGCGCCGGGATCTTCGAGTTCGGGTTGACCGCGACGAAGCCGGAGCCGAACTGGTCGCCTTCGTTGATCTTGATCAGCCACGCGTCGTACTCGGCGCCGCGATGGCCGGCCGCGAGCAGCTCTTCGAGCATGATCGTGACCTTCTGGCCGTTCGGCGTGGCGAGCGAGTACAGCTGCAGCGGGTGCTTGCCGACCGGCAGCTCTTTGTCGTGCGTCGCGCCGGAGATCGGGCGGTTGATGTTGGCGAATTGGCCGCCGCTTGGTTTGCTTGTCCAAACTTTCGGCGGCACGTAATCGGCTGTCATGCGAGCTGGATAGCACGCGCCGGCGCGGTGTTAATGACAGGCGGCGGGCCAGATCGTCGCGTGGCCGTCTTTGCGCGTCGCGGCGAGGCCGAGCAGGTGGTCGCCGCGGAAATCGCCGGCGGCGACCTGACCGAGGTCCGCGCCCGGCAGCACGACCGGCGGATCGAACCCGGTCGCGGTCGCGCGATACACCGCGACCCCCGTGCGCGTGGTGACGATCAGATCGGCGCGGTTGTCGCCATCGAGATCGGCGGCGAGCAGCGTGGTGCCTTCCGCCGCATCGGCGACCGGCAGGATCGATGCGGCGCCGAACGTGCCGTCGCCGTTGCCGTGAACGACCGCGATCGAGCCGACGAACGACGCCGCGAGATCGATCTTGCCGTCGCCGTCGAAGTCCGCAGCGGCGATCGACGTCGCATCGCCGGCGACCGGCGCCGCGTAGCGCGCGGCCGGCGCGAACACGCCGCGCTTGCCGAGCATCACCACGATCGCAGCTTTGCCGGTCGCGTGATCGGTGCCTGCGACGGCGAGGTCGGTCGCGCCGTTGCGATCGAAGTCGGCGAGCGCGAGGCCGGCACCGCGATCGAGCCCGGCGACCGCCGGCAACGTGCTCGCGACGAAGCTCGCGTGCCCTTTGTCATGCCACACGTCGAAGCCGCCGCCCGAATAGGTGACGACGTCGGGGTGAGCATCGCCGTGGATGTCGGCGACCTGCACCGTGACCGCGCCGGCGCGCTGCTCGTTCGGACCTTTCGGCAGCGCGACCGCCGCGCCGAACGTGCCGTCGCCGTTGTTGAGGAAGATCTCGGGCGGACCGCTGCCGCCCGCGCTCACGACATCGAGATCCTCGTCGGTGTCGAAGTCGGTGAGCGCGATCGAGCGCACCTCGGCGCCGGGCAAGAGCTCGTACGCGATCGGCGGCTTGAACGTCGCGTCGCCGTTGCCGAGCATCACGCCGAGCGTCGCGACGCCGCGAGCGTCGGTGCCGCCGACGATCAGATCGATCGGCGCCTCCTTGTCGAGGTAGCCGATCGCCAATGCGCCGGATGCGCCCGGCGGCGGTGGATAATCGATCGGTGGACCGAGCGCGAATGCCTGCTGCGTGCCGCACGCGCCGGCGCGGATCGGTTGCGGCGACGTCGCGGCAGGAGTCGCCGGCGCGGGCACCGGCGGTGGCGGGGGTGCGGGGGGCCCGGCCGATTGACAACCGGCGAGCACGATCATGGCCACGGTAAAGCGCACGCGCGAGACGGTACTACACCAGCGGCGCGACCAAGCGCGCGAGGTCGCTGAGCATGCTCGTGGCGATCGGTCCGCGCGTGCACAGCGCGCCCTCGCGCGCGAACCACTGCTCGATCCACGTCGCCGCCGCCGGCGCGCGCGTGACCATCGACATCTCGAAGTCGAGGAACAAGCTGCGCATGTCGAAGTTCGCCGAGCCGGTCACGACCCAATCGTCGGCGAGCACGACCTTCGCGTGCAGCATCTTCGGCAGCTGCAACACCTGCACGCCGAGCTGCGCGAGCGGCGACAGGAAGCTCTTGCCGACGAGGTTCGCGATGCGATGGTTCGATTTCGCCGGCACGATCACGCGCACGTCGACGCCGCGGCGCAGCGCGAGCTGGAGCGCATGCTCGAGCGCCGGATCGGGCGTGAAGTACGGTGTCGCGATCCACAGCCGCTGTGTCGCGGTGAACGCGAGCTGGAGCAGCACCTCGTAGATCGGATCGCCGCTCGCGTCCGGGCCGGAAGGCACGAGCGCGATCGCAGCGTCGCCGGCGGCGGCGGGTGTGGCGGGAGCCGGCAGATCTTCGCCGGTCGCGAACTTCCAATCGGCGCGAAACACTTCATCGGCGCGCGCGACCGCAGGCCCGCGCAGCCGCCACGACAGATCTTCCCAGCGCGAGGGATCGGGCGACGGCCCCATGTACTCGCTCGCGAAATTGCGACCGCCCAAGATCGCGACTTCGCCGTCGATGACGCAGATCTTGCGGTGGTTGCGCAGGTTGGTCCGACCGCGGCCGCGGCCCGGCAGGCGGAACAGCGGCTCGAACACCGCGACGGTGCCGCCGACCTTCGCGAGCCGCTTGCGCGCGCGCTTGCAACTCGAGTTGACGAGCATGCCATCGAGCAAGAGCTCGACGCGGACGCCGGCCTCGGCGCGGGCGACCAGCTTGTCGACGATCGCGCCGGCGACCGCGTCGTCGCCGAGCACGAACGTCGCGATGCGGATCGTCTTGGTCGCGGCGTCGATCGCGTCGCACAGGCCGACGAACGCCGCTTCGCCGTCGGCGTGCCAATCGATCGCGTGGCCCGCTTCGAGCTCGCCGGCACCGCTGCCGACGAGGACGCGCTCGATCACGCCGTCGGACTTCGCCGCGGCAGTTCGTTTCGGCAGGCTCGGCTTGTTGCTGTGCAGCTTGCGGCCGCCGAAGAAGAAATACAGCGGCACGCCGAGCCACGGCACGAGCGCGATCACGAGCAGCCAGGCGGCGGTGCTGCCGGTCGGCCTGCGATCGCGGACGAGCGTGCCGGCGAATACGAGCGCACATACGGCGCCGAGAACCGTTCCCACATGACCGAACCACCAGTGCACGACCGGGTTGTCGCACGATTTTGCGACTCGTTCGTGCGATAGCTACGCGATGAACCGACTCGCGATCGCGATCCTCGCGGCGTGCGGTCACCCGCCTGCACCGCAACCGCCGCAAAACGTCGCGACGCCGCAGCACGACGGCCAGCACGTCATCGAGGGCACGCTCGTGCTGCCGGGCGCGGTGCCGAACGGCGCGGTGATCTTCGTGGTCGCGAAGCCGGCAAGCGGCGGCGTGCCGCTCGCGGTTGCCAAGCTCGTGTATGCCGGCGGCGGCTCGATCGCGTTTCACCTCGACGACAGCGACGTGTTCGAGAGCGGCGGCTCGCTCGTCGGCGACGTCGTCGTGACCGCGCGGTTCGATCAAGACGGCGACGCGATCACGAAGCAGCCCGGCGATCTGGTCGGGAGCGCGGCCGTGACCGTACCCGCGCACGGCGTCTCGATTCGCGTCGATCGATCGCTGTAACCTCCGCACATGATCGTCGACGCGTGGATCCAGCACCTGACTCCGAGCGTGATTCGGCTGCCGATGTTCGATTCGCTGCGGCGATGGATCGGCATGACCCAGATCCCCGACTCGATCCCGTACGAGCTCACGATCGCGGCGATGCGCGCGGCGAAGCTCGATCGCGCGCTCGCGTGCGCGTGGCACGGCCCGACCGGTGCGCTGATCGGCAACGACGAGGTCGCCGCGCTCGTGAAGGCCGCGCCGGATCTCGTCGTCGGCATCGCGTCGGTCGATCTGACGCGGCCGATGGACGGCGTGCGCGAGCTGCGCCGCGCGGTCAAGCAACTCGGCCTGCGCGGGTTGCGCGTCTTGCCGTGGCTGTGGAATCTGCCGCCCAACGATCGGCGCTACTACCCGCTCTACGCCGAGTGCATCGAGCTGCAGATTCCGTTTTGTTTGCAGGTCGGCCACACCGGGCCGATGTGCCCGTCGGAGCCGGGCCGGCCGATCCCGTATCTCGACGAGGTCGCGCTCGAGTTCCCGGAACTCGTGATCGTCGGCGGCCACCTCGGCTATCCGTGGCACGACGAGATGATCTCGCTCGCGACGAAATATCCGAACGTCTACATCGACACGTCGGCGTACAAGCCGAAGCGCTATCCCGCGTCGCTGCGCGACTACATCAAGACGAACGGCCGCAAGAAGGTGCTGTTCGGCAGCAACTTCCCGATGCTCGCGCCCGCGGATTGCCTCGCCGAGGTCGACGAGCTCGGGCTCGATGCCGATGCGCGACGCTTGTTTCTTGGCGACAACGCCCGGCGCGTGTTCAAGCTCGATTGACTAGGGCTCGACCGCGATGAGCCACAGCAGCGCGCCTTGCGGCGGCGTCATCGTCCAGGTCACGTCGTACGTGCCGGCCGCGTTCACGATCTCGCCGGCGACCGAGCCCTCGACCAGCTCGCCTTGCGTTTCGATCGAGTCGAGCACCACGAAGTTGCCGTCGGGAACCGCCGTGCGCATGTCGGCGTCGTTGTCGCCCCAGCAGTACGCGATCAGCGCGGCGGGCCCGCTCGTGGTGATGCTCATGCTGGTGAGCGGCGCCGTGCGCTGCTCGACGAACACCGAGCTGATCTTCGTCGCGTTGGTGACCTCGACGGCCAGCACCGTGTCCTCGTCGGTCGCCGGCGCCATGATCGAGACCACATCGCCCGGGCCGCCGACCATATTCGAGAACGTGTAGATCGTGGCGCTCGATGCCGGCCACAGCGACCAGTGCTCGACATCACCGGCCATCGCATACGGCGCGTTGCCTTCGTTGTCGGTGGGTGTGCGCTCGTCCGGCGTCAGCGCCGAGCCGACACCGCGGCCCACCCCGACGATCATGGTGCTGCCCGTGCGCTGCGTATCGAACGGCGGCGTCGAGAGTGTCGTCGAGTGCTGCGAGTCGAACGGCTCGTAGGTCATGGCGTGGCCGCCGATCGAGAGCTGGCCGGGCATCAGCGGCGCCGCGGAGCCGTCGGTGATCGTGCCGCTACCACTGCCGCTGCCGCCGGTGCCGGTGCCGGCCGGCGCGTGGTTGCAGGCGCAGGTAATGATCGACAGCAGAGCAACGCGCAGCACGCGCTCACGATATCGCGATCCTCGCGCACGAGCGAGCACGCCGATCAGATCACGACACGTTCTCGTCGGTGAGAGTCCTACACCGTCGCCGTAACCGCTTCTCGTCAAGTCGCAACCTCGTCGACGCGCACTCGCGATCTTCACGCGACCGTAATCGAGATCTTGCGCGCGGCACATCGAGTGCACTGGCGCTTCCTCGACGAGAATGGGTCTCGTCAGGAAAGGAATACGTGTCATGTCGGACCTAGAATCCCTTAGCATTGCAGATCTCAAGTCCGTTCATGGTGGCGCGGGCGACAACGACGGCTACAACACGGGCGACGGCACGCGTGCCGCCGCCGGTGGCTTGCTCGGCTTCCTCGGCGGTGGCCCGATCGGCGCCGTCGTCGGCGCGGGCGCCGGCTTCATGGCGCGCAAGGTCGATCAGCTCGGCGACGCGCTCGACGATCTGTCGCGGGAACGCCAGCGCGGCCAGCAGCTCGAGCAACAGCGCCAGCAGATGCTGCAGCGCCGCGCGGCACAGCCGCCGCCGGCCGCGCCTCAGAAGCCGTAAGTCACGCGTGCGAACGCGCGATGCGCGACTTCGTAGCTCGCCATTGGTCGGTCAGCGGTTCGCAACGCGTGCCGATCCGACTGACTTCGTCGAGCAGCGCGAAGCGCGACGTCGGCCGCGAGATGGTCGCGAGCGCGTTGCGTTGCACGGCGAGCGCGTCGGGTAAGTCGATCCAGATGTCGCGAGGAACGACGCCGCCGGTTAGCTCGGCCCAGCGCGCGACCGCGGCCATCCCGCGCAGCACGTCGTAGAAGTAGAACCGCGGAAACGCGAGAAGCAGCCACGTGGGCGCCGCATCGCGCTCTTCGGCGTTGTGCTGGGTCGACGAGCCGCGCACGAACGCGCGATCGATCACGCAGCCGGCGGCGCGATCGACAAACGCGCGGCGAGCCGGCGACCATCGCGCGGGATCGCCGAGCAACATCGCCTCGAGCGCGGGCACCGTGCCGACCATCGAGCTCGGACATTCGCCGCTGACTCGGTACGCGCTCGCATCGCAGTTGAGCCCACCGTCGGCCATCTGGTAGCGCACGAGCCAATCTTCCAGCCACGGCAGCGCGACGCCGTGAACGTCGAGCACTTGCGCCATGCAGCCGAGCGCGCAGTGACACGGCACGAACCCCTGCGTGTCGTCGGCGTCGAGCGCGCGGGGCGCCGCATCGAGCTTGCCCGCGATCGCATCGATCACCGGCCGCGGAATTTGATCGGCGGCACCGAGCTCGAACAACAGCAGCGCGTGCCACCACGGCGAGTCCCACTTCGGTTGGTAGACGCCGCGCGCGAGGCTGGCGAGCGCGGCATCCGAACGCAGGTACGCGAGCGACGTTTCGATCACGCCGCGAACATACGCCTCAGTGGCTGCAGATCGCTTCCGATTGCGGCGGATACAGGTACGTCATCGCAAAGCACATCTCCTCGGTGGTGCTCTCGCCGAACGGCACGGGACTGCCGGATTCGTTGTCGTACGTGCAGGTCACGACGTATTCGCCGCCGGCGACCGTCGTCAGCGGCGACGTCATCATGCGGAACTCTTGGTTGTCGAATTGATAGTCGGTATCGAGCACGGTCACCGGCGCGACGCCGCTGCCGGCGTTGTAGGTCGCGTTGAGGTGCGTACCGTAGAGATGCATGTGCGGCGCGACCGCGAACATCGTCAGATCCGCGGGCAGCGTGCACGTGAACTGCAGATCTTGATTCAAGCCCATCGGCACCGTCGCGCCGGTCGCCTTGCCGGCGAGCACGGTACCGGCCTCGTGAACGATCGTGCTCGGATCGGCCGCCATGTACTCGACGCCCGACGTGCCCGTCAGCGCCGAATCGGTCGTGTTGAACAGGTGCAGGTTCAAGAACAGCTGCTGGCCCTGCTTGATGTGGAGGCCGAGGCCATCCGGGAAGTCGAGCTCGTTGGTGCCGACGCCCGACGCGTAGATCGCCGGATCGGTGAGCAGGCTCGAGCACTCGGTGAGCCCGTCGGCGATGGTCGGATCATCGACGAGCATCAGGACCTGGTGATGCGTGCCGACCGGTGCGATCGGTTTGATCGACTTGATCCACACGTCCTGTTGCATCGTGACGCGGTAGCAATAGTACTGCTCCGCGCTCGACGGCAGCGACCACGGCGTCGAGATCAGCGTTTGAAACCCGTCGGAGGCGTCGGGCGTAGGAGGTGTCGACGACGGGCTTCCACAGCCGATCGCGACGAGGACAGGCAAGGCGAGTTGGGCGAGGCGCATGACCATCCGCAATGCCATCGCTGTGCCGGGCTAAGTGACCGTCGCCGCTCGACCGCTACAAACGCGAGCTGCCCTGTACAGCGGACACCGTCTGGTCGAGCAGACGCGATACAACTAAGCGTGCAGTCGACAATGCGCCACGACGCTCGCGTCGCGCAGGTCAAGAGCCTCGTCGCGCAGGTGCTCGAAGGGCCCGACGCCGGGCACAGTGCCGTCGGCGACGTCGTCACGGTCGGCACCGCCGAAGGCTCGGCACTGCGGCTCAGCGATCCGGCGGTCTCGCGATTTCACGTCGAGCTGCGCGCGGCGATCGGCGGCATCTCCGTCGTCGATCACGCTTCGACGAACGGCACGTTTACCGGCGGCGTGCGCATCGAACGCGGCATCGTGCCCGCCGGCACCGCGCTGAGGCTCGGCGGCTCGACCGTGCGCGTCGGCGATGCGAAGCCGGCCGAGGTCGAGATGTTCGGCGACGATTCGCTCGGTGGGCTGATCGGTCGCGCGCCGGCGATGCGCCGGTTGATGGCGCAGCTCGCGAAAGCGGCGGCGAGCGACGTCTCGGTGCTGGTCACCGGCGAGAGCGGCACGGGCAAAGAGCTTGTCGCGCGCGCGTTGCACGATCTCGGGCCCCGCCGCGGCGGGCCATTCGTCACCGTCGACTGCGGCTCGCTGCCGCCGACGTTGCTCGCCAGCGAGCTGTTCGGCCACGAGCGCGGTGCGTTCACCGGCGCCGATCGCGCGCACGTCGGCGCGTTCGAAGCCGCGACGGGCGGCACCGTGTTTCTCGACGAGATCGGTGAGCTGCAACCCGCCGTGCAAGCGACGCTGCTCGGCGTGCTCGAGCGCCGCCGCTTGCGCCGGCTCGGCAGCCGCACGGAGATCGCGGTCGACGTTCGCGTCGTCGCCGCCACGCATCGCGATCTTCGCGCCGAAGTGAACCGCAACGGATTCAGGCTCGACCTCTATTATCGGCTCGCGGTGGTCACGCTCGTGTTGCCGGCGCTGCGCGAGCGGCCCGACGACGTGCCGCTGCTAGTCGAGCACTTCTTGCGCGACGCCGGCTGGGATCAGCCGGTCGCGACACTGATCTCGCCGCAGGCGATGGACGCGCTGTCGAAGCTGCACTTCGCCGGCAACGTCCGCGAGCTGCGTAACCTCGTCGAAGCTGCGGTCGCGATGGGTGAAGCTCCCGTTGTCGGCGACGCCGCGGTGCGCGCGAGTAGCGGCGACGTCGCGCAGCTCCCCGTCGACCTCGCGTTGCCGTACAAGGACGCGCGCGCGGAGCTCACGACCGCGTTCGAGGAGCGCTACGTCGCGGCGCTGCTCGAGCGGACCGGCGGCAACGTCTCGGCCGCGGCGCGCGCGGCGCAGATGACGCGCTCGCACCTCAACGAGCTGATCGCAAAGCGCAAGCGCTAGATCACGGCTCGGGGAAGCGCGCGCAGGCTCGCACCGCGGCGGTGCACATCATCGCGTCCGAGCCCGCGACGTCGACGTTGAGGCCGAGCGAGATGATGCCGTCGGCGTCGTCGAGGTCGAGCGGGCAGCTGTACGCACAGCCGAGCGCCATCGTCGAGTCGAGTGCCGGCCACACGCCGTTCGCCGCGCTGCCGAGCGGACCGCACGGCTGCATCGTCGCGACCGCGCGGATGATCACGGGCCGATCCGGTGCCTTGGCGATCACGATTGGAAACTGCTCCTGGAGCTTGGCGATGACCAGCGCGGGCGAGCCGGCGAGCTCGGTGATCGGACCGACGTTGACGGTCTCGCAGAACCGCATCGGCGCATCGGCGACCGAGAGCTGGCACGAGCCGTCTGCACACGCCGCCTCGACGTCCTCGCCGAGGCAGCTCGGCACGTGCTCGCCGACGTCGATCACGTCGACGACGAGGTTGAACGACAGCATCTGATTCGAGCCAGAGTACGCTTCCGCGAGCAGCGGCAGGCCGCTGCCGTTTGGATCCTCGCAGGTGAAGCCGGTGGTCAGCGTCGTGTCGTCGGGGCCGAGCAACAGCGTGACGTGCCGATCGATCGTGCAGGCGAACAACGCGAAGACGAGCATGCGCTTCATCAGAACCCCACCGAGGTGTCGATCGGCCGCTGATAGGTGACCGCGACGATCGCGGCCGCGATCGCGACCGCAGCGCCGCTGACCGCGATCCAGAACCACGGCCGTTGCCACACCGCGGGGCGGCGCAGCACGCCGCCGTCGTAGGCGAGCTCGCGCAACAGATCGGGCACGTCGCCGCGCGGCGCTTCGTGAACCGCGACCCGCAGGCCGTCGACGACGAGGTCGCCGTCGAGCCGCGAGCCGGCGCGCACGATCGCGACGCGCCGGTCTGGCACGAAGCGCGCGACGAGTGCGGCGCCGATCGCATCACCCGGCGGCAGGCCGGCGTCGACGCGCGAACGCCACTGCGTGGCCGCGAGCTGCGCGCTCGCCGGCGCTTGAGCGAGCTCGACGCGCGCTTCGTCCGGAACGCGGACGATGTCGTGCGCCGGCGCATAGCCGTCGGCAGTCGCCGCGATCGCGTGTCGCCCGGCCGAAAGCTCGACGCGGCACGGCGCGATGCAGCGATCGGCGCGGCCGTCGATCATCACGTGCGCGCCGGCGACGCCGTCGATCGCGATCGTGCTGTGCGCCGCGTGACCTTGCGCCTCGATCGCCTGGCCGATCAGCGCTTCGGCATCCGGCGCGATCGATTCGTGCGCTTCGAGGCCATAGCTCGCGAGCGTCGCCGCGTCCGCGCTGGCATCGGCGACGTTGCGGGCGCCGAGCGCGCACGCGACGGACAGCACGAGCACGCGGGATGCGCGGTCGCGATCAGCGTGCGCGAGCAAGTCGTCGACGGCGATCCCGGACAGCGCGTCGGCGCACGCGTCGAAGTCGCCGCCGACGTACGCGGCCCGTGCACGGCCGAGCGCATCGCCGGTGCGATCGACCGGCGGCACCGCGCGCGGTGGCGAGACCGCATACGGCGCCAAGCCGTCGCTATGCAACGCCGCGCGATCGAGCGCGTCGCCGAGCTCGAGCACCGCGATCGGAATCGGATGCGCCGCGCGCGCCGTGCACGCCCCGACGAGCAACCACGGCAACAGCCGATGGCGACGTGCTACGTTCACGGCGATTGCAGCCACGGTACCGCATCCAGCGGAGGCTCGGCCAAGGTGGCATGGCGGAAGTGTTCGAGGCCGAGCTCACCGGCGAGCTCGGGTTCGCACGCAAGGTCGCGATCAAGCGCATGCTCGCCGACGCCGCGACCGACGGCGACGCCGCACGGCGATTTCTCGACGAGGCGCGCATCGCGAGCCGGCTGCACCACGCGAGCATCGTCGCCGTGCTCGACGTCGGGCTGCTCGACGGTCTGCCGTTTCAAGTGCTCGAGCTCGTCGACGGGCTCAACGTCGAACAGCTGCTCGGGCGCGCGGGCGGCAGGTTGCCCGTCGAGATCGCGCTCGCGATCGCGGTCGAGGTCGCGCACGCGCTCGATCACGCGCACGCTGCCACCGACGAGGCCGGCGCGTCGCTCGGCATCGTCCACCGCGACGTCAAGCCATCGAACGTGCTCGTCGCATGGAGCGGCGACGTCAAGCTCAGCGACTTCGGCATCGCGGTCGCGCGCGATCGCGAAGCGCGCACGCAAGTCGGCCACATCACCGGCACGCGCGGTTTCATGTCGCCCGAGCAGCGCACGCGCGGGCTCGTCGATGATCGCAGCGATGTGTTCTCGCTCGGGCTCACGCTGCACGCGATGATCGCCGGCGATTCGCCGATGGTCGAGCCGTCCGCCGAGCTGCGTGCGGTCAGCGGCGAGCGGCTCGAGCTCGATCCGAGCATTCCCGACGACGTCCGCGGCGTGCTCGACGCCGCGCTCGCACCGGCGCGAATCGAGCGGCCATCGGCACATCAGCTCGCCGATTCGATCGGCCGCGTGCTCGCGCAGCGCCTCGATCGCGACGGCCGCACCGCCCTGCGCGAATTCGTCGAGCCGCTGCGCACCGGCTCGACGAAGCGCGGCGTGCTCGATCAACTGCTCGGCCTCGAGGTTGTCGCCGCCGAGCCGTCGGCCGCCGCTGTCGAAGTGCCGCGCTTCGAGCTGCGCGAGACGCTCGCCAAGACGATCGCCAAGACGATCAACGAGCGCCCACGCCGCAACCGCGCGGCGCCGATCGTGGTCGTCGCGCTCGCACTGGTCGGCGTCGCCGGCGTGGTCGCGTGGCGGATGACCGCGTCGCCGGTCGTCGCGGTCGTCGCGGTCGACGCCGCACCGCCGGTCGCGCTCGTCGCGCCGATCGACGCAACCGTCGCGCTCCTCGATGCGGCCGTCGCGATCGTGCCGCCGGCCGATGCCGGCGTAGCGCACGTGCATCACCGCGCCGTCGACGCGGGCGTTGCCGCACCCGCGCCGATCGGCGTCGGCTACCTGCAAGTCACCGGCGAGAACGCGATCGGCAGCAAGCTCCTCGTCGATGGCGTCGCGCGGGGCTATCCACCGGGCAAGATCGAAGTGCCACGCGGTCATCACGTGATCGCACTCGAGTTGCGCGACGGCACGACGTTGCCCGCGAAGGCGATCGACATCACCGATCTCGACACGTTGGTTCATCCGCTCCGCGTGTCGTGGTGATCACTCGGTCGCGCCCGCGGCGATCCAGCGCGTGATCGCATCGAGCTTTTCCGAGCACAGCGACGGGTTGTCGAGCGGCATCGGGCCATCGGGCGGCGTCGGACCGGCAATGTCGCCGAGCGCGACCATCAAGTAGCTCATCGACGGATCGCCGGCCTTCACGCGGTACCAACCCTGCTGCACCTGCGACGGCTGGGCGACGAGCTCGTTGTAGGCCGTGCCGTCCTCGAGATCGAGGTGGCCGGCGTTCGCGGCGAGACCCATGTGGCATCCGCTGAGCACGCACGACGTGTCGAATACGTTGGTCTGGATCCACGCGAAGTCGGAGTGCGACTCGGCCGCCTGGCATTCGGGCGAGGGCGGATCTTCGGGGCTGGTGCACGCGACGAACGCGAGCGCGAGCGCGGCGATAAGCTTGGTCATCGCCGAGCAATGAGCAACTCGCACGCCACGCGCAACGTCGCGAAACGCAGCGCCGAGCGCCGCGACTTCGTCCGCTGCGCCGGTCGACTGTCCGTTGCGCCGGTCAGCGCACTGCCCAGAGCTAGTGCACGTGACGGATCGGTGTCACGCCCGGCTCTTCGATCGGCGCGCTCCGCTTCGCGAGCAGCGTGAACATCGCGGGCACGAGGAACAGCGACAGCACGGTCGACGACGACAGCCCGCCGACGACCGCGAGCGCGAGCGCCTGGTTGGCCTCGGTGCCGGCCTCGAGCCCGAGCGCGGTCGGCACGAGACCGATCACGGTCGCGAGGCTGGTCATCATGATCGGGGTGAACCGCGTCTGCGCGGCCTTGACGACCGCGTCCTGCAGGTCCGCGCCCTCGTCGAACCGCGTGCTCGCCTCTGCGACGAGCAAGATGCCGTTCGAGACGGCGATGCCGATGACCATCAAGATTCCCATCAGTGCGGTGACCGAGAAACCTTGACCGGCGGCGAGCAACGCGAGCGTGATGCCGACGAGGCACACCGGAATCGCGAACAGCATCACGAGCGGCAGCCGCATCGACTTGAACTGGATCGTCATCACCATGAACACGACCATCACGGCGAGCGAGATCGCGACGCCGAGGCCGGAGAACGTCGTGCGCATCAGCTCCATCTCGCCGACGTAGCGCCACTTGATGTGCGCGGTCTTCGGGTTCGCGGCGAGCTTCTGTTCGAGCTCCTTCGCGGCGCCGCCGACGTCGCGCCGCTCGGTCTGCATGTAGACCTCGGTGACGCGCATCATGTGATCGCGCTCGATCGCGATCGGACCGGCGCTGCGGTGAACGTCGGCGTACGCGCCGAGCGTGATCGGTTTGCCGTCGCTCGCGACGCGCGCCGGCAACTGCCGCAGCGCGTGCACGTCGGCGACGTCGCGCTCGTTGTAATACGTCACGACGTAGTACGCCTGGCCGTTGTTGGGATCGATCCACACGCTCGGCGTGTTGATGTTGCCGAGCGTGGCGTCGAGCGTGACCTGGGCGGCTTGGCGCGCGCTGAGGTCGACGAACCCGGCTTGGTCGCGCACGGTGTCGACGTGGATCTCGGGATACTCGGTCTGCAGTTGCACGCGAACGTCGCGCACCCCGCCGACCGTGCGCGCGACCTCGGCGATCGCATCCGCCTGGTCTTCGAGTAGCGCGAGGTTGTCGTTCTGGATCTCGAGCGCGATCGGCGCGACGTAGCCGTTCGAGAACACGCTCGCGACGAGCCCGCCGGGCCACTGCATGAGCTCGACGCCGGGATAATGCTCGACCAGGAGCTTGCGCATCATGTCGGCGATCTCGCGCTGCGTGTGGCCGCGCTGTTCCGGATCGACGAGCGCGACGCGGATGAAACCCATGTGCGGCCCGTCGTTCGGGCTCGTCATCGCGCTCCGTGCGTTGCCCGGCGAGCCTTCGTTCGTGAGCACGAGCTCGACGTCGCCGTGCGGCAGCTCGTCGCGCAGCATCTTGCCCATCGCCTGGATTCGCCGCGACGCTTCGTCGAGCGAGATGCCCGGCGTGAAGCGAACGTAGACGCGCTCCATCGACTCGTCGATCTCGGGAAAGAACGAGCTCGGCAGCCGCGTCGCGGCGATGCCCGCGGCGATCGTCAGGACCAGGCACGCGCCGATCACGACGAACCGCAGCGCGAGCACGCGGCGCAGCAGCCGCGAGTAGCTCTCTGCCACATGCTCGATGAAGTCGCCGAGCTTCTTGCCGATTCCGCGCGGTGGCTTGTCGCTCAAGAACACGCGGCACGCGACCGGCGTGACGAACATGCTGATGAAGTACGACGCGATCATCGCGACCGCGACGGTGAGCGCGAGCGGCGCGAACAGCCGCTTTGCGAGCCCGGCGAGCAGCAGCACGGGTAAGAGCACCGCGATCGTGGTCAGCGTCGACGCGAGCACCGGCAGCGCGACGGCATTCGTACCTTCGAGCGCGGCGCGATAGCGGCTCGCGCCCGCGCGCTGGTGGCGGTGGATCGATTCGAGCACGACGACCGCGTCGTCGACGAGCCGGCCCATCGCGAGCGTGAGCCCGCCGAGCGTGAACGAGTTGAGCGTTTGCCCCGCCGCATACAGCACGACGAGCGTCACCGCGAACGACAGCGGGATCGCGACGGCGACGATGATCGTGCCGCGGATGCTCTGCAGGAATACGAGGATCACCAGCGCGATCAAGACGAGCGCCTGGCCGACCTCGCGCTTGAGCCCCGAATACGACGTCTTGACGAACGTCGACTCGTCGAACACCGGTTTGACCTGCATGCCCGCCGGCAAGTGCAAGCCGGCGACGACGCGCTTGACCGCATCGACGATCTCGAGCGTGTTGCCGCCGGGCACCCGCAACACGTTGAGGTAGACCGCATCGGCGCCGTTGACCGAGACCGTTTGTGTCGGCGCGGCGCCGCCGTCGACGACGTTCGCGACGTCGCGGATGAACACCGGCGAGCCCGCGACGAGCTTGATCATCGCATCGCCGACATCCTTGACCTGCTTCGGCACCGCGTCGGTGTAGACGTTCGCGTCGAACGTCTTCGCGATGAACTCGCCCGACGGCAACAGCGCGATCGACTCGCGAACCGCATCGGCGACTTCTTCGGCGGTGACGCCGCGCGATTGTGCACGCGCGCGATCGACGACGACGTTGATCTGGCGTTGGCGGCCGCCGTTGAGCGACGCGCTCGCGACGCCGGGAATGCCCTCGAGCAGCGGCTCGATGTTGTTGAGCGCGTAGTCGTAGAGCTGCGGGCCGGTGAGCCCGCCGCCCGAGACGGTGACCTGCACGAGCGGCGCGTTGGTCGGATCGTACTGCAACACGAACGGTGGGATCACACCGAGCGACTTCGGCACCGCCGACATCGCGAACTGAACTTGCTGTTGCACCAGCGTCTGCGCGGAGTCGAGGTCGGTGCCCCACGCCATCCACACGTACGCGATGCTGAGGTTGTTGCGCGACTCGCTCTGGACGTGCTCGACGCCCGGCGTCGCGCTGACGTACTTCTCGATCCGCCAGGTCAGGGTCTTCTCGACGTCCTTGGCGGCCAAGCCCGGCGCGAGCGTTCCGACCACGAGCACCGGCGGCGTGAGATCTGGGAACGTATCGATCGGCATGCGCGGCGTGGTCACGGCCGCGAACACGAGCACTGCGATACCGAGCATCAAGCTCGCGAGCGGGTTGCGCAGCGACAGCGCGGTCACATCGGGCCTCCGTAGCCACCGCCGCGGGCATCGCTGCCGGCGCTGCCTTGCGGTGGTGGCTGATCGGACTTGGCGTCGACGCGATCGCCGTCGGTGAGCAACGCGCGCCCTTCGGTGACGACCGCCGTGTCGGCGGCGAGTTGCTTCGGATCGAAGAAGATGCTGCCGCCGCTCTCACCGAGGATCGCCAGTTGCTTTTGATGAGCGACGCCGCCGGCGACGACGAACAGCTTCGCTTTGCCCGCTTGCTCGGTCGCGGCGTAGAGCGGCACGGCGGTCGCGGCGAGTGATTTGCCGACGTCGACGGTGACCACGGCAGTCGTGTCGGTCGGAAGCTCGCGCTTCGGATCGGGGATGTCGATCTCGACGTGGACCGTGCGCGTCTTCGGATCGGCCTTCGGTGCACGGCGCGAGATCTTCGCCTCGACCTGCGCGGCGGTCGCGAGCATGTCGATGCGCACGGGCGTGCCGGGCGCGATCAGATCGAAGTCTTGTTCCGGCGCGTCGATGACCACGCGCACGACGCTGCGATCGACGACCGACACGATGTTCGCGCCAGGCGTGACGAATGCGCCGGGGTCGACGTTGCGCGTGCCGATCTCGCCGTCGAACGGCGCCTTGAGCGCGCAGTCGCCGACGTTCTGCGACGCGGCTTGATACTGCGCCTCGGTTTGCAGCAGCTGCGCTTGCTCCGCCGTACTTTGCGCGGTCTTGAGCTCGACCTCGTTCGCCGCGATGAAGCCACCGTCGAGCAGCGTGTTCTCGCGCTGCGCTTCATCGGCGGTCGCCTTTTGATGCTCGCTGACCGCGCGCGCGGCGGCTTGGGCCGCACGGCTCTGTGCGTTCGGGTGCGAGCAATCGAGCGTCGCGAGCACCTCGTCGCGCGTGACCGTCGCGCCGGGGCGCACGGTCACGTTCGTGACGTAGGCCGAGATGTACTGCGGCCCGACGTTGGCTTCTTGCCACGCGGCAACCGTGCCGACGTACGTGCGGCTGTCGCGAAACGCGCCGCGTCGCGCCGCGACCACGGTGACGGGGCGCGCTTCGGCCATCGGCGTGTGGTTGACGCGGCCTTCGGCGTGATGCACGAGCAAGAACCCGCCGGCGATGATCACGAGCGCGCCTGCCGCGATCGCGGCGGCGATGTGCCGTCGGTCGCGGGGTGTGCTCGCCGGCTGAGGCTCGTCGGTCGGTTGTGGCATTGGCGCTCGCTTTTCGACGCGTCACCCGGCAGCTCGGTGCGCCGCCACCACATGTCCAATTCGCATGCCATTCTCGCGATCACGATCCGCGGCGGCGCGCGGAGGATTTTCCACCCGATCAGGGAGAAACGCCGCGTGCTAGCGTCGCGCATGGCCTACGACGATCGCTACGACACGAGGCTCGACGAGAAATACGGCCAGCTGACGACGATCGACATCCCCGCCGAGATCGCCGCGCACGAGCCGTGGTTCAACCAGACGTTGACGCGCGTGAACGATTGCGTGGTGCGCCTCGGCATCATTCAGGGCGAGTACCACTGGCACAAGCACGATCACGAAGACGAATGCTTCATCGTGCTGCAGGGCGAGCTCGTGATCGACATCGAGGGTAAGAGCAGCGTCACGCTCGGCCCGCAGCTCGGCTACACCGTGCCCAAGGGGATCGTGCATCGCACGCGCGCGGCGGTGAAGACGGTGATCTTGATGGTCGAAGGCGCGGGCGTCACGCCGACCGGCGACGCCTGACATAACCCCAGCGCTCGGCCGACGTGCTCGTGCTCGTTTGGCTCTCTCGACGGCTCGGACACGCGGGCGACACGGGCACACAAACCTATCTCAAGATCGCCTGACCGCGAGAATCACGGCACCGACGATCATCGCGTTCGCGATCACGGTCGTGACGCCGAGCGCCTCGCCGTACAGCGCGGCGCCGAGCAGCACGGCGAGGATCGGATTGACGAACGCGTAGCTCGTCGCGACCGCCGGTCGCGCGTTCGCCAGCAACCACGAGTACGCGGTGAACGACACGATCGAGCCGAACACGGCGAGATAGCCAACCGCCAACCATGCGCCGGCGCTCGCGTGCACCGCGACCGGCTCGCCGTGCACGATCGCCGCGACCGCGAGCGCCGCGCTGCCGCACAGCATCTGGACGCCCGCGTTGACCATCGTCGCGTGTGGTCCGTCGGCGCCTTTGCCGCGGCGCGCGAGCAGCGAGCCGATCGCCCACGCGATCGGCGACGCGACGAGCAGCGCGACGTGCGCCGGCTTGCCGTCGAGCGATGGGCCGCCCATCAGCACGACGACGCCGGTGAAGCCGAGCACGAGCGATCCGCACTCGCGCATCGTCGGCCGCGCACCAAACATCGCGCCGAACACGCCGACCCACAGCGGCATCGTCGCGCACACGATCGCGGCGCCGCCGGACGACACCGATTGCTCGGCGACCGCGACAAAGCCGTTGCCGCACATGAACAACAGCACGCCGATCGGCAGGTTGCGCCGCCACACGCTCGCGCTCGGCCACGCGGCGCCGCGGCGCCGTGCGATCGCGAGCAGCACTCCGCCGGCGATCAAGAAGCGCGTGCTGGCCATCGCGAACGGCGGCAGCTCGGCCACCGCGATGCGCATCGCGAGGTACGTCGAGCTCCAGATCAGGTAGACAGCGGTCAGGCTAGCGACCAGCGGCATGGCAGCACACGATACGTCGCGCGGTAGGCCAGCACAGATGCACGCGCGGCGTACCATGACCGGTACAGATCTCTTGTGTCGCTCGCGGCGTGCGTTATCTGTGCTGGTCGTAGCGGAATACGATCGGTACAGTCGGCGGCATGGTGGCCACGCCGAACGGCTTTCTCTACGAGCACCTGGCCGACGAGCTCGGCCGCGCGATCGATCGCGGCGCGCTGCGCGCGGGGGATCGGCTACCTTCGGTGCGCCGGCTCGCCGAAGAGCGCAATTGCAGCGTGTCGACGGTGGTCGAGGCTTACGTGCGGCTCGAGAATGCCGGCCTGATCGAGGCGCGGCCGAAATCGGGTCACTTCGTCCGCCGCCGGCGCACGCTGACCGACGAGCCGCGCGTGCCGCGTGCCGGCGTGAAGCCGTCGCGCGTGGCGACGACCGACACGTACACCAAGGTCCTCGCCGCGATGCGCGATCCGTCGCTCGTCCCGTTCGGTTGCGCGACGATCGATCCGTCGTATCTCCCGATCGCGCAGCTGTCGCGGATCATCGTGCAGCTGAGCCGCGAGATCGCGACCGTCGGCGCGCGCTACGAAGCCGCACCCGGCCTGGTCACGCTGCGGCGCCAGATCGCGCGGCGCGCGGTCGAAGCCGGCGTCGCGCTCGCCGAAGATGATCTGTGCACGTCGATCGGCGCGACCGAAGGGCTCGCGCTCGCGTTGCGTGCCGTCGCGCGCCACGGCGACGTGATCGCGGTCGAATCGCCGACGTATTTCGGCGTGCTGCAGAACATCGAAGGGCTCGGGCTTCGCGCGATCGAGATTCCGGCGCACCCGCGCCACGGGCTCGACGTCTCCGCGTTCGAAGAGACGATCCGCACGCAACCCGTGCGTGCGCTCGTCGTGATGCCGACCGTCGCGAACCCGCTCGGCTCGGTGATGCCCGATGACGAGCGCGAGCGGCTCGTCCGCATCACGCGGCGCGCGGACATCCCGATCATCGAAGACGACGCGTACGGCGAGCTCGTGTTCGACGGCTCGCGGCCGCGCCCGCTGCGCGCGTTTGCCGGGCCGAGCGACGAGTCGCACGTCGTGTTGGTCAGCTCGGTCTCGAAGACGCTCGCGCCGGGCTATCGCGTCGGCTGGGTCGCGGGAGGCCGCTGGCACGACCAGATCTTGAGGCTGAAATACAGCCAGTCGCTCGCGTGCCCGGCGCTGCCCGGCATGGCGGTCGCGGAATTCCTGGCGTCGGGCGGCTACGATCGCCACTTGCGCCGGCTGCGCGCCGCGGTCGCCGGCAACGTCGAGCGTTACCGCGAGGCGATCGCGCAGGAGTTTCCCGAAGGCACGCGCGTGTCGTCGCCGCGCGGCGGCTTCGTGTTGTGGATCGAGTTGCCGAGTGGTGTCGATGCGATCGCACTGCACGAACGCGCGCTGCGCCGCGGAATCGTGATCGCACCAGGCCCGTTGTTCTCCGCGCGCCAACGCTTCACGAACTTCATCCGCATCTCGGCGGGCACGCCGTGGTGCGAGCGCGTCGCGAACGCGATCCGTACGCTCGCCCGGCTCGTCGACGAGCGCTAAGCGTCGCGTAGGATCTGCGATCAGTTACCGCTGCCGTCGTCGTCGGTCGCCGGCGCTTCGGTCAGCTTGCCCAAGCCGACCTCGATCATCGGCTCGACGTCACCGAGATCGAGCCACTCGTGATAGTTGCCGGCCTGCACGTGCAGCCCTTCGATCGCGGTCTTGCTGCCGCGCATGTGGATCAGCCCGGTGTTGCCGTCTTCTGTGACGTGCAGCCCGAACACGGTCGTGCCGTTCTTGACGTGCTTCGTCATCTTCTGGAGTGCGCGCCGATGATGGTCGTAGAGCTCGATCGTCACGTCGCCGACGTCGCTCTGCGCACGAACCGTGATCGGCTTTTCGTCGCCGGGCTCCCATCGAATGTAGATGTCGGGCTCGAGCGGTGCGGCGACCGTGTAGCTCGCGGCCCACGGCGCGACGCGCTTCGCATCGGCGAGCGCCTTGCCGGCGGCGTCGTCGAGCCGGTGCTGGACCTCGCCGTGGTACTCGTACGCGCGCGCGACCGGGCCGACCGCGAGTCGCGGCGCGCCGCCGGTGTCGACGACGAAGATGCCGACGCGCGGCGAGGTCGCACCGAGATACGCGATCGTGCCGCCGGTGAAGTAGCTCGCGATGAAGTCGGGCGCCGCGAGGCCGTCGAGCTCGCGGTGACGGAACATGTCGAACCACCAGCCGGTGTACGACGGCGCGTTGCCGGTCGTGCCGGGCTGCATCTCGGCGATCATCGACAGGAACGAGCGCTCGTCGCTGGTGAGCGCGCGATCGGCGAGCTCGTCGGTCTGGATCGTGCGGAGCACGCCGAGGATCGTGCCGACTCGCGCGAAGTACGCACGCGCGCCGAGGCTGCCATCGGCGTCGAGCTCCGCCATCGCACGCTCGCCGCGCTTTGCGTAATCGATCAGCGCGTCATAGGTCGCGGGCGCGGGCTCGACGTAGCCGTCGGGAATCTCGCAGCCACCTTCGAAGTACGACTCGCCCGCGATCAGCACGAAGTTGTGCTTGAGCTGGCCGAATGCCGCGAGCGCGCTGTCGATGCGCAGATCGGCATACGCCGGCGTCGCGGTGAACGATGGCCGCGCGCCCGCCGGGGATTGCGCGAGGCCGGCGATCGCATCGAGCCACGCGCTGTACATGTCATCGCTGCCGCGCGGCGCGTGCAGGACGATGCCGCGCGCGACATCGAGCTGACGATCGAGCGTCGGATACTTCGCGCGCTCGTCGGCGAGGTAGTCGCGCGCGCGATCGTGGCCGAGCGCATACGCCATGTCGGCCGCGCCGAGGTTCTCGCGGCCGGGCACTTCGCCTTGCACGAGCGGCCGCGTCGCCGCCGCGTCGGGCACGACGCGCGGTCCGAGCAGCGTCGTGATCGCGGGCAGGATCTTGCTGCCGTCCGGCATGTAGTGCAGCCGCGCGGTGCGCTGAAACCGATCGCCGATCGCCGCGCGCAGCTTGGTCGCGGCGCCGGGATCGGTGAGCGACGTGATGTTCGCCTGCGTGCGCAGGAGCGCGAGCTGCGCGATCGAGATGTCCTCGCGACGGCCTGCGAACAGCGCCCATGCGCGATCGAGCTTGGCGAGCGCAGTGTCTTGATGTGCGTGACCGACGAGATCGGCGAGCGCGAGCGCGTCGATGTCCTCGCGCGGCGTCTCGCGAGGATCCGGAAGTTCGCCGGGCTGCGAGCTGCGGCTCGACCGCGACACCAAGTTGAGCTCGAGCCGCGATAGCCACATGCTGGCGCGGAAGTAGCGCTTGCGCGGCTCGGTCGCGGCGTAGTGACTGCGCGGCGTGTACGCGGTGAAATCGATCATGCGGTCGCGGCCGAACAGCGGCGTGCGCGCCAGTTCTCGTGCGTCGATGGCGCGGTTCACGAGCGCCGTCGCTTCGGCCTCGACGCTCGCATCGCCGAACATGCTCGCCGGCGCGTCGCCGCGAACGAGCGCTCGCGCGACCGCCACGTACACGTCGAGATCGCGCACGGTCTCCTTCGGATAATCCGCGGCAGCCGCCGGCAGTGCGCACGCGAGCGCGTCGAGCAGCTGCACGAGCGCCGGCGCGAGCTGCGCGTCCTCGACGTCGGCGATCAGCGAGTCGTTACCTGCATAGATCGCGTCGAGCACGGCGTCGACCGAGACGTAGACCGGCAGCTCCGATTGATAGATCTCGTGAAACGCGCGCGCGTACGTGCCCATCTCGAGCCGCGCGGGCACCACGAAGCCGTTCTGCGCCAGGCGCGTGCGCTCGTCGGGCGACAGGCGAAACCGCGCTTCGACGAGGGCATCGAACTGCGGCGCCGCGTGGTGATCCCACGGCTTGCTCGCGGTGGGCGCATTGCCGTTCGGCGCGCTCGCGATCGCTCGTTCGACGCGATCGAGGTTGCTGTCGGCGATCTCGCAGCGATCGCCGTGCTCGGGCTTCGCGCGGCGATCTTCGCCGTTGGCGCCTTCGAACGCCGCGTTGTCATCGGCCGAGCCGCTGCCGATCGCCGCGAACGGGCAGGTCGGCGCCGCGTGGGTCGCTGCCACGGCGACCGGGCCAATCACGTGTTCGCTCGACGGTTTCGTCGCCGGCGTCGGATCGCCCCCACATGCGAGCCCAACCGCACACACCACCAGTGCGAGCGTCTTCATCATCACACTCTCCCATCAACGCGCTTGGCAGGGTCGCTATTCGCCGCGTTATCATCGGCGGATGCGCACGGTCGTCGTTGTCGTATCGCTCGCGATCGCGGCGACGGCATCGGCGCAATCGGTCAACATCGCGTTCGGCTCCGACGTCGACCCGCCGTCGGCGAGCTATGCCGCCGCCGGTGCCGCCGGCGCGTGGAATCGCAATCCAGGGATCGCGGGTCAATCGTTCGATCTCGTCGGGCTCGACGGCGCACCGAACCACGTCTCGGTTTCGCAAACGCCCACGACATCGCTGATCGCGAACAGCGCCGATCCATCGGTGACCGGCGACGACGCCGCGTTGCTCGACAACGGCTTGGTCACGACCGGCGCGGAGACGTGCCTGTCGTTCAGCGGCTTCGCCGCGGGCAGCTACGAAGTGCTGATCTACGCGTGGTCGCCGGATCAACCGAGCGTGAAGTCGCGCACGCGACAAGACGAAGCTCCATCGACGATCGACGTCGGCGGTGCGTGGACCGGCGCGCATGTCGAGGGCGTCACGTACGCGCGCTACATCGTCGAGCTCGGCTCGAACGCGGCGTTGCCCGCACACTCGGGGCTCGCCACCGACATGCCGAGCGCGGCGCTCAACGGCATTCAGATCCGGCCGCTGTCGGCGATTCCTGCCGATGCCGGCGTGGGCCCGGGCGATCCGGCCGACGCCGGCGGGAACGGCGAGAGCTCCGGCGATGCCGGTACGACGACGAGCACACCGGCTTCGCAAGCCGGCTGTGCGACCGCCGGGCGTGCCGGTTGGCTCGCGGCGGTCGTGCTCGCGGTCGCGCTCGCGCGGCGTCGACGCGTGTTACGCTGAAGCCGTGGGTGTGGATTCAGGTCGTGTAGCGCGGACGCGCTACGGCACGCCGGCACCGGTGCGGACGCCGGCGCCTGCGCGCGACGCGGCGCAGTCGGCGATCACCGTGCCGTCGTCGGGCGGCGACGTCGCGCTCGAGCCGGGCGCGCGCGTGCATCAGTACGAGCTGATCCGCGAGCTCGGACGCGGCGGCATGGGCGTGGTGTTCGCGGCGCGCGATACGCGGCTCGGCCGGCGCGTCGCGATCAAGTTCGTGCCCGAGGCATCGCGCGACCTCGCCGAGCGCTTCCTGATCGAGGCGCAGGCAACCGCGCAATGCACGCACGACAACATCGTCATCATCCACGAGGTCGATGACTTTCACGGCATCCCGTACATGGTCCTCGAGTTTCTCGAGGGCAAGACGCTGCGCGACCTGATCGATTCGGCACGCGTGCCACCGATGCGGACCGTCGAGCTGGCCGTGCCGATCCTGCGTGCGTTGTCGCGCGCGCACGAGCTCGGCGTGGTGCACCGCGACCTCAAGCCCGAGAACGTGTTCGTCACGACCGGCGGACAGGTCAAAGTGCTCGACTTCGGCATCGCGAAGGCGCTGCGCGATGGCTCGGTGGCGCGCGACACGCGGCCCGAAGCCGGGCTGGTCGGCACGCTCGCGTACATGTCGCCGGAGCAGATGGGCACCGACGAGGTCGACGAGCGCTCCGACGTGTGGTCGGCCGGCATCATCATGTTCGAGATGCTGTCGGGGCATCATCCGATCGAGCCCGCGACGTTCGAGAACCTGGTCGCGAACGCGACATCGCCGCAACCGATGCGCACGTTGCGCGAGGTCGCGCCCGACGTTCCGGAAGAGCTCGCGCGGCTCGTCGACGCGTGCCTCGTCAAGCGCAAGGCCGATCGGCCGACGAGCCAGGCGTTCTTGCGCGCGCTCGAGCTGCTCGTTCCGAACCGCGCCGGCCGCGTGCTCGCCGAAGGCGAGAGCCCGTATCCGGGCCTGACGTCGTTTCAAGAGAGCGATGCCGACCGCTTCTTCGGCCGCGATCGCGAGGTCGCGCGCACGGTCGCGCGCGTGCGCGAGCTGCCGCTGATCGGCGTGGTCGGCCCGTCGGGCGCCGGCAAGTCATCGTTCGTGCGCGCGGGCGTCGGACCGGCGCTCAAGGCATCGGGCGAGCGCTGGGAGATCTTCACCGTGCGGCCGGGTCGCAATCCGCTCGCATCGCTGGCGAGCGTGATGCTGCGGTTGACCGCGCGCGGTGGCGAGCCTGAAGACGTCGTCGCGCGGCTCAAGCGCGAGCCGGGTTACCTCGGCGAGTTGCTGCGCACGCGTGCGCGCGAGACGAATTCGCACTACGTGCTGTTCGTCGATCAGCTCGAAGAGCTCTACACGCTCGTGACCGATGCGGACGTGCGCCGCGCGTTCACCGCCGCGCTCGCTGCGATCGCGGACGACGTCGCGGCACCGCTGCGCGTCGTCGTGTCGATGCGGTCGGATTTTCTCGATCGAGTCGGCGAGGACGCGACGTTCGCCGACGATCTATCGCGCGGGCTCGTATTCCTCGCGACGCCGGATGCGGCGGGCTTGCGCGAAGCGCTCGTGCAGCCGATCGAGCTCGTCGGCTATCGCTTCGAGACCGACGCGATGATCGATGACATGCTCGAATCGCTCGCCGGCACGCCGGGCGCGCTGCCGCTGCTCCAGTTCGCGGCGAGCCTGTTGTGGGACGCGCGCGATCGCGATCGCCGCCTCGTCACCGCGTCGAGCTATGCGGCGATCGGCGGGATCAGCGGCGCGCTCGCGACGCATGCCGATGACGTCGTCGCGCGCATGAACGCGTCGGCACAAAAGCTCACGCAGCAGATCTTTCGCGCGCTCGTCACGCCGGAGCGCACGCGCGCGATCGTCGAGCTCGCCGATCTGCTCGCGCTCGGCGGTGATGTGCAGCGCGTGATCGATCAGCTCGTCGCGGCGCGCCTGCTCGTCGTGCAGACGCGCGGCGGCGGTGGTTCCGTCGAGCTCGTCCACGAATCGCTGATCGAGCGCTGGCCGATGCTGCGGCGCTGGCTCGACGAGGATCAAGAAGACAGCGCGTTCTTGGCGCAGGTTTCGGCCGCCGCGAAGCAATGGGACGCCAAGCAGCGCCCGGCCGGCCTGCTGTGGCGCGGCGACGCACTCGACGACGCGCGCCACTATCTCGCGCATCGCCGCCGCGCGCTGCCGGGTCGCGAGCACGCGTTCGTCGCCGCGGCGTTCGCGCTCGCTCGCCGAGGTCACCGGCGCCGGCTCGCGCTCGTGCTCGCAGGTTTCATGTTGCTCGCAGCCGGGCTCGCCGGTGCGATCGCGTCGCGCGCGTCGATCCAGCGTGCGCGCGATGCCGCGGATCAGGCGGCCGAACGCGCGCAGCACTCGCTCGACGAGGTCCGCGCGAAAGAGCGCGAGCGCGTCGCTGCGGAGGCGGAGCGCCGAGCCGCCGAGGCGAAGCAGGCCGCCGCGGAATCGACCGCGCAGGAGAAGTCGCAAGAAGCGCAAGCCGCAAACACGCAAGTCGAAGCGAGCCGAGAGGAGCTGCTCGAGCAGAACAAGAAGCTCGCGACGACCGCGCGCGAAGCACAGCGTGCGACCGAAGCGGCGCAGCACTCCGCGAGCGACGCGCAAAAAGCTCAGGCGGCGCTGCAGCAGGCGCTCGATCGCGAGCGCGCGCGCGTCAAGGCACTCGAAGACGAGAAGAAGAAGCTGTCGACGCAGCTCAAAGAGTAAGCGTGAAGCACCTCGTTCTCCTGTGCGCACTGGCGAGCTGCATCCGCTCGAACGAAGTGACGTGCGGCGACGGCCGCGTGTGCCCGCCGAGCAATACGTGCGACGACGTCAACCACACGTGCATCTCGCCGTCGCAGGCGGCGGCGTGTCAGGGACTCGCCGACGGCGACGCGTGCACGTTCGAAGGCGTGAGCGGCATCTGCGACATCGGCGTTTGCCAGCCGCTCGTGTGCGGCGACGGCATTCGCACCGGCAACGAAGCGTGCGACGGCGACGATCTCGGCAGCGCGACCTGCCTGACCGCCGGCTTCTACAATCCCGACGGGCTCGCGTGCACGGCATTCTGCACGTTCGACACCAGCAACTGCGTCGGTCGCTGCGGCGACGGCATCATCAACGGCCCCGAGCTATGCGACGGTTCGCCGCCCGACGGCACGTGCATCACCGAAGGCCTCGATGCCGGGCCGCTCTCGTGCGGTGCATCGTGCGGCGCGTCGCTCGCCGGATGTGCGCGCTTCGGTTGGGCCGCCGAGCCGGTGCCGATCGCGAGCTCGACCTCGATCTCGGGCACGAGCGATGACGATCTGTGGGTCGTCGGTGACGGCGGCGCTGCGCTGCACTTCAACGGCGCGGCGTGGACCCAAGTTCCGACCGGCATCACCGGCGATCTCGTTCGCGTCAGCGCCGCCGGCTCCGACGACGTCTGGGCGATCGACGCGGCCGAGGTCATTCACTGGAACGGCACGCAGTGGACGAATGCGAACGCGCCGGCCGGCAGCTACAACGATATCTCGGCGACCAGCGGGTTCGTCGCGGCCGGCACCGCGACGGGCATCGTCGCCTGGGACGGCACGGTGTGGCAGCTGCTCGGCAGCTACGCCGGCGGCGCCGTCGTCGCGATTCGCAGCACGAGCGCGACGGATGTGTGGGCCGCCGACGCGGCGACGCTGTGGCACTGGAACGGCGCGAGCTGGACCGCATCGCTGACCGCGCAGGTCTTCTCGATCGCCGAGGTCGCAGCCGATGACGTCTGGATCAGCGGCTCGGTCGGATCGCCGACGTTCGGCAGCCTGCTCGCGCACTGGAACGGTGCGGCGTGGACGCAGTACGCGTCCGAGCTCGCTGGTCTCTACGGCGCGATCACCGCCGACGCGCCGAACGATGTGTGGATCAGCGAGAATTCGAACGCGTATCACTTCGACGGCGTCGCGTTCGAGACGACGCTGCCGCTGTCGGCGGGCGCGCGCGGCGAGCTCGGCGATCTGCATAGCTTCGGCCCCGGCGACGTCGTCGCGGTTTCGACCAACGGCATCGTCTATCGCTATCGCGGTCAGGCCTACGTCGAATGGGATCCGAGCCTGGCGACGGTTCCGAGCCGGAGCTGGATGGATAACGGCGATGACATCTTCGTCGCCGACACGCCGGGCCACATCGCGCACTGGGATGGTTCGGCGTGGACCGGCACCACGACGATCGTCGACTCGACCGGTTTCGACTCGGTGTTCGGCACCGGTCCCGACAACGTGTGGGCCGCCTCCGGCGCGGGCACGCTGTATCGCTACACGACCGCGACGCAGAGCTGGGCGAAGCAGGCGACCGCGTTCTCCGGCGGGACCGTGTTGTGGGGCACGGGCTCGACGGACATGTGGGGCTTCTCGCAGACGCAAGCCGGCCACTACGACGGCTCGGATTGGGAGATGTCGCCGTTCATGACGGTGAGCGCCGCGACCGGCTCGAGCCCGAACGACGTATGGGCGCTCGGGACGAACGCGATCTCGCACTGGGACGGCGCGGCGTGGACCGCGGTCGCGTATCCATCCGCGCAGCCGCTGGTCGGCATCGCGTCGATCGGCGCGAACCGCGTGGTCGCGGTCGACACCGAGTACGCGTACACGTGGGACGGCACGAGCTGGAGCCAAGCTCTCGTGCCCGTCGTCGACGGCATCACGCGCATCGCCGCGACCGCGCCGAACCAGGTGATCGTCGCGACGCCGACCGAGCTCGCGCAATTCGACGGCACCGAATGGGCACCGATGCGGCTGCCCGGCGATCAGACGAGCAACCCGAACGCCTCGATCGATACGCTGATGATCACGCCGAACACGTACGCGATGGCGGTCGCGCTGACCACGCAGCCGTTCGTCGTGCGCGGCATACTGCGTACGAAGCCGTGGGTTTGTGAAGCGACGGAAACCGAGTGCGGTAACGGCGTCGACGACGATTGCGACGGCTTGATCGACGCGCTCGACCCCGACTGCCAGCACTGAGCGGAGGTCTGCAGCACGATCTGAGACGTCGAAATCGAGCGCGCGGCTACTGGTTCGTGCTGTCTCGACCGATGGCGAACAAAAGGGTCGTGCACGGGCACGGCGAGCGCTGAATCAGAAGCGGCCGGAGAACGTCACGGCGCCACCGCCGGGCATGTGCTCGATCGTCGGCATGACCGGCAAGCCGCGGTTCATGTAGAGCAGCACGCCGCCGGCGGCCGCGCCGGCGAGGCCGAGCGTCATGACGCCGACCGCGATGTCATTCTCGCGACGGGCGCGGGTCTGCTCGGCCGCGACGTTTGTGGGAATCGGCCGCGCAGGTCCGCAGCCGCTATCGGCGCACGACAGCGCGAGCGAGCGATCGAACGCGGCCATGTCTTGCGACGCCTGATACTCGACGAGCCCGCCGATGCCGAGCACGACGAGCCCGCTGCCGAGCACGACCCACGGCTTCCACTCGGCCCAGCGGTGCCCGATCGTCGCCGCCGAGAGCGGCACGAGCTCGACGGCGACGTGCTGGGTCTCGCCGCCGGCGATCACCACGTCGCTCGTCTTGGTCAAGAAACCGTCTTTGCCGGCGACGAGCTGATGGCGGCCCGGCGAGACGCGGCGCAGCTGTGTGCCGGGGCAGGCGAGCAGCGGCTGGCCGTCGAGCGAGACGCTGGCGCCCGGCTGCGAGCAGCTCACGTCGAGGTCCGCGACCTGCTTCGCGAGTAACTTCTGATACGCGAGGGCTTCGGTGTAGACGGCATCTTCGAGCGGCGCGGCACCGTATGCGAGCGCGAGCTTGAGGTTCTCGGCGGCCTCGACGCTGCGATCGAGCTGGATCAAGCAGCGCACGATGTTGAAGCGAATCGCGGGGTGGTCCCAGTGCGCGACCGCCGCGCGATACTGCTCGAGCGCGCCGGCGTAGTCGCGTTGCAAGAACAGCGCGTTGCCCGCGTCGAGCAGCTTGTGCGCCGCATCTTTCTGCGCGGTCGTGACGCCGGCCGCCCACGGTTGAACATCGTCGGCGTGCGCGCTCGGCGCGCACAGCGCGATCGCAACGTAGATGGCCACCCGACGCATCGGGTTCATTCTAACACGAGCGCACTGCGGGCTGACGTCGTTCGACTCGCGCTGGTCTGGCTCGGTTAAATGACAAATTCTCGACGAGAAATCGCTGTTCTGAGTCGCCGACCGCAGTGAGCAGCGCGCACGCGAGAGTCCGCGCGAAACAGCGCGCGCGAGCGATTCGCACGCTGGCTGATCGCTTGCACTGGCAATCCGTCATGACGATCAAAACCATTTCAGCACCCACTTCGATCGCGTCGCTCGACCTCACCGCCGTGTCGGGCGGCATCACCGGCCGATGGCTCGCGACCCATCCGTACGCCGCTGCCGGGTTTCTCGAGCACCATCCGGCGAGAGAGAACACGTTCGCGAGCAACCATCCGTGCGCGTTCTCGCGGATCCAGAACATCCAGAACAGCTACGGGATCTGATCGGCTACGCTCGGGAGGTGGCGATCGAAACCGCGTTGCTCGACGCGATCCGCGCTGCGCCGCACGATGACGCGCCGCGCTTGGTGTACGCCGATTATTTGATCGCGCAAGGCGACCCTCGTGGCGAGCTCATCGCCTCGCAGGTCATGCGCTCGCTCGACACGCGGCCACGCTGGGTCGAGCTCTTGCGCGCGCATCGCGAGACGTGGACGGCGGGCGCGCGGCGCATCGGTGCGACCGATGTGCAATTCGAACGCGGGTTCATCGAGCGCATCAGTCTCGACTCGGTCGGCGCGTTCCTCGAGCACGCGGGCGAGCTCGCGACGTGGGCGCCGGTGCCGGCCGTTCGCATCACCAGCAGCGATTCGCTGGCGACGTTTTCGCCCGACTACAAGTCTGCGGCGATCTCGACGCGCGCGCCGGCTGGCGTGCAGCTCGTCATCTACGACATCGCGACGCGTGGCGTGCGCGTCGATCGGGTGATCGCGTGCCAGCCCGGCGCGGTGCGCTATTGGTTCGCCGCGCCGCGACGGGTGATCGTGGAGCTCGGCGAGGCGCTTCCATCGGTCGACCTGGCGTTCTGAACAAACCTGACATAAAGCTGTCAACGATGACGGCCACGATGGTCGCATGCATCGCCGTTCTGGATCGCTGACCATCACGCCGCCGTTCGACCTCGCGCTGTCGATCGAGTTTCTGCGTGGGTTCTCGCCGATGGCCGGCGAGCAGCAGCTCGCGCGCGGCTCGATCGTGAAGTCGTGGTTGCATCGCGGCCAGCCGATCGAAGCGACGTTGAGCGCGTCGGGGTGGGGCGTCGATTACGCGTTGGCATCGCCGCGACCGATCGGCGACGCCGCCGAGCGTGCGATCGTCGAAACCGCGACACAGTTCCTCAGCGCCGATGAAGACCTCGCGCCGTTCTACGCGCTCGCCGAGGGCGATGCCGCGTTCGCGCCGGTCGCGCGGCGCCTGCACGGCTTGCATCACGTTCGCTTCGGCACACCGTTCGAGGCGGCGTGCTGGAGCGTGATCAACCAGCGTCTCGGCCGCGCGCAAGCACGCGCGATGAAAGCGGCGCTCGTGCGCCGGTTCGGCGCGCCGAACAGCGACGCGTTTCCCGAACCAGCCGCGATCGCCGGCGCCGACGAGCGCGAGCTGTTCGCGCTGCTCGGGCATCAGCGCAAAGCCCGCGCGGTCGCCGCCGTGACCGCGGCGTTCGCATCGATCGATCCGAGCTGGCTGCGCACCGCGCCGCTCGGTGATGTCGAGCGCTGGCTGCGCGCGATCTGGGGAATCGGCGACTTCGCGGCGGCGTTCGTGCTGTTCCGCGGGCTCGGCCGCGCGATCGCGCTGCCGTGGGGACCGAAGTTTGTCACGGCCGCGCAGGCGACGTACGGCGCGCGCTGCGATCGCGCGGCGCTCGAGCGGCGGGCGGGTGCGTGGGGCCCGTGGCTCGGCCACTGGTCGCTGTACCTGTACGCGGCGACGTTCGTGTCATCGTAAGGCTCGTGCTCGACGTCTATCGACTCCGCCGCGCCGAGCTGGATGTGCATAGCATCCTATGCAAGTACGTCGACGCACCGGTGGTCGCGCGCGACGCCGCCGGCAAGCCGCAGCTGGTCGGCGGCGCGATTCACTTCAACCTGTCGCACTCGGGCGAGCTCGCGGTCGTCGCGGTGAGCGACGCGCCGGTCGGGATCGACGTCGAGCAGCAGCGCGCGATCGCCGATCCGGCCGCGTTCGCGCGGCGCTTTCAGTTCGACACGACGGATCAACGCGAGCTGATGCGGCTGTGGTGCCGCAAGGAAGCTTGGCTCAAGGCGCGCGGCATCGGGCTCGCCGGCGTGACCGCGCGCATGGATCTGCGCGGCTGGTTCGTCGCGGATCTCGAGCTCGCCGCCGGCTACTCGGCCGCTGTCGCGCGCGCGGGCTCGCCGATGGAGATCTGCGTGATCGATTGGTCCGGCGACGTGACCATCGCGCGCAAGATCTCGAGATAGCGCGCGAGCCAGGCCCGCACGCTCGCCTCGGCGAAGCGCTCGCGCTGAAAATCGAACTGCACGGTGATGCCGCGCCGCGCGATCGTGCGGATCATCAGCTCGTACGGTGCGACCGGCGCCGTCACGCCGCGCACGTGGCGCACGGTGAGGTCGCCGAGCCGCGGCGCGTCGGCGATCGGATGGTGATTGAGCACGACGTCGAACAGCGGCTGGCGGAACGGCCGGCGCGTCGGGTTCGCGTCGGCGACGATGCGCTCGAACGGCACCTCGCCGTGGGCGAGTGCAGCGCGCGTGGTGGCGCCGGCGCGGCGAACGAGCGCGCGCAAGCTGGGATCGCCGCTCGCGTCGACGCGCAGCGGCAACGGATTCAAGAACAACCCGACGAGCGCGCGCAGCTCGGGGCGATCGCGACCGGCCGCGATCGTGCCGATCACGAGATCGGTCTGCGAGGTCAGCTCGCGTAGCCACGCGGCGGTGCCGGCGAGCAGCGCGCCGAAGATCGTGGTGTCCTCGGCGCGGGCGAGCGCCGCGAGCGCGGTCGTATCGGCTTCGGATAGCTCGGTGCGCACGCGCCCGCTCGCGCCCGCGGACCACGCGATGCGCGGCTCGACGAGCGGCAGCTCGATCGACGTCGCACCCGCGAGCGTGCGCTGCCAATACCGCCGCGACACCGCCCACGTCGTCGATTCGGTGGCCGCCGCGCGACGCTGCCACGCGGCGACGTCGATCGCGTGCGCGACGATCGGCGCAGCCTCGCCGCTCGTGCCCGCATAGTGCTCGTGCAGCTCGTCGCGCCACAAGCCGAGCGAGATCCCGTCGGTGACGAGGTGGTGCATCGTGATGACGAGCACGTGCAGCTCGGGACCGAACCGGAGCAGCCGCGTGCGCCACGGCGGCCCGTTCGCGAGGTCGAACGGCTTGTCGCGCTCCTCTTGCAAGTGCGCGTGAACGAGCTCGTCGATGGTGCCGGCGCCGCTCAGATCGACGTGCACGTGATCGCGCGGCACGTTCGGCAACATGCGCTGGCGGACCTCGCCGCGATGGTCGGCGGCGAACACCGTGCGCAGCGCGCCCTGCCGCTCGGCGACTGCGATCAGCGCCGCCTCGAGCCGCTCGCGATCGAGCGGGCCTTCGATGCGCAACGCCGAGCGCAGCTTCGGTGCCGGCGCATTCGGTGCGAGCTGAGCCGCAAACCACAGCCGCTCTTGCGCGAATGACAGCGGCATCGGCTCGCCCGGCGGCGTGCGTGGGATCGCGGCTTCGCCGGCGAGCTTGATCGCATCGTCGATCCACGCGGCCTGTGCGGCGACGGTCGGCCGCTCGAACAGCACACCGAGCGGTGGCTCGACGCCGAACCGCTCGGCGAGCCGCGCGCCGAGCAACGCGGCGAGCAGCGATTCGCCGCCGGCCGCGAAGAAATCGTCCTCGGCGCCGACCGGATGGCCGAGCACGTGCTCCCACGCGAGCGCGACCGCGTGCTCGGTCGCGTTGTTCGGTGCGCGCGACGCGATCGGCGCGACCATCGGGATCTCCGGCAGCGCGGCCCGATCGATCTTGCCGGTCGGCCCGAGCGGCAACGCGTCGAGCGCCACGAACGCCGTCGGGATCATCGGCTCCGGCAAGCGCGCGCGCAGCCGGCGGCGCAGCTCGCCCGCATCGATCCGAGCACCATCGGCCGGCACGACATGCGCGACGAGCCGCGCTTCGCCGTTCACGCCCGGCGCGGCGGTGACGACCGCGGCTGCGATCTCGCCGCGCTCGAGCAGCGCCGCTTCGACCTCGCCGGGCTCGACGCGCACGCCGCGGATCTTGAGCACGTGATCGAGGCGACCGATGTACTCCAGCTGGCCGTCGTAGCGCCATCGCCCGCGATCGCCCGAGCGATACACGCGCTCGCCGGCGACGAACATGGTGCCGACGGCGCCGCTGATCTGGCTGCCGGTCACGCCGACGCCGGCGATGCACAGCTCGCCGGGCACGCCGATCGGTAACGGCAACCCGACCTCGTCGACGACGTAGATCCGCGAGTTCGCGATCGGTCGACCGATCGGCGTGCGCAGCGGATCCGGCGCGCCGACCTCGTACGCGGCAACTTGATCGGCGGTCTCCGATGCGCCGTAGAGGTTGACGAGGCGATCGTCGGGCCGTGCCGCGCGAAACGCGCGCACCAGCGCCGGCGAGAGCTCTTCGCTGGTCGCGAGCCAATAGTCGAGCCGCGGCGAAATCCGGAGGCCGAGTAGCGCGCGCAACAGCGATGGCACGACGACCATGCGAGTCACGCCGTGGCGCAGGGCCATCTGTGCGAGCAGGCGCGCGTCGAGCATCTCGTCGGTGGTCGCGATCGCGAGCGGAACGCCATCGGCGAGCGGACCGAACAGCTCCCACATCGCATCGACGAACGCGGGCGAGCTGCGCAGGCATGACACTTCACCGTCGCGCCACGGCAGCGCGCTGCGAAACCACACGATCTGGTTCTGCAGCGCGCGGTGGCTCGTGATCACGCGCTTCGGGCCGCGGCCGGTCGTGCCCGACGTGAACACTGCGTACGCCGGATCGTCGGGCCCGACGTACGGCAGCTCGGCGGCGGGCGCCGCAGCGTCGAGCGCCGAGGGCTCGAGCATGTAGTCGACCTCGCGCGCGAGCTCGGCGACACGAGCCGCGGGCTGCGCGGCATCGATCGGCACGTACGTCGCGCCGGCGCGCAGCACGCCGAGCGCGGCGATCGCGAGCTCCGGCGACGGCGGCACCGCCACGCCGATCCTCGCGTGCGCGGCGAGGCGCAGCCCGAGCACGTGATCGGCGACGCGACGCGAGCGTGCGTCGAGCTCGCCGCGTGTCATCGCGCGATCGCCTTGCACGATGGCGATCGCGTCGGGCGAGCGCGCGAGCTGTTCGCCGATCACGTGATGCACGCTGCGGCTCGGCAGCGGGATCGCGGTCGAGTTCCACGAGGTCGTGACCAGGCGGCGCTCCGCATCGGGCAAGATCGGCAGCTCGGAGAGCGGCAACTGCGGCGACGTCGCGGCGACGCGCAGCATCGATGAGAAGCGCTCGAGCATGCGGCGGATCGAGATCCCGGCGAACAGATCGTCGCGGCCGCGGATCAACAGATCGAGCACGCCGCCGGGCCGCGTTTGCGCGCCGATCACCATGTCGCACGGCTGCGCCGAGTTCCACGATGATTCGATCGTGAACTGCAGATCGGCGCGCCGCGTGGTCTCGGTGCCGGGCACCATGTTGACGATCACGTCGAGCAGTGGCTGGCGGCCGGGCTCGCGCGCGACACCCAAGCCGGCGACGATGCGCTCGTACGGCGACTCCGCGTGCGCGATCGCCTCGCGAACCGCGCGATTCGAGCGCGTGATGATCTCGGCGAAGCTGGGATTCCCGTCGAGGTTCACGCGCACGGGGAGCAGGTTGAGCAACAGGCCGATCACCGCCTCGCGGCCCGGATCGTCGCGCCGCGCGGCCGGCATCACGCATACGAGATCGGTCTGGCCGGTGAGCCTCGACAGGAAGGCGGCGGCCGCGGCGAACAGCGTGACGTTGAGCGTCGCGCCGCGCCGCCGGCCGAGCGCGCGCAGCCGAGCGACGCGCTCCGGCGGCAGGATGTCGTGCTCTTCGTGGCGGCCGACGCTGAGGCCGCGCGGCCGGCGAAAGTCGATCGGCAGATCGAGCGGGCGTGCGCCCGCGAGCCGATCGAGCCAGAACGCGAGATCGGCGTCGCCTCGCGTGCGACCGGCGGGCGTGCGCTCCCACGCCGCGATCTCCGCGATCGACGTCGACAGCTTCGGCAACCGCGGGACGCCGTCGGTCGCGAGCGCGTGATAGTGCTCGGCGAGCTCGCGCAGCCAGGTGATCACCGAGAGCGCGTCGACGATCAGGTGATGGATCGTGAAGACGAGAAAGTTATGCTCGCCGTCGCGCGTGCAGACGCGCGTGCGCCACAGCGGGCCGGCTTCGAGATCGAACGCGCGGACGTGATCGGCATGGGCGAGCGGCGTGACCGCGGCGTCGCTCTCGATCGCTTGCACGACGTGCTCGAGCGCGAGCTCGCGATGCACGATCTGCTGCACCGTGCCGCCGGCCGCGTGAAACGTCGTGCGCAGCGAGGGATGGCGCGCCGCGAGCTGGTGCAGCGCGCGGTCGAGCAACGCGACGTCGAGCGCACCTTCGACGCGATAGACGCGCTGGATATGGTTCGCCGACGTGCCGGGCGACAGCGCCTCGACGAACCACAGGCGCTCCTGCGCGTGCGTGAGCGGATACGTGGTCGCTTCCGGCACGTCGTCGACGGCGGCCGGCGATGCGCGCACCGCGTCGGGCAACACGCGCGACAGCGGCGCGCTCGGTTGTGCGGCGATCGCGACGAGCGAGCGCTCGAGCCGATCGGCGAGCTCGTGCGCGGCCTCCGGCGATGCGGCCGCGACGCGCACGACCAGCCCGCCCGATCGCGCGAACGTGGCGACGACGTGCACGCGGCCTGCGACGGGCTCCGGGCGATCGATCGCGATGACGTCGCGACGCGCGGCAGGTGCGTGAGGTGGCCGCAGCTCGACGATCGCGGCGATCGGCTCGGCGGGCGGCATCGCGAGCCCGGCGGCCGCCGCCCAGCCGGCGAGCAAGGCGTCGCGCGCGTGATCGACGAGCGTGACGAAGCTCGGATCGCCGCTGGTATCGAGCGCGATCGCCGCGAGCGATGCGCCCGACGGCACGCCGACGACGACGCGATCGGCGCCACGTGCGATCGCGCCGCCGACCCACGCCGCGACCGCTGCATCTTCGGTCGTCGCCTGTTGCTGCGCGATCTGCCCGAGCACGCGCGCGAGCGCAGGCGCGAACGCACGGACATGCCATGCGATCGGCGCGCCGTCGGCGACGATGTCGCTCGCGACGTGGGGCACGGCGCTGGACCGGCGCGCGATCGCGCCTGCGAGCTCGTCCGCGATCGCGGCGGGATCGGCGCGCTCGCCGTCGATCGAGATCGCGATCAGGTGCCGCATTGGTGCGACCTCGGCGACCGTCGCGGTCCACGCCGCGCGGCCGTGCACGCGGCGTCGTGCGCCGGCCGCGAGCTCGCCGTCGCCGCGCGCTTCGATCACCGACGCGACCGCTGCCTCGAGCGCGCGCGTGTCGCCGCCCCGCACGACGATGGCGCGGTGGCTGCGATCCGGCCGCCACGCCTCGCAGGCGATCGCGCCGGCGGAGACCTTGTCGGCAAGCCACGCGGCCTGCGCGTGGACCGTCGGCGCGTCGAACATCATGGTCAACGGCACTTCGATACCGAGCGTCTGCGACAGCCGCACGGCGACCTCGGTCGCGACGAGCGAGTGACCGCCGGCGGCGAAGAAATCCTCGTCCGAGTTGGCAGGTGGCACGCCGAGCGCCGCGTGCCACGCCGCTGCGACGATGCGTTCGAGCACCCCAAGCATCGAGCCGAGCTAGTATACGCGCGATGACGCCGTCGTGGTCGCCGAGCGCCGAGCGTGCCGCCGGTTCGAACCTCGCGGCATTTGCGCGACTCGCGCACGAGCGGTTCGGCGTCGCGCATGGCTATCCGGGGCTGCACGCGTGGTCGGTCGCGTGCCCGGAGCAATTCTGGCCGTTGCTGTGGCAGGTCCTCGGGATCGTGGGCGAGCCGGGCGAGCGCGTCCTCGACCGCGGCGCCGGCCTCGCCGACGCCGCGTTCTTCCCCGACGCGCGGCTGTCGTTCGCCGAAAATCTCCTGCGCGACCGCAGCGATCGCGTCGCGCTCGTCGCGTGCACGATCGACGGCGCGCGCCGCGAAATGACCGCCGCGGAGCTCGCCGGTGAAGTCGCGCGGGTCGCCAGCGGGTTGCGCGGGCTCGGCGTCGCGGCGGGGGATCGCGTCGTCGCGGCGCTACCGAACGCGGTCGACGCGGTCGTCGCGATGCTCGCCGCCAACGCGGTAGGCGCGATCGGCTCGCTGTGCGACCCCGAGCTCGGCGAGACCGCCGTGATCGATCGGTTCGGCCAGATCGAGCCCGCCGTGCTGATCGCGCAGGCGCGCCGCATCGACTCGTTGCGCGCGAAGCTGCCGACGCTGCGCCACGCGATCGCGGTCGAGATGCTCGGCGAGCTCGGCGATCCGCACGCGCCGCTCGAGTGCATGCCGATGCGGTTCGGCGATCCCGCGTTCATCCTCTACACGTCGGGCACGACCGGGCTGCCGAAGTGCATCGTCCACAACACCGGCGGCCAGCTGCTCCAGCTGCTCAAGGAGCACGTGCTGCACTACGACGTGCGGCCCGGCGACCGCTTCTTCTATCAAACCAGCACCGGCTGGAACATGTGGTACTGGCTCGTCATCGCGCTGGCCGCCGGCGCGACGATCGTGCTGCGCGAAGGCTCGCCGCTGCGGCCGAAGAGCGACGCGCTGTTCGCGATGGCCGATGCCGAGCGGCTCACGCACTTCGGCGTGTCGCCGGCCTATCTCGCGCAGCTGCGCGCCGGTGCGATCAAGCCGCGCGAGCGGTTCGCGCTCACCGAGCTGCGCGCGGTGATGTCGACGGGCGCGCCGCTGTCGGCCGCGCTCTACGATTACGTCTACGCCGACATCAAAGCCGACGTACATCTGATCTCGCTGTCGGGCGGCACCGAGATCAACGCGTGCTTCGTGACCGGCAACCCGTTGGCGCCGGTCTATCGCGGCGAGATCCAGTGCGCCGCGCTCGGCATGGCGAGCGACGTCGTCGACGACGACGGCCGATCGATCGCCGACGACAAGGGCGAGCTCGTCTGCCGCGCGCCGTTTCCATCGCAGCCGGTCGGGTTCTGGAACGATCCGGGCCGCGCGCGCTATCTCGCGACATACTTCGAGCGCTATCCGGGCATGTGGCACCACGGTGACTTCGCGCAGCGCACGCCGCACGGCGGTTGGATCATCCACGGCCGGTCCGACGCGGTCCTCAAACCCAGCGGGCATCGCATCGGTACCGCCGAGATCTATCGCCAGCTCGAAGCGATCGAGCAGATCGCCGACGCGGTCGCGGTCGGCCAACGCTGGCACGACGACGTGCGCATCGTGCTGTTCGTCGTGCTGGCCGCCGGCGCTTCGCTCGATGCCGCGCTCGAGCGCGAGATCCGCATGGCGATCGCGCGCAACACGTCGCCGTATCACGTGCCTGCGAGAATCGTCGCGGTGCCCGACATTCCGTACACGCGGACCGGCAAGAAAGCCGAGCTCGCGGTGCGCAACGCGATCCACGGCGAGCCCGTCACGAACGCGTCCGCGCTCGCGAATCCCGCATCGCTCGATGCGTATCGCGACATCGCCGCTGTGCTAGCGCGGTAGCAGGCCGCTGAAAAACCCATGTCGCGTCCTGGTCGCCGGAGCGGCGCATCCCGCGGATCCGACGCACGATCGTCGCCGCCGTCTACAACATGGCCGGCCGCCGATGAGCGCTACCTCGCGCGAATGGATGAATCAGGAGTACACCGTCGCTAACAGGCTTTTCTCAGCGGCCTGTTAGCCGCGCGATCGCGTCGGCGGCGAGCGAAACGCTCGGCAGTGCAGCCAGCGTGTGCGAACGCACGACGGCGTTGTCGTCGCCGCGCGCGAGCCAGCCATCGGCGAGCGGCGAGAAGCCGGCAGCGGTGTACGCGGGATCGAGCGCACCGGCGCGTGCACACACGAGCCGCGGCTTGCCACCGGGCAGCAGCGCGACGAGCCGGAGCAGCTCGCCGGCGAACACGTGCAACAGCTCGCCGGCGACGTCGCCACCGGGCTGCGCGAGCGCGAACGGCCCGATGACGAAGCGCGCGGCCGCGAGCCGTGGCGCGCCGCTCTGCACGTAGCCGATCGCGAGCACCTGAACCGGTCGGCGCGTGACGAGCGCGATCGCGCGACCACCGCGCGCATCGTCGCCGGGATTGCCAAACCACGGCGCGACGCCGCCGTCGACGATCGAGCAGCCGCCTTCGAGGCTGTACGCCGGGAACGTGCGGTGATCGGGCGCGACGAGCTGCGGGAACGCGGCGACCCAGCGCGCGGCCTCGCGTGCGAGCTTGCCGCGGCGCAGCTTGCCCAGCGGCGTGCGCGGTAGTGCGTGGCGGGGCAGCACGTAGCGCGGCAGCTCGTCGGGGCGGAGCGAGGTTTGCGCGGCGGCGGCGAGCTCGTCGGGCCGAACGCCCGGCTTCGCGGCGTAGACCGCGCACGCGACCTCGCCGAGCGCGCGGTCGGGCACGCCGACGACCGCGATGTCGTCGATGTTGCCTTGGTCCTGCAGCGCGGCTTCGATCACCGGCGCGCTCACGCTGCGGCCGCCGACTTTGAGGATCTCGGCGTGGCGCGCGCCGAGGATCAAGAAGCCGCGGCCGTCGAACCTGCCGCGGTCGCCGGTGAACAGCGTCGCGTTGTCGAATCGACGCGCGAGCTCGTCGGGCGCGTCGACGTAGCCGTCGCCGCGATCCCATGCGGGCAGATCGATCGCGACTTCGCCCCACGTGCGCGGCGGCAGCACGCGGCCCTGTGGATCGCGGATCGTGATCCGGCGAAATGCGATCGCGCGGCCGACCGTGTGGACCCGCCGTTGGTTGCGATCGAGCCACACCACGGTCGCCGCGCCGGATTCGGTGAGCCCGTAGCTGCGGCCGATGCGCACGTGTGGAAATCGCCCGGCGAGCGCGCGCAGCTTCTGCGCCGAGATCGGCGCGGACGCGACGACGATCGTCGTGACCGACGGCAGCTCGAGCGAGGTCGCGAGCAGCACGTCGACGTGCGTCGGCGTCAGCCGCAAGCGGCCCACACCGAGCGCGCGCGCTTGTTCGAGCCCGGCGCGAAACGGCGTGTCGAGCAGCACCGTCGGCACGCCGTCGTGCAAGCTACGCAGCGCGTCTTGCAGGCCGAGCGCGGTGCACAGCGGCACGGCGATCGCGCTCGGCGCCGCGCGCATCGCGGCAGCTCGGCGCGGGTCGGGTGGGCTCGCGCGCCAATCGTACGCGGCGCGCACGTCGCTCCACGCGACCCCCTTCGCATCGCGGGTCGAGCCGCTCGTATAGATGATGAACGCGAGCCCGGGCCGCGCGATCGCGTGATCGCGCCGGGTCCTCGCGACGTCATCAGCGATCACGAACGCGGGCCGCAGCCGATCGAGCGTGCGCTCGGCGAGCTCGGCGTCTTCGGGGTCGATCATCGCCGGCACCGCGCCGGCGAGCGCGGCGGCGCACAGCGCGATGATCGGCTCGATGCCGCGCGCGATCGCGATCGCGATCACGTCGCCGGGCTGCGCGCCGAGCTCGGCCGCGAGCGCGTCGCCGGCGGTCACGAGCTCGCCGAACGACCACCATCGCTCGCGCGCGAACACCGCACGTTCATCGGTGCGCGTGCGCGCGTGGACGCGCAACCGGCTGCCGAGGTGGCTCATGACGGCGTGGCGCTGCGTAGCGCGACGAACTTCGAGATCCCCGCGATCGTCGAGAAGTGCTGCGGCGCGAAGTCGATCGGGGCGACCTGGATCGCGAACTTGGCTTCGATGTACTCGACGAGCAGCAGCAAGTTCAGCGAGTCGACGACGCGCCACAAGTTATCGCTGGCCGAGATCTTGTCGATGCCGCGCCGACCGCGCGGATGATGATCGGCGAGAAAGGCGCGAACCGACTCTTCGATCTCTCCCGCGGGCTTCGGTGGCTCGCCCGCGGGCGGTTCACTGCTTGACACAATCGCAACCGGTCTTCGAGCACGAGCAGGTATCGCCGGGCGGACAGCGGCCGGTGGTGCACAAGCAGCTCGACGCCGAGAACGTGCAGCTCGACGAGCACGACAGCGCGCTGAGCGATCCGGCGAAGCCGAGCTTGGCGCACGTCGCCGAGCCCATCGCGGCGCCGTCGCATTCTTCGAGCCCGTTGATCGTGCCGTCGCCGCAGTGACCGCCGGTGCACGACGACGCGTCGAACGTGCAGTCGGACTTGCACTTGAGCCCGGGCGCGGCGTAGTAGCCGACGTCGAAGCACGTCGCGGTGCCGAGATCCGTGCCGTCGCACAGCTCCGGGCCGTTCTTGATGCCGTCGCCGCACTTGCCGGCGCAGCTCGACGTGTCGTATTTGCAGTCGGCGCCGCATGCGAGGCCGTCGGGGCTATAGAAGCCCTCGGTCAAGCACGTCGCGCCTTGCAGCAGACTGCCGTCGCATTGCTCGGCGCCGGTGATGCGCCCGTCGCCGCAGCGGCTCGCCTGGCATACGCCGCCCATGCACGTCGATGGCGGCAACCCGGCGACGTTGCACGCCGCACCATCGGCCAAGCCGTTACACGCGACGACGAGATCGGTGTCGACGCATTTGTTGCCGGCGTTCTGCGCCATGCACGATGTGCCGCTGGGGCAGACGAGATCACCGCACTTCGACGATCCGCTGTTCAAGCAGCCCGTCGCGAGCGCGACCAAGATTCCCAAGGCGAGTTTCATGTTGGTCCTCATTCGCAGCTCGAGATCTGTCCCGCGGTCATGCACGTCTGGCCCGATCCACACAACACGCCGCCGCACGTACAGCTCGACGACGTGAACGAGCAGCTCGATCCGCAGGTCAACGCCAGCACAGTTCCGTTATAACCGAGCGTCTGGCACGTTTTGCCATTGAGATTCGTGCCGTCGCATTCTTCGAAGCCTTCGATGATGCCGTCACCGCAAATGCCCATGCATCCGCCGAGGTTGACCGCGCAGGTCGGGGTGCACGACAGCGTGCCACCGTAGTAGCCGTAGTCTTCGCAGGATTTGTTTGCGAAATCGCTGCCATCGCATCGTTCGGTGCCGTCGACATGACCGTTGCCGCAGTACGCCGTGCAGCCCGATGGATCGAGCGTGCAGTTCGACCCGCAAACCAATCCGCCGGGTTGCGGCGCGCCAAAGTCCAAGCACGTCGCGCTGCCGAGGTCAGCGCCATCGCACTGTTCGACGCCGTTGATGATGCCATCGCCGCACGTGCCGACGATGCACAATCCGCTCTGGCACGTGCCGCTGCCGGCCTCGCCCAAGTCGCATGGATCACTCTCGGCGTGGCCGTTACAGGACGTGACCACCTGTGTATCGACGCAGTGATCGGCCGCGCACGTGAGGCCGACCGGACAAATCTCGGTGCCGCACGGCACCGCTGCGCTCTTCACGCAGGCGGCGAGCACCAGCATTATGAGATGAGGTCGATGCACGTCGTTATTCTATCAAGTTGATGAGGTGGTTCAGATCTGGAAACATCGAGATCGATGACCGTCGCGCCGATCGAAGAGCTTCACCCCGCCGATCCATTCGGCGTTCGCTATCTCGGGCGTGGCGCGAACGCCGTGATCGAAGCCCGACCCGAGAACCTCTACTTCTTCACGAGCTACGTCGGAATGCACGAGGTTTCCGTCGAGCGCGGCGATTCCGCCTACTTTTTCGGCGACGATCTCGAGACCGCGTTTTTGAAGCGCGGACCAACGACGATCGAGAGCCGACACCTCGCGACGGTCGTACGCGGCTACACGCCAGAAGATCGATCGACCACGATGCAGCAGGGTACGACCTTGCCCTACGTGAACGGTTGCTCGAGCAAGCAACTGTTTCCACCCGATCGGTTGGGTGATCCAACGCTGCAATTGTTGTACATGCCGCCGCATACGACCGAGCAGGTCCACCACATTCACTCGACGGTCAGAGTTGTTTACATATTGCGCGGCCGTGGGATCAGCGTTGTTGGGACTGCGCAGCATCACCTGCGCCACGACCTCGTGCCGGGAATGACCTGCATCCTCGAGCCGATGTGCCCGCATCATTTCGAGACCGGCGCCGAGCCGTTGGTGTGCATCCCCTTGCACGTCTTTAGCTCGAGCGGCTCTGCAGAGCTCGACCACCCGATGTTCCGCGGCACCCACCTAGTCGGGCACTGACGCGACGCGCGTGTTACCATTTTTATCGTGAGGCGATTCGTCGGAGTGGCGGCGCTCGCAGCATTGATTTGCGCTGCGCCGCAGGCGCGTGCAGACAAGAAATCGAAGCCACACGGTGGCGACGAGGCGTTCTCGCAAGGTGTGTCGAAAGCTCGGCAAGACCAGGCGATCGCGTTGTTCGAAGAGGGCAACAAGCTCTTCGAAGAGGAGAAGTACCCGGACGCGCTCGATCAGTATGAAAAAGCCATAAAGAAGTGGGACCACCCCAAGATCGAATTCAACCTCGCGCTCTGCTACGTCCGCATCAAGAAGCCGCTCGACGCGTGGGAGCACATCGAGCGCGCGCTGCAATACGGCAAAGATCCGCTCGGCGCGCAGCTCTACTCGAACGCGCTCGATCAAAAAGCGACGCTCGAGGCGACGCTCGCCGAGCTCGAGGTCAGCTCCGATCAAGACGACGTCAAGGTGATGTTCGACGGCAAGGAGCTGTTCACCGGCAAGTCGTCGGCGAAGATGCACGTGATGGCGGGCACGCATCAGCTCGTCGCCACGCGCGAGGGCTATCAGCCCGAGACCAAAGCGCTCGACTTGCCGCCGGGCGAGCTGACCAAGCAGGCGATCCAGCTCGAGCTCGAAAAGGTCAAGGTCCAGGTCACGCGCGAGAACTACGAGCGCCGTTGGCAATGGTGGATTCCATGGGCGACCGTCGCGTCTGGCGTCGGCCTCGCGTTGGTCGGCACCGGCGTGTATCTCGCCGCGCGCTCCGACATGAAGGCGTACGACACCGCGCTCGCCGCCGCGTGCCCGACGGGCTGCACGCCCGGCATGATCGATGCGAAGCTGACCGCGCAGGAGCAACACGCGCGAACGCTTTCGGGTGTCGGTGTCGGGTTCTGGGTCGGCGGCGCCGCCGTCGCGGCCGCGGCCGGCGTGATGGCGGTGCTCAATCGCCCGCACCTCGAAATCGAAGGCCATCCTGCCGACGTCTCCATCGTCGTGACGCCGCAGTACACCGGCGCGAGCCTCACGCTGACGTTCAGGTGAGCCGTTGAACGCCCTCGCACCCGCACCGCCGTCGCCCGCTGCAGCCGCGGCTGCAGCTGCCGTCGCGGCCGCACGCGAGAAGTTGGTCGAAGGCGCGATCGTCGATCACTACGAGATCATCCGCGTGCTCGGCGCCGGCGGCATGGGCCAGGTGTTCCTCGCGCGCGATCTCAAGCTCGGCCGGCTCGTCGCGCTCAAGGTCATGCATCCGACGATGCAGGAAGAGGCGGCGCGCATCCTCGTCGAAGCGCGCGCGACGGCGAAGTGCCGCCACGAAAACATCGTCGTCATTCACGACCTCAACATGTTCGAGGGGCTGCCGTACCTCGTGCTCGAGCACCTCGAAGGCAGCTCGATGCGGCGGTTCTATACCGACACGCCGCTGCCGGTGGCGCGCGCGCTCGAGATGTTCTGCGGCATTCTGCGCGGCCTCGAAAACGCGCACGCGGCCGGGATCATCCACCGCGATCTCAAGCCCGACAACGTGTTCGTCACGACGGCCGGCGTGCCGAAGATCCTCGACTTCGGCATCGCGAAGCTGCACGGCGCGCCGGCCACGGATACCGGCACGATGGGCCGCATCGAAGCCGTGCCCAACGACGACAACGAGACCTACGTGACGATCAGCGGCAGCGGCCGCGGTCCCGTCGGCACGTGGTCGTATATGTCGCCGGAGCAGTTCCGCAGCGAGACCGACGTCGATCATCGCGCCGACCTGTGGGCCGTCGGCATCATGATGTTCAAGTTGTTCACCGGCCACCTGCCGTGGGGCAAGCCGGATCCGCACGTGCTGATGTACTCGGTCGCGGATCTCGACAACCCGACGCCGAGCGTGCTGTCGATCAAGCCGGATCTCGATCCGCAGCTCGCGGCGATCATCGACACGTGCTTGCGCAAGTCTCGCGACGAGCGCTTCGCGAACGCGCGCGCGATGCTCGATGCGCTCGAGCCGCTGTTACCGGGCAACACGCACGGCGCGAGCGAGCGCTGCCCGTATCCCGGCTTGTCGGCGTTCGAAGAGGCCGACGCGCAGCGCTTCTTCGGCCGCAGCGCCGACATCGCTCGTGCCGTCGCGCGGCTCGAATCGGAGCCGCTGCTCGCGGTCGTCGGCCCGTCGGGCACCGGCAAGTCGTCGTTCATCCGCGCCGGCCTCGTGCCCGCGATTCGCAGCGCGCAGCCGGTGTTCACGATCGCGATCCGGCCCGGTCGCGCTCCGCTCGCGGCGCTGGCGCAGGCGATCGTACAGCTCACGGGCAAACGCGATCCGGGCTACGCGCAACGCGTCGCCGAAGAGCTGCCGAGCGAGCCGGCGTATCTCGGCAGCGTGTTGCGGTGGTGCGCGCACGCGACGCAGAGCCGCGTGCTGTTGATCGTCGATCAGCTCGAAGAGCTGTACACGAACGTTCCGGATCCTGCGCAGCGCACGGCGTTCGTCACCGCGCTGCGTGCGGCCGCCGACGATCCGTCGAGCCCGGTGCGCGTCGTGCTGTCGATGCGCTCGGATTTTCTCGATCGCGCCGCCGAGGATCGCGGCTTCATGGAAGCGATCACGCGCGGCTTGCACTATCTGATGCCGCTCGGGCGAGACGGCCTGCGCGACGCGTTGGTGCGGCCGGCGGCGCTCGCCGGGCATACGTTCGAATCGCCCGACCTCGTCGAGTCGATGATCGACGAGATCGCGACGACCGCCGGTGCCCTGCCGCTGCTCCAGTTCGCCGCCGGCCAGATGTGGGAAGCGCGCGATCGGCCGGCGCGCATCCTCACGCGCGCGAGCTACATCGCGATGAACGGCATCGGCGGGACGCTCGCGCAACACGCCGATCGCGTGCTCGCCGACATGCCGCCCGCGCGGCGCGCACTCGCCCACGCCGTGTTCCGCCGCTTGGTCACGCCCGACGGCACGCGTGCGATCGTCGATCTCGCCGAGCTCGTCGCGATCTCGCCGCTCGAGGTGCCGTCGCTGATCGACACGCTGGTCGGCTCGCGCCTGTTGGTGTCGAGCGCCGACGAGCAGACGGCCGGCGCGACGGTCGAGATCGTCCACGAGTCGCTGATCAACGCGTGGCCGCAGCTCAAGCAGTGGATGGAAGCATCGCGCGACGAAGCGAAGTTCCTCGTCGAGTTGCGCCAGGCCGCGCAGCAATGGGACGCGCGCGGTCGAGCGCCGGGTTTGCTCTGGCGCGGCGAGATGGTCGCGGAGGCGCGTCGGTTCGGCTCGCGGATGACGCTGGGGCCGCGCGAGTACGCGTTCCTCGGCGAAGTGTTCGCGCTGGCCGATCGATCGTCGCGGATCAAGCGCATCGCGGTGATCGCGACCATGATCGGGCTCGTCGCGCTGCTGATCGCCGGCAGCGTCGTCGTCGTCAAAGTGCGCGCCGCCGAGCAGCGCGCGCGCGAGCAAGCCGCGAAAGCCGAGCAGGCGACCACGGATCTGCAGCAGCAGCTCGAGGTCACGAAGCAGAAAGACGCCGAGCGGCTCGCGGCGATGCAGCAAGCCGCCGACGAGCAGAAGAAAGCCGCCGAAGCGGAAGGCGACGCGACGACCAGCCGCGCCGCGCTCGCCAAATCGAACGCGAAGCTCACCGACTCGAACGCGCAGCTGCAGAAGACGCTCGCCGAGGTGCAAGCCGAGCGCGAGAAGACGCAAAAGCTCTACGAAGCCGAGCAACATCGCAACAAGCAGCTCGAAGAGCACGGCAAGGGCATCGCGCACGACCTGCATTCGGGGCCGTGAACAGCGCGCGCGTCGCGCCGTCTTCGTAGTCGAGTGCTACGACTACGGCGGTTCGACCTCTGGTTCGGCGCGCTCGCGCTGCTGCTATGCGGCTGCGTAGCGAAGAGCCCCGTCGAATACATCGACGGCCAGTGCCTGATCAGCGGCGTGCCCGCGAGCCTGGCGCAGGTCGAGACGCGCCAAGCCGAGGTCACGCAGCACATCTTGTCGCGCCAACCGGTGCTCACCGCGATCGCAGTCGCGGCGGTCGTGATCGCCGGCGCCGGCTACCTCAACCGGATCCTGACGATGGTGTTGGCGCGGCGATCGCAGAGCTTCGCCGATCGGTTGCGCGCGCGGCTCGAGCGCTATCGCGAGCATCCGGTGCGGCAGTTCGTGCTCGTCGGCGGCGTGCTCTGCGTCCTCGCCGTCGCCGGCGTCGCCTACGTGTCGCTCGACGCCGACAAGCGCCAGAGCGAGCGCTCGCTCGCGACGCTGCAGTTCTGTCACATCGCGCTGCGCTCGGCGAGCGAGCAGCACGCGCTCGCCGAGCAGCGCGAGCACCTCGCATCGATCCAATCGACCGAGCACGATATCCGCACGCTCGTCGATCGGCTGCCGCCGGCCGAGCAGGCAAAAGCCCGCGAGATCGCGACGCAGCTGCAGGCCTCGCTCGGCCAGCAGCGCGCGCTGGTCTCGCAATACGCCTCGCGCGCCGACACCACGGCGAAGGCGGTCGCCGAGCAAGCGGCGGACGTGCAGCGCGGGATCACCAAGCTCGATGGCGAGGTCGTCGATCTACAATCGATGCCCGCCGCGATCGTCAAGCTCTCAGCCGACGTCCGCGAGCTCCGCACACGCCGCGACGCACTCGATGCGCAGCTCGACGTGCTCGCCGGCAAGCTCGATGCGATCGCGAGCCGGCCGCCGCCGGTGTGCTCGCCGCCGCCGGTCGCCGCCGCGGCGACGAAGGCCGAATCGAAGCCCGAAACCAAGACGCCCGACACGGCCCCGCCGCCCGACGCTAGCGGATCATGACTTCGTGGCTCCAAGCGGTGCAGCGCTTCGCTTGATGCTTCGGCACGTCGCAGCGCGACGCGGTGAGCGACACGGCCTTGCCGGGCTCGAGCCCGGTCGCGGCGATCGGAATCGCGAGCTCGATCACCCATTCTTCGTCGTTGTTGCTCGCGTCGTCGACCGAGCCGTCGCGATCGACGCCGATCGCCGCGCCATTGATCGGCGGCGTGATCACGCCGAGCGCGCTGACCGACCACTCGTGATCGGCGATCGCGACCTCGAACGCGTCGGTCGAGCGAATGTCGTCATCGGCGGCGTAGAGCCCGACGTACAGGAAGCGATCGTCGCGCAAGAGGCGCACTTCCGACGACGGCCGCGACAGTTGATGATCGTCGCCGAGGAACTGACCGCGCAGCGAGTGCCCGGACCAATCGCGCTCGTCCCACTCGCCGTCGACGTGGATCGGCATCGTCGTGGCCGGGATCTCGAGCGGCGCCGGCGTGTGACGGCGGCACGCCGCGGCGATGCAGAGCAAGAGCGCGCGCCTCACGCCGCGGCTCCCGACGCTTGGATCTTGAACGTGTCGATGACCTTGCCGGTCGAGTAGTCGTACGTCGTGACGGTCAGCGTGCCATCGCTGTTGCGATTGATGATCGTGTAGCCGTAGTTGGTGCCGCTCGTCAGCGGCGCACCGCCGATGCCGTTGATGATCTCCTTGTCGCTCGCCTCGTGCGAGTACTCGTGGGTGTGGCCGACGATCAGCAGCGTCAGCGGATTCTTGCCGATGATCGTCTGGCTCTCGGTGCACTTCGTTTGCGACATGTCGGCCACGCTCTCGTGGCGCACGACGAACGTGTACGTGGTCGCGACCGCCAGCTGCTGGGTCAGCCAGGTCGATTCGGCGGTCGTCCACGCGTTGCACGAGACGACCACGAGCTTCGCGGTCCAGCTGCTATCCGAAGCGGCGACGGTCTCGACGTAGTACGGCTCGCTCTGGCCGATCGGCGAGAGCATCGTCGAGATGAACGTCGTGTAGTTCTTCGTGATGCCGTCGGGGTTGCCGCTGCCGCAATTCGAGTCGGTGTAGCCGGTGCACTCGTGGTTCCCCATCGCCGGGTAGAACGGCCCGGAAAACCCGGCGCGCGCCGTCATGTACTTGTCGATCTGCGGCGCTTGCTCGCTGCCGGTCGTGCTCGCGTATTGGTAGTCGCCGGTGCCGACCACGAAGCTCACCGCCGGCGAGACCGCCGCGATGTCGGTGAAGATCTTCGTGACGATCGCGCTCGGATAGTTCGCGGTGTCATCGATCGAGGCTGGACGCGTGTCGCCGATGATCGCAAACGTCAGGCCGGCGCTCTCGCCACTTCCACCGCCGCCGCTGCCGTTGCTGCCGTCGCTGCCGCCGCTGCCACCACCGCCGCTGCCGCCGCCGCCGCCGCCGCTGCCGTCATCGCCGCCGCCGCCGCCATTCCCGTTGTTCGATTGCGTACAAGCGATCGCGAAGATCAGCAGTACGCGGAATGCGCGAAATGCAATTCGGCCCGACATGGCGCGAACGGTAGGACCCGCGCGAATCGTGGAGCCAGTGACACGAGCTAACGTTTTTCAGTAATGTCACTGTGTTGGTTTCGTACAGCCACATTTATTAAACCTTAGCCGAGTAAGTGATTTCCTTTAATGTTTCGGGGCGCGCAGCTACAGCCAAACGTCGTCGGTGTACGGGTCTGCGCACCTGGAGCTACATCGCCTCGGCGATCAGTCTCGCTTTGCGAGATTGCTAATCAGGTCGTTCGAGCACGAGCGCAATAGCGATCTTACTGTCCGCAGACTCCTCGACTGGAGTCACACGCTTCGCGCCGGTCCAGCTCGTGTAGTCGGCCGAGCGTTGCACGCGCGCGAGCGCAGCTTGCTCGATCGCCTCGGACGCGAACCGCACCGTCGCGAAGCATCCCGCCATGTAGCAGCCGCGCTCGAGCGTGGTTTCGCCGTCGCGCGTGAGGTCGTCGAGCACGCGATTCGCTCGATCGTTCCAGTCCTCGTGGCCGACATGTGGATCGCGGATGTGCGAGAGCAGCGCTTCGCGCTCGCGTTTCGCGGCCGATGCTTCGGTGGTCGGCGGTAGCGCGGGCGGCGCGCTCGTGATCGGCGCCGGAATCGTCGGCAGCGTCGCCGGCGCCGTCGTCGCCGGTCTCGGTGTCGGCGCCGGAATCGGCTGCCGCGTCATCGCATACAGCGCGATGCTGAGCGCGATCACCACCGCCGCGAGCGCAGCGAGCCACTTCATAAGAACGTGCGCGCAGTGAACCACAGCGCCGGGTATGCGGCGAGCCACGTCCACCAGAAGCGGTCGAGGCCGAACACGATCGCGTTGCCGAGGTGAAACGCGGCGCCGACGGCGAGGGCGGCGATGCACGCCGTGCGATTCGCCAGCGCGATCGGAAATCCGCATTCGAACGCGAGCGTCGCGAACCCGCCGAGCCGGCCGATCGCGGGCCGCGCGAGCAGCGCCGCGAGCCGCGCCGGCACGCCGTATGCGGGCAACGCGACGAGGATCGCGAATGCGTCGCCACGCCGCCACCGCGGATCGCCGAGCTTGGCGAGCCCGGCGATCGCGTACGACAGCACGAGCTGCGCGGCGATGTACGCGAGCCCGGCGCGCGGCCACCCCGACCGCGCGATCGCGAGGCCGAGCAGCACGACGACGAGCATCGCGTCGCTGCCGCCGTTGTACGTGCCGCGAAATCGCACCGCAATCGCGATCGTGCAGGCGAGCGCGATCCACGCCGCTTGATCGAAGATCGGCAGCGCGATCGCGGCGGCGAGCTGCAGCGCGAGCACGACGAGCGTGCCGCGCGTGCCGAAGATCGCATCGGCGAGCGCGCGAATCGGCGCCGGCGCGCCCGCGACCTCGCGGCGCAACACCGACCACGCGAACACGCCTCGGTCGCCGAGCGCGCGATGCACCACGAGCAGCTCGATCGCCGCCACCGCGGTCGCGACCGCAGCCAGCCATGCGGTCAGCTCGATCACGATCGACTCCGGCATGCGGTCAGCTCTGCGGATTCGACGAAGTCGGGATCGTCGGGCGTCGCGACTTTCCAGCGAAACCGCGCGCCCGGCGCGACGCGCTCGCACGCGATCCGCGTCACGAGCTCGTACGACACCGAGCCGGTGATCGCCGGATCGTCGTCGGGCGTCGCGGGATCGAGCGCGCTGATCTCGGCGACGAGCTGCTCGATGACCGAGCGATAGGCGAGCGCGAGGTTCGCCGCGGGCGCGAACGCCCAGTTGAACCAGCGCCGAGGTGGCGCGGCGAACGGCTGCCAGGCGCCGCCGGCTTCGGCGATGTAGAGCTGCGGCGATGCGACCGCGCGATCGAAGAACCGCCACGACGGCAGCAGCACGCGAAACCGGTCGATCAGGCGCACGGACGCGACTATCGCATCGGGATCGACGCCGGAGTAATCCGCGGTACCGTTGCCGGCGGTGCGGGCCGATTATCGGCCGTCGCGGCATTCGTCAGCCAGCTCGCGCTCGGCCGTCGCGGCTGGATCCAGATCGCCAACTTTCTCGTGCTCGGCATCGCGGCGATCGCGTTCGCGATCTCGCACAGACACACGCCGGCGATCCTCGGTGGCTGGGCGTGGCTCGTGCACTTCGCGCTGCGCGGCTAGCTCACGTGAAGGCGTCGCGGTGCGCGTGCACCCACTGCGCGAACGTGCGCGGTTCGGTGCCGGTGACGTCCTTCACCGTCGTCGTCAGCTGCGGATCGGACCGGCCGAGCAGCTCGACGATCGAATTCGCGATCGACTCGGGCATGCCACTCTTCATCATGCCCGCGCGCGCTTGGTCGATCGGGACTTCGATGACCTCGAGTGGCCGGCCGAGCTCGGCGGCGATCGCCGCGACTTGCGCGCGCGCGGTCATCGCGGCCGGGCCCATGATCGAATACGTCTTGCCCTCGTGGCCGCGGCCGACGAGCGCCGCGCATGCGACCGCGGCGATGTCGTGCGGATCGATCGGCGCGCTCGCGCCGTCGGGCTTGGCGGCGAACACCTTGCCGCTCGCGCGGATCGCCGGCGCCCAGCGCAGCGCGTTCGACGCGAAGTTGCCGGGCCGCAAGAACGTCCACGCGATGCCGCTCGCTTCGATCGCGCGCTCGAGCTCGGCGTGCCAGCCGCCGATCACCGTCGGCGGTTGCATCGCGATCGTGCCACTCGAGATCGCGACGACGTGCGCGACGCCGGCGGTGTTCGCCGTGCGCGCGAATGCGGCCGCGTTCGCACCGAGCTCGGGCCCGGCGTGATCGAGGAAGAACGCCTTGGTCGCGCCGGCGAGCGCGTCGGGGCTGGTCGCATCCGCGACGACGACGTCGGGGCCGAGCAGCTTCGTCGTTCGCGCGGGATCGCGCGCGAGCACGCGAACGCTCTGTCCCGCCGCGCGCAGCATGCGGATGAGTGGTTGGCCGATGTTTCCCGACGCGCCGGTGACGACGATCATGACGGCATGATATGCGAGCTCATGCGTTACGCGTTGCTCGCGCTCGCCGGATCCGCCTGCGTGACCGGATTGCATGTCACGCACGAGGCGAGCGTCGCCGACGGCGTCCAAGCGCCCGCGTTCGCGTTGCCCGATCAAACGAGCCATCCCGTCGCGCTCGCCGATCAGCTCGCGCACGGGCCGGTCGTGCTGGTGTTCTATCGCGGCTATTGGTGACCGTGGTGCAAGCACCAGCTCGGTGAGCTGGCTCGAAACCGGGCGGCGTTCGACGCGCGTGGCGTGCGCTTGCTCGCGATCAGCGGCGACGAGCCGCACGACTCGAAGCTGTTCGCGATGCGGCTCAAGATCTGGTTTCCGCTGCTGTCGGACGCCGATCTCGCGGTCTCGCGCGTGTATGCGGGCGAGACTTCGGATGCCAACGCGCTGCCCGGCGTGACGATCATCGATCGCGGCGGCCGCATCGTGTTTCGCCAGGTCGCATCGAGCAAAGACGATCGGATCAGCACGCAGGATCTGCTCGAGGCGATCGATCACTCGCTCGGCACGCATGGGCCCGATGCCGCCGATCGCGGCTACGCGGCGATCGATCGCGCGCAGATCCGGCTCGATGCCGGCGCGGGCGCCGAAGGCTCGCGTGGCACCGGCTTCGCGTCGCTGGCCGGGCTGTTCCCGCTGTCGCGCGAGGTGCTGATCGGGCCGATGCTCGGCTTCGAGCCACGCGCGGCGCCGCTCGACGTCGATCTCGAGGTCGTGTTTCGCGCACCCGTGTGGCACGAAGCCGGCGCGTTCGAGCTCGGCTTCGCGAGCGGCTATTCGGCCTTCGATGCGAATCGCGGCTGGAACGGCGCCATGCGCACCGGGCTCTGGTTCGCGCTGTCCCCGGCGTGGTCGGTGCAGCTCGATGTCGGCGCTGCGGTTCACACCCACGACATCGATGGGTTCGGCACGATCGGCCTCGCGTGGTTGTTCCGCGTGCGCTGACTACTTCAGCGTCGCGGCGAACAGTGCTTCGAGCGTGGTCCAGTGGCGCTCGGCTTCGGCGGCGTCGTGCACCGGCGTGTCGCTCGGCACCCAGCCGTGCTTCGCGTGAAACTGCTCGAGCGTGTAGTCGACGTGCGCGGCGTCGAGCGCTTGCGCGAGGCGCGCTTGTTGCGCGGCGTCGAAGTTCGCGTCGTCGGCCGCCGCGCCGATGAATAGCTTCGCGGTGATCTCGGGCGCGAGCAGGTGCGGGCTCGTCGGATCGTCGGTCGCCAATGCGCCCGGGTGATACGCCGCCGCGGCGACGACGCGGTCGGGATAGGTGCCGGCCGCGATCATCGCCAGCCGGCCGCCCATGCAGTAGCCGGTGATGCCGACCTTGCCGGGGACGTGCGCGAGATACGCCTTGGTGTCGCGCATGACCTTGTCGGGCGACGCGTTGGCGAATGCCTTTTTGAACCACTCCTCGCGCACGGCGGGCTCGGTGAACAGCCGCTTCGGCTCGGGCGCGGTGTACTCGCCGGCGCGCCAGAACACGTCGGGCATGAGCACGCGATAGCCCGCCGCGGCGAGTCGCTCGGCCATCTCGTGCATTGCCGGGCGCATGCCGATGCCATCGATGAAGAACAACACGCTCGGGCCGTCGCCGAGCTCGAACGCGCGCGCATCGCCGTCGTCGGTCTTGATCGCGATCTGCTTCATGCGCGCGACGCTAG
>DATBAS010000210.1:0-151992 GCA_036271395.1 Kofleriaceae bacterium
ACGCGAAGTCGAACGACGACTGCAACATGAACATGGACGGCCATGCCGGCGTCGTCGCCAGCTTCGGTGCGGCGGCGAGCTACGACCCCAAGGCCACGACGGGATTCACCAGCCACATCATCATGTGGCGCGGCTGCAACGGCAACGGCCAGGACAAGGGCTGGGCCGATGTCATGGACATCACCTGCAACGACGACAAGAACCCGACGTCGTGTGGCTGGGCCGACAAGTTCGACGTCGCGCTCGATCAAGAAGAAGAGCGCTCGCGCGGCTACTGCAGCGTCGACATCGCCAACCCGAACACGGCGACGTGCTCGTGGACCGCTGGCAACGACCAGCCACAAACGAAGGGCGTTTGGCTCGCGGCGATGGACATCACGCCGGGCAAGTACACCGGCACTGATCAACAGAAGTCTGTTTACTGGAGCCAGATGATGGACGGCCGCAAGCCCGCCTCGAACGGCATCCCGGCGACATACGCCGAGCGCGCGATGCACGAGCGCGTGATGGTCTACAACTCGGAAACCAAAGCGCTCGAGCCGAGCTCGTACATCATCTGGCGCAGCGGCGACGCGAACGGCCAGAACAACAACAACAACAAGGGCGGCGCGTACTATCGCGACAACATCGGTCTGTATCAGATCGACTCGACGACGAACGCGCTCACCACGGTCTATCCGCTCGCCGACATGAGCCAGGCGATGCTCGGCCTCGACGGTACCCACCTCGGTGTGTCGTCGGTGGTGTTCGGCAAGACCGACTCGCTCGCGACGCAGAAGCCGGGTTTGATGCTCTTCACCGGTAGCCAGAACGGTGGCGGCACGCCCGCGCAGATCAACTTCCTCGCGCTCGACAACGCGCCGAACATGACCGGTGGGGTCCCGACGCCGGGTGCGGCGCAGCCGGGCGCGATCAGCGTCGCCGGTACGTCGAGCACCGGCGTCGCTTCGTACGACCGCAGCATGTACTCGAACTACCTCGGCCAGAACCCGGGTAACCAGGGCCGCAACTTCTCGGCCACGCTGAACGTCATCAACCCGTACTGCGCGGACGGCCCGGCCGCCACGTGCGACAAGCTGCTCACCGTCATCGCGACCACGGGCAAGGACCCTTCGGAAGTCGCGAACGTGTCGACCACGCCGATCCAGGACAGCTGCTACGCCTCGGATGACACCGCTCACACGACGCCCTACTCCTGCGCGCAGCTCAAGCTGTCGTCGTACATCACCGTCATCCCCGTCGCGCAAGCGAGCGCCACCGGGTCCGGCTCGGGCGATGGCGGCGGCGGCGGTGGCGGTGGCGGTGGCGGCACCGGCGGCGGCGGCAGCACGGGTGGCGGTGGCAACAACGCCGAGCTCGGTGGCTGTTCGACGACGACCGGGGCCGGTGGTGCAACGGCCTTCTTCCTGATCGGCTTCGCGGCCTTCATCCGCCGCCGCCGGGTCGAGGAGAACTAACATGAAAGTCACCCTCCTCGCCGCGCTCTCGCTCAGCCTCGTCGCCTGCGTTGGTTCGCTAGGTGATGACGACTCGACGGGAACCGGCACCGGCAGCGGTAGCGACGTCGGACCGCCTCCGGGCGGTGGTGATACGGGTGGCGGTGGCGGCAGCGCGACGGCTCGCGACTACTTCAACGCCAACGTGTATCCGGTCATCGCCGCGTCGTGCGGTGCAGCCGGCTGCCACAGCGCGACCACGCCGGGCGCGAACGCTCCGGGCTACGTCAGCGCGACCACGCCGGCACAAGACAGCTCGGCCGCATGGACATTGATCACCGGGATGTCGAGCGTCGTCGGCAGTTACTCGGCGACCGCACCGCTGATCGAGATTCCGACCACGACCGCGCACTACGCGAACCTCACGGCCGATCAGGTCACGACGATCAACGACTGGTTCGGGCTCGAGCTCGCGTGGCGCAGCGCCAGCGGTGGCAGCGGCACGACGATGACCGACTACATGGCGCAGTGGTCGGGCTGCATGCAGATCACCGACTTCAACACGGCAGGCGTCGCGACCGCGTTCGCGCAGCAGGTCGAGACGAACGAGGGCTACTGCAAGCAGTGCCACGTCAACGGCCAGGCGCAGTCCTACTTCATCGCGACGCCGGACTCGCAGAACATGTTCACCGCGCTCACGACGTACCGCGAGTACCTCTCGACGTACTTCACGGTCGATACGACGACGAACACCGTCGTCGTCAACGAGATTCCGTTCAAGCTCGCCGCCGACGGCGGCACCAACGGCGAGCACCCGAACAACTGGAACCCGACAACCAACAAGGGCATGACGGCGCTGGCCAGCTTCGCGACGCTGACCGCCGCGCACTTGGCCGGGACCACGGCTCCGGCCTGCGGCAAGTCCACGCTGACCGACTAGCTCCAAGCTGGTCGTCGCAAGGCGCTACCGGTTGGTGGCGCCTTTTCGTTTTTTCGGCGCTATTGTTAACCCGCTGATGACGAAGCTGTTAGCGCTCGCTGCGATCGCGTGCATCACCGCGTGCAAGCACCCGCGAGAAGCAGATCCGGCCGCGTTTCGCGCGATCGCCGATCGCATGGCGAACAACGTGCCGGCGCCGATGGCAGTTCCGAACTGCAAGCCCGACGAGCTCGTCGGCGCGCCGATGACGCGCAGGACGATGTTGCAGATCGACAACCGCGAGCTCGAGAAGATCCCGGAGCTATCGGATTGGATGAACCCGACCGAATTCGACGCCCCGGCGGCGCGCGTGCTGGCCGATCCGGCGAGCGACGAGGCCGCCAAACGCCGCGCGACCGCCGAGCTGCTCGCGGCACCGTCCTATCTCATCTATCGACTCGACATGATCGCCGCGCCGATGGCGTTGGGCGTCAAGGATCTCAAGATCGGCACGATCGGTGGCCGGCTGATCCGCTACGACAAGACCGGCAATCCGGTGTGCGTCGTGTTGTTCACGTTCCAGAACGACAAGGACAAGAGCGAGTCCGCGATCGCGCGCAGCCGTGCCGCGACGGCGATCTCGCCGGAGATCGTCAAGGAAATGCGCGACGACCTGCACCAGCAATATCTCGTGCACGCGCCGCGTCCGGTCGTCGCGGATCTCGACCGCTGACGAGCCTGGTAGACTCGGGGCATGCGTTACGCCCTCGTCGCAATCCTGGTAGCTGCGTGCAGCAAGCCGAGCGACGAGAGCGCCGCAAAACGCTGGCAGGAGCCGCCGCCGCCGCCCGAGCTCGTCGTGCCCGATGGCGTGTCGATCGCGGTCGAGGTCGATGGCGTCGCCGCGCCGGCGATCACCAGCGCCGCGCTCAAGACTGCGAAGCCCGACTTCGCAGATCCGGAACATCGCGCGTGGTTGGTGACGAGCCTCGTGCCGAGCGCGGCTTCGCCTGGAACGACGATCGAGGCGTCGTCGCTCGACGGCATCAGCGTCAAGCTGACGCAACCGACGGGCGATGGGCTCGAGCCGGTCGTCTACCTCACGCGCCGCAGCGAGGTCATCGTCGCCGCGATCGATCCGAAGCAGCCATTCCCGCCGTATCACGGCCAAGGTGGACGGCTACATCGCGGCGGTGACACGATGCCGCACGTCGCGCGCGTCGCGAAGCTCGCGATCACGCACGCGGTCGTGCCCGCGGTCGCGCCCGCCCCCTCGGCCGCCCCGTGACCGCGTGTTATTCTTCGCCCGCATGCGCAGTTGTGTCGCTCTCGCGCTCGTGCTCTTGGCGTGCGGTCACAAGGATGATGCGAAGCCCGCGCCGGCCGCGGTTGGCAGCGCGGCGTCGCCCGAGCCGGGCACGCTAGAGATCTTCATCGACAATCAGTCGGTGGCGCACCTCGCCGCCGCGCAGCTCGCGAGCTGGCCTCGGCTCGACACGCTCGTGCCGGTCACGGCCCGCCGGCTCGGCACGTGGCAAGACGTTTCGATCAAAGCCGCCGCCGAGTCCAAGCAGCTCCACAAACCGTCCGACACCTATCGCGACCTCGTGCCCGCGGTCTATCGCGGCGACGATGGCAAGCCGGCGTTCGGCATGTTCGATCCGGTCGAGCTCGCCAACCACGGCAAGCCGAAGCTCGGCGAAGTCGACGTCAGCGAGATCAAGATCACGCTGGCGCAAGGCGGCGGCCGCGGCGAGAACGAGAGCGGCGATGGCGGCGGCGCCGATCCGACGCAGCTCAAGATCGCGATCAAGACGCCCGCCGGCGCATCGACGCTCGACGGCAAGACGCTCCTCGCGATCGCGCGCCAGCCGATGCCCGGCGACGACTCGAACGATCCGCGCGGCTGGACGCTCACGACGATCCTCGACGCGGCCGGGATCAAGAAGTTTCAAAAGATCATGCTCAGCGACGTCGCCGGCCAAGCGCTGTCGCTCGAACAAGCCGATTTCGATCCGAAAACGTCGATTCCGTTCGTCAAGCTCAACCGTTCGGGCCAGCTGCGCGTGACCGTGTACAAGAAGCAGGGCGAGGGTTGGCAGCGCGGCGGCGACCTGCGCGGGCTCGCGTCGATCGAAGTCTTGAAGTAGCCGCCGGTGTTGGCCGTTCGACGCTTTCCGCTTGCGCCGAGGCCAGTGCTACGCTCGGGCGATGCGTTCGTTCATCACCGCGTCCATCGCAGTGATCGGCAGCTTGGTTTGTGCTTCGCCGGTCATCGCGAACGAGGCGAATGATCGTGTCGAGCTGATGGCACACGTCGACGACACCGTGCACGCGATCGCGACGTCGCTCGATGCTCCGACGGCGCGCAAGCTCGACGATGCGGGCACGCACGGCCGCGAGCTGCGCGAGCTCGTCGCGCAGCTGGCGGCGATCAAGGGCGACGACGCGCGCGCGGCCGATATCGTCGCGCGCTATCCGCGCTACGCCGACGCGGTCGATGCCGCGATCGCGCGGCTCAAGCAGCTCGGTGGAGAAGCGCACCGCGCCGACGGCGTCGCCGATCGCTGCGCGAAGGACGATGCGGCGCTGCACGCGCTGATCAAGCACCCCGATGCCGATGCGACGCGCGAGCTGCAGGTGCTGGCGACCAAAGCCGTCGCATACGGCAACGCGTGGGCACCGGCGCTCGCCGAGCTCGCGACCGTCGACGCAGCGGTAACCGCCGATCTCGCGGCTGCACATCTCGCGTTGACCGATGGCTATTGGATGGCGATCGCGGGCAACCTCGCGACCGACGCCGAGGCCGCCGCGGCGATCTGGACCGAGCGCTATCAGGCCGCGACGTCGGCGTGCGAGCAGCTCGCGCGCGGCGCCGATGATGGCGATCTCGCGCCCGTGCTTGCCGCGTTGCGCACACGCAACGCCGCCGAGCACGCGGCAGCGGCGAAGATCGTCACCGATTACAACGCGTGGTTGGCCGCGGTGCGCACCACGCGCGAGCTCGCGTTCAAGCACCGCGACGCCGTGCGCGACGCGATGTGCGGCGCGGTCGATGGCGCGCTCGCCGACGATGCCACGCGTGTCGCGAGCGACTGGGCGAGCGATCTCGCGGAGCAAACCGCGGCCGCGACCGCGGAGGCCACGCGGCTGCAAGCGCACGCCGGCGAGAATCCGGCGCATGCGCGTGCGATCCGCGACGGGCTTCGCAGCAACGGCGCGATCGTCGCGGCCGTCGCGCGCGACGAAGCGCTCGGCCGGCAGAATCCGAAGCTGCGTGGCATCCTCGGCGCGATCGCGCAGCGCCGCGACCGCGCGCTGGTGGGATGTGTCGCGAAGGGCGTCGACATCGCCGCGGCGGACTGCGGTGGCAGCGCGTGCCGAGTCGCGTGCGTCAAGCTCGTCGATCATACGTGCACGGTCGTCGAGCCAACGCCGGATAGCAGCAAGGCAAAGCTCGATGGGTTCGCGCGCGGCCAGCGCGAGCTCGCCGGCTTGCAGGCGTGGTACGGCCGCGACAAGGCCGAGCTGTTCGCGAAGTCGCCCGCGTTCAAGCGCTGCGAGCAGACCGTCGCGGGGCCGGCACTCGATCTGTTCGCCGATGTCGCGACGTACAATGCGTGTGCGACGGCGCCCGAGCTCGGCGAGCCGCTCGCCGAGGTCTCGGCCGATCTCACGCCGTGATGCGCGCGTGCTTGATCGTCGCAGTATTGCTCGCGGCACCGCCGGCGCGCGCCGACGATCGCTGCGATGCACTCCGCGTGCGGCTCGCCCGCGAGCACGATCGCGCGTTTCGGTGGAATCTCGCGTGGGGCGTCGGCCTGGGTGCCGCCGCGCTCGTGCAGGCCGGTGCGGCGCCGTTGATCGGCAATCGCGAGCAGCGCGACACGCTGTACGTCGGCGCGGTCGAGTCCGCGATCGGCGCCGGCGCGAGCCTCGTCACGCCGCTGCGCGTGACCGCAGCGACGACCTGCGCCGACCTCGACGCGGCGCTCGTCGATGCCGGTCATCGCGAGCGCGGCGCGTTCTATCTCGATCACGTCGGCGGCATCGTCGTTAACCTCGGCGGCGCGCTCGTGCTCGCGCACTACACGACCACGGCAAACGCCGCGATCGCGTTCGCGATCGGCTACTCGATCGCGCTCGTGCGCACGTACACGATGCCGCGCTGGGCGTGGCATCCGATCCTCGCGCTCGATCCCAAGCCGACCGTCGGCGTCGGAGTTTCGGCGCGGTTCTAGTCGAGCGGGCCCGCGTCTCGGCCGACGTCTACGAGCGCGAGCACGTCGAATCAGCGAGCCGAGCTCACTTCTGCAGCGGCTTCGGCGCGGCGATGTTGACGAACGGCACGGCGCCGGCGCCCATCATCTGCGGCAGCTCGCCGTTCCACTTTTCGAGCGCCTTGTACTCGACGTACTCCGGCGTGATCGACGCGGCGACGGTCTTGTTGAAGTACGCCTCGGCGTCCGCGCTGAGCCGTTTGGAGTCGGCTTCGCCCTGCGCTTGCGCGACGCGCTGCTTGGCCTCGGCCTCGGTCTTGCGAACCTGCGCTTCGGCGCGCTGCGACTCCTGGATCATCGCGACCTTCGCGTTGATCGCTTGGACGACCGCGTCGGGCACGCGCGTCTCGTTGATCGTGAACTGCTGGATGATGAAGCCTTCCTTGACGAGCCGGTCGGTGATGAACCCCTGGACGTCGACACGGCTGGCCTCGCGCTTGGTCGAATAGAGCTGCTCGGCGGTGTACTGCGCGAACACGCTCTGCACGCCCTCGCGGATGGTCTGGCGAATGAAGTTGTGCGCGATCACGTCGATGTCGTTGCGATACTTCGAATATACCGTCGGCACTTTCGCCGGATCGAGCGTGAACGACAGCGAGACGTCGAGGTTGACCGGCAAGCCTTCCGACGACGTCACCGTGATCGACTCGTCCTCCGGATGCCCTTCATGCGGGCTCTTCGAGAGCACGAGCGTCTGCACGCTCGTCGGATACTCGACGACCTCTTCGCAGAACAAGCTGCGCCAGTAATAGCCGGTCGGGATCGGTTCCGGCGCGACGCCACCGCCTCCGCATTTCTTGACCGACACGCCGACGTGGCCGGGATGGATCGTCGTGAGCGACGCGAACATCAAGATGGCGACGACGAGGACCGCGGCCCCTACGACCGCCGCGGCGATGAGACGATATTTCTGCATGTGCATTCTCCCTAGTGCATGGCTTCGCGAAAACACTTCTGGTGCCACCAGCGGCCGTTATCGAACATGTCGTGCTCGGGGTCGACCGGCTCGCCACACATCGCGCATTGCTCGTCGAGCCGCTGCTTTTCGAGCTCGGCGTTGCGCTCGCCCAGCGCGCGCCGGCGACGCGCCTCGCCGCGTGCACCGACCCGCCCGCCGATCAGCGCGGCGGCGACCACCAGTAGCGCGCCGCCGGCGGCCAGCAACGCGATGTCGATGCCGAGCATGACGCAGTACTGCTACCACTTTTTCGGATTGCGAGCACGACGCGTCACGAGCCCGAGCCCGAGCCGGAGCCGTTCGCGGGAATCATGACGGGCACGGTCGCCGACTGCGTCGCCGGCGCGGGCGTGACCAGCTCGCTCTGACAAAACGCGGGCAGCGTTTGGCCGTGCAGCTGGATGTAATTGAGCGCGCCGCTCGGCGCGACGTCGCTCGGAAACGGCACGACGCAGATCGTGTACGCGCCGGCGATCACGTCCGAGTAGGTGATCGGTCCGCCGGTCAGCGAGATCGCGAGCTGCGATGCGCCGGCGCCGGCCGCCGCGATCTGGAGCGATAGCTCGCGCGCGTTGGTCGCGGTCACGGCGCCGTTGGCGAGCCACGCGATCGCGAGCCCGAGCTTGCCCGACGCGGGCTGCGCGGTGACGTTCAGCGTGATGCTGCCGCCGTCGGCGGCGAGATCGGCGCGCACCTGACCGCCCGACGGCACGGTCGTGACCTGCGAATAGAACTTCATGCCGACGAGCGGCATGCCGATCGTCGCCGAGACTTTGTACGTGTCCGCGGCGAGCCGATCGTAGCGATACGTGCCGTCGGGACCGGTCGTGACCGCCGAGATCGCGCCGGGCGTCGTCGTCGACTGGCAGCTCACGATCGTGCCTTCGACCGGCTTGCCGCCCGAGGTCACGGTGCCGAATAACGCGCCCGGCGGCGCGAGCTGCAGCACGAGCTGTGACTGGTTCGGCGAGTCGGGCGTGACGCGCAGCGCGGGGCTGCGGCCGAGCGTCGGCTCGTCGGCGACGATCGTGAGATCGCCGCTGCCGAGCCCCGCGATCGCGAACGTGCCGTCGGTGCCCGTCGTCGTCGACTTCGTCGTGCCCGCGAACGGGCCGCCGGCGCCACCGAAGCTCATCGAGGCTTGCGCGCCGTTGCCGATCAGCGTCGTGCCGGCGGTGACCGTCGCGTTCGGTACGGGCGTGCCCGATGCGACGACCACGCCCGCGAGCGTGCGCCCGGGCGAGAGCGTGATCGTGCCGACGTCGGCGGTCGCGCCGGCCGGCACGATGACATCGGTGCCGCTCGGCACGAACATCGGGCCGGTCACGGTCAGCGAATATTGCTGCGGCACGAGGCCATCGAGCTCGAAGCTCGGCCCGGCGGTGAAGCTCTGCTCCATCCCGCCGATCGACACCGTGAATGCGGGCGGCGCCGTGCCGTCGGCGAGCATGACCTTGCCCTTCACGTTGCCCTCGGGCTCGAGCGTGATCGTCAGATCGCGCTTGCCGGTCTGCGCGACGACGCCGTCACTCGAGCCACCGCCGAACGGATTGCGCCGGCCTCGCGATGCGCTGCGCTCGCGCGCGGCGGTGACGCGATAGCTGCCGGGCACGAGCCCGACGAGCGTGAACTTGCCGCCCGCGTCGGTGAGCTCTTCGGTCGCGCCGCGCAGTCGCAGCTGCGTGAAGTCGGTGCCGGCGCCGAAGCTGTCGAGGCTCGGGAACGCGCTGACCTGCGCGCCTTCGATCGGCTGGCCCGTCGTATCGACGACGGTGCCCGCGATCGTGCCGGTCACATCGAGGACGAGCTCGACGCCGGTGACATCGCCGCGCGTCGTGTCGACATCTTTCGCCGACGACGCCGCCGACTCGCCGATCGCGAACGCGACGAGCTCGCGGCGCGCGAGCCCGCGTAGCTCGAACGTGCCGTCGCTCGCCGAGTACGTCTGGCGCGGCGCATCGAGGCCGATGCTGCGCTTCGCCGCGTTCGCGACGCGCACGCGCGCGCCGCCGACCGGCTGCTTCGCGGCATCGATCACGCGGCCGCGCACGGTCGCGCCGGTCGCGAGCTTGATCGCGACGTCACCGCGATCCGTCTTGCCGTCGAGCGTGATGATCTCCGACACGCCCGGCGCGTACGCCGGGTGACTCGCAGTGAAGCGATACGAGCCGGCGCCCATCGCCGCGAGCTCGAACGCGCCGTCGGTGCCGGTCGTCACGCCGTCGTAGCGCGGGTCGCCGCGCACGATGAAATCCGACGCGCCTTGAAACGCGACGCGCGCGCCTGCGACCGGCGCGCCGTGATCGTCGACGACGTGGCCGCGCACGCTCGCGCCGGCTGCGAGCACGAGCTTGATCGTGACGTCGCTCGTGCGCACGACGAGGATCGTCATCGCGCGCGCATGACCGGGCGCGATCGCGACGACCTGGTAACCGCCCGGCACGACGGGCGCGAACACCGCGGCGCCGCGGTCGCTCTTCAGCGTCTGATGATCGATGCCTCGCAGCTCCACCGTCGCGCCGTCGATCGAGGCTCCACTCGCGTCGGCGATCTCGACGCGAACTTTCGCCGCCGGGCGCAAGTGCAGCACGACCGGCTCGCTCTTCGCGGTCAGCTTTGCGGTCACCGGGCCGGCGACGCCTTGCTTGGCGCGCGCGATCAGCGTGTACGGCCGGCCGACGAGCTCGTCGAACGCGAAGCCGCCGTCGGCTTCGGTCGTCGCGGTGCGCGGCGGGTTCGAGCTCAGTACGACGGTCGCGCCGCCGACCGGCTCGTCGTGACCGTCGACGACTTGGCCTTCGAGCCGCAGCTCGCCGCGGACGTCGTCGTCCGTGACGACCGATCCGGTTGGCGCGTTGCGATCGCCGTTCGCGCGCGCCGGATCGCGATGCGAGCTCGGCGGCGATGGCGGCGTGACCGCGGCCGCATGCGTGCGCGAATGCATCCACCACCACACCGCGCCGCCGACGAGCAGCACGGCGAGCACCACCAGCACCCGAGATCGCATCGCGGCGAGTATCGCGCCCACTGAGATATTTGCGCGGGCGGTCGACATGAAGTCTTAAGGCATGCTGCAACGTGCCGTACGCGCTACAGCAACGTAACCGCCGGTTGGCTAGGGGACGTAACCATCGGTTGTCGAAGCGCTCGCGACGAGGCACGGTGAGTGCAGGAGGCTATGTCATGCGAAACAAACTCCTCACGCTCGCGCTCGTCGGCTCGATGGTCGCGATGACGGGGATCGCGGGCGCCGGTCGCGGCGGAGGCGGCGGCGGCCATGGTGGCGGCGGTCACGGCGGTGGTCACTTCGGCGGCGGCGGTCACTTCGGTGGTCACGCTGCGAGCAGTCACTTCGTCGGCCACGCGGGCGGCCATTTCGGCGGCCGCGGTTACGTCGGTCACAGCTATATCGGCGGTCGCGGCGGTTTCGGCGGCCGCGGCGGCTACGGCGGTCACGGCGGCTACGTCGGTCGCGGCGGCTACGCCGGTCACGGCGGCTACTACAACAACGGTCGTCATTGGGGACGCTACTGGACGCATCACCCGTGGGGATGGGGATGGGGTTGGGGTTGGGGCCCGGCGATCGTCGCGCCGTACTACGACCCGTATTACGTCGAGCCGTACTACGACGATCCGAACTACGTCGATCCGAGCTACGTCGATCCCAACGACGATGGCTCGCAGTACGTCGATCCGGACGCGGATCCGAACGCACAGCCGCCGACGCCCGACGATGGTCAGTACGGCCCACCGCCGAACGCCCCGCCGCAGAACGCGCCGGCACCGGCTCCGCAGCCGTCGGATCCGTACTAGCTCGTCGATCTCCCTTGTGGTCGGCGGCGATACCTGCAATGCCACGCCGATGGAAACACCGGCGGCGACGATCACTTCCCGGCTCGGCAAATTCATCCCCACGCTGCGCGTCCCCAACCGCGCGAGCGACGCCGAGGCGATCGTGCGCGAGCTGTTCGGGCTCGCCGGAATCGAGATCGGCGGCCACGCGCCCGGCGACATTCGCGTGAGCAACCCGCACTTCTACGAGCGCGTGCTGCGCGACGCGTCGATCGGGTTCGGCGAAGCGTACATGGAAGAGTGGTTCGAGACCGACGCGCTCGACGTGACGATCGACAAGATCATGCGCGCGAACCTCAAGCAGAAGATCACCGGCAGCTGGCGGCTCAAGGCGCTGACCGTCAAGGCCGTCGTGATGAACCTGCAGTCGAAGACGCGGTCGGGCTCGTCGGTCGAAGCGCACTACGACATCGGCAACGACCTCTACACGCGCATGCTCGACCCGCGCATGGTCTACACCTGCGGCTACTGGAAGAACGCGAAGACGCTCGCCGAGGCGCAGGAAGCCAAGCTCGATCTCGTCGCGCGCAAGGTCGGTCTCGAGCCCGGTATGCGCGTGCTCGATCTCGGCTGCGGCTGGGGCGGGTTCGCGAGCTGGGCGGCTGAAAAATACGGCTGCAGCGTCGTCGGCGTCACGCTGTCGAAGGATCAGGTCGCGCTCGGTACGCAGCTGTGGAAGCACCTGCCGGTCGAGCTCCGGCTGTGCGACTACCGCGACGTCAGCGGCACGTTCGATCGCGTCGTGTCGATCGGCATGATGGAGCACGTCGGGCCGAAGAATCACCGCGACGTGATGCAGGTGATCGATCGCTGCATGGCGCCCGACGGCGTCGCGCTGATCCACACGATCGCGAACAACCGCAGCTTGCGCCACGGCACGGCGTTCATCGAGAAGTACATCTTCCCGAACGCGGTGGCGCCATCGCTCGCGCAGCTCGGCCGCGCGATCGAAGGCCTGTTCGTGCTCGAAGATCTCCACAACATCGGGCCCGATTACGACCCGACGCTGATGGCGTGGTGGCACAACTTCGATCGCACCTACTCCGAGATCTCGGCGCGTTACGACCGCAAGTTCTACTTGATGTGGAAGTTCTACCTGCTCGCGGCCGCCGGCGCGTCGCGGTCGCGCGACGGCCAGCTGTACCAGATGGTGCTCACGCGGACCGGCCGGACGCAGCCCGACTGCCGCGCGAGCTGACCCCGCCGCGCGCGAATCTCAGTAGTATTCGCGCATGACTCGCTCGCTCGTCCTGCTTTCGCTCGGCGTCTTCGCGTGCTCGACGCCACCGCCACCGGTTGCGCCAACGCAGCCGGCGCCCGCAGCTCCACCGGCGCCGATTGCGGTCCCGCCGGATCCCGCGCCGGTCGCGGCGGCGCCACCGCCGGCGGTTTCGGGTTACGACCAGCCGCCGAAGCACGTGCTCGACGTGCTGCACGCACCGTCGCCGCCGCGGCCGTATCTGAGCCCGACCGCCGCTTCGATCTTGCTCGTGTCGTGGGTCGACTATCCGTCGATCACGCAGGTCGCCGAGCCGTATCTCAAGCTCGCGGGCGTGCGGCTCGAGCCGCGGACGCGCCGCAAGCACGATACGCCGGGCGGCTACGGCGTCGCGCCGTGCGCGCGTAGCTTGTCGATCGTCGACGTCGCGACCACCACCGAGCGGCCGATCGCGCTGCCTCCCGGCGGTTGTGCCGACAACTTCGACTGGACCGCCGATGGCAAGCGCTTCGCGTTCCGCAACACGTCGTCGAACGCGGTCGAGCTGTGGCTCGGCGACGTCGCCAGCGCGAGCGTGCACCGGCTCGGCGACGCCCGGCTCAACCCGATGCTCGGCGGCTCGATGCAGTGGCTCGGCGATCAGAAGACGCTGCTGGTCAAGCTCGTGCCCGATCACCAAGCGGCGCCGCCGGCGGCCGCGGCCGCGATCGAAGCGCCGAGCATCCAGGAGAGCGACGGCCAGAAAGGCGAGAGCAGCACGTACGAGACGCGCGACACGCTCAACGACAAGCACGACGAAGATCTGTTCGAGTACTACGGCATGTCGCAGCTCGCGGTCGTCGACTCGACGACCGGCGCGATCACGCGCGTCGGCTCGCCCGCGGTGCTGACCGACGTCGATCCGTCGCCCGACGATCACTTCATCCACGTCGCGATCATTCGCAAGCCGTACTCGTACGTCACGACGTTCGAGCGGTTCGCGCACGACGACGAGCTATGGGATCGCAGCGGTCACACCGTGGCCGTGCTCGCGAAGCTACCGGTCGCCGATCGCGTGCCGGTGGCCGGCGTGCCGGTCGGGCCGCGTGACTTCGAATGGCGGTCGACCGAACCGGCGACGCTCGTCTGGACGGAGGCGCTCGACGACGGCGACTGGAAGAAAACCGTTCCCAACCGCGACAAGGTGATGACGCAGAGCGCGCCGTTCTCGGCGCCGGCGACCGAGCTCGCGCGCACCGAGCAGCGGTTCGCGGGCTTCGATTGGGGCGAGCAGCGATCGATCGCGCTACTCCACGAATACGACGAGAACCGCCACTGGACGCGCACGTTCGTGATGAACCCCGACAAGCCCGCCGACAAGGCGCGCCTGCTCTGGGACATGTCGAGTGACGAGAAATACAAGGATCCGGGCAGCCCGTTCCACCGCACGCTCGCCAACGGCCAGAGCGTGATGCGGCAGGATCACGACTCGATCTTCTTGGACGGCGAGGGCCAGTCCGCCGAAGGCATCCGGCCGTTCGTCGACACGCTCGACCTCACCACGTTCAAGACCGAGCGGTTGTTCCGCAGCGACAAGCAAGGCCTCGAGTGGGCGCTCGGTTTCGGTGACGCGGCCAATCACACGCTGGTGACGTGGCGCCAGTCGCCGACCGATCCGCCGAACGCGTTCTCGCGCACGCTCGGCGATGCGATCGCCGCGGCGCAGGTCAAGCCGGGCGAGGCGACGCGTGCATCGACGTCGCGGCCGATCACGCACATCCCCGATCCGACGCCGGAAGTGCGCGCGATCAAGAAGCGGCTCGTCAAGTACAAGCGCAAGGATGGGCTCGAGCTGTCGTTCACGCTGTACACGCCGCCGGGTTACGTCGAGGGCACGCGCATTCCGGCGATCCTCTACGCGTACCCGCTCGACTACGCCTCGGCGGCGCAAGCGGGAGAGGTCAGCGGCACCGATCAGCTGTTCACGCGGATCACCGACTACCGCTTGCTCTTGCTGTCGGGCTACGCGCTGATCGACGACGCCGCGTTCCCGATCGTCGGCGATCCCAAGCGCGCCTACGACACGTACCTCGAGCAGCTCGTCGCCGACGCGCAGGCCGCGGTCGACAAAGCGGTCGAGACCGGCGTGGTCGATCGCGACCGCATCGGCGTGACCGGGCACAGCCACGGCGCGCTGATGACCGCGAACTTGATCGCGCACACCGACTTGTTCCGCGCCGGCGTCGCGACGAGCGGCTCGTACAACAAGACGCTCACGCCGTTCGGCTTCCAGAACGAGCGCCGCTCGGTGTGGACCGCGCAGTCGGTCTATTTGAAAGTGTCGCCGTTCTTCTTCGCCGACAAGATCAAGCTGCCGCTGCTGATCGTGCACGGTGCCGACGATGCGAACCCGGGCACGACGCCGCTGCAGGCGGTCAAGCTGTTCCAGGCGATCCGCGGCAACGGCGGCACCACGCGGCTCGTGATGTTGCCGCACGAGCCGCACTGGTACTCGGCGATGGAGTCGAACGAGCAGCTCGCGTACGAAGAGCTGCGTTGGTTCGACAAGTACGTCAAGAACGCCGAGCCGCGCCACAAGCAAGCGAAGTCGCCGGCGCCGACGGCGTCGCGCTAGGGATAGGACTTCGACGCCGACGAATTCGTCGCGCCCGTGCAGCTCGTGCACGAGAACGTCGTCTGGATCGGATCGTCGTCCATCCGGTAGTAGTCGACCATCGCGTTGCCGGCCGCGTTCGAGATCGACATGCTCTCGAACGCGACGCCGCCCGGCGTTCCGGTCGAGCCGCCGAAGATCGCGACGCCGGTCGCCGAGCTGACCTGGAAATGCGGATCGAGGCCGAGCCGATTCGGGTTCGTGATCGTGACGTGATCGAACGTCATCGTCCAACCGCCGGCGCTCTTGCGGCCGTACGCGCCGGCGTACGCCGCGCTATCCGTCGACGAATTCGAGATCGTGATCGTGCCCGACGGATCGTCGCCGGTGTCGCTGTTCTCGAAGAAGTACGCGTAGCCGCCGTCGTTGTTGGCGACGTGGCCGCTGACCGCGATCGAGATCGGCGTGCTCGTGCCGTCGAACGCATACGGGCCGACGCTCATACCGCCGCCGGGATTATTCGACGACGTGTTGTTCGTGGGCGAAGTCGGCGGCCGTGTTCGGCTCGAAGTCGAAGCCGTCGCGCATCGAGCTGTCGAAGTGGCAGCCGGTGATCGTGAGCCCGTTGACCTGGCCCGTGACCGAAGCGGCATTGCGATACACGCCGTCGAACACGCTGTTCGACACGGTCACGCTCGACGCCTGGCGCACGTACAAGCCATCGCCGCCGGAGTTGTCGCAGCCGATGAACCCGGAGATGCGATCGGCCGAGCAAAACGCGATCCACGTGCGGCCCGCGACGCAGCGTCCGATCGGGTCGCGGACGAACTCGCCGACGTTATGCACGAGCTCCAAGCGCGCAGGATATCGTACGCTCGGGCAATGGCGTCACTCGTCGACCGGCTTGCGTCCTATGCCGAATATCATCGCGACAAACGCAACATCGCGACGCATTTCGTCGGGATTCCCATGATCCTCGTCGGCACGCAGGCGACGCTCGCGAAGATCGGCATCGGGCCGATCAACGCCGCCGTCGGCGCGACGGCGCTCGCGACGCGCTACTACCGCGCGATCGACCCGCAGTACGGCGCCGCGATGGGCTACGTGCTCGCGGCCACGTGCGCCGCGGGCTCGGCGATCGCGGCGATGCCGTTGCCGATCTGGGCGCCCACCGCGGCGGGGCTGTTCGTCGGTGGCTGGGCGCTGCAGTTCGTCGGTCACATGTTCGAGGGGCGCAAGCCGGCGTTTCTCGACGATCTGCGCGGCCTGCTCGACGGGCCGCTGTTCCTGCTCGCCGAGACCGCGTTCGCGCTCGGCCTGTCGCCGGAGCTTCGCGACGAGGTCGAGCGCCGCGCAGGACCCGCGCGCTGGGGCCGCGTCGATGGTGCCGCCGCGGCCGTCGCGAGCTAAGCCGCAACCTGCCCCACTCGCGATAGACAACCCTCGCGCCCCGAAACTGGCATCCGCGCCGGGGAATGCGAAAATTAACCGGTGCAGCGTTCGTTGGCGTTTGTGAGCAGCTTGTTGGCTTGCGCGAGTTGCTCGTTCTTCGCTGTTCACGGTCCGATGATGCCCGACGACGGCGGCGGTAGTGCGACGAACGATACGTCGTGCACCGAGAGCAGCGTGCTACCGGCGCTCGACGCGATCGTCGGCGCCCTCGCGATCGGCGGTGCGGTCGGCGGCGAAGTCGTCGATCAAACTTCGCATCCGATTCATCGCTACGAGCTGTATTACGGCTTGCCGGCACTCGTGCTCGGCATCGTGCTGTTGGTGTCCGCGGACACCGGCACGAACCGCGTCGAAGCATGTCAGACGGTCAAGCACGGCCAACCGCGCGGCTGCGACGGCTGTCCGGACGACATTCCGTGAAGCGCGCCGCGGCGCTGCTCGTGGTGTCGGCGTGTCACTTTCGGCCGTGGCACGACCCGGTCTACTTTCCGACCGAGCAGCAGCACGTGCCGCTCGATGTCGAGTGGCAGTGGCCGGTCCACGTCTATTCCGGCGGCAGCCCGGCGCCGATGCCGGTGACCGACGCGCAGGCATCGTGTGTGCCCGCCGATGCGTGCACCGTGTTCTTCGACGTGCCGCCCGACCCCGACTTCGCGCGACCGCCGCGGCTGTCGGTGATCGGCACGCACGCCGGCACCGCGAACGTCGAGATCACGTACATGCACCCGAAGCGCGAGGAGCGCATGCACGCGACGGTCGAGTTCGTGTTCGAGCCGGCGCCGCAGCTCCACGAGCTCGCGATCGGCGATGCGCCGCCGACCGGCCCGTTCGTCTACACCTATCGCGGCGACCGGCTGCACTGCGACTCGTGGGGATCCGAGCTGGATTGCTACGCGCGCGATCGCGACCATTTCACGTGCTCCGGCTCGGGCTGCGGCGAGCCGTCATCGACGGAATATCAGCTCGAGCTCGATGTCGACGCCGGTCGCATCACCGCGATGACGCTCACCGACATCGAACGCCGCAGCGTGCTGCAGCGGACGCCTTAACCCACGAGCTTGATGCCCGCGGTCGCGACGTAGCGCTGCGCGAGCGGATCCCAGTCGAACACGTTCGGACCGCCGGCATCGTCGAGATCGCCGAGCCCGTGCTTGATCGCGCGGAAGCCGTCGGTCATCGGCAGCCGTTCGACGATGCGCACGCGATGCGGCCGCGCGTACTCGGGTAGGGCGAGCACCGCGGCGGTGAGCGCGCCGAGATCGAGTGTCGCGTGCAGCTCGATCGCGGCGAGCGGAATCTGCCGATCGCCGTCGGGTCTGCCGACGGCGATGCACAGCGCGACGCCCGAGTAGGCGTAGATCGCATCTTCGATCCGCGTCGACGCGACGAGGCCCATCCGCGTGCGGATCATGTGGCTCTTGCGATCGACAAACCAGTAGTCGCCGACTGCGTCGACTTTCATGAAATCGCCCGTGATGAACCACGCGTCACCTTGCGCGAACGCGTCGCGCAGCACGCGGCGCGGATCGATGTGCGCGAGGTCGCTCGTGGTGCGCTGCGCGAGCCGCGCGACGAGCATGCCGGGCTCGTCGAGCCGTGCGTGCACGAGGTGGCCGTTGCCGTCGCGCACGAAATCGTCGTCGGGCTCGCTCCACGCGGCGACCGCGACTTCGGCGCTGCCCGGCAGCGGCCGGCCCACCGAGCCGATCTTCTTGCCCGACGCGTTCGCGAGCACCGCCGACGCTTCGGTCGAGGCGTAGAGCTCGAGCACGCCGACCGGACCGAACCGCGCGACGAGCCGGCGCCACACGTCGGGCCGCATGCCGGAGCCCGCGAACAACCGCACCGGGATGTTTTGTTCGCCGGCGAGCATCGGTGCGTCGACGAGCCGGCGGCACATCTCGCCAGCGTAATAGACCACGCTCACGCCGTAACGCCGCACTTCGTCCCAGAACGTCGTGACGTCGAACCGCGACGCGAGCGCGAGCCGGGCGCCGCCCGCCAGCGCGCTGCCCGCGGCCACGAGCGTGCCGGTCGGGTGATGCAGCGGCAGGCAGCAATAGACGGTGTCGCGCGTCGTCAGTGTCGCCGCGGCGGCCGCGCCGAGCGCGGAGAATGCCCAGCGCCGGTTGGTGACTCGCATCGCGCGCATCGGCGCGAACGGATTCGCCGACACGAAGATCATCGCGAGGTCGCGCGCGCGGCCGGAATCGGCGCGGTACCACGCCGGCAGCGTGACGGCTTTCGGATCGATCGACTCCATGTCGATCACGCCGGCGGGAATCGCGCGCGGCGCGCGCTGCATGCCGTCGGGCAGCTCGCCTTGTTCGCCGACGCCGCCGAGCGCGAGCAGCTTGATCGATGTCGCGCCGCGCACGCGAACGGCATTGTCGGGATCGACGACCGCGAGCTCCGCTTCGCCGAGCTCGAGCGCGCGCGACAACAGCTGCGCATCGGCTTCGGGTGAGATCAGCACCGCGACCGCGCCGATGCGATTGATCGCGGCGACCGCGGATAGGTGCGACGGCCGCGACTTCATGATCACGGCGACGCGCATGCCGGGCTTGACGCCGCACGCGACGAGCCCGCGCGCGACCGCATCGACCCGGCGATTCGCATCGGCATACGTGAACGCGCGGCCGTGCCACATGAAGAACGTGCGCTCGCCGATCTTCGCGGCTTGGTCGGCGAGCGATCGGCCGAGCGAGATCCGCGTGTCGTCGGTGAGGTTGCGAAGCCGTGCGAGCCGCGGCAGTTGCCAGCGCGCGTTGTCGAGGTACGCGCCGAGATCCTCGCCGAGCTCCTCGATGCGATCGAGCGCCGCCTTCGCGGTCTTGCCCGCGAGATCGCGCGCGAGCTCGAGCGGGCCTTCGTCGTCATCGTCGTGGTCGTCTTCGATCGCGTCGCGCTTGAACGGATCGACGTGCTCGTCGGCGCGGACGTCGACGGCCGTCGCCGGCAGTTCGCCGTTCATCCACGTGACGACGCCGGGCCACGTGACCGCCAGCGCGGTCGAGCCGACGACGAGGCCGAAGTGGCCGGCTTTGAGCGGCACCTCGTACATCTTCGCGACGCGCGGCGCAGCGCGGCGGATCCCGCGCACCGCGCCTGGCCGGCCCATCTCGTCGCGGCTGCCGACGAAGTACAAGATCGGGCACGTCAGATCGGCGAGCGTGACCGCGTGGCCGTCGATCACGAAGCCACCGGATGCCAGCCGATTGCCGACGATCACTTCATCGACGAACTTGCGAAACGCCGGCCCCGGCCACGCGACGAAGCCCTCGCCGCCGAGGAACAACCGCTTGGCCTCGCGTTTCTCGAGCGCCGAGCGGTCGTGGAGGTTCTTGACGAAGTCGAGCAGCGCCGCCGCTTCTTTGCGCGCCGACAGCAGCTTGAACCCGGTCGACGTGAACGTGCCGGGCAAACCTTCGATGCGCGCGAGCGGCCACTCGAGCACGCTGCGCAAGCCTGCGGTGATCCGCTCGGTGATGTCCTCGTCGATAGATAGCTGCCTATGCAAATCGACGGGCGAGCCCATCGCGATGATCGACGCGAGGTTCGCGGATTTGCGAAACGCGCCGGCCTGGTAACAGAACATGCCGCCCTGCGAATAGCCGGCGAGGTGAACGTCGCGGCTCGTCGCCGCATGCACGCGATCGATGGCATCCGAGACCGCGCGCACGTGATCGTCGAGCGTGCGGTTCATCCCGCCTTCTTCGCGCTCGGGCGCGCCGAAGTCGACGAGCCAGACATCGACGCCTTGGCGCGCGAGGTACGCGACCGCGCTGACGTCGGGCGAGATGTCGTAGACCTCGGACGCGACCATCAGCGGCGGCACGAGTAACAGCGGCTCCGCCGGCGCGTTTGCCACACTGTCGCGCGCGTAACGCCGCAGCCGATACACGCGCTCTTCGTGCAACACCTCGAACGGTGCGCCGTACGGGGCCGTCAATCGGCCGGCGCGCGCGAGCTCGAGCGCGTTGTCCCACGCGAGCCCGATGCGGCGCAGCCGCGTGGCCCACCAGACTTTACGGCGCCGGCGATCGGTCGCCGACGCCATCAGCCGGCGGCGCCCGCCAAGCGATAGCCGACGCCGCGCTTGCTCTCGATCAAGTCATCGGCTTGCACGGTGCCGAGCTTGCGACGAACGCGGTGCACGAGCTCGCGCACGTTCTCGCTATCGGCCTGCACGCTCTTGAACGCGAGCGCGTCGGCGATCTCGTGCCACGCGACGTACGCGAGCTCTGCATCGGTGACGAGGCGGCGGCGCTCGACGAGCAACTGCAACAGGCCGAACTCCATCGCGGCGAGCTCGATCGATGCGTCGCCGATACGCAGCACGCCGCCGTCGACGCGTTGGCGCAGATCGAGCTCGTGGCCGCGCGGCGTGATCACGCGCGCCGAGAACACCAGCTCGTCGCGGCGCGTCGGCGCGGTTCGCCCGGCGCCGCGCGGCGATTCCATGCGCGGCAGCGAATCGGGCCAGAAATAGAACCGCACGTCGCCGAGTCGGATCACCGAGCCGTTGGTGACCGGAGCATCCGTGATGCGCGCGTTATCGACCTCGGTGCCGTTGCGACTCGCGTTGTCGACGATGTGCCACGCGCCATCGCTGGTGAGCTTCATCGCCGCGTGCTCGCTCGACACCGACGCGTGCAACACCGCCATGTCTGCGCGCTGGTCGCGGCCGATCTTGGTGCCGTCGGCGAGCGGGTGCGGACAGCCCCACGCGTCGACGAGCGAGGCCGCGCCCGGCTGGACGCGCGAAAAAATCTGCTCGCTCGTGATGCCCGGCGATGCGATCGCCACGCCGTGCGCGGTGCACAACAGCCCGATCGTCCTCGGCGACGTACACAACAGGCAGGCAGCCATCCGTTTGTGAGGATCGCCTCAACCAAGCGATCGGTGCAAGTGATGCCATGGGCTCAAAACGCTCCGCCCATCGCCATGCCAAGTTGTCCGTGATCCCCCACGAATGGGACCATCGTCGTCGGCATCTGCGGCTGTGCCGGTCGCGCTTGCATGGGCACCGGATCGCTGTCCCGCGTCATCAGGATCCCGAGCCCGAACCCGCCCCACATGCCCGCGGTCGCGATCGCCGTGACGACCGTTGCGTTGGCGTCGCTCGCACCGCCGTTGCTCGGCTTCGTTGCGAGGCCGCCGACAAGCCCACCGACGAGCGCGCCGACGAACGACGTCGCGAACACGACGCCGGCGCGGTGCGACGACCAGTTGAGATGCGGCGCGATCAGCGCGCCCGCGATCAAGCCGCCGTCGACGCCGATCGCGAGCGTCGCGTCGGACCAGCCATCGAAGTTGTCTTTGGCCGCGATCACGTTCAGCGCGGTGACGGTGCCCAGCACGGTCAGGTTCGTCACGAATGTCGCCTGACCCGGGGTGAGGTTCGCGTTTTCGCCGTAGATGAAGCCGCCCGCCGCACCGACCGCGCCGCCGGCGAGCAACAAGCCGAGCACCGACGTGCCGGTGTCGGCGCCGGTCGGCTGGATCAGCAACGCGCCGTTCGCCATGCCGACGAGCGTGCCGATCGTCGTCGCGTGCGCGACGCTCGCGTCGATCGAAAACTTCTGCGTGAGCAAGTAGCCGAGTGCGCCGCCACCCGCAACGCCGGCGAGCACGATGAACGTTCCGGCTTCGCCGTTTTCGATGTCCTGCCGCGCGAGAATGTCGATCGCGGCGAGCGTGCCGATCGCGGCGAAGTCGACGATGACCTCGCCATCGTGGAGGTGACTGCGCGGCGGCGGCCCGTAGTATTGCGGTTGTGGTTGGGCGTAATACGGCGGCGGATACGGCTGCGGCGGCGGATACGGTTGCGCGTACGGTTGCGGTTGCGGTTGCGGTTGCGCGTACGGTTGCGGTTGCGCGTACGGTTGCGGCGCATACGGATCGCTCGGCGCGACCGGCGGCGGCGTGGCCGGCGTCACGCTCGGCTGCTGCGGCGGCTGCGGCGGCTGCGGGTACGGTTGCGGTTGTTGCGGTTGTTGCGGATCCTGAGGCGCCGGCGGGAAGCACCCGCCGAGCACCACCATCATCACGACCGTGCGAAGAGCCCCCATCGAGCCATTATGCTCACGTCAGCGGGTGCGATCCATCGAAGCATCGTGAGATGAGCGCGAGTGTCGGGGTAGCCTCGAAGAATCGATATAATGCGAAGGATGCGGCAGTCCCTGGTAATCGCGGCGGCTCTTTTCGGCGGCGGTTGCTCGCTGATCTACAACCCGAGCAACCTCGGTCAACCCGACGATGCGAAGGTCTTCCACGACTCGCAGTCGATCGACGCACCGATCGATGCACCGACGCTGTTCGACGCTGATCCGACGATGCTCGTGATCGACAACGTCTATCCGAAAGTCGTGTACGGCGGACAAGGCTCGGGTGGCAGCTTCCCGGTGTCGCTCGCGATTCACGGCCACAACATCATTCCGAGCTTCCAGCTGTCGATCACGCCATCGACGCAAGCGCACGTCGTCGGCACGCCGCAGGTGTCCGCGAGTGGCGATTGGATCGCCGCGCAGCTGGAAGTCGATGTTGGTTCGGGCTCGGGCAGTGCATCGGCGCTCACGATCTCCGTCAGCGAAAAAGACGATGCGGGCGGCGACATCAAGACCGCGACTCTCACGCCGGACATGCTCGCGCTGCAGCCGGTCGAGGCGCTTGGCTCGGGCGGTGCGGTCACGATCGACGTCGCCAATCTCCAACCGTACTACTCGCAAATCGACGTCTCGACGTTGACCGTCACCGATACGATGGCGTCGCATGCACCGGTCTACTTGCGCTCGTACTCGTCGATCAACATCGCTTCGATCACGGCAAATGGCGCCGACGCGAGCTCGACGACCGGTGGCGCACCGGGCATCGGTGCGAACTGCGGCGGTGGCAACCAAGGCGCGAACGCGGGATGTGAAACCGCGTACGGCGGCGGCAACGGCGCGAACAGCAGCAACGGCGGTGGTGGTGGCGGATTTGCGAATGCGGGCGACCTCGGCGTTTCGAATACGCCGGGCGGCGCAGCTCACGGCAGTGCGGACCTCGTGAACATCGGCGCCGACAGCCTCAACCCGTTGCCGAACCTCAGCGGCGGCGGCGGTGGCGGTTACTTCAATGCACTGCTGGGCACCGGCTCCGGTGGTGGCGGCGGTGGTGGCGGCGGCACGATCATCATTACCGCCGGTGGCACGATCATGCTCGGCACCGTGAGCGCGAACGGCGGCGGTGGTGGCACGGGCACGGGCTTTCTCGGAAAAGGCGGCGGTGGCGGCGGTGGCAGCGGCGGCGTGATCATCGTGCGATCGGCCGCGTCGGCAGTGACGGCGACGGGATTGTCGGTGACCGGGGGCGTCGCGGGTACGGGGTCGAGCAGCAACAACGGCGGAGCTGGAAGTCCCGGACGCATTCGGATCGATACCAGCGGCACGGTACCGAGCGGAACGAGCACGCCGGCGCATCGCGGCCCGACGTTCGATCCGATGACGCCGTCCTTCACGAGCAACGTCAGCCAGTCGGTGACGCTGCACGGCCAGCCGGGCGATACGGTGACGCTCTACGACCTCTACCAGGACGGCACGCTTCACCAGGGCGAGCCGATGAACATGTTCACGGGCACGACGCTCGACCTCAGCCTGTCGTTGCTCGACGGGCTCAACACGATCTGCGCGACACTCGATCACGGCATCCAGCAGACCGAGCTCGCCGACACCTGCTTCGAGATCGTCTACCTGCCGCAGTAACTACTTCGAGCGCCGCATGATCTCGGAGTGAATCTGGTCGAGCTGGCCGCGCGCCGCGTTGCGTGCGGTCGGATCGGCGAGCGCCGAGTTCACGTTGATGCGCGTGAGACGCGCCTGCAAGTCGCTCACGTTTTCGGGATGCGACTCGGCGAACGCGTGGACTTCTGCGCCGACGAGCTTGAGCTGCGTCACGAACGCGGTCGCGTCGTACGACGCGTTCGGCGTCGCTTGGCTCGCCGCGGCCACGCCCACCACGCCGGGATGCGTGTCGACTTGCGTCGGCTTTGCGACCGCGACCGCGAGATGGGGCTGCGGCTTCGGCTTCGTCGCTGGTTTCGCAGTCGTCGTCGTCACCACGACCGGCGGCGACGGCGGCGTCGGGGTCACGACCGGCGGGGTCACGACCGGCGGCTGCTCGGCGATGTGCATCGGCACCGGCTGCTCGACGACGGCGGTCGGCACGTCGGGAATCGTCGGCGGCCGCGGTTCGTGGCTCGCCAACACGAGGCCGAGCACGACGACGAGCCCGATGCCGCCGGCAGCGGCACCGATCAACAGGCCGCGGCGCTTGCGCGGCAGGGTCAGCGGCTCGGCGACATCGGTCTCGATGCTGCGCTCGCGAACGCCCTCGGAGCGCGCGACGGCGTCGCTCATCGGCGGAGCCTGCGGCGGCGTCGCGAGTTGCTCGCGAATCGGCGGCGGGAACGTGCCTTCGTAGTGCTCGTCGAGGTTGCGCGGCGCGACGGGCTCGGTCGTGCGCGATGTGCGCGTCGCCGCGAGCGGTACGCCGAGCGCGGCAGCGGCGGCGCCGCGATCCTTTTCGATCAGATCGAGGAGCTCGCGCGCGACCTTGGCCGTCGGCGGTCGTGCGTCGCGCGACTTCGCCATCAAGCGCCGCGCGTAGGCTTCGAGCAGCGGATCGACCTCGAGATACGGCACGCGCACCGAGATCGGCGGCGGGTCGAGCATGAGATTCGCGCGCGCGACCTCGGCGCCGTTGCCGTCGAACGGCAGCTTCCCCGACAACATCTCGTAGATCATGATGCCGAGCGCGAACAGGTCGATCCTGTGATCGATCGGGTCGTTGACCGCTTGTTCGGGCGCCATGTAGTGCGGCGTGCCGAGCACGAGGCCGTTCGTGGTGAGCCGGCCGGGACCGGCGCTCGAGTCACCGCCTTCGCGCAGGATCGCGATGCCGAAGTCGACGATGCGCGGCACTTCGTTGCCGTGCGAGTCCTTCTCGACGATCACGTTCTCGGGCTTGAAGTCGCGGTGGATGAGACCTTCGCAGTGCGCGTGAAACAGGCCCTCGAGCAGCTGGCGCACGAGGTGAATGATCCGCTGCGGCGGCATCGGCGCCTCGGCGAGCAGCGACGACATGTCGGGGCCCTCGGCGAAGTCCATCACCATGTAGCGCAGACCGTCGGTCGTCTCGCCGACGTCGACCACGCCGATCACGTTGGGATGGCGCAACCGCCCGGCGAGCTCGGCTTCGCGTTCGAAGCGCTGCACGACCTTGTCGTCTTCGAGCAGGCGCGGGTGCAGCACTTTCACCGCGAATGCGCGACCGACTTTGACGTGCTTCGCCTTGTACACCGAGCCCATCGCGCCTTCGCCGAGCCGATTCTCGACGCGGTAGCGATTCGCGAGCACTTCGCCGATCAGCTTGTCGACGCGCTCGGAATCGGCGCGCGACATCTCCGACGACATCAAAATCTCCCGATGGCGAGCACCGACGCGCCGGTGCCCTCGGTGGGGGCCACGATCAGGTGCGTCGCTTCGCCCGAGGTCGCGTAGAGCACGCCGGTCGCGATCGCTGATGCGAGCGCGAGGCCCCAACCGACGTCGGCGCCGATGTCGAGATGCTTGATCCCGTTGCGCGTGTTTTGCGAACAGCCGGTCGTCGTCGCGATCGTCTGGCAGCTGTCGTACTTGCTGCGCGCGTCGAGCCCGAAGCCGATCCACATGCCGAGCCCGACGAGCGTCGTGCCGGCGGTGATGATCGCGGGAACCGTGACGTGACGCGGCGTACCGGCGACGACCTTGCCGTCGATGCCGACCGCGACGGTGTCCTTCGCCTTCGGCTTGAGCGGTAGATCGGGCAAGAGCGCCTTCGCGGCGAGCTGGAACTTCGCCTTCGCGTCGACGTCGGACGTGTTGGTCAGCGACACCGGCGGGCGGCCGATCGATTTGCCGGTCGCGGCGTCGACCCACGTCGTGTCGACCGAGATCGCATCGCCGCCGGCATCGATCATCACGACGAACAAGAGCTGCGTCGCGCCCGTCGCCGTCGCGACCTGTTGCACGCACGCGGGCTGCGTCACGCAACCGTCCGCCAGATCGACGGGCAACTCGCGGCGAACCTCGAGGCCGCCGGCCGCGTCGACGACGAGCTCGGCGTTCAGCGCATCGGCGAGATCTTGCGTCAGCGCGTCGACACGCGTCGGCCCGATGTTGACCGCGACGCCCGGGATAATCGCGACACGAGTTGGGGTTGGTGCCGGCGTTGGAGTCGGCTGTGCGCTCGCCGCCGCGCAAGCGATCATCAGGACGGCGAAGACGCGCAACATGCTGGTCACGAGGATAAGTGTAGGCTCGCGCTCGAGCTACTCAGCGAGGTCTCTCTCATCCCTCACGGCCCGATTTAAGTTGCTTGCGGGGGTTTTTCTCGTCGGAATCGAATAGGCGCTGACGTCCGCCATGTCGGTTGTACTGCAGCGCGTAGACCACACCGGCGATCCCCGAAAGCGGCATCACGACCATCAGCACCGGCCACAGCAAGAGCGTCGGCAGGATCTTGCCGGCGAGCGCCGCGAGCAAGACCCAGATCGTCGCCGCAGGAACCGACTCGCGCAACGAGCCGGCGTAGAGCCAGCCGAGCGGACCGAGCGCGAGCGAGGCAACGCCGGAGATCATCCACGACTTGCCGCCCTTGCCGGGTTTTTTTGCGAGCTCGTTGCGGACGCGGTTCGCCTTGTTCGCGAGCTCGATCGCGCCGCTGAGCCCGCCATCGCGGGCGTCTTCATCATCATCGTCATCGCGGACGTCGCGCTTGGTCGGCTTTTTCGCGACGAGCGCCTGCTGGCGCGCACGCAGCTCGGCTTGCTCCGCCTGCTGCTCGCGCAACCGAGCGAGCGCTTCGTCTTTGCGCGCGCGAGCGACGTCGGCCTCGGCCTTGACCTCGGCTTCGAGCGCCGCGAGACGCTCTCTTACGCCGCGATCGTCGTCGGCCACCACGAGACTATGGCATGATCTGGAGCCATGCGGCTCGTGTGCTTGGTGATCGCGCTAGCAGCATCGGGCTCGGCGTGCGGCGGTGCCGCAGAAGACGCCAACGAGCCGCAAACGGCGCGCGACAAGCAGATGCAGGAAGCCAAGGCGAACGGCGAGCTCGACGGCAGCGACGCGAGGGGCTGGGGCGGTTGGCGCTATCAAGGCGACCGCGCCGAGTGCTTCTACGTCGTCGGCCGTCGCTGCTTCAAATCGAAGAAGCACGCGTGCGCGTCGGCGTGCAGGATCCCGTTGAAGACCGCGGCGCTGAGCATGTGCACGATCGACGGTGGTGGTCCCGCGTCGGTGACCTGCAACAAGAAGTAGGCGAACCGAAGCTCACGCCGCTTTTGGCGCGACGACTTTCGGAATCCGCACGCGCGGTCCGACGTGGAACGCGAGCTTCGTGACGTTGCGGTAGTACTCGCCGTCGATGATCGGCTCGAGCAGCTCGTCGCCGACCGCCTCCATCGTCATCTCGCGGCAGGGCCGATCGAGGATGTTGCGGCCCTTCATCTCTTCGCCGCGCGCCATGCGCGGGATGTTGCGAATGATCGCCCACGGGCTCGGCGTGCCGACGATCGCGTTCATCAGGCCCGGCTGATCGGCCTTGCCGAAGAAGCGCAGCACGTTGCCGAGGTTGATCGACATCGACGCGAGGTGAACGCCGGTGAACGTCGTGCCGGGCAGCACCATGCCGTCGAGCGTGACCTTGCAGCGCGTCGGCGCGAAGACTTCTTTCGCGAACGTATCGAGGTTACCGAGCTTGGCCATGCGCGCGAACCGCGCGAGCGGCGTGAGCGCGATCGGCGCCGACGCGACCGTATTCGCGACGACCTTCACGATCGTGGCCGGGTTCGGATCGGCGTGCTCGTAGTACTTGGAGTAGAAGCGCTGGCCGATGCCGCCGGCCGCCGACGCGAAACCGTACGTGCGGAACGGCACGAGCTTGCCGTCGATGCGCTGCTCGCCGTCGATCACCATCGAGTCGACTTCGGTCTCCTGGATGATCGTGCCGCCTTCGACGCCGCGGCGAAGCATCGCCAGGATTCCCTCGGCGTCGCCTTGGATGCCGACGTTGTTCGCGACGAAGTCGATCGTGCCGCCCTTCGTCGGCAGCGTCATCGGCAGCGTGACCGATTGGTCGACGAACTCGTCTTCCTGCAGCACTTCCATGCCCATGCGGAGCATCCAGTGCAGCGCGCCGTCGCCGCCGTCGGCGACCCAGTACCGCGCGCGCTTGCGCAGGAAGTCGCGGAGCACCGGCTTGATCGACTCGACCGACGTCGTCTCGTGAACCTCGCCCAGCGAGCCGACGATCCGCTGCAGCCGCTCGGCGCGATCCGGCCGATTGCGGTTCTTGCGGCTGTTCGGATTGGTGATGACGCCGATCTCCATCTGGCTGGACCAGTAGCAAGACTCGGGCGAGACGCAGCGCGTCGTAACCGACGAGAATTACGTGCGGGATCGGCTCGAACTGCGTAGGCCGTTACGCGCAAGGTGGATAAGAATGGCGGCAGCGCAAAGCCAACATGGCGATGCTGTGTCGTCGGCAGCGAAGCCGATTACCTGCCGGAAAAGATCGGATCTCGCTTCGCGAGCAGCGCGGCGATGCCTTCGCGGCTGTCGTCGGTGGCGATGGTTTCGGCCTGTGCGTACGACTCGGCGTGCGCGGCTTCGCGAGCTGCGAGCTGAAGCCCGCGTCGAATGGCGCGCTTGGTTTCTCGTACGGCGATCGGCGCATTCGCCGCGATCGTGCGAGCGAGCGCCAGCGCCGCGGCCATGACGTCATCGGCGGCGACGGCGCGGTTCAAGATGCCGAGCGAGGCCGCTTCGATCCCGTCGACGAGCCGGCCGGTGAGCAAGAGCTCGTTCGCGCGCGGCAAGCCGACGATGCGCGGCAGCATGTAGCTGATCGCCATCCCGGGCGCGAGGCCGAGCTTGACGAAGTTCGCGCCGTACTTCGCGTGCTCGGCGCCGATGCGCAGATCGCAGATCAGCGCCAAGCCGAAGCCGCCGCCGACGGTGTGGCCGTTGAGCGCGCCGATCACCGGCACGTCGAGATCGAGCAGCGACAAGAACGGCGCGTACATCGCGTACGAGCGCTCGTGCGGCGCGGCGTTGTCCGCGCGCTGCAGCGTCGACTTGAAGTCGGCGCCCGACGAGAAGCAGCTGCCGGTGCCGGTCACGACCACGCAACGCGCGCTGGTGTCGGCGCGTGCGGCGGCGCTGGCGATGGCGAACGCGTCGAGCAGCTCCGGCGTCATGCTGTTGCGGTTGTCGGGCCGGTCGAGCGTGATGACGCCCACCAGCCCTTCGGTGTCGTAGCGGACGGCGGCGGACATGTCGGCTGCAAGTTTCGCAGATCCGCTGCGGCTTCCGCATGCGAAGTTACGCAATTTCTTCGAAATTTCGCGGTGTTGGGACGTGGCCTGGGCGCTGCAATTACCCCGATCACAAGGAGAACGTCATGAACCTCAAGGCGCTTATCACCACTGCGATGCTCGTTGTCGGTACCTCGTCGGCGGCGTTTGCCGCGCCGCGGATGGAAGTGACTCACGCCCGCGTGCCGGTCGCGACTCGCATCGAGCGCGGACACGGCCCGGTCGTGCGCGGCCCGATCGCTCGTCCCGTCGGTGGCCCGATCACGCGTGGCCCGGTCGTCATCGGCCACACGTACGGTCGCCCGAGCATGCTCCGTCCCGTGTGGCGCCCGATCATTCGCCCGATCGTGATCGGCCAGACGATGGTCGACGCGCCGGTCTACACCGACGGCTTCGCCACGGTCGGCTCGTTCGACTTCGCGTTCGATGGCACGCAGACGATCGACCTCGGCGCGGGCCGCACGATCGACACGCTGCGCATCGCCGGTGACTCGAGCACGGAGATCTACAGCGTCACCGTGACCTACGCCGACGGCGAGACCCAGACGATCGCGTGCAACCAGTGCGGCTCGTTCCAGGCCGACCTCGGCGGCAACGTCGTCACCAACCTGACCGTCAACGCCAACCACGCGTCGGCGCTGCCCCTGCAGATCCAAGTCGCGTAACGACTACTGCAGCTCGTCGAGGAACTGCTGCGCGTCCGCGAATGCGGGATCTTCGCGCAGCGCCTTCTTGGCCCACAGCTCGGCCTTCGCGCGATTGCCGCGCGCGTGCTCGATCTTCGCTTCCCAGAGCAGCGCCATCGGACGCGTGACCGGCGATGGGTTGTCCATCAGCGTGATCGCGCGCAGCGGCTTGAGCGCGAGCTCGTAGTCGCCGATTTCGGTCGCCAGCTGCGCGAGCTCGGCGGCCACTTCGGCGTTCTTGCGATCGACGTCGAATGCCTTCTTGAGCCAGTTGAGCTGGCCGTCTTTGTCGTTGAGCATCGCGCAGACGCGGCCCATCCGCTGCTGCGCGACCGCGAGCTCGGGCGTGCGCTTCTTCTGTGCCGAGATCGCGGCTTCGAGCGTGCGGCCGGCATCCTCGAGCTGGCCGCTCGTGATCAGCACGTCGACGTTGAGCATCAACGCGCCATGGTCGTCGGGCTGGAGCTCGAGCGCTTTTTGCGCCGGTGTTTGCGCGCCCGCCGCATCTTCGAGCTGGTAGAGCAACAGCTCGGCCGCGCGGCGATAGTTGGTGTAGCGCGCGGCGGGATCGCTGCCGTGCTCGGCGTCCGCGATCAAGATGCCGGCGAGCTGGCGGTACTCGCCGGCCGCTTCGTACGTGTCGCGCAGCTTGTCGCGGATGATCTCGATGCCGGGTTGCGCTTGGTGCACGAGCTCGAGCACCGTGACCGCCTCGCCCGGCCGGCCGGCCTTCTGCGACGCATCGACGACGCGCAATGCCGCGGCGACCTGATCGGTGCCTTCGGTGACGTACGCGAGTCGCGTGGCCGCGGCCGACACGCCGTCCCAGTGCTCGATCGATGCGTCGAGATCGCACAGCATGTACAACGGCTCGGCGTCGCGCGTGTCGCGCTCGATCCAGCCGACGAGGAATGCGCGGCCGCGCTCGACCTCACCGTGTTGCACGAGCAGCTTCGACAGCTCGAGCGTCGCGCGGCGCTCGGTCGGCATATCGCCGTCGCGCTCCGCACGTGCACGCAGCCGCTCGAGCCCGTTGACCAGGCTCTCGCTCGCGCGATCTTTGTCGAGGCCGTACGCTTCGGTGAGATCTTGCACCGCCGACGCGTCGTCGCCGAGCTGCTGGCGGAAGCTCGCGCGCAGCATCAGCAAGCCGGTGCGGCCGCTGCCTTCGACGGTCGCGAGCGCTTCGCCGATCGCGCGTTGCGCGGCGTCGAGCTCGCCGGCGGCCGCGAGTGCGGCGGCGTGATCGGTGACGAGCTCGGCGACGTGTGGTGCACGCAGGCGAGCCTTGCGCAACACGTCGGCGGCTTTGAGCGGCTGGCCGAGAAAGCCCGAATAAACGCTCGCGGCTTCGCGCAAGCGCTGCACGCCGGCGGCATCGGTCGTGCGCTCGGCATCGCGCACCATGAGCTCGGCCAGCTCGGCCCACTGCTCGTGATCGCGATACCACTGCTCGAGGCGATCGTGGATCGTCGAATCATCCGGCGCGCTCTTGTGCGCGAGCTCGAGCGTGCGCTGCACGCCCTTGAAGTCGCCGGCGGCTTCCCACATCGTCGCGAGCTTGCCGGCGAGCGTGGGTGCACGCTCCGGGCTCTCGACCGCGAGCAAGCGCTCCATCAGCAACGCGCCTTCGCGCGGGTTGTCGTTGGTGTCGAGCTTGCCGACGACGCGCCGCAGGATCTCGCGATCATCGGGCGCGATGATCAGCGCGGCGCGATACACGCGCACGGTATCGGGCGAGCCCTGCTTCTCGAGCAGCTCGCCGAGCCGGAGCGCGACGTCGACCGTCGAGTCGCGATGACCGCGCCGCTGCGCGTCCTCGAACCGCGACCACAAGAACTCGGCGATGCCATCGTCGTCGCCGAGCTCGCGCAGCGTGTCTTCGTAGAGCTGCGCGGCTTCGAGGTTGTCGGGATCGTCGCGCAGACCGTCGCGCAGCACGTCGAGCGCGTCGTGATGGCGCTTGAGGTTTTCGATCAGGAACTTCGCGTGCTCGATGCGCAGCGCGTTGCGCTCGCCCGCGGTGACGAGCGCGGGCAGGGTCGAGCTGACCACGCTGCCGAGGCGATCGCCGTCGCCGGTCTCGCGATAGATCGTGAGCAGCGGCTGCCAGACCGCGCGATCGGCCGGGCTGCGCTCGCGCAGGAACTCGTAGACATCGGCGGCGAGCTCGATCTTGCGATGGGCGAGCGCGCGCGTCGCGATGCGCATGAGCAAGCCATCGATCTGGTCGGGCTCGGCGATCGGCGCGATCTCGTAGGTGAGATCGCGCGCCTGCACGAGGTCGTTCGCGGCGAGCCGGCGCTCGGCGAGCGCGAGCACGGCCCACGGTGCGGAGCCGAGACCATCGGCGGTATCTCGCGCGGCCGCGACGGCGCGAACCAGCAGCGCTTCGGCGCGCTCTTCGTGAGCGAGCTCGATGGCGAGGTCGACGGCTTCACGGATCTGTCCCGGCGACGCCGACGACAACCCGGCGCGGCGCTCCAAGAAGTCGAGCAGCAGCTCTTGATCGCCGCCGTTGCGCGCGACGCGCTCGTACATGGCGAGGATTTTTTCGTCGTCGGGCTGGTGCACGGCGGCGAGCTTGAGCAGACGGCCGGCTTGGCCCCACCGCGGCTCGGCGGCGAACGCACGCTCGAGCAGCTCGATGCCTTGCTTGCGGCGCGTGTCGCTGCCGATGAAGATTTCGGCGAGGCGATACAGCGCGTCGACTTGCTGTGGCGTCGGCTCGGTGTCGGTGCCGGCGAGCTCGAACATCTTGTCGAGCGTGCGCGCTTGCTCGGCGGTGTCGCCGAGTGCGGCGGCAACGCGGGCTTGCGCGTAGAACGCTTCGGCGAGCTTCTCGCCGAGGATCTCGACGCGGCGATACAAGTTCGCGGCGCCGCGCAGATCGCTCGCATCGAGCTCGAGCGCTTCGCCGGCGCGCATCAAGATGTTCGCGATCAGCGGCGGATCGTCCTTGCGGCGCAGTCGATCGACGACGGATTCGATCGATTCGACGTACTTCGGCGTGGCGCCGATCCGCTTCGCGAGCTCGCGCGCGCGATCGTGCAGATCCAACCGCGACGGCACGGCGTTGATCGCCTTGATCAGCGCATCGAGCGCATCGTTCGGCCGCTTGAGCTGCTGATCGAGCGCCTCGGCCATGTCGCCGAGCATGCGCGCCTGTGATTGCGGCTCGGGGTTGGTCGCGAGCCGCTTCTCGAGCACTTCGAGCAGGCGCTGGCCTTCGTCGTGCGCGAGCAGCGAGCGGCGCAACCGGCGCACGCCGGCATCCGATTGGATCGCCGACTCCATCGCCGACTCGAGCAGCTCTTTGGCCTGATCGGATTCGCCGCGCGACTTTGCGAGCTGATGCAGCTCGTACAAGACTTCCGCGGCACCGACGGCGTTCTCGTCGTCGCCCGGCGGCGTGCGGCGCACCACGAGCAAGAGCCCGCGATACGTGCGCTCGGCTTTGTCGACCTGGCCCGCGGTGCGCGCCATCTCGGCGAGCTCCTTCTGGATCGACGCGTTCGTCGCGTCCATCTTCGACGCGGAATCCATCTCCGCCATCGCCTCGTCGATCTTGCCTTCGGCCTGCGCCACGCGCGCGAGCTCGACGTGTAGCGCGGCGCGCTCCGGCGAGCGGCGGCGGCCGAAGTCGGCGATCAGCTCGCCGAGCAGCGTCCGTGCTTCGACGAGCTTGCCTGCGACGCGCTGGCCGGTCGCGAGGGCCGTGCGCAGATCCTTGTCGGTGGGATCGAGCGCGAGCGCGGTCTCGAGCGCCGGGATCGCGAGCGCAGGCGAGCCGAGCTTCTGCAGATAGATCATCACGGCTTCACGCGCGAAGTCGCGCGCGAGCTTTTCATCGTCGACTCCCCGCAGCAGCGGCAGCGATCGGGTGAGATGGCGCGCGAGCGGCTCCCATAGCTCGGCCTTGCGATACAGCTCCGCGAGCAACTTCCGGAGCTCGACGGCCTGCGTCTTGTCGTCGACGTTGACCTCGATCGCGGCGATCGCGCGGTCGGGCTGGTTCGCCGCCAGATGCGCCTTCGCCAGCTGCTGCACCACGAGCAAGCGCTCGCTCGGCGCCACGGTCCCGAGCAAGCTCTCGAGCCACGGCACGGCCTGCGCGGATTGGCCGCGCTCGAGGTTGAGCCGCGCGAGGGCGCGCAGCGAATCCGAGGTCGGCGCGAGCGCGACGACGCGACGGTGGCCGCTGATCGCGCGTTCGATCTCTTTCGTGTCGTGCTCGGCGACGCCGGCGTAGCGCGCCCACAACTTCGATGCGCGCGGCAAGTCGCCGGCGGTCTCGAGCCGCTGCGCCTGCGTTTCGAGCAGGTCGGCGAGCTGGCGATGCTGGCCCTTGCTCGACAGCAACTGCGCGACCGCGTCGACCGAGGCCTCGTGGCCCGGGCGATCTTCGAGGTTCGCGCGCAACGCATCGAGCCGGCCGCCGCGCTCTTCGACCACGCCGACGAGCTTGGCGAGCTCGAGACGGAGCTCGAGCTTACGATCCTGATCCGATTCGAGGCCGAGCTGGATCTGGCGCAGCGTGAGCAATTCAGGCACGCGATCTTCGACCGCGAGCAAGTGCGCGAGCCGCTCGATCACTTCGAGATCGTTTTGCTGGCTCGCGAGCACGCTGCGATACATGTCGATCGCGGCGGCGTTGTCGCCGAGCTCGACGGTGGCGAGCTGTGCGGCGCGCAGCCGCATGTCGCGGCGCGTGGCCTGATCGAACGGCAATCGCGCGGCTTCGACCAGCGTGTCGACGGCGGCGCGAGCGCGTCCACCGGTGCGATACAGATCGACGAGCCCGTCGATCGACCATTTCGCGACGGCATCGACGGAGCGCGCCGAGCGGATCGCGGCGGTGCCACGCCATGCGGCGGTCGCGCGGCCGAGCACGGCCGACAAGATCTGCAGCGCTTGCTCGCGTTCGCCGAGCTTGCTCGCGACGTCGGCGGCGCCGACCAGCGCGTCGAGATCCTTGGCGTCGGCATCGGCGAGCCGGCGCAGCACGTCGAGCAGGTGCGGCGAGCCCTGTGTGCCGGCGTGCTCGCGCTCGAGCGCGACGAGCTCTTGCAGCCAGGCGAGGCGTTCACCGCCGAGCTCCAGCGCGCGCCGCAGCGATGCGATCGCGGCGGCCTTGTCCTTGCGATCGCGATGCAGCGCGGCGAGCCGATAGTGCAGCTGCGCGGCGACGGCGCCGGGCAGCTTGTGCTTGTCGAGTGCCTCCGCGAGCGCGCCGGCGAGCTCGTGGTGCTGGCCGCTTAGCTGCGCGGCGGCTTCGAGGATCGACAGCAGCTCGTCGTCGAACGCTTCGCGCACGCTCGCGAAGCGCACCACGACGTTCGCCGCATCGGCCCACTTGCCGAGTCGCGCGCCAAACGTCGCGAACGCTTGCACCGCGCGGCGATTGCCGGGCTCGGTGTCGGCGACCTGCTGATAGGCCTCGGCGGCCTGCGGCGCGTCGTTGAGGTGATCGGCGGCGAGATCGGCGTATGCCAGGCGCAGGCGTGCGGCCTCGCGCTTGTCGTTGGTGTCGCGGCCGAGCGCGCCGATCGCCTCGAGGTACGCGATGCCGAGCGTCGTGTAGTCGCCGACCGAGCGCGCGAGCGATTGCAGCTGGTTTTCGATCAGCTGATCGCGCGGCGCGAGCGGGAACGCGCGCGACAGATCGGCGAGCGCACCGGCCGCGTCGTGCTTGTGCTCGAGCCGCAGCTGCGCGGCTTCGCGGAGCAGCGCGAGCCGGGTCTTGTCGTCGGTAGCTTCGGCGAGGCGTGCAGGTAACAGCTCGAGCACGCCGGTGACGTCGTTCGTCGTGCGCATCGCCTGCGCGAGTGCGTCGGCGGAGCTCGCGCGCGTGGTCGCGACGTCGAGCAGGCCGGTGAGCCCGGCGCGCGCTTCTTTCGAACCCGGGTCGATCGCGATCGCGTTGCGATACGCGGCGAGCGCTCGGCTCGGCTCGTCGAGGTGCTCGCGCAGCGCGTCGCCGAGGCGAACGAGCCGAGCGATCGTGCGGTGCGTCGCGCGGCCGGATGCGCCCTCGAGCAGATCGGCCATTTCGCGCCAGCGGCCCATCTCCGCGAGCAGATCGGCGAGCGCGGTGATGCCCTCTTCGTCGTCTTTGTTATCGGCGACGACGCGCTTCCACGCGTCGATCGCGCGCGACAGATCCTCGCGCTGGTGCTGGTGGACGAGCGCGACTCGGATCAGATCGGCGCGGCGCTGGTTCGGCGAGATGACCTTGCTCGCGCGGCTCTCGAGCGCGGCGACGAGGTCATCCCAACGGCGCTGGCTCTCGAGGATGCTGATCCGCGCATCCAGCGCGGACAGATCGCTCGGATCGGAATCGACGCGGCGCTCCCACAACAGCAGCGCGCGGTCGGTATCGCCGAGCGATTCGGCGAGCTTGGCGGCTTCGCTCAAGATCGCGGCGCGCGCCGCATCGTTGGCTTCGAGGTACGCCTGACGCTCGAGCACGCCGAGGCGCTCGTGCGGGCGGTTGGTCTGCGAGTACAAGCCGGCGAGCCGGCGCGCGACGCCGAGCTGCTCGTGCTCGGCCGCGCCGTTGACACCGGCTGCTTCGACCAGGAGCCCGATCGCGGCCTCGACGTCGTCGAGCCGATCGAGTCGCGTGCGCGCGGCTTCGGCCAGCAGCTCGACCTTGCGCGTCGGATCGACCGAGCCGTTGTTGCCGCGCGCGGCCGCGGACAAGCCGGCGGCGTAGCGATCGTGGTGGCCGCCGCGATCGGCGAGCTGGCGCAACTTCTCCTCGGTGACGGTCGATTCGGGCGCGATCGAGAGCAGCGCCGCGTAGTGATCCATCGCGGCCGGCAGATCGTCGAGCTCGGCGAGCCGCGAGCCGGCTTCTTCGCGTAGATCGCGCGAGTGGCTCGGATCGATCAGGATGATCTTCTCGAGCACGCGGATGACCTCGCGCGGGCGCTGCGCGGTGTCGTGATGCGCGCGCAACAGATCCATCGCGGTGTCGCGTACCTGCTTGGTCGCTTTCGGCGCCTCGATGATGCGCTCGAGCAGCTGGGTCGACTCTTTGTCGTCTTCCGCTTCGTTGAGGAGCGGCTTCACCGCGGCGAGTGCATTGGCCGGATCGCCGAGGTCGTCGAGCCAGCACGCCGCGATGCGCGCGCGCGTCTTTTCGCGGTCCTTCTTCGACTGCGTCTCGAGCCGGCCCTCCCACAGCGCGATCAGATCCGGCCAACGCTCGTGGCGCTCGAGCAACCGCTCGAGGCTCTGGCTGACTCGCGCGTCGTCGGGGACGAGCGGCAACAATTGCTGGTAGTACGCGATCGCCTGCTCGGGCTGGTTCGCGACGTCCTTCGCGAGCTGCGCGGCTTCGCGCAACAACCGGACGCGCGAGGCCTTGTCCTTGCTCGCCGCGATCGCGCGGTTGTAGAGCGCGAGCACGTCGGCCCAGCGCTCGGCGACGGTGTAGATAACGCTGAGTCGCTGCAGCGCCAGCTCCGACGCCGGCGCGAGCTGGAGCACGCGCGACAGGATCTTTTCGAGGACCTTCGGATCGTCGCCGAACCACTCGTCGCAGAAACCGCCGGCGCGCTCGCCGATCATCTCCGCAACTTGTGGCTCGAGCGTATCCGCGAGCGTCTGGTTGAACAGCGCGACGATGTCGTCGGGCTTGTCGAGCTCGGCGGCGAGCGCCTCGGCGTCTTCCCACGCGCTGACCGCGTGCGGCGAGTGCTTCACTGCGGCGGTCGCTTCCTCGAATCGAGACAGGTCGGCCATGTGTCCTTCCCAGGTCCGCGTCGCGTCTCCACGGCGCAACAGCGGCGAGAAATCGTATCACGCTAGAACGCGCGGTGAATTCCGAGCACGGCCATGAACGGCGCCTGATACTCGGTCGCGGTCGCGTAGGTATTGGTCCGCACCGCCGGAATCCCGTCGTCGGTCTTGAGCCACACGAGATCCTCGTAAGCCCCCCCCACGATCGGGTGGATGTCGTCCTGCGAGTAGATGGTGTCTTGATTCGTGACGGCGCGCCGGTCGAAGATATTGAAGAAGTCGAGGGTCACGTCGAAGCGCCGCCAGCTGGCGCCGAGCCGGAGGTTGGCCTGCGTTTGCATCGGCCCGTAGCCGGCGGCGCCGCGCGGCAGCAGGTAGACCAGCCCGTCCGGCCCGTTGGCCATCACGTCGAGGGGCATGCCGCTTTGCACGGTGAGGCGCGCCGATGCCATCAGCGTGACGCTTCCGAGCTTCGCATGCCGCGTGCCCTCGAAATAGACGCGCTGGCCGGGCGTCGTCGGCAACGGGCCTTGCTGGTTGGTCGAGAACACGTCGAAATCGGCGCCGTTGAACAGCACGGCGCCCTCGACCGGGTTGTAGGCGCCGGTCCAGTTGCCGGTGGTCTCGCCCCAGCCCCAGCCGACGCGCAGGTCGGTCCACGCGTCGAGCGCCGTCGACAGCTCGAGCGCGAACAGCCGGGTCGACCGGGTCGCATCATCTTGGTCGCCGAACGCGCCGGGGTTGCCGAACCCGTCGGCGGTCGAATCGATGCCGTTGTAGAGCCAGCGGCCTTGGATGTAGGCGCGGGCGCGCACGATCCGGTTGAGCGCGACCTCGACGCCCGCCGTCAGCTCGTCCTGCGTGATCGGCTGCGTATCGTCGATCACCGATTGCGGCGCGCCGGTGAACACCGACCGCGTCGTCGTGCCGTTGAACGCGAGCTCGTCGGCGTAGCGGTTGCCGACGAGCACCGCCGAGCCGAGCCCGGCGGGCAACATCGCGAAGCTGCGGCCCATGCTCACCCACGCACGCGACCGGCCGCCGCCGAGGAAGTCATAGCTGAGCCCGAGCCGCGGCGCCCACTCGTTCGAGAAATGCAACGGTGTGCCCACCCACATCAGCTCCCAGCGCACGCCGCCATCGACGCGCAAGTTCGGCGCGGGCTGCCACGTGTCTTCGGCATACGCGGCGCCGTAGAGCGTGCGATACGCGAGCTCCGACGTGTCGACGTACGGGCAGGCCACTTCGATGTCGGTCGAGCACACCGCCGATTGCGAGACGAAGCGGCGCACGTCGTTCTCGCCGGGAAACAGCGACAGCTCCTCTTGGCCGCCGGTGAAGAACGAATCGGTGATCATCTGCGAATCTTCGACGGTCGCGCCGAGCCGCAGCGCGTGATTGCCGAGCCGGCGCGCGACGTCGGCGGTGAACGTCAGCCGGTCGGCGGTGATGTTTTGCAATTCGCCGGCGCCGCCGCTCGAGAACCAACCCGACGGCACCGGGCAGTTCGTGATCATCGGGAATGGATCGCCGGCGACGTTGTCGGCGCACTTCGCGGCAAGCGCGGGATCGTCGCCGAGCGTCGCCGGAACGTATGCGGTGAGATCTTGCGGAATGTTCTGCGCCGCTGGATCGGTCGCCGATTCGCGCTGCAGCGAGCGGTGCCACGCGGCCTGCAAGTGGACTTTCCAGTCGCGCGTGTCGGCGTGATACGTGGCGATCACGTCGCCGACGTAATGCGTGATGTCGACCGAGCCGGCTTGCGGCGTCGCATCGAACATGTACGAGTTCGCGCTCGAGAGCTCGCCGATCGCGGTCAGCGTGAAGTGCTGCACGGGCCCGTCGACGCCGACGCGGAGCATCGCCGGCACCGAGTATTCGCCGATGTCTTGATGGCTACTCTCGATCGGCGACAGCGTCGCGATGCCGGGCAAGCCGTCGGGGATGCCGTCGTCGTTGTAGTCGCTCAGCGACGACGCGCTGAGGTTCAGCTTCGAGGCCGTCACGGTCGGCGCGATGCCGGCGACGAACCACGACTTCGCGTTCGGAAACAGCTTCGGCAGCGGGCCGCTCGCGACGATCGACGCGGTCGCGCTCGGCCCCGGATCGATCGTGCCGGTCTTCACCTGATACGTGTTCGCGATCTCCGGCGTGTGGCGCGCGTCGGCGGCCCACGAGCCCCACGCGCGCACGTCGACATCGAGCTTGTCGCCGGCCGTCTTCAACCGCGCGTCGATCACGCCGCCGGTCGAGGTGCGGTCGCGCGCCGCGAACCCGCCGGTCTGGATCATCATGCCGTCGAGAAATGTCAGCGGCAGCCGCGTTTCGGCGCCGCCGGTGCGGATGTTGTCGGCGGGCGCGCCGTCGATCGTCCAGCGATTTTCGAGCCCGTTGCCACCGGCGATCGAAACGCCGACGTCATCGCGGCCGACGCCGGTGACGTAGCTCGCGACTTGGTCGTGCGTCTGGTTGCCGGTCGGCAGCGTCAGCAAGTACGTCGCCGGCAACCACGTCGTGATCGCGTACGGCACTTCGTCGGCCATCGGATCGGTCGCGGTCGCGCAGCCGAAATCGAGGCCGTCGGCGCATTCGATCGGCTTGTCGGTCCCAGGCTTCGCGAGCCCGAACGTGTCGCGAATATCGGCGCGCGCCACGCTCGTCGCGGCCGCGATCAACGCGCAGGTGCTCGCGAGCCTCACCTAGCGCGACGGTAACACGGTCAGTGTTCGTGATCGTGACCGTGACCGTCACCGTGATGGCCGTGATCGTGATCGTGATCGTGATTGCAGTTTGGGCCGTGTTGATGCGAGGCGTCGTGCGCGGCGATCTCGGCTTTGACCTTCTCCATGTCGAGCGTCTTCGCCTGCGAGACCAGCTGTTCGAGCGCGGCGGGTGGCAATGCGCCCGACTCGCGGAACAACAGCACGCCGTCGCGGAATAACATCAGCGTCGGGATCGCTTGAATCTCGATCGCGCCCGCGAGCTCCTGCTGATCTTCGGTGTCGATCTTGCCGAACGTGACGTCCTGGTGGGTCTCCGACGCCTTCTCGAACACGGGCGCAAATGCGCGGCATGGACCGCACCATTCCGCCCAGAAGTCGAGCAGCACGATGCCGCCCTTCTCGATCGTCTGTTTGAAGTTATCGCCGGTGATGGTCACTGTTGCCATACGCCGAGCGTGGCTCGCGCGGTCGCCGCCGGCAAGCCACCGGCGCGCTATTGCATGCGGTGCTAGCCTTTGAGTGTGAAGCTCAGGATCACGTACAACGCTCCGGTCGTGCTGACGTTCACGATCGCCGCGGTCGTGGCGTTCTTGATCACGCAAGCGGTGCCGTCGACGGTCGAGTGGTTCCGCGCATACCCGTCGCTGTCGTTCGGCACGAAGGCATACGTCGGGCTGTTCAGTCACATCCTCGGGCACGAGAGCTGGGAGCACCTGCTCGGAAACTTCATGCTGATCTTGCTGATCGGGCCGATCCTCGAGGAGCGGCACGGCTCGGTGCGGCTGCTCGTGATGATCCTCGTCACCGCGCTCGTCACCGGGCTGGCCAACCTCGCCGTATCGAGCGGGTTCTTGCTCGGCGCGAGCGGCATCGTGTTCATGATGATCTTGCTCGCGTCGATGGCGAACGTGCGCAGCGGCGAGATCCCGCTGACGTTCATCGCGGTCGCGGTGATCTACCTCGGCGGCGAGATCGTCAAAGAGTTCACGAAGCAGGACAACGTCTCGCACATGGCGCACTTGATCGGCGGTGCAGTCGGCGCCGTGTTCGGCTTCGTCGCGGCAGGTCGCCGCGGCGCGCCGGCGAAAGCAAAAGCGCCGATCGATCTCAACAAGCTCAAGATCTGAGCGTCGCACCCGATAAGCGCGCGTCGCGTCGTACCGACGATACGCTCGCACGCGTCGCAGCTCGCGCGATCACGCGTGCGCTAGCCTCGCGCCATGAAGCTGCTCGCCGCCGCAATCATCGTCTCGTCGGGGCTCGCTCGAGCCGACGCGCCTCCCACTCCACAATTGTTCGCGCCCGGGGTGATCTCGAGCCCGGCCAACGACGGCTCGCCGACGTTCACGCCCGACGGCAACACGCTGCTATTCACGCTAAGCACCGCTGCATGGAGCGCGATCTTGGAGTCGCATCGCACCGGCAACACGTGGTCCGAGCCAGAGCTCGCGGCGTTCTCCGGCGAGTGGCCCGATTCGTCGCCGGCGATCGCCCCCGATGGTAGCTACGCCGTGTTCGTGCGGATCCAGGCGCACGCGGCGCAGCTCTATCGCGTCGATCGCGGCGCGACCGGCACGTGGAGCGCGCCGGCGAAGCTGCCGAGCACGGTCAACATCGGCGATGCGATCTGGAAGCCGAGCGTCGCCGGCGACGGCACGATCTACTTCGTGTCGATCGACAAGGCCGGCCACAAGCGGTTGTACTCGGCTGCGAAGACCAAGGCCGGCTACGCACCAGCGCAACCACTGTCGTTCTCCGACGGCACCAAGCTCGACGTCGATCCGGAAGTCGCGCCCGACGGATCGTTCTTGGTGTTCTGCAGCGCCGGCCGGCTCGCGGGCAATCCGAAGGACCAGCTGTTCATCGCACGCAAAACGAAGACCGGTTGGAGCGAGCCGGCGGCGATTCACTATGCCGGCGATGGCAGCTCGACCGACGACGAGCCGCACCTCGGCGCGGACCGCCGCACGCTGTACTTCTCGAGCGATCGCGCGGGCGCCGTCGCGTTTCCGCGCACGCACGAGCAAGCGGTGCGCGACGTCCAGCGGCTCGAGCAGTGGGACAACTCGAACTCGAACGTGTGGACGATTCCGCTCGCGGGCTCGTCGTTCGCGGGGCGTCGACGTCGATGAGCTCGCGAGCATCAAGATCTAGATCCGAGCTTTGCTTCGAGCTCGCCGAGTAGCTCGTGCGTGCCTCGACGAACACGCCGGTCGGCAAATGCGTCACGCGACCGTGCGACTGACGCCATCGGCGAGCTTGAGCAACGTGACTTCGATTTCATCCGGATCAAACAAAGAAATCCGGGAATAACGGCGAGCTCGGATCGTACGCGTACTCCGACAGATCGGTCTTGCCCGCGGCGGCGAGCACTTCGTCGTCGATGAAGAAGTTACCGGTGCACTCGCGCGAGTCGCGCGTGAGGATCGCGTGCGCGGCGTCGCCCATGATCTCGGGCTTGCGCGAGCCCTTCATCGTCGAGCCGCCGCCGAGCAGATTTTGCACCGCCGCGGTCGCGATCACCGTGCGCGGCCACAATGCGTTGACCGCGACGCCGGCCGACTTGTACTCGCCCGCCATGCCGAGCACGCACATGCTCATGCCGAACTTCGCCATCGTGTACGCGACGTGCGGCGCGAACCACCGCGTCTCCATGTTGAGCGGTGGCGACAGGTTCAAGATGTGCGGGTTCGTGGCCTGCTTGAGGTACGGCATGCACGTCTTCGAGACCAAGAACGTGCCGCGCGTGTTGATCGTGTGCATCAGGTCGTAGCGCTTCATCTCGGTCTGCTCGGTGCCGGTGAGGCTGATCGCGCTCGCGTTGTTGATGCAGATGTCGATGCCGTTGAACTTGTCGACGGCGTGCTTCACCGCCGCCTGCACCTGATCTTCGAAGCGGATGTCGCAGACGATCGGCAGCGCTTGGCCACCGGCACCTTCGATCTCTTTGGCGGCGGTGTAGATCGTGCCCGGCAGCTTCGGGTTCGGCTCGGCGGTCTTCGCCGCGATCACGACGTTGGCGCCGTCGCGGGCGGCGCGCACGCCGATCGCCAAGCCGATGCCGCGGCTCGCGCCGGTGATGAACAGAGTCTTGCCGCGCAGCGATGACATGCGCGGAACGTAGACTAGAACTCGTCGGGATTCATCGAGCCGTCGGTCAGATCTGGATCGGGCGCCCGATTGAGCTTCGCGAGCAGCTGCGCGACCGCGATCCCACCGACCGAGCCGGCGCCGAAGATCGTGAAGCCCACACCGACGCCGACCGAGCTGCCCGGCTTGGTCGCGACGAACACGCAGCCGGCGACGAGCCCGAGCATGATCGCGACGATCGCGATCGTCGACGGCGAGATCGGTAGATTCGGCTGCTTGTTCGCGAGCGCGAGCGCGCCGGCGATCGCGAGCCCGAGCGCGGCGAGGCCACACGTCACGGTCGTGATCCAGCCGAAGATCGGAAACGCTCCCGACGCGCTCGCGCCCATCAGCTCGACGAGCTCCGAGTTGCTCGTCGGCGCGCACATGTCGGGCACGCCGCACGTCAGGTTGACGCGCAGGCCGAACAACAGATCCAGGCGATCGTTGACGAGCCAGTGGCGCGAGAACATCGCGAAGACCATGCACGCCGCCGCGCCGAGTGCGAGCGCGCCGATCAGTCGTCGATTTTCATGCCATTTCATGAGGCCCCTCGCGGTGGAAGCGACGGCATCACCTTACCCATCTCGACGTATTCGTGATGTGCGCCGGTCCACAGATCGTCGGCGATGATCGCGCGGCCGGCGCGCGCGGCGATCACCGCGGCGCGCACGACGGCGTTCTTGATGTAGCCGCCGGTCATGTCGAAACGCTCGGCGAGCGGCACGAAGTCGAGGTCGCCGAGACCCGCGCTCGGCGGCAGCAGCTGCTTCCACAGCCGCGCGCGCTCGTCGGCTTCGGGCTCCGGAAATCGGATCCGGAAGTTGAGCCGCCGCTGCAGCGCGGGATCGATCGCGGACTCGGCGTTCGTGGTCAGCACGCTGACGCCATCGAACGTCTCCATCCGCTGCAAGATGTAGTTGACCTCGAGGTTCGCGAAGCGATCTTGCGCGCTCTTGAGCTCGGTGCGCTTGCCGAACAGCGAGTCGGCTTCGTCGAACAACAGCATCGCGTGCGCGTCTTGCGCTTCGTCGAAGATCTTCGCGAGGTTCTTCTCGGTCTCGCCGACGTACTTCGAGACGACCGCCGACAGGTCGATTCGCACGAGCTCCAAGCCCAGCTCGCTCGCGACCACCGAGGCCGCCATCGTCTTGCCGGTGCCGGGCTCGCCCGAGTAGAGCGCCGCCACGCCGCGCGAGATCCCGAGGTGGCGTTGATAGCCCCAGCGCTCGAGGATCTGTGCGCGCTCGCGAACCATCGCGATCATGTCGCGCAGCGTGTCGATCACGTCGTCGGGCAACACGAGCTCGGCCATCCGCGCCTTGCGCGACACCACGGCGCCGTACGTGCCGAGCCGCAGCGACAACCGGCGCGCGACCGCGGCCTCGAGTGCGGCGGCGTCGAGCGATGTGCGCGCGGCGTCGGCGTAGCGTGCGGCCTCGGCGGCGACGTCGGCGATCGCGCCCGGCCCGATGACGTAACGCGCGGCGAGCTCGCTCGCGGTCTCGGCCTGCGCCGGTGGAAGCGCGGCACGCCACGCGCGCGCGCGATCGTCGAGATCGGCGCGGCCGATCGCGACCACGAGCTGCGGCCGTAGCAGCTCGAGGTGACCGCCGCGGCCGGTCGTGCCGACGACGATCAGGCTACCGGCGTGCGAAATCGCCTCGGCGTGGTCGGCGGCGATGTTGCCACCTTCGTCGTACATCGCGTCGGCTTCGGCCAGATACGGCACGGCGTCGCGCAGCCGGGCCGCGGCGAGCGCCGGGCCGAGCAGCCCACGTTGACCGCGCTTCTCGGCGGCGAGCAGCGCCGGAATCGGCACGACGAGCAGCGGCCGGCCGAATGCTCGCGCGATGCGATGTGCGGCGGCGCGCCGCCCCGAGCCGCGCGGGCCACGCAACGTGATGGCGATGTCGATCGTGCTGCGCCCGGCGCTCGTCGGGCTTGCGCCGTGCGGGGCGAGCGCGTCGAGCGCGCTGCGGGTGGATTCCGGCAGCACCACGCCGAGCTCGGCATCGGCCGCGATCAGCTCGCACGTTCCGGCGAGCGGCGGCTGCAGCGCTTCGTCGCCGAGCAACCACGCGAGCGCACCGCCCGCGAGCTCGAGCTCGGCGTCGAGCGAGTCGCCGTCGAGCACGACAGCGCGCGAGCGCCGCAGCGGCGAACCGAGCGCGATCGCGGGCACGAGCACCTCGGCGGGGATCTCGAGCACGTCGGCGCAGGTGTCGACGTAGAGCCCGGGTGCGCGCCGAGCGCCGGCGAGCGCATGAACGAGCTCGCGCGTATCGAGATCGATCGCGTACGCCAGCGCGAGTGCGCTCACACCACCGGCGATCTCGTCGAGCGCGTGGCGCTCGAGCAACGTGCCCAACCGCGTGCCGGCGATTTGCGCGCGCGCGTGGCGCGATGCTGCGCCGAGCTCGGCGAGCGCTTTGTGATGCGTGCCGTGCGGCCGCAACGTTCCGCCCGCGATGCGCGCGTTCGCCGCCGGATCGCGAAGGTAGATCTGCGACGCGATCCTGGGATCGGCGAAGCCGGCGCCCGCGTCGAGCCGGCGCAGCAGCGCGTGCTCGGCATGCAGGCGTAGCTCGCGCACGATCGGCTCGAACCAGCTCATGGCTTGGATCTCCACCACGGCTTCTCGGCGGCTTTGATTTCGCCGAGGTCGCCGAGCGTCGTCGGGCCTTGCTCGAGCTCGGGCGCGGCGGGTCCATCGGCGAGTGTCGACTTCGCGTCGGCGAGCTTGGCCTCGGGGCCGTCGCTCAACGTCGACTTCGCGTCGGCGACCTTGACCTCGGGCCCGTTCGAGAGCGTCGATTCCTTCGGCGTGTCGTCGTCATCTTCCGTCGCATCGACGAGCTTCACCGCTTTGACTTCGGTGACCAGCAGCTCGTCTTCGGCGTCTTCGAGCCGGCGCAGATCGCAGCGCAGCTCGCTGACCTTTGCGAGGAGCTCGCCGAACAGCGCGCGGTCTTGCGCGAGCTTGGGCTGCAGCACGGCGAGCGCTTGCTCGAGCAGCTCTTGCCGATCGCTCGCGTAGACGAAGCGGTTGAGCTGGCCGTCTTTCGCTTCGACGGCGGTCTTGAGCGCCTCGAGCGCGTCGAGCTCGCGCTTGGGCAACGCGAGATCGTTGATCACGAACGAGCGATGGTCGAGGATCGATCGCATCGCGTCGATCACGCGGTGCTCGCTCTTGTCGTCGAGTACCTCGAGCGGCTGGATCGCGGGCAGCTCGCGCTCGTCGTCGCGCTCGAGCTCGCTCTGGCGCTCTTGCTCGATCTCGCGGTCGGTCTCGGCGCCGGTGAGCTCTCGATCCTCGAACCGCACTTAGCTCCAGCGCCCGGGGGCAAGCAGTGCCACGTGCGCGTCATCCGGCAGTCGCGAGGATCCGCGCGAGTCCGCCCCGAGGTTCGAACCATCGCGGACGTGCACGAGGCACGAGTACGAGTGCGAGTGCGAGCCCAACACGGTTCTAGTCTTCCGTCTTCTCCCACCACTGACACCACCACTCCGCACCGACGAGGATCCGCAACTTCGGATGCCAGCAGTACGCGAGCTTGTCGTCGGGGTTGAGGTAGTACAGGCAGTTCGCGCACTTCTCGTCGCCGTACGGAATGCCCTTGAGCACCGAATCTTCCGCGAGGTGCTTGAGCTGGAGCGCCAGCTTCTCGTCGATCTCTTTTGGCTCGGGCTTGGGCAGGTCGTCGTCGGCCATCGCCCGGCTAACGTATCATTTCGGGCCGGCTTCGCTCCGCTCGTCGCGCCGGCCGTGGGTCTTCTTCAGCCGACGGCCGAACCACGTCACCGTCTCGGCGATGCCGTCGGCGACCTGATGCGTCGGCGCGTAGCCGAGCGTCGTCGTGATCTTTTCGATCGACGCCTGCGAGTGCGGAATGTCGCCCGCACGCGGCGCCTCGAACACCAGCTCCGCCTTCGCGACGTCGGGAAAATCCTTCGCGAGGTTGTCGCGCATCATCGCGAACAACTGCTTGAGATCGGTGCGGCCGTTGCAGCCGCAGTTGTAGACGGTGCCGGTCGTCTCGGCCGGGCCCGTCGCGGCGAGCAGGTTCGCCTGCACGATGTTGTCGACGTAACAGAAGTCGCGGCTGTTCGAGCCGTCGCCGAACACGACGCACGGCTGGTCGTTCACGAGGCTCGCGATCCAGCGCGGGATCACGGCGGCATACGGCCCATCGGGATCTTGGCGGCGGCCGAACACGTTGAAGTAGCGCAGCCCGATGATCTGCTGGCCGTACGCGGTGTGGAACGTCTGCGCGTAGATCTCGTCGGTGCGCTTGGTCGCCGCGTACGGCGACAGCAGCTTGCCGATTTTATCCTCGACCTTGGGCAGCTTTGGCTCGTCGCCGTAGACCGACGAGCTCGACGCGTACACGACGCGCTGCACGTTTGTTTCGCGCGCGGCGACGAGCACGTTGAGGTATGCGTCGACGTTGTGTTGGTGCGACGCCACCGGATCCTTCATCGAGCGCGGCACCGAGCCGAGCGCGGCTTCGTGCAAGACAACGTCGACGTCCTTGCATGCCTTGCGCGCGACCTCGATGTCGCGCAGATCGCCCTCGATGAACTGGAACTGCAGGCGCTCGTCGGGGTTGATCGCCAGCACGTCGTCCAAGTTGCGCTTGTGGCCGGTCAGGAAATTATCGACACCGACGACGGTCTGGCCGAGGTCGAGCAACCGCTCGAGCAGGGCAGAGCCGATGAAGCCGGCGACGCCGGTGACGAGCCAGCGGCGCGGCTTGTTCACGAGATCTGCGCAAACGTCGTCGTACCTCGTCATAGGCTCCACTGGCGAATGCCGCGCGGCGGCGTCTTGAGCGGCAGCACGCTCTTGACGTCGATCACCGCGCCGCCGTCACGCACGCGCGCGTAGATCGCGTCGATGTCCTTGATGTACTCGGCGTGCGAGACCGCGAGGATCAGCGCGTCGAGGCCCTGGAACTTGTCGAGTGGCGTGATCTCGACCTTGTACTCCTCGTGCGCTTCTTTCGGATCGCCGAGCGGATCGTGGACCATCGCGTCGATGCCGAACTGCGCGAGCTCGGCGATGATGTCGGGGATCTTCGAGTTGCGCAGGTCGGGGACGTTCTCTTTGAACGTCAGGCCGAGGATGCCGACCTTCGCCTTGCGCAGCGGCACGTCCATCGCGGTGAGGAACTTGACGGTCTTCTGCGCCAAGAAGCGGCCGACGTTGTTGTTGACGCGGCGGCCGGCGAGGATGACCTCGGGCAAGTAGCCGAGCTCTTCGGCTTTCATCGTCAGGTAATACGGATCGACGCCGATGCAGTGACCGCCGACGAGGCCGGGCCGGAAGTTGAGGAAGTTCCACTTCGTGCCGGCGGCTTCGAGCACGTCCATCGTGCGAATGCCCATGCGATCGAAGATCAGCGCGAGCTCGTTCATCAGCGCGATGTTGAGATCGCGCTGCGTGTTCTCGATCACCTTCGCGGCTTCGGCGACTTTGATCGACGACGCGCGATGCACGCCGGCGGTCACGACCGAGCCGTACACACGCGCGACTCGGTCGAGCGTCTCCGGGTTTTGCCCCGAGACGACCTTCTGGATCTTCTCGAACGTGTGCTCTTTGTCGCCGGGGTTGATGCGCTCGGGCGAGTAGCCGAGGAAGTAGTCGACGCCGTTCTTGAGCCCGCTCTTGTCGTCGAGGATCGGACCGCAGATGTCTTCCGTCACGCCGGGATACACGGTCGACTCGAACACGACGCAGTCGCCCTTCTTGAGGTGCGGGCTGATCGTCTTGCTCGCCGAGATCATCGGTCCGAGATCCGGACGATTGTTGTGATCGATCGGCGTCGGCACCGCGACGATGTAGAACGTGCAGTCGGAGAGCTTCGCCGGATCCGCGGTCATCTCGAGCTTCGTCGCCGTCGCGAGCTGCTCTTTGGTGACCTCCATCGTTTCGTCGTGGCCGCGCTTGAGCTCGTCGACGCGGCGCTGGCGAATGTCGAAACCGACGGTGGGAAGTTTGCGGCCGAACGACAACGCGACCGGCAAGCCGACGTAGCCGAGACCGATGACGGCGATCTTTTCCTGCTCGAGAGAACGCATCTACGAGTAACAGAGCATGAAGATCACCCGACGAGCAAGACACCCAAGAAGCGTCCGTGTGGCATCAGCTGCGCGAGCTCGACCAGCTCCCGTTCGCGCGATCGGTGTGCGCGGCTGACCAGCGCGACTCCGTCCATGCACGCCGCCGCGCTCGCGTGCTCGCCCAACAGCTCGAAGCCGGTGAGATCGACGAGCACATGTGCGAACAGATCCGCGCTTTCGAGCAACACCCGCGCGAGCTGCGGCACGACTTCACCGGCTTGCTCGACGCGAGGTGGGGTCAACAGCGCGAGCGAGCCCCTGAGCCAACGCGTCGCGAACACGGAGTCGCCGTGATCGGTGTGTTGACCTTTGGAGAGCTCGGCCAGTGCGGGGTAGCGAACGTTGGCGTCGACGACGCCGATCGTGGCGCCGGTCAGATTGCAAAGCGCGAGCCCGAGATGGATCACGACCGGCGGCACGGCAACGCCGTCGTCGCTGGGCACGAAGCCGACCACCCGCAGCTCGTCGCCATGGATCTTGCGGGCGATGCGCGCGCACGCGGCCTGCAGCTCGCCGACCTGGTCGTGCTCGAGCCGGATGCCGATTCGCGCGAGCAGGTCTTCGCCGATGCCGTCGACACCTGCTTTCGCTTCCGCCACGGCGCCAGCTTGCCACCCGGCATCTCGGCGCGATAGCCCTTCGATCGTGGCGCTCTCGATCGTGCACGTGCTGTCGTCGTTCGGTGTCGGCGGGCAAGAGCGCGTCGCGCTCGATCTCGCGATCGGCCAGCGTGCGCGTGGGCACACCGTGCGCGCCATCTCGCTCGCGCCGCCACCCGATGGCGCGATGGCCGACGAGTTTCGCGAGCACGGGATCGAGACGGTGCGGGTTGCGAAGCGCGGCGGGCTCGATCCGAGTTTGGTCCCGAGGCTCACGGTCGTGTTGCGCCGGCTCGGCGCGCAGATCGTCCACACCCACAACCCGTTGCCGCTGATCTACGGCGCGCCGGCCGCCAAGCTCGCCGGTGCGCATGCGATTCACTCCAAGCACGGCAAGAACCCGGGCTCGCGCGGCCAGAAGCTGCTGCGACGATTGGCCGCACGGTTCACCGACGCGTTCGTGGCCGTTTCCGACACGACGCTCGCGCAAGCCCGCGAGCTCCGCGACGCCCCCGAAGCGAAGCTGCACGCGATCGCGAACGGTATCCGGCTCGATCGCTACACGCCGAATGCAGCAGCGCGCGCCGAGATCCGCGGCGAGCTCGGCCTCGGCGACGCGTGGGTGGTCGGCACCATCGGGCGCATCGACGCGAACAAGAACCAAGCGATGCTCGTGCGCGCGCTGCTGCCGGCGCTGTCGCCGGGCGTTCGCTTGGTCATCGTCGGCGACGGGCCGGCACGCGCCGATGTCGAAGCCGCGGCGAACGGCTCTCCGTTCGTCACGTTCACCGGGCGCCGCATGGACGTACCGCGCGTGATCCACGCGTTCGACGTGTTCGCGCTGTCGTCGATCAGCGAAGGCTTGCCGCTCGTCGTGCCCGAGGCGATGGCGGCGGCGCTGCCGATCGTGTCGACGGCCGTCGGCGGCATCCCGAGCGTCGTCGACGACGGCGTCACCGGCTTGCTCGTGCCGGTCGACGAGAATCGCTTTGCGGTCGCGCTGGCCGCGCTGGCCGCCGATCGCGAACGCGCGCGCGCGATGGGCCACGCGGCGCGCGAGGTCGCGCTGACTCGCTACAACGCCGATCGCATGGTCGAGGCGTACTTGGCGTTATACACGTCGATCTGCGCGCGGTAGCTCTCGAACACGTAGTCGCGGAGCAGGCGCAGGTCGCGCGCGGCCGCGATCGCGATGCGGTAGCCGGTGCGGCGCAGCAGGCCGAACGGGCCGGCTTGCGGCGACCGCGATGCCACGACCGTGTCGAACACGACGTCGGCCTTCGCCCACATGACCTCGTCGAGGCCGGGGACTTCGAGCTGCAGCGGCACCGCGCGCTCGATCCGGCCGCCGACGAACGGCCGCTCGACCCGCGCACCTTCCATCGACAGATCGACGACGAGCGCGCTGCGCTCTTCGTCTTCGACGATCTCCCAGCAGATTCCGGTCATCTCGATGCGCGGGCTGATTCGTCTCATGAAAATAAAGTTTCGGACGGGCGTCCCGCGGTGGGCAAGTTCTCGGTCGAGAGCGCGAGATCGGCCGTCGTCGAGCCTGGTGCCGAGGTCCCCGTCGCCGCCGCTGACATCGGCGAAATCAAACCGAGCACGACGTGCGGGGTTCGGGCGGGACATCGGCGAAATCGAAGCGGGCACCGCGCCTCCGAGCGCAATGTTTGATTTCGCCGATGTCCGCCCACGCGCACGCCCACGGCCGCGCCGACGTTTTCTCAGTGGTCGTGGCCCACGTACGCGAGACGAGGCACGGCGATCTGCGTGAAATACATGGCGTCCGACATCTCGCGGTCGGTCGATAGCCTCCGCACGTCGAAGCGATCGGTCGGCAACATGTTCGCGAACGGCCGCGGCCAGATCCGCGACGCGCCGCTCGCGTTGGTGAACCCGAGCCGATAGCCGGCGTCTTGCACGGCTTCGCGAATCGCGGTGATGTGCGCGACGCGGCGGCCGACCGGGTACGCGACCGCATGGACCTTGCGGCCGATCTGCTTCTCGAGCTCGCGCTTGGAACCGGCGAGCTCGTCGTGCAGCTCGTGGCGGCCGAGCGTCTGCAGCACGCGGTGACTCTTGGTGTGCGACTCGACGTCCATGCCGGCGCTCGCGAGCGCGCGCACGTGGTCCCACGTCATCACGATGTCGTCGGCGTGATAGCGCTCCTTCACACGATCCCAATCGACGCGAAACGCCGTCGCGAGCTCGCCGAGAAAACGCTCGAGATCGAGCTGCGGCGTGTCTTTGACCAGATCGGCGAGCTTGCGCAGCGCCGACGGACCTTTCGCTTCGATCGTGCAGCGCCGCGGGTACGCGAGGTCGGCGCTCGCGAGCTTGGTCTGGCTCAGCACGAACGCGATGCGCTCCCACCAATACAACCGCCGCTCGCCGACGAACTCGGTCGGAATGAAGAACACCGCCGGTAACCCGACTTCGCGCAGCAGCGGCAGCGCGACGTCGTGGCACGACCGATAGCCGTCGTCGAACGTGATCATCACCGCGTTCTTGGGCAGCGGCTCGCCATCGAGTGCGCGCACGAGCTCGGCGATCGTGATCGGTGTGCCGTAGCGCGCGACGAGCTCGAGCTGGCGCTTGAACTGTGCGGGCGACGCGTCGGCGACGCCGGGATCGAAGCCGTACGTCGGATCTTCGTCGGCGATGTGGTGATACGTGAGGATGCTAACGGTCGTCGGGACCGGCGCGAGCTTGCGCAATCGCATCAGCGCCGCGAGCGCCCCCGACCCGAACAGTGCCGCCGCCAGTTGCTCGCGTGCCCCCATACTCGAGACCAGCTTACCAGGTGCTATGGTCGCCAGCGCGTGTTCGCGCTCCCCGGCATCGGCGCCCTCATCATTTTCGTGCTGGCTCGCCCGCAGGAGTTCTTGCCGCTGCTGCAGCGTGTGCCGTTCCTCTACCTGTTCACGGCGTTTGCCGTGATCGGCTACATCATCGACATCCGCCTGCATCGCGTCCTGCCGGTCGCGGCGAACACGCTGTTCTGGGTCGGCGCATTGCTATTGTGGGCGATCATCTCGGCGGCGATCAACGAGCCGGACTCGTTCACGCAACGGCTCGCCGAGCTGCTGACGCTGTTCGCGCTGTACTTCACGATTTCACACGGCATCCAGCGATTTCGATCGTTCCAGCTGATCGCCGGCGTGCTGGCAGGGACGTGCTTGTTCATCGCGTTCGTGTGCGCTCACCAGGGCTTCTCCGGCAAGCAGTGCATCGGTGGCGAGGAGCAAGACGGCAACATCGAAGGCGAGCCCGATGGCCGCGAGTGCGACACCGTCGAGGAATGCCGTGGCCCCGACAGCGATCCGAGCATGGAGTATCGCTGCGAAAAAGTCGGCTTGTTCGGCACGTACAGTGTGGAAGAGCGCGTGCGCTATCGCGGCGATCTCAAAGATCCGAACGAGGTCGCCCTCACCGTGTGCGCCGGCGGCATGGCGCTGCTGATCGGCTTCGCGCTGCGCAAGCGCGGCCTGACCGGCGTGCTCGGCTACGGCTCGTGTGTCGTGCTCGTGTTCATCACCGTCTTCCTCACGCAATCACGCGGCGGGCTCATCGCGGCGATGCTCGTGCCGGGCGTGTACTTGATACGAAGATACGGCCTGGCGGTCGCGATCCCGTGCGGGCTCGTCGCGCTCCCCGTGCTCTTGCTCGGCGGGCGCAGCGGCGAAGCTGCCGATCTGTCGACGGAGATGCGCTACGACGCGTGGGGCGCCGGCCTCGACATGTGGAAGCACAGCCCGATCTACGGCGTCGGGCCGCGCGCGTTCACCGACCATCACTATCTCACCGCGCACAACTCGTTCGTGTTGTCGTTTGCCGAGCTCGGGTTCGTCGGCTTCTTCTTGTTCGTCGCGGTGATCTATCTGTGCGTCAAGTCGCTGATCGTCGGGCTGCGCCGGCTACGCGATGTCCCCGACAGCAATGGTGCGCAGATCTGGGGAATGGCGCTGCTCGCCGGGTTCGCGGGCATGCTGTTTCAGATCAGCACGCTGTCGTTCACGTATCACCCGATGTTGTGGATGTACATCGCGCTGATCAGCGGCTGGTACCTCGCCGTCCGATCGCACCTGCCGACCTTCGAGGTGAAGATCAAAGCGCTCGACGCGGTCGTGATCGTGTCGATGTGCGCGGCGTACATCTTGGTCGTGCTGCCGCTGTTCCTGCGCGCCAAGGGCGCGCTCTAGCTACTTCTTCTTTTTCGCCGTCGCCGGCTTCTTCGCCGCCGGTTTCTTCGCCGCCGGCGCGGGCTTCTTCGCCGGCGCGGCCGGTTTCTTCGCGACGGGCACGGGCTTCTTCGCGGCCGGCGCAGGCTTGGCCGGCACGGGCTTGGCCGGAGCCGGCGTCGGTTTCGCCGGCACGGGCTTCTGAATCGGTCCGGTCGGCGTCGGCGCAGGCGTACCCGCGGCCGGCTTCGCCGGAACTCTGATCGGCTCGGGCTTGCCCGTCGGCAACGGCTTGGCCGGACGCGGCGGAACCGGACCGCGACGCGGAAGATCTTCGGGATCGATCTTCTCGACCTCGTCGTCGTCGTCGTCGCCGGCGTCGCTGGTGTCGCCGTCGTCGTCGTCGGTCACGATTGGACGGCGGCGCGCGGTGGCCGGAGCCGGCTTGGCCGGCTCGTCGTTGTCGTGCTCGTCGCCGTCGTCGTCGACGTCATCATCGTCGTCGTCGTCATCGTCGTCCTCCTCGTCATCGTCGTCGTCATCCTCCTCGTCCTCCTCGTCGCCGGCCGCCCACGGTGGCTTATCGCCGTCGCGCCAGCCGCCTTCGTTCTTGTCGTCCTCGTCGTCATCGTCGTCGTCGTCGGCTTTTTCTTTTTCTTTCTCAGCGTCATCTTCCGACCAGTCTTCGTCGTCGGCCGCCGGAGCACCGCCGGCTAGATCGCCGGCTTCTGCTTCGTCGTCATCGTCGGGACTGTCGTCGTCGTCGTCGTCGTCATCGTCGTCGTCGTCGCTGCCGGCGGCGTCGTCGCTGTCGTCGTCGTCATCATCATCATCGTCGTCGTCGTCGTCGTCGTCCTCATCTTCATCGTCTTTGACGATGCTGGTGCGGCCGGGAGACGCGGCGAACCGCGGATCGAACAGGGTTTCGGCGCCACTTCGCATGACGAGTGAATTCTAAACAGTCCAAGGACGGATCGTGTCAACCGCTCGTGCGACCTTTGCTGAAGGGCACGCGTGATACAAACGCAGAACGTGCAGCGCGCTTGCATGGTCTTCGCGGCGACCGTCGTGGCCGCTGGCTCCGCGCAGGCGGATCATTTCAGCATTCATGCCTTGCTCGCGGGTGATGTCGCGCTGACCGACAACGAGTTCGCCGTAGCGAGCAGCCTGGGCCCGGAGCCCGATCTCTACGTGGATGTGCGCCCCGGCCTCATGTTGATGTCGGAGGGCCCTCGGTTCATCGAACAAGTGCTCGCGCAGGCCGAGGTCATCGAATACGCGCGTCACCTCGACGAGCCATCGTACAACGCGTTCGGCTCTTGGAAAGGCATCTTGCTGCCCGGTCCGCGGACCGATGCCGTATTTCAGGTCGATGGCGCGACCGGCCAGACCAACGCCCTGACCGCGCGCAACACGGCGGATCAGGCGACGATCCAGGTCCAGCAGAGTGGCCCGGCCAGTCTGCGCTCGGCGGACGCGCTCGAGAACGTCGGCTATCAGGCGACGAAGGAGACGCGCGTGATCGAGTCGGGGTTCGCGCAGTGGGCCGCGACCGACGACAACCAGCCGACGCCGACGACGACGAACTCGTTTTCGGGCGGCGCGGCGGTCGGCGTACAGCGCTTGTTTCGCCACGACACGGTCGGCATCGACGTCGGTGTGACGTACTTGCGGCTGGAAGAAATCGCTCCCGTCACGATGACCACCGGGCTCGTCCCACTCGTCGGCAGCCATTTGCAACATCAGCTCAACCCGCGCGCGGACATCACGTGGCTGCATGATTTCGGGCGCAGATGGAGCGGCGGCTTGCTCGCCGGCCTGGTCTACGTCAACCAGATCGGCATCGACCCCTACGCGCCGCAGCTGCCTGTCGCAGGCGCGACCGCGTATCCGGTGTTCAGCGCGCTCGTCGGCTACACCGACGTCTGGGGCCATGCGTCGCTCAATGTCGGCCGCGGCGTCGCGCCCGACCTGTTCATCGCCGAGAACACGCTGAGCGACAGCGCGATCGTCCAGGCTGCAATTCCCCTGTACTGGCTTGAAACGCGGCCGACCCACGAGCCGCGGCTCGCGATGCTCGGTTCGGCCGGAGTCGTTCGCACGCAGCTGCTCGATTCGCAGAGCGGCGGTACGCTCGGTCAGTTCGACGTCGGCTTGCTCGACGTCGGCCTGCAATGGACGCAGTCACCCGGCCGCGTGTGGGGCGTGCGCTACGAGTTGATGATCCAGCACGGCAACCAGGCGGCGTCGCTGATCGAGCCGTCGTTCTATCGCGACACGCTGTTTTTCACGTTCAACCTGCGCTATCCCGACGACGTCACGCCGAAGCTACCGAACACGGGACAGAGTGTCCGTTCCGATCGCAGCGACATGGCGCCCGCGACGAGCGGCGCCGAGCCGGTGGTGCCCGATCCGGTCGACCCTGCGCCGACCAACGACGCGACGCCGTCGCCTTGATCAATTCGCAGTTGCGGCCCAGAATTTCTGCGTGGCGAAGGGGCAGCATCCGAACGTGCAGCGGCGTGACGGCGGTGGCGGCGACAGCGACGAGCCCGTCACCACGATCCGCGCCTTGGTCTACGTCGTCGACACCGCGCGTGCGGCGTGGGTCGAAGAAGAGCTCGTCGACGAGCCGATGACGCTGCAGATCGCGCGCAACGTCACGCAGGCGGTCTCGGCGCTCGTCGACGATCCGCCGCCGCGCGCGCAGATCTTGATCCTCGACGTCGACTCGATCGCGCCTGTCGACCTGCTGCAACTCCACCAGATCCGCGAGCGCGGCTGGTTCGGCGCGATCATCGCGATCGGCCAGGTTCCGGCCGCGCTGCGCAGCTCGCTGTCGATCGCGCACGTGCTGATCCCGCCGCTGCGTCGGTTCGCGCTGCGCAATACCGTCACGCGCGCCGGCGTCGCGATGCCGACGACGCGGATGCCGCGCGTCGACGGCTAACGGGGACGGTGTCCACTAAGACAACTTGTTGAGCGCAAGTTGCCGAGATTCTTGGCGCGCCAGATCCGGACGTCAACTTGTAGATCCCCGAGCGCGAAATGGCGTTTCGTCGTCGGAGACGAGCGGATTCATCGCAAGTTGACCTCCGGATCTCCCGAGCGAATGATCATGCAGGGTTACCGTCTGTAAGTTGTCTTAGTGGACACCGTCCCTGAGGACGACATCCGCAGGCTCGACACCGCCGAACCCGGTGTTCCACGCGAGTGCATAGCCGGAGATGCCGCGCACGATCATCCGATCGTCGAGCTCGAGCGCGCCGGGCTCGAGCGTCCACTCGCCGAGCACGTCCTCTTCGTAGCAAGTGGGCCCGACGACGAGCACGCGACGGCCGCGGCCGGGATGCGGCGCCCGCGCGACGAGCTCGAACGTGCTCCAGCGCAGGTGACACGCGCGCGAGAGATCGACGACGCGAACCTCGCGATCGCCGAGCGAGCGCGCGGCACGAACGATCCCGCACGCGAAGCCGGCGCCATCGGCGTACGCGCGACCGGGCTCGACGATCACCTCGATCGATCGCGGCAGCGCGGCGCGGATCGCGGCGAACGCCTCGGCGAGGTCCGCGATGCCGTGCCACGCGCCGCCGAGGTCGATGAACGCGGGCTCGAAATCGGCGAGCTCGATCGCGGCGCGCGCGGTCGCGATGAAGCGCCCGGCGCTCGTCGCGGTCACCGGGCCGTGATGGACGTGCAAGCCGACGCGACGACCTGCGGCCGCGTCGCGCAGCGCCGCGACACTCGCGCGATCGTCGAGCCCGAAGCGCGACCGGCGATGACCGCTGCCGTCGAGTACGGCGCCCATCGCGGGATCGAGCCCGGTGATCGAAGCGGAGATCCGAATCGCGATCTCCGCGCCGCGCGGCGCCGCGCACACCTGACCGATCGTCTCGCACGCGACGATCATGCGCGCGCGCGCACCGGTTGTGATCGCCGCGCCGGTCGGATCGGCGACCGAGACGATGGCGCCGGCCGGCACGGTCGCGAGCTCGCCCGGCGAGGCGACGTCGAAACCGTCGAGCCGGTTCGCGGCGAGCTCGAGCACGCGCGGATGCGGGAACGACTTCGCCGCGAACAGCGCGCGGATGTCGTGCGCGTGCGCGGCGGCGGCGATGCGTTGCATGTTCGCGTCGACGCGCGCGAGATCGAACGCGAGCGTCGGGCGCACCACGCGGGCGAGCGCTTCGATCATTCGTCCGGCGGCAGCGGCTTGATGCCGCTCGGCAACGCCGCGCTGCCCGCCGATGCCGGCGCTGGCGATGCGACGACGACGTCGGGATCCTGCGTCGCTTGCCGGCCGGGACCACCCGCGATCGCGACGTAGAGCACCGGCACCGCGATGCCCACGCCGATCACGATCGCGCCGCGCCAGCGAAATCCGTTGCGGCCTTTGATCATGAAGATGCCGGAGCACGCGAGGTAGAGCAGGCACAGCGCGTACAGATCGGCGACGTACTTCCACGCGGTCTTGCCGCGCGCTTTGTGCAGCCAGTTGGCGAGCCCGATGAACGCGCGGCGCTCGCGCGATTGCACGGTGACCTGCGTGCCGATCGCGGTCACCTGCGAGTTGTCGGCGTAGCCGAGCCGGATCTCGTCGCCGGCGCGCAGGCTGCTCGTCGGCGTGCCGAGCTTCGCGGCATCCGCGACGCGTTTGATCGCGACGCCGTCGGGCACGTCGTCGCCGATCGGATCGATCGCGAACGTGCGCTCGCTCGCTTTATAACTGACGTCGCCCCAATCGCCGATGTGATTCTGCGCGATGCCGCTGACCGCATAGATCACCGTGAACCCGATCGCGAAATAGCCGATGTCGCGGTGAATGGCGCGCAGCCACGCGCGCCAGACATTAGCCATAGCGCTCTTCGCGCCACGGATCGCCGTGGTTGTTGTAGCCGCGCGTCTCCCAGAATCCGGGCTGATCGTCTCTGACGAACTTGATCCCGGTGATCCACTTCGCGCTCTTCCAGAAGTAGAGATCCGGAACGAGCCCGCGCACCGGCGCGCCGTGATCGAGCGAGAACGGCTTGCCGTTCAGGCGGTACGTCACCATCGAGTTATCGGCCAGCGCTTCCTTGAGCGGGACGTTGGCGGTGTAGCCGTTTGCCGCTTCGAAGATCGCGAAGCGAGCCTCGGGCTTGACCTCGGCGATGCCTGCGAGCGCCGTGATCTGCACGCCTTTCCACAGCCCATCGATCAGCGACCAGCCGGTGACGCAGTGAATGTCGGCCTTCTTCTCGACCTGCGGCAGCTTGAGCAGCGCGGCGTAGTCGATCTCGTAGGGCTTGTTGACGAGGCCGTGAACCTTGAGCCGGAACGTCTCGAACCTGCCGTCGCCCTCGTCGCCGCCCATCGGCTTGAGCGCCTCGATCGCGTGCTGGCCCGGCGGCAACCGCGGCCGGCCATCGGCGCGCGCCGGCAAGATCAGATCTTCGCCGAGCAAGCGGCCGAGGATGCCGCTGCACGCGACGAAGCCGGTGCCGGTGATCGCCTTGCGCAAGAAGCCGCGACGCGTATCGCTCACGATGTGCAAGCGTACCTCACGGCTGGCTGCGCGCGAGCCAGATCACGTGGCGCGCGCCGCGGGCCTTGATCCGCTTCACCTCGACGGCAAAACCGACGCTGCGCAGATGCGCCGTGAACGTATCCGAGTCGAACGACGACCACACCGCCAGCCCGCCGCCCGGCGCGAGCGCGCGCTTGGCCGCTGCAAGTCCTTTGCGCGAGTAGAGCTGCTTGTTCGAATCGAACAGCTCGTCGGGCCCGTTGTCGACGTCGAGCGCGATCGCGGCATAGCGCGCATCGGCCTCGGCGATCACGCGCGCGACATCGCCTTCGATCACGGTGACGCGCGGGTCGGTGACCGCGTTGCGGTTGAGCGCGGCCGCGTGCGTGCGATTCCACTGCACGACGGCCGGCACGAGCTCGGCGACATCGATCGTCGCTTTGCAGTGCTCGAGCACCGCGCGCAGCGTGAAGCCCAAGCCCAGGCCGCCGACGAGGATGCGCGTGCCCGCGCCGGCGAGCTGTGCGGTGAGCCGGCCGAGCTCGTCCTCGGAATCGTGGTTTCGCGAGCTCATCAGATCGACGCCGCGGACGCGGATCGACAGCTCGTCGCCGCGCTTGCTCAGCGTCAGCTCGCCGCCGGGCGCCGGCGCGCGATCGAGGACGATCGTCTTGAGCACTAACCGCGGCCGTACACCGGCACGAGCGTGCCGGTCGTCAGCGCGTTCGCATCGCTCGCGAGAAACGCGATCGTCTCGGCGATCTGGCTCGGCGTTGGCCAGCTCGCGAAGTCGGCGTTCGGCATCGACTTGCGGTTGAGCGGCGTGTCGATGATCGACGGCAGGATCGCGTTGACCAGGATCTTGTCGTCGAGCACTTCGGCCGCGAGCGACTGCGTGATCGATGCGACCGCGGCTTTTCCGGCGGTGTACGCGGTCATGCTCTTCGCCGGCTGCAGCACCGGGCGCGCCGCGACGTTGACGATACGGCCGCCCTTGCCGGTCTTGCGCATCGCCTTGATCGCTTCGCGGCACGCGAGAAAGCACGTCACCGCGTTGAGCTTCCACTGCTGCTCGAATTGCGCGAGCGTGGTCTCGGCGATCGGCGCCATCGCGAAGCCGCCTACCAGGTGAACCGAGGCCCACAGCTCGGGCAGCGCGGCGTAGAACGCGGTCACCTGCGCTTCGTCATCGAGCGACACGCGCCGCGCATGCACGTGCTCGTGTGCGCGCCACTCGAGATGCGCGGGCAGCACCGCCTCGACGATCGGCAGGTGCACCTCGAAGCCCTTCGCGAGGAATGCAGCGACGACCGCCGCGCCGAGCCCACCGGTGCCTCCCGTGATCACGATCTGCATGCGCCGCACGATACACTCGCGGCTTCGCAATGGGCGCCCAATGGAAACATCGGATCAAGCAGGCGAGCGCGCTCGTGAAGACGCGCGTGCTCGGCAAGCTGTCGAAGGAGATCATGTTGGCCGCGAAGGGCGGCGCCGATCCGGCGGCGAACTCGCGGCTGCGCGTCGCCGTCGAGGCGGCGAAGAAGGCGTCGATGCCGCGCGACACGCTCGAGCGCGCGATCAAGAAAGGCGCCGGCCTACTCGACGAGCCTGCCAACTTCGAGCTCGTGACCTATGAAGGCTTCGCGCCGCACCAAGTGCCGGTGATGGTGGAGTGCTTGACCGATAACAAGAACCGCACGCAGCAATCGATTCGAACACTGTTTCGCAAGGGGCAGCTCGGTGCGGTCGCGTGGGATTTCGATCACGTCGGCCTGATCGATGCGACCGGCGCCGGCGATGCCGAAACCGCCGCGATCGAAGCCGGCGCTCAAGATGTCGGCGACGATGCCGACGACGAAGGTGCGATGCGCTTCTACACGAACCCCACCGACGTCGACACCGTCGCCAAGGCGCTCGCGGCTGCGGGATGGACCGTCAGCTCGCTCCGGCTCGGCTGGCGGCCCAAGCACCCGGTCGTTCTCGCAGATGACGCGCGCGGCGACGTCGAGCAGTTCTTGACCGAGCTCGATGCCGACGACGACGTGCAATACATCTACGCCGGGCTCGCGTTATCGTAACGGTGTGGACGAGGACACGGCGATCGAGGCCGAGGAGATCGGCACACAAGCCGACGGCCCGAAGGCGCTGGCATCGGTCGAGGGTACGGCGCGCCCTTCGGCGTGGGCGACCTCGTCGGCGCGCACGCCGGCGCCGACCGCGGCCGCGGCGCTCGACAAGAGCGATCTCGCGCGCAGCCACGCGTTTCACTTGTTCGGCGTGCTCGCGCCGGTCGCGGCGATCGCGATGTCGTTGCTCATCGGTGGCGACCCGACTGCGCGGCTATTGTTTTGGATCGGCGCCGGTGTGCTCGGCACGTGCAACATCGGGCTCGTCTTCATCACGAGCAAGGCCGATCGTTACAGCCCGCGCGTCGCGGGCGTGCTGTGGGTGATCTCGACGATCGCGATCCAGCCGGCGATCTATTACTTCGGGCCGTTCTCGGCGGTCGTGATGATCGACGTGATCGGCATCGTGTTCATCGCGCTCGGTCGCGTGCACTCGACGGCGCTCGCGACGATGGCAGTTTGCATCACCGGGCACGTCGCGCTCGCCGTGCCCATCGCGTTCGGCTGGATCGTGGATCGCAGCATCCTGCCGTCGATGCACGCGACGCACATGCAGCTCGCGCTCGCCGAAGGGCTGATCTTGGGCTTCATGATCGCGAGCTACAGCCTCGGGCGATGGGCTCGGCGGATGAACGCGCGCGCGCTGACCGAGCTCGCGAACGCGATGCGCGTGATCGGCGATCAACAGCAGGCGATGGCCGAGGCCGCCGATGCCGAGCAGCGCCAGAAACGCGCGAACGACGGCCGCTGGACCGGCCAATACGTCGGCGAGTTCAAGCTCGGCCTCGTGCTCGGCCGCGGCTCGATGGGCGAGGTCTACGAAGCGCGCAGCGATCGCGGCCAAGTCGCGGCGGTGAAGCTGCTCAACGCGCGCGCGACCGCGTCGAGCGGCATCGTCGAGCGATTTCACCGCGAGATGGAGATCGCCGCGCGGCTCGAATCGCCGCACATCGTGCGCGTATTCTCGGTGTCCGGCCCGGCCGAACCGGTGCCGTTCATCGCGATGGAGCGGCTCGGCGGCTCCGACCTCGCGACGCGGCTGCGCAGCGAGAGCCGGCTGCCGAGCGACGAGCTCGTGGTGTTGGTCGAGCAGGTCGCGCGCGGGCTCGAGGTCGCGCGGCTCGCCGGCGTGGTGCATCGCGATCTCAAGCCGCACAACTTGTGGCGGCAAGCCGACGGCACCTGGAAGATCCTCGACTTCGGCGTGTCCAAAGTCCTCGACAGCGAGGGCACGTTGACCGGCGACGGCATCGTCGGCACGCCGCAGTACATGGCGCCGGAGCAAGCATCGGGCGGCGACGTCACGCACCTCGCCGACGTCTACGCGCTCGGCGCGATCGCGTATCGCTGCCTGACCGGCCGCACGCCGTTCAAAGGCAAGGACCTCGCGGAGCTCGTGTACCAAGTGGTGCACGCCGCGCCGGTCAGGCCGAGCGCGCTCGGCCGCGTGCCGCGATCGATCGAAGACGTGCTCGCGATCGCGATGGCAAAAGATCAGCGCCGACGTTTCGCGTCGGCGCTGTCCTTTGCTCAAGCTCTCATTGCAGCGAGACGGGGAAAGCCCGCGGCTGGTCAGGCGCCTGAAAATGCGTGGCAGTAACTAAGCGAAGCGCAGCGCTCGAAGATCGAGCGCTCGAAATTACTTGCCCGACTTCGCGGCCGAACCAGCGCCCGAGCCCTTGGCCGGGGTCGTGCCCTTGGTCGACGCCGAGCCCTTGGAGGCCGAACCAGAGGCCGAGCCGGCGCCGGCCTTGTCAGCGGTCTTCGGAGCATCCGCGAACGAGACGATCGCGGTGGAGGTGATGAGCGAGCCAGCAATGAGAACGGTCTTGAGGAATTTCGTCATGCGCGCCGAATGTGCAGCCGGCATGCCCGCCGAGCCATGTAAAATCGAGTGCTTGTAACCGCGATTCTCGTGGCCAAAGGCCCCCGCGGGGCATATTGCGGGCCACACCTCGTTCAGATAAACGGTTCGCGTGAGCTTCGCGATGCCAGCTGAATGGGATCCGCACGATGCCGTGTGGACCGCATGGCCCTACGACTCCGAGCAATGGGCCGAAGGTCTGGAGGCGCCGCGCCTCGCGTTGATGAACATGTGCGCGGCGATCGCTGATGGCGGTCGCGGTGAACGCGTGGAGTTGCTCGTGCGCGATGAGCGCGACGAAGCCCACGCGCGCGAGCTCCTGGGATCGTCGTCGCAGCACGTGCGCTGTCATCGCGCGAGCTACGGCGATGTGTGGCTGCGCGACACCGGCCCGATCTTCGTTGCCGACGGCGTCGAGCTCGCGGCCGCGCAGTTTCGCTTCGATGGTTGGGGCGGCAAGTACGTGATGACCGGCGACCGCGACGTGTCGTCGCGCGTGATCGAGTGGACCGGCATTCGCGGCGCGGCGTTCGACTTCGTGCTCGAGGGCGGCGCGGTCGAAGTCGATGGCGCCGGCGCGCTGATGACGACGAAGCAGTGCCTGCTCGGCGGCAATCGCAACCCCGGCATGACGGCCGCGCAGCTCGAAGCGCGGCTCGGCTGGGCGCTGGGCGCGTCGCGCATCGTCTGGCTCGACCAGGGCCTGCAGAACGATCACACCGACGGTCACATCGACACGATCGCGCGGTTCGTCGCGCCGGGCGTCGTTGCGTGCATGGAGCCGGCGCCGAGCGATCCGAACGCCGATGCGCTGGTCGCGATCATCGCTGATCTGCGCGGGGCACGGCTCGATATCGTGACGGTGCCATCGCCGGGCGAGGTTCGCGATGCGTCGGGCACGGTGATGCCGGCGAGCTACATGAACTTCTACATCGCGAACACGACGGTCGTCGTGCCGACCTACGAAACGGCCGCCGACGATCGCGCGGTCGCCGCGATCGCGAAGCTGTTTCCGTCGCGCAAGACGATCGGGCTACCGTGCAAGCCGGTCGTCGTCGGCGGCGGTGGATTTCATTGCTGCACGCAACAGCAGCCAACGCGGGCTACAGTGCGCGCATGAAAGTCGCCGCGCTGCAGACCGCGCTCACCGACGACGTCGCGGTCAACATCAAGCGCATCACCGAGCTCGTTCGCGAAGCGCACGGCAAGGGCGCGCAGGTGATCTTGCCGAGCGAGCTGTTCGAAGGGCACTACTTCTGCCGGTCGCAGCGCGAAGAGAATTTTTCGCGCGCCCACGCCGCCGAGGATCACCCGACGCTGCGGCATTTTCAAAAGCTGGCGGCCGAGCTCGGCGTCGTGATCCCGGTGTCGTTTTACGAGCAAGCCGGCCCCGAGCTCTACAACTCGGTCGCGATCCTCGACGCCGACGGCCGCACGCTCGGCATCTATCGCAAATCGCACATCCCCGATGGGCCCGGCTATCAAGAGAAGTTCTACTTCAAGCCGGGCAACACCGGCTTTCGCGCGTTCGCGACCAAGCACGGCACGATCGGCGTCGCGATCTGTTGGGACCAATGGTTCCCCGAAGCGGCGCGCGCGATGACGCTCGCCGGCGCCGACGTGCTGTTCTATCCGACCGCGATCGGCAGCGAGCCCGACGAGCCCGACCTCGATAGCCGCGACTCGTGGCAGCGAGTGATGATCGGCCACGCGGTCGCCAACGCGGTCGGCGTGGTCGCCGCGAATCGGACCGGCGCCGAAGGCGACATGACGTTCTACGGCAGCTCGTTCGTCTGCGACGCGCGCGGCGACAAGCTCGCGGAGCTGACGCGCGATGCGAGCGGGATCGCGATCGCCGAGCTCGACATCGAGCGGATCCGCCGCGTGCGCGCGAGCATGGGCTTCTTCCGCGATCGCCGGCCGGAGCTCTATCGCGGGCTCGGCGTCTGACGGCGCAGCCGGCGGCGCATCACGAACGCGCCGATTCCGAACAACAACAAGCTCGACGATCCACTGCCGCTCGTCGAGCAGCAGCCACCACCGCCGCCGCCGCCCATCGTCATGTCGTCGCCGACCGTGATGGTGATCATCGCGCCGGCGGAGTTGTGATCCTCGTCGTACGACGTGAACGTCAGCGTGTGCGAGCCGTCGGTGACCGTCGGCGGCGCGATCGTCATGCCGGCGGTGGCGAGTCGCGCGACGTTCGAGCCGTCGATCTGCACTTGCGTCCACACGGCGATATCACCCGATCCCATCTCGATCGTGAAGCCGGGCATGACCGTCGCGCCGTCGCTCGGATAGCCGATCATCGGCGTCGGGCCGCCGCCGACCATGTTGCCGATCGCGACGAGCTTCGCCTGATCCGGCGTGCCGAGCCCGGTCGGCCCATCCCAGCCGACCGCGCCTTGGCACAAGATCGAGCCGCAGGCGCCGGAGCTGCCCATCGTCACGTCGGTGAACGCATCGGCGTGCTTGTACACGAACGGGGCGCGCGCGTCGGCGTGGCCGGCCGCGGTGAACAGCGCCGCGGAGAACGGCGAAGCCGCGCTGGTGCCGCCGACCGGGCTCCACTGGCCGAGCACGTACGTCGCGACGCCGGGACCGGGCGCGGCGAACGCCGAGATGTCGGCGAACGCGCGCGTGGTACATGGCGCGACAGCGGGCGCCCACGATTGCTTTTGAATCTGCGTGCTGCAGCCGCTCTGCGCGCCCGACCACGCGTCGACGTCCGAGCCATCGATCTCGATGCCGCCGACGGCGATCACGTATGCCGAGCTCGCCGGATACGCCGGCCCGCCGCTGAACCCGTCGTCGCCGCTCGATACGAACGTGCCGACGCCGGCGTTGTTGTAGTCACCTTCGTCGGTCGCATCGCTCGGATCTTCGGGGCCGCCCCAGCTGTCGCTGATCGCGTCGACGTCGAGCTTCGCGGCGATCAGCTGGCCGATTTGCAGGCCATCGACGCCGGCCGCGGCGGCCTGGATCACGACGATCTTGCACAGCGGGCACGCCGCGCTGACCATGTCGACGTCGAGCGCGGTCTCCTGGATCCAGCCTTGATCGGTATCCGTCAACAGCGGCGTGGTCTGGCCGTTCGAGTTGAGGATCGTCAAGCAGCCCGACGCCACCGAGCACGCGGGCAGGCTAAACTGCGAGCGGAACACTGCGAGGTCGGCCTCGAGCTCCTGGTAGCCGTACGCGTCGACGATCGCGACCGTCTTGCCGGCGCCGAGCGTCGGGTCGACGTCGAACATCATCTGTAGATCGGCCGGCACGTAGCCGGTCGGCGAGCTGTAGTGCTGGACCTTGCCTTGGTCGTCGACCTGTACGACCGCCTTGCACGAGTGGTCGGGACAGACCGGGGCAAATCGCGGTTCGGCCAGTGCGAGAGCGGGTAACAGCAACGAAGCTAGGACGACGAAGCGCATGGTTCGCGACCCTATCATCGAGGTCGCGCCGCGGTCTGCGATTTTTGCAACGCCGGCTGCAAGCTGTTGTCAGCTAGGTGTGAGGTTGGCGCTCGGGATCGGCCTGGTCTGTGGCGCGTGCCTCGCCGGCGGTGTCGCGTGGGCCCTACACCTGCCACATCACCGCGCGCGTGCCGAAACCCTCGTCCCGTCGGGCGCATTCATGACCGGCGGGACGCCGGCCGACGAGCCCGCGATCGAGCACGTCCTCGCCGAGGACCTGGCCGACTTCGTGCGCGAGACCGACGACGACGTGCACGGCAGCAGCGCCGCCGCGGTCGCGCGGCCGGCTCACGCGCTCGCGCTGCGCGCGTCGCCGGCGATGGCGGCGTACGGCCCCGCGCTCGCCGGCGCATGGGCGAGCCTGATCGATGCGCTCGGCGGCTGGGACAAGGCGACGTCGAAGCAGCATCTCGCCGAGCTGCGGAGTGCCGCGCACCGCGTCTCCGAGGAGCTCGCCGCGCTCGGCATCGGCTATCACCTCGAAGCGAACGCATTTCGCGATCACGCGATCGTGTTCGCGTTTCGGGTCGAAGACGTCGCGTACGAGCACGCGGGCGACACCGCGGTGCGCGTGCTGAGCTTGCGCCGGATCGATCGGCTGAATGTCGAGCAGGCGCTGCTCGGCATGCAGACCGAGGACGGCGCCGATCCGGTCGTCATGCTCGATCAGATCGACGAGCTGGCGCGCAACAAGCTCGCCGAGCCCGATTGGTTCCCGGTCGGCGACGACGCGTGGTCGACCTCACCGGAAGGCCAACGAGTTTCGGCCGCGGCCGGCGCCGCGATCGGCCACGAGCTCGCGGGCCACGACGTCGCGCGCGCGATCGTCGCGACCGTGCGCCGCCACGAAGCGCGCCACGCGATCGACATCGCGGCCGAAACCGAGACCGGCGAGCCGCCGCCGGATCCGCCGGCGCTCGCGCGTTACGTGGGCGGCAAGGGCACGGTCGAGCTACGCGCGCGCGCCGAGCTCTCGGCGTACGTCTCGCAAATCGCGAGCGATCCGCTCACGCCGCAGCTCGCGCTGTGGAACCTCGCGAACATCGGGTTCGGCGCCAACCATCGCGGCAGCGCCGAGTCGTTCGTCGCGGCGACCGTGATCGAAGCGCTCGCGCGACATCGCGGCGTGATCGGCTCCGACAAGCCGACGGTCAAAGCCGGCGTGATCGATCGCCATCGCCTGGCCGAGCTCGCGCTGCCGCTCGCCGCGCTCAGCGACGCCGAGCTGCGCGCCGCGGCGCGTGAAGTGTGGGTGGACCTGTACCACCAGCCGCTGGAGCCGATCGTGGAGACGTCTGCTAGGATCTTGCTATGAAGACTCTCGCGAGAGCGATCGTCACGGGGTTCGGGCTCAGCGTCGGCGCGTTCCTTTACAAACGGATCGCCGCGAAGCTCGGGCTCGACGACTCGCAGCCCAAGCCGGCCGACGATCTCAACGCGCGCGACGGTGCATCGGATCCGTCGCTCCAGCGTCCGCATCATCAGCCCTCGTGATCTTCCACACTCCCGGTGCTGGCGAAAAAATGCAGCGCCTAGACGGCTTTTGCGGAACACTCTGAGGGTGGAGTCGAGCAATCTCGCGCCGGGACTGTTGCTCGCGATGCCGCAGCTGGCAGATCCGAACTTCTCGCGCGCCGTGATCCTGATGATCGAGCATGGCGATACCGGGTCGTTCGGCTTGGTGATCAACCATCCGAGCCCGATCAAGGCGACCGAGCTGCTCGAGAGCCTCGAAATGACGTGGCAAGGCGACGATTCTGCGGTCGTGTGGGCGGGCGGACCGGTCAGTCCGAGCACGGGTTGGGTGCTGCACGAGCCGGTCGGGCTCGCCGCGACGACCGGCCGCGAGACGATCGAGATTACCTCGACCATCTCGCTCTCGACGTCGCCCGAGCGGCTGCGCGCGATCGCCAATCAGCCGCCGCGCAACGTGCGGTTGCTCCTCGGTTACTCGGGCTGGAGCCCGGGGCAGCTCGCGTCCGAGATGGCGCGTGGCGCGTGGTTGCATACCGCCGCCGATCCGCGGCTCGTGTTCGAAACGCCGCCCGACGAGATGTGGGACGCGGCGATGCGCTCGCTCGGGGTCGAGCCGGGCGATTTGCTCGTAGGCCGCGGCGTCAACTGAGCTCGTGGATCGGCGCTTGCTGTTACGTCGCTCATGCGACTTCTCAGCGCGTTCGCGCTCACGATCGCGGCGGCGTGCGCGCTCGCGTTCTCGAGCTGCGAGCTCGGCGACGGTGCGCCGACGCCACCGGGCGGAGTCGACGGCGGCGGCGTCGGTCCGCACAACCCGTCGAGCGACGCGCCGTTCGCCGAGAGCGACGCCGGATCGTTCCCCGACGCCAACTTCTTCCCCGACAGCGGCACGATCGGCCCGACGATGGACGCGCTCTAACTAACAGGCTGCTGAGAAACTCGTGTCGAGTCGCGAGCGCTGTGCTCGCAGCGTCACCGCTGCGCTTGCGCGGCTGCCTCCCGCATCGGGCCGCCTGCTCCTCGCTCGCGCGGGTGTCACTCGGCTTTCGCAGTCGCGCGGTGCTCGTCCCGGCGGTGGCGAGAGCGCGAGCGCCGCGGTCCGGATCGACACGTGATCGTGTGCGGCCGCACCGGCGTCGGCCGCGCTCGCGGCACGCGCCGGCCGTTCGCTCGGCGCGATCGTCGCCGCGTTCTACAACATGCTTCGCATATGCGAGCTCGCTACGCCGGCGTAGGACGAGAGCGCGAAGCACGTCGAGGCCACGCGCACATCTCGAAACGTCGTCGAGTGCGAGCAGCGACCTCGCCGCCAACTGGCTTCTCAGCAGCCTGCTACGCCTTCGCGGCTTGCTCGCGCTTCGCACGGCGCTTCGCGATCCGATCGCGGACGAGCGCGCCGATGCCGAGCGCGATCGCGATCAGCACGAGCACGCGCGAGATCGTCCAGCCCGGATCCGGCGCGCGAAAGTGGACGGCGCTGCGATCGGCGGAATCGAAGCGCACGGCCAGCCACGTGTGGAGCAGGCGATCGCAAATGTCGTTGTCGTCGTCGGTCGTCTCGCCGACGACGAGTGCGTCGCTGCCGAGCGGCGCGAGATCGCTTCCCGCGGGCTGCGCCGCGAGATCGGTCTTCGGCAGCTTCGCGACGATGTCGCAGTGATCGTGCGGATGCTCGCGCGTGCCCGTGCGGTAACCGTTGACCTTCGTGACGTACGCGTAGCTCTTCGCGGTATCGGCATGTGCGACGGCGACCAGCACGAGGACGATCACGATGCTGCGCATGCCGCGGAGTATCTTACGATGGCCAGCGCGCGTCGAGCCGGCGCGCGAGCTCGGCGCGGATATCCGGCGCGATCGTGGCTTCGTGCGCGAGCAGATGCTCGGCGGTGCCTCGATCGGCCGCCGCATCGATCCGCGCCGCGATCGCGAGCGCGAGCAGCGAGGGATCGCCGGTCGCGCGGCCGATCTGCTGCGCGAGCTCGAGGTCTTGACCGGCGCGGAACATCTGCTTCGCGGCGGCTTCGAGCCGGCCGAGGTGCAGCGCGGCCCAACCGAGCTCGTGCTCGAGCGCGGCGCTGCGGGCGCGCTCGGTGACCTTGCGAAACTCGATTCGCGCGGCCGCGTCGTCGCCGAGCCGCTCGTTGACTTGACCGGCGAGCAAGTGCGCGCGGATCTCGCGCTTCGGATCGCCAGCGGCGATCACCTGAGCCCGCGCGACCGCGGCGCGCGAATCGCCGGCGAGCCCGAGCTGCGCGAGCACGAGCGCCTGATCGCCGACGGCGGCGAGCTCGACGTCGCTCTCGCCGAGCTCGCGCGCGAGCGCCGCGATGCGATCGGCGATCTGCGCGACGTCGTCGAGCTTGGCGCCCGCGATCGCAGTCGCTTCGATGCGCGTTGCCGCGCGGCGCGCTTCGCCGAGCAGCTTTGCTTCGACCGCGTGATCGAGCGCGTCGCGCCACGCGCCGTCGTCGTCGTGCATCGCGGCGTACGCGATCGCGAGGCGGGCCGTCGCCGCGCGATCGCCGCGCACGCGCGCGTGCTCGATCGCGCGGGCGAGCAGGGCAGGCACTTCGGCGAGCTTCGGCGCCGCGGCGAGCACGGTGTCGCGATCGATGCGCAGCTTCGCGATGCCGCGAAGCGCCGCCGCTTGGCCGTCGCCGCGCTGGATCGCCGCGAAGACCTCGCCGATGCCGCCGAGCGCTTCGATCGCGGCGCGCAGCGCGCCGAACGGGCCGTCGTCGCCGAGCAGCGCGAGCGCATCTTCGACCAGAGGCACCAGCGTCGGATCGGTCGCGAGCGCATCGGCGAGCACGGCATCGCCGATCGCCGCGAGCTCGTGCTGTCCTGCCGCGAGCGTCGCGAGCGAGCTGCGCAATTGCTCGCCGGTCATCGCGATCGCGTGCCCGGCGGCGAGTGCGTTTTGCGGATCGAGCGCCGGCACGCCGATCTCGGTGATGCCGTGCAACGCGTCGGCGAGCGCGCTCTCGGGATCGGGCGAGTGCAACGCCGCGCGCACCCGAGCGAGCAGCTCGGCATTGTCGTCGATCGCAGCGCCGAGCGCGGCTTCGAGAGCGCCGTCGGGAAGCGCGCGTAACGCGGTTAGAACTCGTCGCGCACGCTCGAGCTCACTCTTTTCCGCCACCGCCGCCCTCAGGCTTCCCGCTCGCGCGTTTCGCTTCGTACTGCTTCGCCCACGTCGACGCCCGCGCGTAGCCTTCGTTGAACTTCGCCGACTCGGCCTCGCACTCCGCGCGCGCGGCTGCTTCTTCGCCGAGCGCGGCCGCCTTGCGCGCTTTGATCTCGCTCTGGATCGACAGCTCTTCCTGCTGCTTGCCTTCGAGTGATTGGATGTTCTTCGCGACCGATGCGTCCTGCTTGGCGCGCAGTTGCAGTGCCTGGTCGAGGAACTGCTGCTGCTGTTGCGAGTTGCTCTGGCCCTCTTTAGAGCGCGCGTCGGCTTGCTGCTTGGCCTTGTCCTGACCGCCCGCCATCTGACCGCCGCTCGCGCCGCCGGCGTCCGGCTTCTGGCTCAAGTGATCCGCGTTCGACGAGATCTTCGTGATCAGCTCGGCGACGATGCCGCCCATGCGCGAGTCGGGACCCTTGACGTCGCCGGGCTGCGCACCCGCGAGCGACTGGCCGCGCTGCGCTTCGTCGGACTTCGCCTTCTCGATCGGCGCCTGCATTTGCTGCGCTTGCTTCTGCAGCGGCTTGCCTTGCTCGGCGAGCTGCGCCGAGTCGTGCGCCAGGTTGCCGACGGCGACCTCGGCCAAGTAGCACTTGTACGCTTGGTCGTGCGCGTCGTGATAGCGCACGGCCGCTTGCGCCGCTTTCTCGCGCGAATCGCCGAGCAGCGAGACGTCGGCCGGCGGCCGCAGCGCGACGAGCTCTTCGTACGTCGCTTGCGCGGAACCGATCTCGAGCGCTTCGGCGCGCAGCTTCGCCGCCTCGCCGCCTTCAGCGCCGCCGCCTTCACCGCCGGCGCCGGGTTTTTTCTCCGGCGTCTCGGGCGCGGGGCCGATCGTCGGACCCGTCGGTGCACCCGGCGTGGCGGCGACGGGTTTCGCCTTCGGCTCCGGCTTCGCGCCGACGAGGCCGAGCAGCTTGGCCTTCGCGGCGTCGAGCGAGTCCTGCAGCCCGAGCACGCCGATGAGCCAGCCGCCCAGGTTCGCGAGCATCTCCGGCGTCTGCTCCATCCAGCCTTCGGTGCTGCGATGGTCCTGGATCGTGCGGCGCAGCTTGCGCGCTTCGGCTTCCTGCGCGTTGCCTTCGGCTTCGAGCGCCGTTTGCTGCTCTTTGTTCTTCGCGAGCTGCGAGGTCTCGTCGTCGAGCTGTTTCTGCGCGCGCTCGACGGCATCGCCGGCTTGGTTCGCCGGCCCCCTCGCGTCGTCGACCTGCGAATTCCACTCGGCCGCGAGCTTCTTGTCCTGCCCGCGCTGCGCTTGCTTCTGCGGGTTGTTGCCGACGCGTTCGCCGCGCTCGATGTCGGTCGCGCGCTGCTGCATGTCGTGCGCGATCGCGCCGGCGTTGCCGCCGCTCTCGCCTTCGGTGAGCGCCGCGAGCTCTTGCTTGGCGGTCGCGAGCTTCTGCGCGTTGTCTTTGAACCCGGCGGGTAGGCCTGCGCCGTCGAGCGCGTCGGGCTGCACCGTCTTCTCACCGGCCGCGGTCTTGACGACCACGCCGTCGGCGCCGATCGATTCGATCGTGCCCGGCTCGCCGGCGATCTCGACGTGCGCGCCGATCGCACCATCGAGCTTGGCCTCGGCGGCTTTGCGACGCGTCTCGGCGCTCTCGATCTTGCCCGCCTTCGCGCGCAGATCTTTTGCGCGTGCGAGCGCGGCGTCGTGGTCGGCCATCTTCTTCGCGGCCGCTTGCTTCGCTTCGTTCGCGGGATCGCTCTCGAGCTTGTCGACGGCGGCGTTCGCGTCGGCGTCGGCTTTCGCCTTTTGCGCCTTTGCGGCCTCGAGCTGATGCTTGGTGCCTTCGATCTGCTCTTCGAGCTCGCCCTGCTTGGTCTTCGCCTCTTCGAGGTGCTCGCGCGCTTCATCGCGCTTGGTCTCGGCTTCGCGACGCTTGGCCCAGTTCGATTCGCCTTCGCCGTTGTTGTCCTTGGCGGCATCGCTGCCGCTCTCGTCCTTGGCCGTCGGCTGATCCGGCTTGCTCTGACCGTTCTTCGCGCGCGCGTTCATACGCTCGAGCGCTTCGACGGCTTTCTGCGTGCGCTCGGCCGCGGCTTTCGCCTTCTCCAGCGCGCCGCGCGCCTGCTCGATCTGATCGTTCAGATCGGCGAGCTCTTCAGGCTCGAGCGTATCGCCGTCCTTGACCTTCGACATCAGCTCGTCGAGCTGGGCCTTCTTCGCCTTCGAATTCTCGCCGAGCTTCTCGAGCTCCTTCGCCGCCGCTTCGGCCTTCTTCTCGATCGTTTCCTGGCGCGTCGACAATCCGCGATCGGCCATCTCGCCCGGCTTGCCGAGCTTGCCGAGCTCGCCGACCGAATCGGCGAGCCGCTCCAAGTTGCCCTTGAGATCGACGGACTGCCGGATGCTCTCGGCGAGCCGGCTCTTGATGCCCTTCGCGAGCTCCTTGATGCGCTGACCGGCCGATTTCTTGTCGTCGCTCTTGTCGTCCTTGCTGTCCTTGTCGTCTTTGCCGTCTTTGTCGGCCTCGGTTTCGTTCTCACCGCCGCCCTTCGTATCCGCGGCTTCACCTTGGCCGTTGGCTTCGTGCTGCTGATCGTCGGCGTGCTGGTTCGCCTTGTCCTCGCCGGCCTTGTGATCGGCGTGCTCGCCGGGTTTGGCATCGTCGGTCGACGCGGGATCGTGCGCCTTGGCTTCCGGCGCGTGCGTCTCGGGCTTCGCGCCGGGCTCACCGCCGCCGGCGGCACCTTTCGCTGCGACCTGCTGCGCGGTTTCTTGTAGCTGATCGTTGCCGGATTTGACCTTGCCCTCGAGCGCCTGACCTTCGGCTTGGCCGCTCGCACGCGCGCCGGCGCTGGTCGCGCCCGCGTCGTTCGGCTTCGTCTTCGGCTTGTTCGGTGTCGCTTCTTCGATCGTGCGTGCGGTATCGAGGCCGGCTTTCTGGCCGGCAACCTTGCCGAACGAGTCGGCGGCTTCGCCTTCTTGGGCGAGCTGCTCGGCGTAGACGTCGGCCGGCACCAAGAACGCCGCCGCGGTGCGGAACACGAGCGCGATCGCCGCCAGCGCCAAACATACCGGCACGAGCGCGAGCGCGATGTCGCTCAAGATCTCGCCCGCCTCGACGAGCCACCCGCCCGCGACCATCAACGCCTCGCCGATGCCGAGCCAGCACAGCGCGATGCCGACGCCGATCAGCACGCCGCCGAGGATCAAGCACACCGCCGACAACGTGCCGACGAGCTTGTTGATCACGTCGAGCCACGAGTAGAACGCGCCGAACAAATCGGCGAGCTTCGCGCACATCACGCCGACGACGTCGCCCGCGCTGTGGCAGCTCTTGAACGCGCTGAAGTCGAACGCGCTCTTCGCTTGGCCCCAGCCGTCGCTGAAGCCCTTGCCCGTGCTCTTCCAGTAGTCCGCGCTCCACGGCTTGTCGATCGCGAGCTGGATCAGCGGGCCGATGACCGGAACTTTTTCGCCGATCAGTTTCTCGAGCCCGTTGCCGACGAGCTTGTCGCCGAAGTGCGCGAGCATGCCCCACTTGAGCGTGTCGCCGAAGCTCTCGGCGAAGCTGCCGCCGGCGCGCTTGAGCTGGCCCAAGATCTGGCCGGTGCGCGGTGCTTCGGCGCCCATCGCTGGCAGCGACGCTTCGAGGCCGGCGTGGTTGTCGGCCGCGTCCATCACGCCCTTGAAGTCGGCGTCGCTGACGGCCTTGAGCTGGTCGTACGCGGGGATCGCGGTCGCCTGCGGTGTCACGGCCGCGTTCGCGAGCGCTGCGCTCACGCCACCAGCCGCACCACCGTCGGCGCCGGTCGCGTTCGGTTTGCCGGCGGCCGTCTTGCCCGGCTGCTTGCCGTCGGCGCCGCCGCCCTTGTCGCCGGCTTGCGCTTTGAGCTGCGCCTCGCGCGCCTTCTTCTTCGCGTCGGCGGCTTTCGCATCCTCGGCCGCTTGCGCCTTCGCGGCATTGCGCACGAGCGCGTACGCCTGCTGGGTCGTGCCCCAAAACCCGCGGTGATCGAACTCGGCTTCGAACGCCGCCTGCATCGGCCCGCGATCGGCGCCGCCGTCCATCGCGCCCTGCCACATCTGAGACAGCTGATGGAACGGCTTGCTCGCCTTGATCTGGCCGAGCGATTCGTTCTGCTTGCCCTGATCGGGATCGGAGAACGTGCCGCCGAACGCCGAGCACAGGTGATCGAACGCGTCGAGGTCGCCGATCTGACCGGCGATGCCGTCGATGCCGTCTTTGTATTGCGAGACCTTCTTGCCGTGATCTTCTTCGGAGTCTTTTTTCGGCGCGGCGTGGACGCCCTCGGGCGGGTTTGCCGCGCTCGTCGACGCGGTGACCTGCGACGAGAACGTCTTGAGCTGTGCGCGCAACGACGCGCCCTTCAGATCGCCGCCGGCGAAGCCGCCTTGTGCGCCGCCACCACCGGCCGCGCCGCCGCCACCGGCACCGCCACCGCCGCTCGGCGATGCGCCGCCCGCACCCCCGGCGCCACCGCCGGCGCCCTTCGCCGCGCCGCCCGCACCCTTGGCCGGGCGACCGCCGCGATCTTGCTGCGCGGGATCGCCGTTCCCACCGGCCGCCGGCGCGTCGGCTTCCTTGCGCTGAATCGCCGCGCTGCCGCCGCCGTGCGAATCGAGCAGCTTCTCCGCGCTGCGTCCCGACACGACCGCATCGGCGACCGTATCGGCGTGACGCTCGTGCGGATCGTTGGCGCCGCCGTCGAGCCCGCCCTTGAACTGCACGCCGCCGCGCTGCTGGATCACGTGCGCGGCTTCGTGCGCCGCGGTGTGCAAATCGGGCGACGCCGCGAACGCGACGGAGTCGCCGCTCGCATACGCGCGCGCGCCGAGCGCCGACGATGCGGTCGCGGCATCACCGCCGACGTGCGCCTGCACTGCGGACACATCGTGGCGGCCGAACGCGCGCTGGATCGTGTCGAGGTGTGGCAGCTTGTGGCCCGCGCCGGCCGTGCCACGTGCGGCGATCTCTTGAATCGATCCGCCGCCGCCGCCTTTCGCGCGCGCGAGCAGTGGTTCGGCATGCACGACGAGATCGATCGCGGCGTTCATGCGCGGTGCGCCGTGGTCGGCGCCGCCCGCGGTCATCGTCTCCTTGACGAGCTTGAGCGCGCCCTCGAGCGACGACGATGCCTCGCTCACGCCCGCGCGATCGCCGTTCGCGAGCGCCTTGGCCAACGCGTCGCGATGGCGATGCGCATCGGCGATCACGCCTTCGAACGCGACTCCGGTATCGCCGCCTTCGACCTGCGTCGCTTTGCCCGGCACGCCGAGCGCGCCGCGACCGGCGGTTTGCACGCGCGTTTGCTTGCCGGGAACGAGCCCTTCGTCGAGCTCGCGCCGCTGGATCTCGGACCGCTGGACGAGCCCATCCTGATCGCGCATGTGGCCTTCTAGAATACGGGATCGCGGTGGCCGACCTTCCTCGTTTCGGACGGTCGCGCCTACATCTAACTACATCACAACGGAGGCTTGATTTTGAGGTCGCTGAAGATCCCATCGAGCGACGTTTTGACGTCGCGCTCGATCTCGGCGTGCAGCTCGGCTTCGGCTTTCGCGTCGTCGATGAATGGATCCGCTCCCGTCAGCGCACGCAAATTCGCGATCAGCTGCTCGACCTTGATCTGATTTTCGGCCGTGGGGTTACCGAGCCAGTCCGAAATCAGCGAGAGCGCCTGGGCCATGCCGTCGAGCGTCTTCGCGCGCGTCGCGGCCTTGAGCCGGTCGCTCGAGCCCGCCACTTGCTTGCCGACGTCGTTCTTGATGTGCGCGACGGTATCGACGAGCTTGTCGATCTCGCCGGCGATCTGCTTTCTGTGCTCGGCCTCGTCGAGCTTGAGCCGCGTCTTCGCGACGACGCCTTGCACGCGCATGCGCAACTCGTCGACGAGCTCGCGCGCTTGCTCGTGGTTCATCACGTGCTCGATCGCCGACACGTTCGCGAGCGCCTGAACCATCGCTTCGAGCTGCGCGTTCGGATCGGCGGGTTTGTCGTCGGCCACGGCTCAGCGTACCTCAGGCGCGGCGAAGCGGCGCCGGTGCCGACTGCCCGTGCGATGCTGCGCGCATGCTCACCGCGCCGCATGCGTTCGTGCTCGGTCACGCCGTGCCGATCATCGGGATCTATTTTCGCGCCGTCGATCTGCTCACGTCGGCAGCCGACGGCGGGTTCGCGCGCGGCCGCGAGCTGCTCGATTCACTCGACGGCCGTAAGGCGGGCACGACCGCCAACGTGCGCCGCGTCGAGTCGCTGCTCGCGGAGATTCCGGCGACGGTCGGCGAACCGCCGCGCACCAATTCCGACTACGACGCGTGGGCGCAGCGCATCCTCGACGCGGTCGAGCAGACGGTCAAGCCGGCCGATCCGATCGTCGCGACCGTGCACTTGGTCGGCCGCCAAGTCGGCTCCGCGCTGCAGCACATCAACCTCGCCGTGTACGAGCTCACGCTGATCGCGGCGAACGCAGGTGACTCGCAGCTCACCGGCATGCTCGATCAAGAGCGCGCCGATCTCGCGCGGATCGCACGGTCGCTGCGCGGCGCGTCGGTCGCATCGCCGGCGAACGGCGAGACCCTCGGCTTCGCCGACGAGCTCGATCGCGCTCACCTGTCGTCGGTCGGCGATGCGCAAGCGCTGATGAAGCGCTGCAGCGATCGCATGGCGAAGATGGAAGCCGCTTACTCCTGAACGACGCGCGCGTCGGTGCGCGTGCGATCGTTGGCGACGGCGAGGTCATACGCGAGCTTCGGATCGAGCTCGACGACCTCGCCGAGCCCGGCTTCGACGAGCTCGACGTCGACGCCGTATTCGCCAGACGCGTTGAAGTAGCGCACCCAGTGTTTTCCACCGCGCTCGAACCGCGAGATCTGGCGCCAACCCGCGAACGGCCCGTCGTGCATCTCGAGCAGCGCCTCGGTCGGCATGTGATCGCTCTTCCAGTTCATGATGCCGCGCATCGCGTTCGACGTGACGCGGTAGTCGTCGGCGCGAAACGGCGGCCGAACGTAGTGCGAGCCGTGCGCGTCTTGGCGTTGTTCGAGCCGCATGCGGATCAACTGCCGCCGGACGGCTTGCGGGCGCCGTCGGCCTTCGCCTGCGCGTCCTTGATCAGGCCGTCGTAGTAGCTGTGCTGGCTCGGCGACAGATCCGGCGACAGCTCCCAGTGCAGCTTGCCGTCGGCGCCGCGCGTATACGTCGCGACGGTTTGATCCGCGCCGCTCGCGCCGCGCACCTTGAGGTTCGCGCCCTCGACGATGGCGTGCGAGCCGGCGTTGAGCTCTTGGTTGATCGCGCCTTGGAAGCCCTCTAGGTTGCCGGGCTGCGTCGCGCCGGTGCCGGTGTACGGATTGTCCTGGCCGCCGTCGCGCGGCTTGAGCTTGTAGCGATCGGGCGACGCGCTCTCGTGCTGCGAGACTTCGAAGAGATCGTTCGCGAGCGGCACCTGTGCCGCCGATGCCTGCTCGGCGCTCATCGGCATCTCGAGATAGTGCAGGCCGTTGCCGGAGACCTCGTTCGAGAGCGAGACCTTGCCGGCCTTGTCTTGATCGGTGTACTGGCCCTGGCGGTCCTGGCCGGCGTGCTCGCCGTGCGGGTTGTGCTCGTAGTCGAGGCCGGTCTTCGACACCGTCTCGTGCGCGTTCATGCCGTCGGTGTTGCGCGGCAACGCGATGTCGCCGCGCATCTGATCGGCGGGCACGACCTTGCCGTTGTAGACGCTCTCGCCGTGGAGCACGCTGCCGACGTCTTTGTTCGGGATGAACTTGCGGATCGGCTGACCCTCACGCACGTCCTGCAACAGGATGTCGTGAGCCTTCACGAGCAGGCTCATCTCTTCAGGGGTCAGCTGCGCCTTCGCCGAACCGTCGGCGTTGAGGTTGTTGCCGCCCTTCGAGCCCTGCGCGTCCTTGGTCAACGCCTTCTTGAGCACGTTGATGTCGTCCTCGCTCAGCCCGTGCGCGCGCAGCACGTCCTCGGGCGAGGTGCGGACGCTGCCATCGGGGGCGACGCTGCCTTCGGGACCGGTCGCGTGCGTCGGATCTTCCGGCGCGTGAGCCGGATCCGCGGCCGGACCGCTCGCCGCGTCGGCCGATGCGGGAGCCGCGCCGTCGCCCGGTGCGCCGTCGGGTGCGTGCGCTGCATTCGTCGGATCGCGCTCGGCCGCGGCTGCTTTGCCGCGCGTGTTGTTCGCCGCCGCTTCTTTTTGCGCGGCATGCGCGGCATCGACGTCGTGGTCGAGCGCACCGGTGCCTTCCGGTTTCTCGGCGAGCTTGTCCGCGACGCGATTGTTCAGATCGGTCTTCTCGGTCGGCTTGAGCTCCTGGTCGAGCTTGCCCAGCTTCTCCGCGCCGCGCTGGTTCGCCGCGGTGTCGCGCAGATCGTTTGCGGTCGGGTGCTCGCCCGATCGCAGCTTCGCCTCGGCGTTCGCCTTGGCTTCCGGGCTCGCGTTCTTGTAGCCGTCTTGCTCGAGCGCTTGGTCGGTGGCCGAGCCGCCGGCTTCGTTCGATGCGCCGGTGTCGCCGCCGCCGCCGCCGCCGCTATCGCTGGCTTCGCCGCCGGACGGCGCCTTGGCTTCAGGCGGCGCGTTGTCGTTTGCCTTCGTGGCCGGCGGACGGTTCGCGTTGTCGTTGGTCGCCGGAGTCGTCTTGCCGTCGTTGGTCGGCGCGTGGCCGGCGTTCGCGTTGTCGTTGGTCGGCGCATGGCCGCCGTTCGCGTTGTCGTTGGTCGGCGCATGGCCGGCGTTCGCGTTGGCGTTGTCGTTGGTCGGCGCGTGGCCGCCGTTCGCGTTGTCGTTGGTCGGCGCGTGGCCGCCGTTCGCGTTGTCGTTGGTCGGCGCGTGGCCGCCGTTCGCGTTGTCGTTTCCGGTGGCGCCGCCGGCCGGACCGTTGTCGTGACCCGCGCCGCCGTTGTTGGTGTTGTTGTTGGCGCCGCCCTTGGCGTCGACCGGCTGATTGGTGTTCGCCGCGCCGCTGCTGGTGCTCGGATCGGCGCCCTTCGGCGCACCACCCGAGCCCGTGTCGTTGCCCTTCGCGCCGGTCGGCGCGTTGGTGTTGACGGGCTCGCTCGAGCTTCCGCCGCTGTTCGAGTTGCTGCTGTTGCTCGACGAGCCGGTGTCGCCCTTCGCTTCGGTCGAGCCCGGGGTGGCGCCCGCATTGTCGGCGCCGCCGGTCGGATCGGTCGAGCCGCCGCCGTGTGCCGGCAGCGAATCGAGGCCGACCGATTCGCGGATCGAGTTGCCGGTCGTGTGTTGGATCTCGTCGAACTTCGACGTGCTCGACGCCGCGCTCGTGGCGATCGTCGTCACCAGCGTCTGCATCGAGAACTCGTACTTGCCGGTGACGATCAACTGCGCGCCGGCGTCGCTGACCATGCCGACGGCGCTGTTGACGCCGGTGCGCACCGCGAAACCCTGCAAGCCTTCGAGCCCGCCTTCGAACGTGACGGTCTGCGCGATGGTCTCGCCGAGCACGCCCTTGCCGATCGCGCCCATCATGCCGCCGGTGAGCGCACCGCCGACCGCGCCGAGCGCGACGCTCTCGATCGTGATGCCTTCGAACAGGCTGTTGCCCAAGATCAGGTTGCTCGCCATCGTACTGAGCACCGATGCGAGCGCGCCGGCGAGCGCGCCGACGAGGATCATGCCGATCGGGCCGGTGACCGCGATCAGCGCGGTGACCGCGACGACCACGATCACGGCGACGACGATCGAGACCACGAACGCGAGCGCCTTCTGCCACCAGTGCTTCGGTACCGACGCGGCCGCCTTCTTCGCGGCGGCGAGGATGTCGGCGGTCTCCTTCGTCGGGACGGCTTTGTTGAAGCTGTCGCTGACGTTGTGGACCGCGCCGTCGAGGCCGGTCTTGAGCTTCGAGATCTGCTCGCTGTACGCGTGCGCTTGGCCCTGCGTGCACGCGGTGAACGCCTTCGTGCCGTCCTCGGTCGCTTTGTCGAACTGCTTCGTCGCGCCGTCGCGGACCTTGCCGAGCGTCTTGACCGCGCCTTGGCCGAGCTTCTCGAGCGTCTGGCTCGCCTGCGCGCCCATCTGCGTCGCTTGCTGGTTCGCCTTCGTCGCGGCTTGCGCCATCGCCGACGCCGCGCTCGCCGCTTGCTTCGCGAGCGACGCCGCCGAATCCGACGCGTTCTTCTGCAGGCCGCTCGCGATCGACGGCACGCTCTTGCGCAGCTCGTCGCCGGCCTTCTTGACCTGAGCTTCGGTCGCCGCGACCGTCGGCGCTTCGACGTCTTTGGCGCCCTTCTCGAGGCCCTGCGCGCCGGTCTCGAGACCTTTGACCGCGTCGTCGACACCTTTGCCGACGCCGGCGATCGCCGACGCGCCGGCCGACGCGATGCCCTGCTTCGCCGACGCGCCTTGTTGATGAATGCTCGCGACCTGCGACGCGCCGAACGCCGACAGCGACGCGACCGTCGACGATGCCGTCTGCTCGATCTGTTGTAGCGATTGGTCCTTCGCCTTGTCGGCGGCCTGGATCGACTGCTCGCGGGTCTGCGTGATCAGCTTGTTGCACTGATCGAACGCTTCCTCGACCTTCGCCGTGATCTGCGTCGTGATCTTCGTGACCGCGTCTTGCGTGTCGGGCTCGTGAGTGAGTAGCTGGCCCGACGCTTTCGTCGCCTGCTCGGGCATCGCCTGCGAGTACTGATCGCCGACTTTGTGCGCGGCTTTCTTCGCCGCGCTCAGCTGATCGCCGCTGTAGGGCAGGCTGATCGAATCGGGCAGCGCTTCCGCTTGCGACGCCTTTTGCGCGCCGAGCGCGGTGATCTGCGTCTGTGCGGTTTGGAACGCGGCCGTCACGGCGACGTGTTGCTGCGCTTCTTGTTGTTGCAGCGTCTGCACCGCCTGTTGATGTGCCTGCGCGAGCTTTTGCGTCGCCTGCTGCGCGCCCTGATTGATCTGCTGGACCGTCTGCGTGTGCGCCTGCGTGACCGCCGCTTTTTGCGCCGCCGCGGCGCCGCGCACCGATGCCTGCACGCCCGCGACGTGCGATTGGATCGCGGCCGCTTGGGCCGCTTCCGCCGCCGCTGTCTTCGCCGTCGCCGCGGCTTGCGCGCCGGCGATCGTCTTTTGTAGGCCGCCTTTGAGCCCGCGGATCTGACCCGCGGCTTTGAGCTGTGCGTTCTTGAGCGACGACAGCAGCTGCGCCGATTCTTTGCGCTCTTTTTCGACCTTGCCCTGGACGAGCTTGAGGATCTTCGCGCGCTCGCGATCATCTTGATCGGGCAGCGGCTTGGGCATCAGCTTCGACCAGTCGCTGATCGGCTTGAACTGGATGCCGCCGACGCCGTCGTGCGCCGACGGGTTGGGCGCCGGCTCGTGATGCTGCTCGACCGCGTGATGCTGCTGGGCGTGCGCTTGCGCGGCGTGGATGTGCTTGTTCGCTTCGTCGTGAACGACCGCGTGCTGCGCCGTGTTCGCGGCGTGCAGCGCGTCGTGCTTGCCGAGCGTCTTCGTCGCGTGCAACGTCTGGGTCAGATGGTTCGACGCGCTTTGCGTCGATTGGTGCATGTTCTGCGCGAGCGAATGGATCTCGGTCTTCGCGTCGCCGGTGATCTTGTGCGCCTGATGGATCGACTGCTCGGAGTTGTAGTCGCGCTGGACCGTGACGTCGGGCTGGTTCGACTGCACCGTGTTGCCGGTGGTGCCTTGCGGCGCTTGCGGCGGCGGCGCGTTGTCATCCGTCTCGCGGCGAAGCAACTGCGCCGCGAACGGCCGCACTGCGGGCGCGGGCATCAGCTTCGGCTTGGCGACCTGCGTGCCGTGCGGCGGCGTCGCTTCGGGCGCCACGCCTCGGATCGCCGGCGCCGAGCCGCGCGCGCGCGACTTCGGCGTGCTCTCGATCCGCGCGGCGACTGCTTCGGCTTCGTGCTCGAGCGCATCGCCGCGTTTGCTGACCTGGCGGTGCTGTGCGCCGCCGGTGCGGCCTTGCCAGCTCTGCACCACGTGCGCGAGCTCGTGCGCGACGAGCGAGCGCGACTTCTGCGACGACGGCGTGAACGTACCGGCCCCGAAGAAGATGTCTTCGCCGACGGTGAACGCGTCGGCGTGAATCGCGCGCGCGGCATCGGCCGCGACGCCGTCGGTGTGAATTCGCACGCGGTCGAACGCGACGCCGAACTCGTCTTCCATCTGGCGCTTGAGCTCGTTGGGCAGCGCCTGGCCGCCGCCGCCCGCGCGACGCAGTGACTCGTCGACCGCCGGATCGTGCGCGTCGATCTCGCCCTCGTCGACCGCATGACGAAACATCGTGAGCGCGCGCGCTTCGGCGACGCGCCACATCGCCGGCCCGGTGGCGTCGTCGAGCTGGCCGCTGCGCTCGCCACGCGCGATCGAGCCCATCACATCGACCACGTCGGTCATCGCCTCGCGATGAAAATCGCGGCCCGCCGGCGCCGGTGCCTGCTGGTCGACCAACGTCGCCCGGCCCGGCTCGAGCGCGGCTTTCTTGCGCCTGGCGCGTTCGCGCGCCAAGGCGAGCTCTTGCTCGCGCAATCGCTCCAGCTCTTTAGGGCTTGTCGCCGCCTGCTTCTCGCGCTCGAAAGCCATGGAAACCCGTGTTCATGGTACGTGAAAGTGCCGCGATTCTTTCCCGTTCGGGTTAGGATTCCCGGCAGGTGACGGACCGACGCCGGCGCGTGCTGCGATTCTTCGGGCCGCGGGGTGACCTGTTGGCCGCGGAGATGCCGTCGGTCGCGGTGTTCGACGCCTCGGGCAACGAGAAATTCCGCGTGGAAATCCAAGGATTCTTGGATGTTGCACCCGTGCCGGTCGGGGACGAGCTGTGGGTCATCTTTGCCGATCGGATCGAGCGAATCTCCGCAATCGACGGTCGCGCGCGCGGAACCGAGCGAATCGATTACCTCGATCCCAATGGGCGGATCTTGCAGTCATCGACGGCACCGCAGATTCCGATCTGGCACGCGGCGCGACCCTCGGCGCTCCGGAGCACGACGCCGCCGATTCCAGCCGACGTCATCTTACCGATCTCCGAAGGTCGCTGGCTACTGTGGCAGGCAGGCCAGCTCCGCATGTGGCGCAACATCGGCGAGGCCTGGCGCAAGCCGTTCGGCGAGCCGAGCACACGCGTCGCCGACGCCGAGCTCGTGCTCGAAGGCCGGTTGTTCGCGCTCGCGCAGCAGCGGCTCGGCGCGAACGGCGAGCCGACGGGCGAGCTCCGGTTGTCGATCGCGGCCGTGAGCGACGGCACGCAACACGCGGTCCTGCGGATCCCCAACGTCGATCGCCTCGCGATCGCGGCGCGCCGCGGGATCGCGGTCGCGCGCTCCGGCGATCGGCTCAACGTGTTCGACCTGCGATTCGGCCGCCAGCTGCGCGAGCTCGCCGTGCCTCCGGGCACGATCGAGTTTGCCGTCGACGATGCGTTCCAGCGCATCGCGCTCGCGAACGCGAACGGGCTCGACATCGTCGCGCCCGAAGCATTGTCCGCGGCGCTCGCCGCCGCCGACACGGACGATCGCGGCGACGCCTCCGCCAAGCCCAACGGCCACGCGGTGGCGACCGCGGTCAAGCCGGTCGTCGAGCCCGTCGTCGAGCCCGTCGTCGACGCGCTGGCCGCGGAGCCGCCGCCGAGCGAAGCGATCGACGAGCCATTTCCGGACGCGCCGCTCGTTCGGCTCGTACCGGTCTCGGTCACACCCGATGCCACGTCGAGCGAGATCTCGCAATCGGTCGAGCTCGAGCTCCAGCTCGTCGGCGCGCGCGCATACGTCGCGATCGCCGACGCGTGGGACGTCGGCCGCATCGTCAAGCCCGATCAGACCAAGCCGCCGTTCGTCGACGAGGTCGCCGGGCTCCTGCGTATCGTCAGCGGCCGCGCCGTCAACGAGCTCGATCGCGCGAACGCGCGGCTCGACGCGATGCGCGCGATCGCCGACGAAGCTCGGCGCGAACGCGGCGACCGCCTCACGCCGCTCGACGTGCTCGCGCGCGACTTCGACCTGTCGCCGCTGTCGATCGATCTGTTGTTCGTGATCCTCGCGCCGCGATTGCGCGGCGAGCTCGCACGGCTCTACGGCATCCTCGCGAACGATCCGGGCCGCGCGCTCGTCGACGAATTCCTGCTCGGCCAGTTGCTCGGCACCGACATGATCCCGGAGATCGCGCGCGAGCTCGATGGCGATCGCCCGCTGCGCCGTTTCGGCTTGGTGCGCGTCGGCGCGGGCGACCGGCCCTTCGCCGGCCTCACCGTCGATCCGCTCGTGATCCGCTACATCACGAACCAGCCGGCCGAAGGCGAGCCCGACCAGTATTTGATCGTTCGCCGCGTCGATCGCGACCTCGACGAGCTGCACTTGCCGCGATCGCTGATCTCCCGCGCGCTGCGCTATCTCGCGACGCCGCGCGACGACGAGCCGCTGCGCATGATCGTGCGCGGCCGCACCGGCGTCGGCCGCCACACATTATTGACGTCGCTCGCGGCACGCGCCGGCCGTTCGCTCGGCGTGATCGATCTCGCGACGGTGCCGCGCGAAGCGGGCGGCCTCGCGAATGTGCTCGAAGGCGCGCTGCGCCGTGCGATGCTGCGCGGGCTCGTGCCGTGTGTCGACGGACTCGAGGTCGCCGGCGTCGACGATCCCGATATGCGCACGCAGCTGATGGGCGTGCTGCGCAATCATCCCGGGCCGATCGCGGTGCGGTTGCCGACCGATGCGCAGATCCCGCTCGATCCCGGCTATCTCTTGCTCGACGTGCCGTCTCGCAACGAGCGCGAGCGCGTGGTCACGTGGACGGCCGCGCTCGAGCGTCACGCGATCGATCTGTCGGACCCGAGCGAGCTCGCGGCGCGCTATCGCGTCGGGCCCGGCACGATCGAGCGCGTGTGCGTCGAGGTTTCGCGGCGGCCCGACTTGCCGACCGATGCAGCCGCGTGGGTGCGCGAGCTGGACGATGCGGTTCGCCAGCACCTCGAAAATCGGCTCGGCAAGACCGCGACGCGCGTCAGCCGGCTCGCGACGTGGGCCGACGTCGTGTTGCCGGAGGACATCACCGATTCGCTGCTCGAGCTGACCGCGCGCGTGCGCCATCGCAAGAAAGTCTACGAGCAGTGGGGCTTCGACAAGGCGATCACGACCGCGCGCGGCATCACCGCGCTGTTTCAAGGCAGCCCCGGCACCGGCAAGACGATGGTCGCCGGCGTGATCGCGCGCGACCTCGGGCTCGAAGTCTATCGAGTCGACGTGTCGCGGATCACGAGCAAGTGGATCGGCGAGACCGAGAAGAACCTCGGCGCGCTGTTCGACGCCGCCGAGGATGGCCAGGTCATGCTCCTGTTCGACGAGGCCGACTCGCTGTTCGCGAAGCGCACCGAAGTCAAAACCTCCGTCGATCGCTACTCGAACATGGAGGTCAACTACCTGCTGCAGCGCCTCGACAGCTTCGAAGGCATCGCGGTCCTCACGACCAACTTCGGCAACGCGATCGATCCCGCGTTCAAACGCCGGCTCACGTATCGGGTCACGTTCCCGTTCCCCGACGAAGAGATGCGCGAGCAACTGTGGCGCGCGCTGATCCCCGCGCAAGTTCCCGTGCAGGGCACGCTCGATTTCGCGACGCTCGCGCAGCGGTTCCGGCTCTCCGGCGGCTACATCAGAAACGCCACGCTCCGCGCCGCATTTCTCGCCGCCGAAGAAGGCACGTCGCTCACGCACGAGCACCTCGAGCGCGCGATTCGCATGGAGTTCCGCGAGATCGGCAAGCTCGCCGAAAGCGGCACCCTCGAATAACGGGGACGGTGTCCACTAAGACAACTTATGTCGCGCAACCACGCGACTTTGTTTGATCGTGAGGGACGGACGTCAACTTCGCTCGCGCAAGGTTTCGTCACGAATTCGCGCGCGGTCGCGCAACACGCGACGGCCACGTTGTGACCATGAAGCTCGCAGCTGATGACGTACGCGGCGTCGCCGAGACGCTGTTCATCCCGCTCGCGTATCGCGATGATCCGCAGTCGCGCAGGTTCCGCGATCAGATCGACTACGACTGGCAGAAGTTCGACGGCGGCCTGCAGCGCGCGGGCATCGTCGCGCGCACGCGGATTCTCGACGAGCTCGTCGGCGCGTTCGTGCACGAGCATCGCGGCGGCCTCGTCGTCAACATGGGCGCTGGTCTCGACACGCGATTTCACCGGCTCGACGACGGCGCCGTGCAGTGGCTCGACGTCGATCTGCCCGAGGTCATCGCGCTGCGCGAACAGCTCGACGAGCCGGCGAGCCCACGCCACGCGCTGGTCGCTGGATCGATCCTCGACGATGCCTGGCTCGACGAGGTTCGCCGCCGATCGCCGCAGGCGATCATGTTCGTCGCCGAAGGGCTCCTGCCGTACTTCGACGAGGCCGATCATCGCCGCATCTTCGCGGCGCTCGCCGAGGGCTTTCCCGGCGAGGAGATCGTGTTCCACACCAGCTCGCCGACGCTGATGGCGAAGCTCGCGCCGCCGTCGCTCGCGAAGCTGCGGATGACCGCCGAAATGCGGTGGGGCCTCGAAGACGGCCGCGACGTCGAGCGACTGGACCCGCGCGTGCGTTACGTCGCCGAGTATTCGCTGGTCGATCTCATCACCGCGCCGGCGCCGCCGGGGCTGAGCGCCGACGACCTTCGCCGCGCGGTGAAGATCGTCCACGCGCGCTTCGTCTAGTGCGACTCCGATAGATCCAACGTTTCAGCCGCAGTCCCGGCGCTGGTTTGGCCCGTTCGTCCGGGAGCGCGCGCGGAGCCTCATCGGCGAGACGACGCGAGAACCGGAGCGAAGCCGATGACGCCCGCAGCCGCTCCGTGCCTTCAGTCGTAGTACTCGGCGCCGAGGTGCGTGATCAGCTCGTCGCCCTTCGTGTAGCGCAGCGTGTTCTTCAGCTTCATGAGCTGGATGAACAAGTCGTGCTCCGGGTAGAGCCCTTCCGGCGTCATCGGCGACTTCCAGTAGAACGACAGCCACTCTTGGATGCCGCTCATGCCGGCGCGCTGCGCGAAGTCCATGAACAGCGCGAGGTCGAGCACGATCGGCGCCGCCAAGATCGAATCGCGGCAGAGGAAGTTCACCTTGATCTGCATCGGGTAGTTGAGCCACCCGCGGATGTCGATGTTGTCCCAGCCCTCTTTGGCGTCGCCGCGCGGCGGGTAGTAGTTGATGCGGACGACGTGGCTGATGTTGCCGTAGAGGTCCGGGTACTTGTCGGGCTGCAGGATCGAGTCGATCACGCCGAGCTTCGACACCTCTTTGCTCTTGAACGATTCGGGATCGTCGAGCACTTCGCCGTCGCGGTTGCCGAGGATGTTGGTCGAGTACCAGCCCTCGAGGCCGAGCATGCGAGCCTTGAAGCCCGGCGCCAAGATCGTCTTCATCAGCGTCTGGCCGGTCTTGAAGTCCTTGCCGGTGATCGGCAGGCTTTGCTTGCGCGCGAGCTCGAGCAGCGCAGGCGTGTCGAGCGAAAGGTTCGGCGCGCCGTTCGCGTAGGGCACGCCCATCTTGAGGCACGCGTACGCGTAGATCTGCGACGGCGCGATGTCGTCGTGCGACGACTTCAGGCCGGCTTCGAACTTGTCGAGCGACGAGTGGACCTCGGTCGGCTTGCGGTAGACCTCGGTCGAGCCGCACCAAACGGCGATGAGCCGATCGCAGGCGTTCTTGTCTTTGAACGCCTTGATGTCCGCCATCAGCTGGTCGGCGAGATCCGCCTTCGACGAGCCCTTCTTGACGTTCGGGCCGTTGAGCTTCTTGACGTACGCCTGCTCGAACACCGCCGTCATCGGCTTGATCGCTTCGAGCTCGGCCTTGATCGGCTCGAGATCTTTGCTCTCGAGCACGCCGGCGCGAACGGCCGCTTGATACGCGTTGTCGGTGAAGATGTCCCAGCCGCCGAACACGATGTCATCGAGCTTGGCGAGCGAGACGTAGTCTTTGATCGCGGGCGAGTTGCCCTCGGTGCGCTTGCCGAGGCGAATGTGGCCCATCTGCGTCAGCGAGCCGATTGGCTTGCCCAGCCCGCGCCGGATCGACATGACGCCGGCGATGAACGTGGTGGCAACCGCGCCCATACCGGGGAGCAGAATGCCGAGCTTGCCTTGCGCCGGCTTGACGTCGACGCCTTTCTTGAGAGCCATGGGTGAACTCCGAGGGACGGTGTGAAGGCTGGAAATTGCACCTTTCACACCGAGCCTGCAAGCGGAAGCTTGCGTTGGGTGGCCGCACCAGGTGTTGGTTTTCCAACAGCTAGGCGAACACGTGTCGAACCTTGGCCGGATCGTTCGTCATGATCCCGTCGGCGCCGACCTCGAGCAGGCGCTTGGCCTCGTCGGGCGCATCGATCACCCAGAAATCCACGCGCAAGCCGACGCTGTGGCACTTCGCGATGAATGCGGGCCGGTCGAAGCGCAGCGGCCCGGCGTGGGTCGGAATTTGCGCGGCCGTGCCGGTGAACGGCAATTGGCGCCAGGCGAGACCCGGCAGCGCCGCGAGCGTCACGACCTCGGTCTGCGACAGCGCCGTCTCGCCGGCATAGCCCTTGCGGCGCAGCTCGACCAGCGTGCGCAGCTGGAAGCTCGCGACCGTGACTCGGTCTTCGGCGCGGTGGCGGCGCACGAGCTCGAGCATGATCGCGACGGACTTGTCGCCCTTGATGTCGACGTTGATGTGGTGCTTCGGGAACGCTTCGAGCACGGCCTCGAACCGCGGCGCGCGAATCGCTTTGCCGGCGAATGGACGATCGCCCTCGGGCGTGACAAACCCCCAGCCGGCATCGAGCCGTTCGACTTCGGCCAACGTCAGCTCCGACCACGCGAGTTGCGTGCCGGTCGTGCGAAAGCACGTGTCGTCGTGCGCGACGACGAGCTGATCGTCGCGCGTCAAATGCACGTCCATCTCGAGCGCGTCGACGCCGAGCTCGACCGCGCGCTCGAACGCCGGCATCGTGTTTTCGGGACGCTCGGCGGACGCGCCGCGATGCGCGTACAGCCGGCGCGCGTGCATCACGACTCGTCTTCGAGCTTCATTGCCCCCGCGGGCATCGGCGGTGGGCGCGGATCGCTGACCTGCACGATCTCGACCTTGTACTTGATCTCTTTTTCGGCGAGCGGATGGACGAGGCGAACATCGATGTCGTCCCCTGTGATCTTCTCGACCTGCAGGATCACGTTCATCTTTGCCTTGTCGTCGCTCGCGGCGACGAGCTTGTCGCCGACGGTGAGCTTCGCGTCCTTGGGAAAATCCGTACGTTTCATCTTCTTCGTCGGATGAATCGCCGGATTGCCGAACGCGTCCTTGGGCTTCAGCGTGCCCTCGCGCTTCGCGCCGGGTTCGAGGCCTTCGAGCGCGGCTTCGAGCCCCGCGAGCATCGTGCCCGAGCCTTGGACGTATTCGACGGTGCTTTTCTCGAGCTGTTGCCCGCCGGCGACCGACAGGTCGACCTTCAGCGTGACTCGACGGCCTTTCTCGATCTTCACGGCTTGAGGATAGCGGCAACGACTCGGCCGGCGCGGCGACCGTGAACGAATTTCTTCAGCAGCCGAAGTACGAGATCACGGTCTCGCAGACTTGCGTTTTGTTGCCGCCTGGCACAGAAGCAGCACAATACCCGCTCCGGACACCATGTATCGCTTTGCCGTAGCTATCGCCGTCCTCACCGCTGCCTGCCACGCCGGCGGATCTCCCGAGCTCCGCGTGCTCGGCATGCACGATTCCGACACCCAACAGGTCGTGTTCGTCCAAGTGACCAACCCGGCGAGCCAAGCGATGCGGCTCACCAAGCTCGAGTACAAGTTCGAGGCGAGCGGCGCCACGGTTTCGGCCGGCGAGGTGCCGCTGTCGCGCGACGTGCCGGCCGATTCGACCGTTGTCGTCGAAGTGCCGCTCGACGTCGCGAACGTCCCGGCGCAAAAAACGCTCAAGCTCGAAGGCAAGCTGACGGCTCAGACCGAAGAGATCACGCGCACGTTTCCGGTCGAAGCTGAAGTCACGCGCTGAGCGTGCGCTGGCTGCTCGTTTTCCTGATCGCGTGCCAGACGCAAGCGCCGCCCGACTGGCACGGCCAGGTGCTGTACCTCGCGCTCACCGATCGGTTTCGCGATGGCGATCGGTCGAACGACAACGCGACCGGCTGCTTCGATCGCGGCAAGCCGCGCAGCTTTCACGGCGGCGACTTCGCCGGCTTGCGCGCGAACCTCGACTACATCCAACAGCTCGGCGCGACCGCGTTGTGGATCACGCCGCCGAACTTGCAAGCCGGACGGTGCGCGTATCACGGCTACTGGATCGACTATGTCGATCCGCCCGACGGCGCGCTGCAGCCGGAGCTCGGACCGACCAACCAGTTGGTCGGTTTGATCGATGACCTGCACGCGCGGCAGATGCGCTTCGTGCTCGACATGGTCGTCAACCACGCCGGCGATACCGCGCGCATCGTCGCGCAGCGGCCGGGCTGGTTTCACGATCCGAAGACGTGCACCGATCCGGTGATCACGTGCCCGCTATCGACGCACCCCGACTTCGCGCAGGAGCAGCCCGAGGTCGCCGCGTACCTCTCCGACGCCGCGCGCCGGATGGTCACGCGCCTGCCGATCGACGCGATTCGCATGGACACCGCGAAGCACGTGCCGCCGTCGTACTTCGGCCAGAGCTTCTTCCCGGCCGTGCGAGCCGTCAGGCCGAACGTCTGGTCGATCGCCGAGATCTTTGATGGCAGCTCGGCGCGCGTGTTCGCACCGTACCTGGACGTCGGCTTCGATTCCGCGTTTCACTATCCACTGCACGGCGCGCTGGTCGACGGCATCGCAAAAGCCGGACCGATCGCGCGCGTCGCGCAGGCGGTCAGCGATTCGATCGAGGCGCTCGGTTGGGCGCGCGCGAATTCGCTCGTCACGTTCGTCGACAACCACGACGTGCCGCGGTTCGCGAGCCAAGCCGGACCCGGCGTGCCCGACGACGAGTTGCGACGCCGTTTGCTCGCCGCCTATGCGCTGCTGTTCACGTTGCCCGGGATCCCTCAGCTGTATTACGGCGACGAGCTCGGCATGGTCGGCGGCGCGGATCCTGACAATCGACGCGACCTGCCGGCGTGGGCGATGGATCCGGCCGAGCGAGCCAAACCGCATCCGGGTGAAGCGATCGCCGGCAGCGACGTGATCTTTCGGCGCGTGGAGCAGCTCGCCCATTTGCGCACGCGCGTCGCCGCGCTCGCGACCGGCGCGTATCGCGAGCTGTCGCGCGATCCGATCTACGCGTTCGAACGCGGCGACGATCGCGCGCGTCGCGTGATCGCGGTCGATGGCGGCGCGGGCGTGCCACGCGACATCGCGATCGATCTGCCCGATGGGACGATGCTCGTGGACGACCTCGGTGAAGCGCGGCCGATCGTCGTCGCGAACCAGCGGATCTCGTTGACGCTCGCGCCGCGCGAAGCGGCGGTCTATCGCATCGCGCCGTAGATGCGCGCACATGGTGCCTTGCATGCCTCCGCGCGCCGGGTGCTCACTGACGCGATGCGAGCACTTCTACTCGTCATCGCGTTTGGCAGCGTCGCGCTCGGCGATGCGCCGCCCTCTCCCGATCACTACGGACGGCAAGTGCGGTTCGGCGGCATCCACCCGATCCCGAAAAGCGAGGGCGGGGGCATGTGCTACATCGAAGGTCCGCACGTCCACATTTACGCCGCGAACAAGCTCGAGTATCGCGACGAAGGTCCCGATCACGTGTTCGTCGGCGATCCGGCCGCGTACGGTTACGACGGGCCGAAGGTCGCGTACAAGGGGCCGCATCCGATCGTCGTCGAAGTCGACGGCGCACCGCACACCGAGTACTGCTACATCGACGGGCCGCACTTTCATCCGTTCGCGCCGCCGCCCGGCCCCGATTTCAAGCTCGTCGGCAACGCGTACTTCTACGTCGGCGCGCCGCCGCAGGTGTTCGTCGACGCGCGGCCGCGCTTCGTCGGCATCAACGCCGTGTACGAGCCGCTCGCGTACGCGCGGCCGGCGATCGACGTCGAAGCGCCGGTCGGTTGGATCGGTGCGCGCGCGGAGTTCGCGCCGCGCGGCCGTGTCGATGTGGTCGCGCCGAACGCGCGCATCGATGTCGTGCCGCCGAGCGTCCACGTCGACGTGCGCTTGCCGCCGCCGCCGACGATCTCGGTCGGCGTCGGAGTCAACGTCGGCGTCGGTGGCGCGCTCGTGGTCGGCGGCCATCGGAGGGGGCATTGATGCGTGCGGCGCTGCTGCTCGCGATCGTCGCCGCGTGCGGCAAAGCCGGCCCCGCGGAGCCGAGCTCGCGCGACGCGCTGGTCGCGGGGTGGAAGCAAGCGGGACTCGCGGTCAACGAGCTCAAAGCGACGCAATCGCCGATCGGTAGCGACTGCGAGCTCGGCACGGTGAACAACGTCGACGTGATGGTGTGCAGCTTCGCGACGGCCGACGACGCGAAAGCCGCGCAGAACGCCGCGCTGCAATGGGTCGGCGACACGACCGGCGCCGCGCAAGCGCACGGGGCGCTCGTGATCGCGGTCGCGGATCGCAAGAAAGCCGATCCGAGCGGCAAGACGATCAATCAGATCTTGAAGGCGCACTAAGTTGACCTCCGGATCTGACGGGCGAGTGATCTCGCGAAGTTGCCGTCAGTAAGTTGTCTTAGTGGACACCGTCCCTGTGCGCTGCGCGTTTCCACCCCACGTGGGCCAGCCGGTGATCGTGGGATCGTGCGTGTCGATCGCGACGAGCCGGCCGTCATCGGTGCCGACGTAGATCCAGCCGTCGGCGACGACGGGTTGTGCGCGCACGGGCGCGCCGACGGCGTACTTGTTCGACGTCTTGCCGGTCGCGGGATCGATGCGCAGCACGTTGCCATCGAGCGTGCCGATCAGGACGTTGTTGCCGGCGGCGAGCGGCGGCGTGCCGAGGAAGCCGCCTTGCGTCGACGTATTGCCGGCGAGCTTGTACGACCACAGCTTGTTGCCGGTCTCGGCATCGGTGGCGATCACTTCATCGCCCATCGTGTTGAAGCTCTTGTCGCCCATCCGCAGCGTGCGCGAGCCCTGGAATCCTTGGATCGTCGCGACGCTGTCGACGCCGACCGCGCCGTACGCGATGTTCGCCGACGCCGATGCGGGCGCGCCGCCGGAGAAGCCGTTGTTCGCGTCGTCGGCCTTCGCCTTCGCCGCGTGCGCGGTTTTGCCTTGGACCTTGTCGTCGAGGTAGTCGGCCTTCTTCGACGCGGTCTTGTACTTGGTCTTCGGCTCGTTGTGATCGGCGCGGATCAGCTCCTCTTCGGCGCCGGCTTTTTCGGCCTCGCCGCGGCGCGTGTAGTACATCGACTCGACGCCGTCTTGATCGAACTGCACGACGGGCGCGCTCGTCGCGGCGACCTTGGTCGCGTAGCGCACCTTGCCGGTCGCTTGCTCGAGCTTGATCACGGTGCCGGCGAACGTCGACACGTAGACGTACTCGCCGACCGCGACGGGCGCCGACATCACATCGCCGTCGAGCCAGAGCTGCCAGTCGATCTTGCCGGTCGCGAGATCGAACGCGGCGAGCACGTGGTTCGCGCCCGGCGGCACTTCCTTGCCGTCGCTCGTCGACGCCGCGGGATACGCGGCGAACACGCGGCCCTGCGCGATCGTCGGCGAGCTGGTCAGCGGATCGCCCAAGAAGTACGACCACAGGTGCTTGCCGGTCTTCGCGTCGATCGCGAAGATCGTGCACGACTCGGTGTTGATCACGCAGCGGCCGTCCTCGCAGGCGGAGCTCGACGGGCCGTCGTCGCCGAGGTCGAGCCCCCACAGCGGCTTGCCGGTGGTCGCCTCGTACGCGAACAGATTTCGCGATGAAAATCCGCCCGAGACGATCAACTCGTGGTCGTAGACGGTCGGCGTGGTCACGGCGGCGGCGCCGAACGCGACCTGATAGCCGGCGTCGTCGTGCGTCACGGCCGGCGGCTTGATCGCGGTCGGGTGCCCGGTGTTGAACGTCACCGGCGGGCGCCCGTACTTGGCGCTGTTCATCGCGTTGACCTGGTCGGTCACGATTTCGCCGGGCGGCCGATCATCGTCGGGGCTGTGGTGAACCTTCGGTTTTTGCGAGATGGCTCCGGGCGATGTCGTTGTCGCCGCCGGTGATGGCGACGGCAACGGCGACTTCGAGGCGCCACAGGCGCACAACAGCACGGCGGCGAATGGTGGCTTCATCAGACCCTTTCAACGCGCGGCGATTGCCGACGATCTTTCTGGCTTGGCTGCCGGGTTCGGACACGCGCTCGTGCCCGCGGTTGCACGTGATAGGGTCCGCGCCATGAAGTTTGCACAGCTCGCCGAGCAGGCTCTGGCCGGCACCGCGATCTCGCGCGGCGACGCGCGCGCGATCCTGCACGTGCACGCCGACGACATGCTCGCGCTGCTCGACGCTGCGTTCACCGTGCGCAAGGCGTACTGGGGCCGTCGCGTCTCGCTGCACGTGCTCGAGAACGCGAAGCTCGGCGCGTGCCCGGAGGATTGCGGGTTCTGCTCGCAGTCGAGCAAGCACGCGACTTCATCACCGAGCGGCGAAGCGCCGATGAAGTCGGTCGACGAGCTGGTCGACGCGGCGCGCCGCGCGTTCGCGACCAAGGCGAAGCGCTACTGCATGGTGACCGCGACGCGCGGGCCATCGCAGCGCGACCTCGACACGATCTGCGAGGCCGCGACGCGCATCAAGGCCGAGATGGACATCGAGCTGTGCGCGTCGCTCGGGATCTTGACCGAAGCGAAGGCGCAGCGGCTCGCGGCGTCGGGCGTGGATCGCTTCAACCACAACCTCGAGACCAGCGAAGCGCACTACGCGAAGATCGTGTCGACGCACTCGTGGTCCGATCGCGTGAAGACCGTGCAGCTCGCGAAGGCGGCCGGCATGGACACGTGCTGCGGCGGCATCGTCGGGCTCGGTGAATCCGAAGACGATCTGCTCGACCTCGCGTTCACGCTGCGGCAGCTCGACGTCGACTCGGTGCCGGTGAACTTCCTCGACGCGCGGCCGGGCACGCCGCTCGCGAATTATCCGCAGGTCGAAGCCGGCTATGCGCTGCGCGCGCTGTGCATGTTCCGGCTCGTGCATCCGCGTACCGATCTGCGCGTCGCCGGCGGCCGCGAGCTGACGCTGCGCGCGCTGCAGGCGATGGCGCTGTATCCGGCGAACTCGATCTTCACGCACGGTTACCTCACGACCGGCGGCGCCACGGCCGAGAGCGATCACCGCATGATCCGCGATGCCGGCTTCGAGCTCGAGCTCGCGTCGGGCGAAACGATTCCCGCCGATCCCGACGCGGTGCGCGGCGTGCACCGACTGCAGATCATGCAATGAGGATCGACAAGGTCTACACGAAGGGCGGCGACCTCGGCGAGACCTCGCTGATCGGCGGCGACCGCGTATCGAAGGCGTCGGCGCGGCTCGACTGCTACGGAACGATCGACGAGCTCAACGCGACGATCGGCCTCATGATCGAATCGCTGATCGAATCGCCATCGCAAGCCGGGCCGCACCTCGCGCCGATCTTGCGCCGCGTGCAGAACGAGCTGTTCAACCTCGGCTGCGAGCTCGCGACGCCGGATCCCGCGCGACGCGCGAAGATGCCGCACGTCGAGCAGCGCCACGTCGACGGGCTCGAGCGCGACATCGATGCGGTCAACGACGACTTGCCCGCGCTGACCTCGTTCGTGTTGCCCGGCGGCGGCTGGCCGTCGGCGCATGCGCATCTGGCGCGCACCGTGTGTCGGCGTGCCGAGCGGCTCGTCGTCGCGCTCGCGGCGAGCGGCGAAGATGTCGGCCCATTGGGCGTGCAGTACCTGAATCGGCTCAGCGACGCGCTGTTCGTGTGGGGGCGCTGGTGCGCGTTCAAAGACGGCAAGCCCGAGCCGCTGTGGGATTCGCGCGCGACGTGAGATTTCGCTAGATCGCCGTCGCGGCGATCGCATACTTGGCGCATGGAGCCGGTGCGGTCGCAGCTGCTGTTCACCCGGGTGTTGAACAACGCGTTGCGCGACGGGCTCGTCGGCGTCGCGCTCGTCGATCGCGAAGGCCACGTCATGGGCCGCGCCGGCGAGATCGACGACGACGAAGCGATGCCGATGACGACGCTCGTGATGATGCGGGTGTCGAAAGCGACCGGCGATCTGAGCGAGCGGCTGTTCGCGGGCGAGATCGTCGTCGCCGAGCTCGATCGAGGCGACGTCGCGGTCGGCGTTGCGGGGCGTCAGCTGTTCGTGGTCGCGGTGCTCGGCAGCGGTGATGTGCAGATCGTCGACGACCTGCGCAGGCGTGTCGAAGCCATGCTCGCTGACGACGAGCCGCGCTTCGTGCCGACTCCGGGCTCCGGCGGTTCGGGCGGTTCGGGGCCCGATAGCTTGGCGCTCGTCGAGCTCGGCATCACCGTGCCGCGGGCCAAGGCATAGCCGTGATCACGTTCGCAGTCGACGACGTCGAGCCGGCCAGGGATCGGCTCGCGACGAGGCCGATCGCGTCGTTGCAGGAAAGCGCGCTCGCGCACGGCGGCGATCCGGACCTCGCGGTGATCGATCACGGCGATGTCCATCCACTGCTCGCCGCGGTCGGTCGCGCGTTCGCCGAGCATCGCCCGCTCGTGCTCTCGCCCGACGCGGTGTGGCTCACGATCGCACAAGGCGTGGGGCAGCACGTGAGGCTGCACGCGAAGGAGCTGCGCGGCCGGCTCGTGCGCCACGACGGCAAACAGCCGCTCGTGCTGCAACGCGACGGCGTGCCGCGCGATGCGGCGGAGTGGGCGAGCGCGATCACGGGCTTGCGCGAGCTGCTCGCCGAGCAGATCGGCGACGGCCGCGCGCGCGTGCTCGAGTGCGATTTCTCGACGACGACCGACGTCGATCGCATCGCGAGCCAGATCGTCTTGCTCGACGCGTACTCGCCGTTCTTCTCGTACTGGATGAGCTGCATCTGCGGGATTCCGGAGGTCACGCTACTCGGCACCGCCGATGATTGGCGGCGCATTCGCGAGCGCGTCGACGTGATCGCCGAGCTCGAGCTCGAATGGTGGTGCAAATCGCTGCGGCCGATCGCGGACCACTTCGTGCGCGCAGCCGGCGGCAACGTCGACCGCGCGTTCTGGCAGCGGATCTACAACCCGGCCGATGCGTACGGCGGCGCTTCGATCACCGGCTGGATCACTCGACTGTGGCCGTATCTCCAGATCAGCGGCACCGTCGACCGCCGCAACCACATGCTCGAGCTGCCGATCGACGAGCCGAAGCAAAAGACGGTCGGGGTGTTCAAGAAGCGGATCGTCTACGACGGCCCGGGCGTGTCGAGCGACACGGTGCCGGCGACGCTGTCGCGTGCTCGGCTGCGCATCGTGAATCACGCGACGCAGGCGCTCGGCGCGGTCGAGCTCGTCGCGGGCGTGACCGCGGTCGTGCAAGATGCGAACGGCGCGTTGATGCCGATCAGCGGCTGGCACGTCGAGCCGGCGACGCAGCGCATGGCCGATGTGATCGAGCGGATCTTCGCCGAGGATCACGCGGTGCGAGGCGCGCACGACGGCGTCTCGGGCGACGCCGAGGTCGTCGAGCTGTTCTCGTCGATTCGCGAAGCGACGTTGTGTTCCGGAAAGTGGCAGCTCGCCCAGCCGGTGAACGTCGAGCTGGAAGGGCACTACGATGTGTGGCGCATCGCGAAGCTGCCGGGCGACTTCGCGTTGTGCTCCGCGCACCGCTTCAACGCGACGCGCTGGATCGTGTGCCGAGTCAAGGACGTCCATATCGACGGCGCGCTTCCGCATTGTCGCGCGATCGATCCGCCGGATCAGGTGCACGTGCTCGCCGGCACGCTCGCCGAGATCCTCGACGCGGCGCTCGACACCGACGGCGATCTCGCGCCGATGATCGTCGGCACGCTAGCGCAGTAACGCGTCGATCGCCGGGACATCCCACGCCTCGATCGCTCGCGCCAGCTCGCTCGTGTCGCGGCCGACATCGGCGAGCCCGGCGCGCGCGTCGCGATGCAGCCGATGCAATGCCGCCGGTCGGCCGAGCGGCACGCGGCGGAGCTCGTCGCGGCCGATCCAGTACGCGACGAGCACACACGGCAGCGCGTAGAGATCGGTGAGATCCGGATAAAACGACGCGTGATGGCCGATCAGCCGCGCGACGACGCCGGCGAACGGCGGGCACAGCTTGACGAGTGCAAAGCCGATCGCCGTCGCGGCGCAGCACGCGATCAGCCGGCGCCGCGACAAGCTCGGATCGACGCGTGCGCCGAGCCGCGCCAGCACGTGCAACACGAGGCCGATGATCGCCGACAACAAGATCGGCGCGAACGCGAGCCCGGCGATGTCGCTGAGCTTGCCGGTCACAGCATCGTGAAACCGAGGCTTGAGCACCCAGTCGTTGACGACGAGCAGGATCACCGCCGCGAGCGCGACGGGATGCAGCGCCTCGCCGACGGGCAACGCCGGCGACTCCGCTCGATCGACGCCGCGCAGCGCTCGCCGCAGCCGCTCCACTCGTATATGGTGCCGGTCGTGTCCGAGTCCGGCAAGCAATCGGAGAGCGCCAAGCAGCTCGCGGCAGCCGAGCAGCAGGCGAATGAGCGCTTCGAGAAGCGGATGACCGAGCTGCGCGAAGGTGCATATCGGTTCAGCTCCCGCGCGCGCGGCCAATCCGAGCTCATCATCGAAGAGCTGATCGATCCCGACGGCGATACCGTCGGCGGGCTCGCCGAGGTCGAAGGCGATGCCGGCGTGATCGCGCTCGGCCAGTCGCTCGAGCTGATCACGTTCGACACGTGGCTATTCGGTCAGATCGGCGATCGCGACGCACTCGACCTCAAGGCCGAGGAGCACTGGGAAATCTGGTTCCAGTTCGGCGCGTGGATCGGCGAGACGCTGCGCCGCCGCCACGGTGGCCATTGGCTGACGATGGGCGACGATCCGCACACGTGGCGGATCGGCTTCTCGAAGATCTTGATGGAGATCGCGCCGTTCGTGTTCGCCGAGCGCCTGTTGCGAATGGGCTCCGGTGCGACGCGCACGATGGTCACCGAGATCGAGCGCATCCGTCAGCTCCACGACGACGACCCCGCGATCACCACGCGCGTGCCGTTCGCCGCCGGCAACGCCGAGCTCGCTGGTCCCGCGCGGCAGATGCTCGAAGACACCGCGCGCTATCTCATCGACGGCGAACATATTACGAGCGTCGGAATCGACGGCTATGCGGCCGCGAGCGAAGCCGATGCCGACGCGCTGGCGCAGCGCCGCGCCGAGGCCGTCAAGGCATTCCTCGTCGAGCGCCGCGTCGACGCCAAGCGGCTCGAAGCGCACGGCCACGGCGCGACCCACCCACGCGACGATGACGACGCCAGCCGGCGCGTCGAGTTCGAAGTGCTCGAGCACGGCGAACGCCGCCTGCTCGATCGGTTCCTGCCGCAGCACTACATCCGCATGCACACCGTGCCGCTCGGTCAGTTCATGTCGATGGACTTCGCGAACCTCGCGAAGCTGTGGAACGAAGAGCCGGTCGAAAAGCTGATCGCCGAGCTCAACGAAAAGGGTCCGCGGCTCGGCCCACAGAACGCGCAGATCGTGACCCAGGTAACGACCGCGCTCGCGAAGGCGAAGCAAGACACGCCGGTCGCGAAGCAGACCAACGACCGCGGCTTGTTCGAGGCGATCGCGCAGATCGTCGCGCTGCGCCGTGCGACCGCGCCGGTCGCGATCGACATCCTCGAGCGCGTGGTGATGCCGGCGCTGCACGTCGGCATCCCGGAAAAATTTCCGCCACTCGACGAAGACGACCTCGGCAACCTGCGCAAGCAGGTCGAGCTGTTTCACTTCTTCACCGAGGTCGTGCCGCACAAGTATCAGGCCGACGACGAGGGCTTCCTCGGCACGATCCCGCACGAGCAGCTCGGCTCGCCGTACAACGACGGCCGCAACGTGCTCGAGATCGGCAAGGGCGACTGGGTCATCGTGAACCCGGCGCACTTCATTCCGATGCTGCAGGAGTTCGACGGCCAGAAGCTGCTCGACAAGTACGACGAGTTCGTGAAGTACGTCGCGTCGATTCCGGACGCGCCGCGCCGCCGCGACGACGGCCGCATGCTCGCCGAGACCGCCGTGCGCGCGCTCGCCGATCTCAAGGCGTGCGTCGCGACCGCCGCGCAAAACCGCGACGCGTTGCTGTTCCGGTTGTTGCCGCCCCAGGGTTAAACTGCCCCGATGAGGTTGGTGCGATCCTGGGTGTCGTAACGTTTGGTTGTCACGACAAGTCTGCGCTGCCGCCACCGCCGGCGATCGGATCTGCCGCGGCGGTTGCGGTTGCAGCTCCGATCGACGCTGCGCCTACGCCGCCGCCACCGCCGATCGATGCGGCTGCCGCGCCGCCGTTGCCAGTGCCGCCGCTCAGCGCCGACGTGTTGGCGTCCGACGAAGCGTCGCCGAACACGCGCGTCGTCGCCGGTGAGGGCTATCACTTTCAAATTCCGGCCGGGTTCGCGCCGATGAAGCGCGGCGACGGCCAGCTCGTCTACACCGGCAACATCGACGGTGCGGTTTCGCCGGCGCCGTTGACGTTCTGGGCAACCGCGACGCCGTTCACCGGCACGCTCGACGCGCTCGTCAAGCGCGAGACTGCCGCGGCGACCACGGCCGGCGCGAAGCCACCCGACGTCGGCCCGGTGATGATGTCGGTCGGCAGCGAGGTCAAGACCGGTTACGCGCACCGGATGACGTTCGAGTTTCCGGATCACGTCGAGCTGCGCACGATCGCCGTCCACAAAGGCATCGCGTACATCCTGCACTGCGAGACGCCGAACGTCGCCGCGGCGTGGGCGAACGCCGGCACCGATTGCATCACGCGCTCGACGACGTTCACGATCGGCGCCGCGCCGTTGCCCGCACCGGTGGCGCACGAGCCGACGCCCGAGACGCCGAACGTGATCCTCTACGCGTCGAAGATCGAAGCCGCGCACGGCTGGAAAAAGCCGACGATCAAGCAGTGGCTCGAAGCGTTGGTCGCCGAGTTCATGAAGCCGTGCTTCACGAAGGCGCCGCCCGACATGGTGTTCAGCGTCGTGTTCGACGTTCAAGCGGACGGCACGGCGCCGCACGCGAAGACCACGGCGAACAACCACGACGTCGAGTCGCCGGCGCCTGCCGACGTCGCGTCGTGCGTCGAAGCTGCGCTCGTCGCGCATCCGCTCAAAGCAAGCGCGGCCGGCACGTCACGCGTGACGGCGATCTTCCAAGTTCGCGGCGATTTCTAGACGCTTGTCGGAAGCGTGACGACGAAGCGCGCGCCGCCGGTCGGCGCTTTGTTGAGCGCGAGCTCGAGCTCGCCGCCGTGCTCGATCGCGATCTTGCGCGAGATCGCGAGCCCGAGGCCGGTGCCGGTCGCTTTTGTCGTGACGTAGGGCTCGAAGATCTTGTCGCGGTCGGCTTCGGCGACGCCTTTGCCGCGATCGTCGACGGTGATCGTCACGCCGTCGCCGCCCGCGACCCACGTCACGACCACGCTGCCGCCGGCGTGGATGCCGTTCTCGACGAGGTTCGCGAGCACGCGCTTGAGCAACAGCTTGTCGGCGCGCACGGTCACCGGTGCGGCCGGCGGCACCAGCGACAGCTTCGCGGCGAATGCGGGATCGAGCTCGAGCTCGTGCATCACGTCGGCGAGCGCGACCGGATGCTTCTCGACTTTCGGCAGCTGGCCGAGCGTGCGGAACGTATCGACGAGGCGGCGCAATCCTGCGATCTCTTCTTCGACGATCTCGCCGGTTTCTTTCAGCGTCTTCGCGAAGCGCGCGTCGTCGCCTTTGTATTGCGACACGGTTTGCTGCACCGCGAGCTGGATCGGTGTGAGCGGGTTCTTGATCTCGTGCGCGAGCCGGCGCGCGACGTCCTGCCACGCGCCGATGCGCTGGAGATATTCGATCTGGCTGCGGCTCTGCGCCAGGTCGTCGAGCATCGTGTTGAACGCGGCGCCGAGCTCGGCCATCTCGTTCTTGCCGGTCAGCTCGGCGCGCGCATCGACCTGGCCATCCGAGACGCGGCGCGCGGTCGTGACCAGCGCGGCGATCGGCTTGGTGATGATCTGCGACGCGAACAGCCCGATCGCGGCGGCGGCGAGCGCCGCCAGGCCCATCAAGATGAGGAACGCCGTGCGGTAGTCGCTCGGCAATTCTTCGGTGCGGACGCGCTCGATGAGCTTGGCCTTCGTGATCGCGGCGTTGACGTTCTGATAGTCGTCCTGCAGCGTCGCCGGCACCGTGAACGTCAGGCGCAACGTGCCGTGGGTCGGCAGTGGTTGGTCGACGACGAGATCGCGGAACCGCGCCGGGTCATCGAGCGGCCGGCTGGCCTCGCGGACGACGCTGCCGTCGTCGCGCAACATCGCGATCCCGCGGAGGCCGTCGCCGAGCAGCGCGGCGAGATCTGATTTCGGATCGAGCGCGACGAGCTCGGGGCGCTTGCTCAACCGATCGGCGATCTCGCCGTGCAAGCGCTTGGTGGTCTCGAACAGCTCGCGATACGCATCGAGCGACTTCTCCATCGCGACGACCGACAGCGCGGCCTCGTTCGACGCGACGTTGACGATCGACGCCTTGGACTGATCGATCAGCACGTACGACACGCCGAGCGGGATCGTCACGATCACGAGCAGCGCGATCACGAGCTTCCATTCGAGGCCGATGCCGGAGGCGCGCTTCATGGCTTGGGCCGAAAAAACGGTTGCGAGCGCAGCTGCAACACGCGGTCGGCATCCGCGATCTTGGGGTGGACGAACACGGACACGAAGCTGCCGAAGAATACGCCGCCGCGGTCGAGCCCGCCGCCGGTGCCTTGCGACAGCCAGCGCTGCACCTCGGCGAGCGTCTTCTTGTCTACGGGATTGAGCAGCACGTTCATGCGCAGCACGAAGATGTCCTCGTAGGGCATGTCGACGAGCTGCGCGATCGGCAGGTTGTCGATCGTCGTGAGCAGCTTGAGCGCCTCGCTTTGAAACTTCACGCGCACCGGCTTCGCACTGCTCTCGAGCTGGACGATGTAGGTCTCGTCCCAGATGTCGTAGACGACCGAGCGCACGACCTTTGCCGCCGCGATCGGCTCGCTGCCGTTCTGCGGATAGACGAACGTGTTGATCACGATCGTCGATGCGAAGCCGGTGCCGAGCGCGGCGTAGGCAGCCTCGTCGAACAGCTTCTGGATCTTCGTCGACACGACGAGGTCGTCGCCGCGCTCGACGAACGCCATGTGGACCGGCTCGACGGTGTCGTCATCGGCGAGCGCGACGGAGCAGAGCGCGAGCACGACTGCGAGCGCGAGCCGCTTGGTCACCGGACCCGCCCGAGCGCATTCGAGATCGTCAGCTCGAAGATGCCGAGGTCGGTATCGATGCGCACGCCGGCGTCGCCGTAGAGATCGACGGGCAGCGAATTCCACACGCTCGAATCGCGCAGCCGCAGATCGTCGGTCTGCGCGAGCCCCCACACGCCGAGCGAGACGAACCAGTCGCCGCCGTAGACGCGGTTCTTGCCCGAGCCGCGGAACAAGCGCTGCACGTACTCGACGGTCGCGGTACCGCCGAGCTCGCCGTACATCGGCTTGTCGGACCGCGTGCCGAGGATGTCGAGCGGCGACGCGTTCGACAGCGTCAGCCCGAGGGCGCGCGGCGTCAGCATCGGATCGACGTCGGAGATGTAGATGCGATCGAAGCGCGGCGCGTCGCCGATCACGACGCCGCCGACGAGGTGCATGCCGATCGCAGACCGCTCGTCGCGGAGCGGAAACCAGTGCTCGTAGCGGCCGAACAGCGTCGCGAAGTCGTAGTCGCCGCCGAGCGCGGCCGAGCCGATCTCCGCGGCGGCGGTGATCCGGCCACCGCTGTGCGGCAAGATCGGATCGCTGCGCGTGTCGCGATCGAAGCCGAAGTTGGCGGTGACGACCCGGCTCGCGCCCGGATCGAGATGCAGATCGACCGATTCGATCCGACCGTCGGAGAGCGTCTGCGTCGGCGCGACCGGCAGCGCCGTGCTGATCTGTTCGAGCCTGAGGCCGGCCGAGATCCGCGACAGCGACGTCGCGTCGTAGGTGATCCCGGCACGGCCGCCGAAGCGCCGATACGGGAACGCTTGAAAGTCCGACGGCTCCTCGCCGCTCGTGCCGGCGACCCGATACGTGTCGCTGCCGTGGATGAGCGTGAGCGAGCCGTACGCGCCCCAGCGCGAGCCGTACAGCGACGGATCGGCGAGTCGCAACTCGCCGGCCCACTGCGGCCGCGCGCCGGCGACCTCGCCGTCGTCGGCGTAGACGAGGCCCACGCCGATCGCGATGCCGAGGCCGAGCAAGTTGCGCTCGCCGACGTCGGCGCCGAGCCAATACGGCGCGTCGTTCGTCGAGCCGAACCACAGCTTGTTGAGCACGAACGTGCCGCGCTCGACCACGTGGATCTCGATGATCACGTGGCCGCGCGAGCTGCCCTTGCGCATCGCGAGCTCGACGTCGCGGAAGTAGCCGAGCGCGAGGATCTTGAACCGCGTGTCGCGCAGCCGGCGGTCGCTGGCGTGCAAGATGTCGCCGGGCGCGATCGGCAGCGCGCGGCGAATGATCTCGGTTTGCGTCGCCGTGTTGCCGCTGATCTCGATCGACTCGATCGCGATCAGCGGGCCGAACTCGTCGTCCTCGTGCAGCGGCGTTTCGTCGGGTGGTGGCGTTTCGGCTGGCGCCGCGGCGTCGGAGCCTTGCGTCGTCGGCTGAGGCGGCTCGTCGGCGAGCGCGCTTGCCGCGCAGACGAGCTGCACGAAGCACGCGGCCGCCACACGTCGCATTTGGGGAACGTAGCGCAGCCCTGCTAGCCGGTGCTACCTTGATGCCGTGCGGTCGCTGGTCTTGCTGGTGCTCGTCGCGAGCGCGTGCAACGACGTGCGCGGCTTCGAAGGCACGTGGAACGGGCCGCGGGTCGGCAGCGCGGCGCCGCTCGATGTCGGGGTCCAAGCTGCGGCCACGGCGACGCTCGGCATCGACTCGGTCGACAAGCACGGCATCACCGGGCGGCTATCGATCGACGGTCTGGTCACCGACGCCGCGTACGCGTCGATCGCCGGCGCCGAGGCCGACGTGCTCTCCGGCATCACGTTCGATGGCTCGCCGGCGCGCGTGTATCTCGCGTTCTTCGCGATCCCCGACGGTGGCGGCGAGGCGCTCGCGGTCATCGCGCTGTACGACGACAAGCGCGTCGAGGTCCGCGTGCTGCGCGGCGGCGCGCAGCCGGTCTACGCGATCTTTTCGCTCGCGCAGGACGAAACGTGATCTGTCCGCATTGTCACGCGCCGCTCGGCATCGATGCCAGATTTTGCCCGGCGTGTGGCAAAGCGCTCGTCGCGACCGAGACGCAAGCGCAGGATTCGAGCCCGCTCGCGTCGGCGCTGATCGGTCGCGAGATCGCGGGGCGGTTTCGCATCCTCGCCAAGCTCGGCGAGGGCGGCATGGGCGCGGTCTATCGCGGCGAGCAGATCTCGCTCAAGCGCGCGGTCGCGGTCAAAGTCCTCAAGCCCGAGCTGTCGCAGAACCCGGTGCTCGTGCGGCGGTTCTCCGCCGAGGCGCAGGCGGTCGCGATGCTCGATCATCCGAACACGGTCAAGGTCTACGACTCCGGCCAAGACACCGACGGCTCGCTGTTCATCGCGATGGAGTACATCGAGGGGATCTCGCTGCGCGATGCGATGCGCGCGGGTGCGATGCCGGGGCCGCGCGCGTTCGCGATCGCCGTGCAAGTCGCCGCGTCGCTCGCCGACGCGCACGCGCAATCGATCGTGCATCGCGATCTCAAGCCCGACAACGTCATGCTGCAGGACAAGGGCCGCCACCGCGACATCGTGCGCGTGCTCGATTTCGGCATCGCGAAGCTGCGTGACGACTCGCGCGCGACCCAGGCCGCGATGACCCAAGCCGGCGACATGCTCGGCACGCCGCAGTACATGTCGCCCGAGCAGATCCGCGGCGATCAGATCGATGGCCGCACCGATCTCTACGCGCTCGGTTGCATGCTCTACGAGATGGTGACCGGCCGGCTGCCGTTCGAGGGCACGTCGGTGCTCGCGATCTTGACCAAGCACCTCACCGACACGGTCGTGCCGCCATCGCAGCGCCGCCCGGATCTCGGGTTGCCGCGGATCATCGATCAGATCGTGATGACGGCGCTGGCGAAAGAACCGGCGGCGCGGCCGGCGACGATGGAGCGGTTCGGCGAGCTGCTGCAGAACGCGCTCGCGGTGATCGATCCGAATCGCTCGGCGATGCTCCCGATGTCGGCGGCGACACCGATGCCGATGCCGGTCGCGCAGATGCCGATGCCGATCCCGATGCCGATCGCGCCCGTGCCGATTCCGCCGACCCAGCGCGCGAATCGCGCGCCGATGGCTGCCGCGCCTGCCAAGCCGCGCAACTGGATCCCGTGGTTCGTGCTGCTCGGCTTGCTCGGCATCGGCGGCGCAGGTGCCGGCGTGTACCTCGGCACGCACCAGGAGCACGCCGACTCCAATCGCATGGGCGATACGACGATGCCGGCGCCGGGCGCGAGCGATCCGTGGGATCACGACGATGCGCTGACGCCGTTCATCTTGCTGCGGCCGGGCACGGCGCTGGATCTGCCGTCGTCGTTCCGCAACATCAGCCCGCTGCCGACGCTCGCATACTCCGATCCGGCGCGTGAGCTGGTCGTCATGCTCGGGCCGGTCGTCCCCGGCACGAACGATCCCGATCAGATCGCGTCGAAGCTGATGGAGGCCAACGCGAGCATGAAGCTCAGCTTCGAGCGGCGTGGTGAGCTGACGAGCCTCGGCCGCGCGCGCACGACGCTGACGTTCACCGGCGTGGTGAACAACATCAAGATCTACGAGGTCGCCATCCTGTACATCCAGCCGCCGCAATTTCGCGCCGGCTTGGCGGTTTGGGGGCCGGCGCGCGAGCAAGCCGCGATCGATGCGATCGTGAGCTCGCTCGCATTCGATGGAGTCCACATGCCATGAAGCTCACCGAGCTCGCTCGCACCGCAGGTTGCGCCGCGAAGATCGCGCAAGCCGATCTGCGCCTCGCGTTGTCGCATTTACCGGCCGCGCACGATCCGCGCGTGCTCGTCGGCATCGAGACCGGCGACGATGCCGCCATCATCAAGCTCACCGACCAGCTCGCGTTGGTCGAGACCGTCGATATTTTCACGCCGATCGTCGACGATCCGTTCGACTACGGCCGCATCGCCGCGGCGAACGCGCTCTCCGACATCTACGCGATGGGCGCGCGACCGCTGTCGGCGCTGTCGTTTGTCGCGTGGCCGATGTCCACACTCGGCCCGGAGCCGCTCGGCCGCGTGCTCGAAGGCGCCGCGGCGATCTGCCGCGAAGCCGGGATCGCGATCGCCGGCGGGCATTCGATCATCGACGAGGAACCGAAGTTCGGCTTGTTCGTTTCCGGGCTCGTGCACCCCGACCGCGCGGTCACCAATGCAGGCGCAAAGCCCGGCGACGTGCTGATCCTCACGAAGGCGATCGGCACCGGCGTGCTCACGACCGCGGTCAAGCGCGGTCACATGAGCGCGGACGAGCTCGCCCCGGCGATCGCGAGCATGGCGACCCTCAACCGCGCCGCTGCCGACGCGATGGTCGAGGTCGGCGTCCACGCCGCGACCGATGTCACCGGTTTCGGCTTGCTCGGCCATCTCGGCAACATCGTGCGTGCATCGAACGTCGGTGCGCGCATCACCGCCGCGCACGTGCCGATGTTCGACCGCGTCGTCGAGCTCGCTGCCGCCGACGTCTGTCCCGGCGGCAGCAAACGCAACCTCGCATACGCGGCGCCGACGACGAGCTTCGCGCCGTCGATCGCGCCACACGTGCAGCTCTTGCTCGCCGACGCGCAGACGTCGGGCGGCCTGCTCATCGCCGTCGCGCCCGATCGTGCGAATGCGCTCGTCGCCGCGCTCGCCCGCAACGGCGTGGCGATCCGCGCGCGTGTCGGCGAGATCACCGACGACGAATCGGGTCGAATCGTCGTCGTAGCCGACTAACCCAGGAACGGCTCGTGACAGCACGCCTCGACGTTGTGACCGTCGGGGTCGTGCACGAAGCCGCCGTAGTAATGCTCGTGGTAATGCGGGCGCGGTCCCGGCGCGCCGTTGTCTTTGCCGCCCTCCGCGATCGCCGCCGCGTAGAAGTCGCGTACCACCTGGCGACCGCCCGCGCGAAACGCGACGTGGACGTGCTCCTTCGGGGCTTGGCTCGCGTCGAGCCAGAATTCCGGCTTGCCGCCGATGCCGAAGCCTGCATTCGTCTCCCACTGCATGACCAGCGAGAAGCCGAGCGGCGCGAGCGCCTTCGTGTAGAACGCGATGCTCCGTTCCAGGTTCGAGACCCGAATCCCGATGTGATCGATCATGGCGTCACGATACATGGAGTAAGCTGCGCCGGTGCGTCGTGTGTTGCTAGTTGCGACGGTGCTGCTCGCCGGTGGAACCGCGAATGCCGGCCGTACGTTCTACGGTTGGTTGTACGGAACCGAAGTGATGCCGGAGCGCGGCGCCGAGATCCAATCGTTCGTCGCCGAGCAGAACGGCCAGCTCACGCCGGCGTCGAAAGACGAGACCGATTGGTGGCTCGCGCCCGCGATCGGCATCAACGATCAGCTCGAGCTGCTGTTGCCGGTCGAGGTCGCGTGGATCGACGTCTACGACCAAGGGCCGCGCACCACGCTGTCGAACTTCGGCGCGGAGCTGCGCTATCGCTTCGTCACCTCGGATCTCGAGGACCGGCCGAAGTTCGTGCCGCTCGTGCGCGTCGCGGTGGAGCGCCTCGTGACGGATGTCCACGGCCAGTACCAGCCCGAGATCGATCTCGTCGGCTCGTACGATGCCGGCCGGGTCCAGATGCTCGTCGACCTCGGGGCGATCGCGGATCTCGGTGGCGGTCAGCCACAGCACTACGAAGCTCATCCCGGCGCCGGTATCAGCGTGCTTGCGGTCGGCGACGTGCGCTTCGGCGCCGAAGTGTTCGCCGAGATCTCGCTCGACAACAACGGCGATGGCTCGTGGGCCGCGGCCGGGCCAAACGTCGCCTGGAGCCACGGCCGCACGTGGCTGTCGGCGGCGTACGGCATCGGCATCTATCACATTCGCGACGCGCCGAAGATCAACTGGGGGATTGCATTCTGATCCGCGCGGCGCTCGCCGTGGTCGCGCTCGCGAGCGCTGCCGTGGCGGCGCCGGTAGGACGCGTGGTCGGCAAGGTCGCGATCACGGATCCCGATGGCAAGCCGGTCGACGCCGAAGCGATCATCTACGTCGTCGGCTTCAAAGAAGCGCCGCTGGCCGGCGCGGCACCGACGCAGATCGCGCAGAAGAACCGCGCGTTCGTGCCCGATCTCGTCGCGATCACGGTCGGCGAGAGCGTGAGCTTTCCGAACCGCGACGCGTTCCTGCACAACGTGTTCTCGCAGTCGCCGGCTCGCAAGTTCGATCTCGGCTCGTTCAAGAAGGACGAGCAGAAGCAGAAAGACTTTCCGGATCCCGGCGTGATCGACGTCTACTGCAACATCCATCCCGAGATGGCCGCGACGATCCTCGTGCTACCAAATCGCGCGCACACGCGGCGCAACCCCGACGGCACGTACGCGATCGAAGGCGTGCCGCCGGGCACGTGGACCGTGTTCGCGTACACGCGGCGCGTGACCAAGCCGGTGATGACGCAGGTCACGGTGGTCGCCGGGCAAGACGCGCATGTCGATCTCGCGATCGTCCGAGGCACCGAAGATGCGCACCTCAACAAGTACGGCGAGAAGTATCACGACACCGGCACGACGACGTATCACTGACCGTTCGCGATCGGCCACCGCGAGCCGGCCGCGTCGAGCACGAACCCGTCGCCGGTCTCGATGACGCGCTCCGCGATCGCGTGGTGCGCGGGGCCGGCGATGCGCCCGCGCAATCGGCCGATCTTCGCGTAGAACGCGTGATCGCTCGCTTCGCGCAGCGTCGCGTATTCGAGCTCGAGCTCGCGATCGTCGTCCCACAGCACGAAGCAGCGGTCACCATCCCAGCGCGCCGATCGCGCGCGCAGATGCGCATCTTCGACGTCGACGTACGCGTAGCGCGTGTCATCGAGCTTGACGATGTCGCGGCCGTCGTCGCGGACATCGAGCCAGCGCAGCAGCGCCTGGCGAAGTCGCGCATGCGTGACGGCACCGCCGTCTTGCCAGAACGTGCCCGATTTATCGAGGCGCAGGCCGATCGCCCGCATCTTCTCGATCTGCTCGGGGGTTAGCTGCATCGTTTCACTGCGCACTGCGTTCGGCAGCGCTGCGCGCCGCGCTAGCTCAGGCGGGCGATCCGATCTTTGGTCAGGAGCTTTTGCTTCTTGAGCCGAGCGATCGCGTCGCGCTCGGCTGGAGTGAGGGCCCTGCGGCGTTCGAGCTGTTGCAGCTCGGCGTCGAGGCGACGGTGTTCGGCGGTGAGCTCGGCGAGCAATTCGTGCTTCGAGACCTCAGAACTCGTGTTCGTGGTCACCCGTCCTCCGGTGTTGCGTCCAGTGCCTAAAGCCTACAACAGGTCCGCGCGACGGGCACGCCGGAGATCACTACGGGCGCTTGCGCCGCGCGCCGGGCACGCCGTCGGGGTAGAGGATCTCGGCTTCGGCCGGCCGGATATATGCCGGCACGCCGGTCACCAGCACGTCGGCGCGCGGGCCGGCGAGCGCGAGTCTCGCGACATCGGCGCCGAGCGGTGTCCGATCCCAGATGCCGGGCAGGGCGAGCAACTGCGGATACGCGGCGCCGGCATCGCCGACGAAGCGCGTCGCGCCGAGCGAGTCGAGCTGATCGGGCGGCAGCACGCGCGGCTCGCCGACGAGCCCGTTCGCGTCGAACGCAGCGACGTAGACCTCGCCGCGGCGCGCATCGAGCACCGCCGCGACACGGTCGTCGCCGATCGCGGGCGCTTGAGCGGCGAGTGCCGCGAGCGAGCTGATCGCCCACAGCGGCGCGTGCGCCGCAAACGCGATGCCTTTTGCGGTCGCCATGCCGATGCGCAGGCTCGTGAACGAACCCGGCCCGGCGCCGATCGCGACGGCGGCGAGCTCGCGCGGCGTTAGCTTCGCGGCCGTGCACGCGCGATCGACGAGCACGAGCAGATCGGTGCGGCGGCCCGTCTCGTCGCTGCGCGCTTCGGCGAGCACGCGGTCGCCATCGAGGATCGCGACGCTCGCGAATCGCGTCGCCGTATCGATGCCGAGCACGATCACTTGACGAGGTATCGCATGACGTCGTTTCGCGACGCGAGGATCGTGATCAGCAAGATCACGGCGAGCCCGACGTGCTGCACGCGCACGCGCGCCTTGACCGACAGCGGCCGGCGCAGCGCGGCTTCGATGCCGAACACGAGCAAGTGGCCACCGTCGAGCATCGGGATCGGCAGCAGGTTGATCAGGCCGAGGTTGATGCTGATGAGCGCGATCATCAGCCAGAACGAATCCCAGCCGCGGTTGCCCGAGACTTCGGCGAGCCGATACGTCATCAGCGGGCCGCCGAGCGCGTCCGAAGGCGTGTCGCCGCCCAAGATCTGGAAGAAGCCGCCGATCATCGTCCGGATCGTGTCGCCGGTGCGCTCGATCGATTTGCCCATCGCGTAGCCGACGCGGCCTTCCACCGGCGTCATCGCGCCGACGCCGCGATCGACGTCGTCGTGCGCGCCGAACACGAGCCGCGTGATCGTGTGGTCGTAGTCATCGAGCTCTTGGCGCCACACCTGCGTCAGCTCGGCCGTCATCGCGACCGGCGACGAATTCGGCACGCCGCGCTTCCACGTGACTTTGAACGTCTTCGTCGGCTCGGCTTGCAGCCGCTGATCGAGATCGAGCCAGTGCGCGACCGGCTTGTCGTCGAGCGCGACGATCAGATCGCCGGGTTTGAGCCCCGCGCTATCGGCGGGCGAGCCCGGATCGACGTGCGCGACGAACATCTCGGCGTGCTCGATGCCGGTGTAGCTCGTGCGCGCGAGCTTGTCGTCGACCTGCGTCTCGGGCACGACGTCGGCGAAGCCGGGCGATAGCAGCTCGACCTGCGGCACGCCGGGCAGCTCGGCGCCGCGGAAGTAGACAAGGCTCGTACGGCGCGCGAGCTTGCCGAGCCGTCGCTGCACGTCGCTCCAGTTGCGCACCGGCTGGCCGTCGATGCTGATCACGAGGTCGTGCGTGCGCAGCCCGGCGCGCGCGGCCGGCGACGTCTCGTCGATCACGCCGACGAGCGGCACGAACGGCGCGTACGTGATGCCGACGCGGCCCTGCAGCGTCGACTTGCCGTCGCGCTCTTTCGCCCATACGGCTTCTTCGATCGGCGTGAGGTAGCGCTCGATCACCTTGCCGTTGCGCGACAGCCGCACGTGCAGCTCTTTGCCCGGCGAGCTCTGCACGCGGTGCTCGATCTCTTCCCAGTAGCGCACGGCGCTGTTGTCGATCTCGAGCACGCGGTCGCCGGGCTCGAGGCCGGCTCGCGCGGCGACGCCGCTGTCGAGCACGTCGCCGATCACCGGACCGCCGACCATCGTATGGCCCGCGAAGAACGCGAAGTAGATGATGATCGGCAGCACGAGGTTCGCCGCAGGCCCCGCGAGGATGATCGTCAGGCGCTGCCACAGCGGCCGGCTCGCGAAGCTGCGTCCGGTATCTGCCCGACGCGCGCCGGGCGCGGCGACTTCGTCGACGCCGAGGATGCGCACGTAGCCGCCGACGGGAAAGACGGCGATCTGGTACTCGGTCTCGCCCAGCGTGGCACGCACGAGCGGCCGGCCGTAGCCGAGTGAAAATCTCAAGACCTTGACGTCCAACAGCTTGGCCGCGACGAAGTGGCCGAGCTCGTGAATCACCACGAGCACGCCGACGAGCAGAAAGAAGTACAGGACCGACAATCGCGACCGTCCGAGGCTATAGCAGAGCTGCTATCCTGATCCCAGGTGGCTTCGAAGCAGCAAAACGAGGCGTCGGTCGACGCTGTCACCGAGCTGCTCGACACCGTCGATTTGAGCCTCGAACGCGTGAAGACGCTGTACGAGCAGTACTTTCTCGGCATCCAAAAGCAGCCGCCGACGTTCTTGCACAACGACATCGAGCGCAAGCTGCGCGATCTCACGCAGCTGCAGATCCGCAACACCGGCCTGCGCTATCGGTTCGCGACGCTGCAGCAGAAGTTCGGCTCGTACAACTCGTACTGGCGGCGCACGCTGCGCCAGATCGAGAACGGCACGTACCTGCGAAATCTCTCGAAGATCGGCCGCGAAGCGATCCGGACCGGCGCCGAGATCCCCGAGGAGATCCTCGCCGCGATGCCGAAGCGCATGCGCGAGCAAGTGCAGCGCGATCGCGACAAGGCGCTCGCGGTCGCGAAGCGGCGCAGCAAGCCGACCACGATGTCGAGCATGCTGCCGCCGGAGCCGACCGACGAGGTCATCGCGATGATCAAGGAGCCGACCGACGTGCGGCGCGCGATGAGGATGCAAAACGGCGCGCACATCCTCGAAGAGAGCGACGGCGACATCGACATCGATGCGTTCTTCGAAGCGGTGCGTTCGGGCACGATCCCTCCGCCGCTCGGCTCGGCGAACGTCGCGACGCCGATCAAAGCGCCACCGCTCGTCGTCGCGAAGAGTCCGGTAACCGGACAGAAGGCGCCGGGCACCGGCCCACAGCAGGCGATCCCGAACGCAGGTATTCAGCCGCCGCTGCGCCCGGCGACTCCGCGCGCGCCGACCGGCGGACAGCCCGCGATCACGCCGCCGGTGCCGCCGCCGTCGGCGATGCGCGCGACCGGTCCGCAGCCGGCGATCTCGAAGCCTGCGAGCCCAACCGGTGCGCAGCCGGCGATCCCGAAGCCGCAGCCGGCGATCCCGCCGATTCCCAAGCTGCCGACGGGGGAGCAGCCCGCGGTTCCGCGACCCGCGGCATCGCAAGCGTCGCGGCCCAATCCGATCGCGGCAGGTGCAGCGGCGGCGCACGGCCCCGTCGGCGTCGAGTCGATCGCCAATCCCGGAACGCGCGATCGTTTTCCGACGCCGCCGCAGGGCGTGCCGGCGATTCCGAGAAATCAAACGGCGCCGCAAGGCGTGCCCATCGTGCCGCAGCCGTCGGCAGCGTCGGCGCCGATCGCCGCGGCCAAGCGCCCGCCGGCGCCGCCACCGCAGAAGCCGCCGGCCGGCATGACCGATGCCGACGTCAACGCGCTCTACGCGAAGTACGTCAAGGCAAAGGAGATGGTCGGCGAGAAGATCGGGCCGGGCGAGCACTCGAAGCTGCTCAAGACGATCAACCAGCAGGCTCCGAAGATCATGGAGCAGTACAAGGCGAAGGGCGTCGACTTCTCGGTCGTGGTCAAAGACAACCAAGTGATCATTCGCGCCAAGCCGAAGACGTAGATGACGTTGTCCGCGCGCTTTCGCTGCATCGCCGGCTGTGCCGGCACGTATCCACTCGAGCAGATTATCTATCGCTGCCCGAGCTGCAACGGCTTGCTCGAGGTCGCGCATGATCTCGCCGCGCTGAAGACGCGCAGCGCCGATGCGTGGAAACATCTTTTTACCGAACGCTGGCGCAGCGACGAACCGTGGGGCTCCGGCGTGTGGGGCAAACACGAGTGGGTCGCGCCGGAGCTGCGCGTCGAGAACATCGTGTCGATGGCCGAAGGCGCGACGCACCTGATGCGCGTGCCCGGCTACGCGCGCGCGATCGGGCTGCCCGGCGCCGACGTGCGCGTCAAGCAGTGCGGCACGTCGCACTCGGGCTCGTTCAAAGATCTCGGCATGACCGTGCTCGTGTCGATGGTGAAGCAGATGATCGCCGGCGGCGCGCAGATCCGCGCGATCGCGTGCGCGTCGACGGGCGATACATCGGCGGCGCTCGCGGCATACGCGGCCGCGGCCGGCATTCCGGCGGTCGTGATCCTGCCGCGCGGCAAGATCTCGACCGCGCAGCTCGTGCAACCGCTCGCGATGGGCGCGCTCGTGCTCGCGCTCGACACCGACTTCGACGGCTGCATGGCGATCGTGCAAGAGCTCGCGGCGCGCGAAGGCGTGTATCTCGCGAACTCGATGAACTCGCTGCGACTCGAGGGCCAGAAGACGGTCGCGATCGAGCTCGCGCAACAGCTGCACTGGGAGGTTCCCGATTGGGTCGTGATTCCCGGCGGCAACCTCGGCAACGTGTCGGCGCTCGGCGCCGGGTTCGAGCTGCTCGTCGACCTCGGCCTCGTCGCGAAGCGGCCGCGCATCTGCGTCGCACAAGCCGCGCACGCGAGCCCGCTCTACGCGAGCTACCGCGCGAGCTGGGCGGCGCTCGAGCCGGTCAAGGCCAAGCCGACGCTCGCATCCGCGATCCAGATCGGCAACCCGGTGAGCTTTCCAAAAGCGGTGCGCGCGCTCCAGGCGTTCGACGGCGTCGTCGAGATCGCGACCGAGGCGGAGCTCGCCGACGCATCCGCACGCGCCGACGCGACGAGCGGTTTGTTCACCTGCCCGCACACCGGCGTCGCGCTCGCGGCGCTCGAGAAGCTCGCGGCGCGCGGCGAGGTCACACCCGATCAGCGCGTCGTCGTGATCTCGACCGCGACCGGGCTGAAGTTTGCCGATTTCAAGGTCGGCTATCACGAAGCGACGCTCGCCGACGTGCCATCGCCGAAGTTTCGCAACACGCCCGTCGAGCTTCCGGCGCGCTACGACGCCGTGCGCGAGGCGTTGCTCCGCGGGCTGCAGTAACAAATCGTCATCCCCACCTGCCGGGCGGCGTGCGACACTAGCCTCATGCAGTTCGCCGAACGCTCGCGTGCGACCGGCTCGATCGTCTTGGTGCTCGTCGCGACCGTCGCGATGGCAGCCGCGCTGGCTCAGATCGCCGCGCATCATCGCTTTCACCACCGCCACCACCGCAGCTTCGCGCTCGACATGCCGCGTTGCCGCGAGTGGATTCCGCCGCCGCCGCCGGCCGCGCGCGAGGCGATCGCGCCCGATCCTTCCGACGTCACCTCCCACAGCTACGACGGCGTGCTCGCATCGGCGGCGCCGCTGTTCGCGCCGTGCTTCGCGCACGGTGGCCGCGCCACCGAGTTGCTCGTCACGATCGCGCCGGATGGTCGCGTCCGCGCCACGACCACGCGTCCCGAGCCCGAGACGCACACGTCGCGCTGCTTGGCGAACGTCGTGCGCGGGCTGGTGTTCCCGCCGGCGGCGACGACGGTGATGATGCGCGTCCCGCTCGCGCCGCAGCGCTGAGTCAGTGCGACGCGCTTCGCGTGCCCGACGTGCCCGTCGACGGGTTCACGTTGCCTTTCGTCGAGTAGTTGTCGAGCTGCGTGTGGTTCGGATTGGTTTGGCGATGCGCCGCGACGTGCGTGCCGTTCTTTCGCGTGTAGCCGCGAACCGAATGGCTGTGCGACGACGATCCGGTGCCGCGACCACCGCCGTGGCCGGCGCTTGCCGTCGCAGCCAGCGCGACCACCAACACCATCGCCATCATCTTGCGCATCGGATCACGATTGCACGGCGACGCTGGGTGATGCGGTACGGCCGGGTTAGTGACGACGTCCGCGATTCCCGCGACGCCCGCAATCTCGGCGAAATCAAACGGCGTGCGACGTCGGCGAAATCAAATCTAGCGGTGCGCGGATTGATTTCGCCGAGGTCGTTCCCGCCGCAAAGTCGAAGACTCGCCTACGCTTACGCCCACGCCCCCGATTTCTCGGAACCTTTTCTTCGCCCGCGGGTGATAACGGTCGATGCACGCGATGGCGGCGCCGATGGTCGAGCGAGAGCCGAGCGAGCCCCCGAACGGGCTCGACGACGTCACGCTGCGGCGCGCGCAACACGGCGATCATGCCGCGTGGCGCGTGCTGGTCGATCGGTTCAGCCCGCGCGTGCACGCGCTGGTCTGGCGCCTGCTGGCCGGCCGCGCGCAACATCGCGCGCCGGATCTGACGCAGGAGACGTTCGTGCGCGTGCTGCGCGCGCTGCCGAAATTCGACGCACACGGCACCGCGACGCTGTCGACGTGGATCCTCACGATCGCGACGCGGCTCGCGCTCAACGAGCTGCGCAGGCCCGAGCCGCCGCTGCTCTCGGACGAGCCGATCGGCAGCGCGCAGGTCGACCGCGACGTCGAGCGCAAGCGGCTCGGCGAAGCGATCGCAGCGGGCGTCGCGGCGCTGCCCGATGCGCAGCGCGCGGTGCTCGTGCTGCGCGAGTATCACGAGCTCGATTACGCCGAGATCGCGAGCGTGCTCGAGCTCGATCTCGGCACCGTGAAGTCGCGACTGTCGCGAGCGCGCGCCGAGCTGCGCGCGTTCTTGACCGCGCGTGGAGTGGACCGATGACCGAACACGACGACAACAACGACCTGCACGACCTCGACCTCCACGCGTGGCAAGTGCCGGCGCCGCCGAACGGCCTCGCCGATGCGGTGATCGCGCGCGCGACGGCCACCGATGAAGCGATCGCGGTTGCCAAGCGCGGCCAGCAGCGCCGCACATATGCGACCGCGGCGATCGCGTGCGGCGGATCCGTCGCCGCGGCACTGGCGGTGTGGTTGGCAGTGCGGCCGGCGCCCGCGCGCGAGATCGACATGACCGTGATCGCAGCTGCACCGCAGCACGTCGCGGTCGGCGACACGACGGTCGACCTCGCCTCGGGCGCGACGATTCAAACCGAACGACGCGGCGACGCGCTGCACGTCGTGCAATCCGGCACGGCGACGTGGCACGTCGACGCGAAAGACAATCTCGAGATCGATGCCGGTTCGAGCGGCGCGATCGAAGCGACAGGCGCGAGCCTGCGCGTGGAGGCAACGATGAACACGCAACAAGCTTTGTTGGTCGGCGGTGGCGTGCTTTCCGCCGCGGCGATCGCGCTCGTCACGGCGACCGTCTATGAAGGTCGCGTCACGACGAACGCGAGCGAGGGGCACGTCGTCGCCTATTTGGGAATGAAGCGAACCACGACCGCGGACCTGGGCCCGGGCTCGGTTGTCACGATCGGCAGCGTCGATGCGGTCTTGGGACAGGTCCGACAGCTGCGAGACGTCTCGATACAGCTCGGCGGTCATGCGCCGGAGCCGCTCGCGGTCAAAGGGCTCGCCGATATTGCGATCAGGCCGGGCGTCTCGGCGACGATCTGGGTCGCGGAGCCGGCGCAACCCTACGTCGACGTCGAGATCCAGAGCGCGTGCCAGCTGCGGGTCGAAGTCGATGGCAAGCGCGGCCTCCCGGTCATGGTCGGCACCAGCGACGGCGGTGTGTTCGACGCGACACTCACGGTCGGCAAGTACACGTACGATGCGACGTGCACGGGGCAGGCGCCGATCCACGGCGCGCTCGACGTGCGTGCCGAGTCGTGCCGTCGCGCCGCGTGCGGCGCCGATCGCGAGCGCATGTTGACGATCACGTCGCCGGCGCTCGGCGCCCACTTCGGGCCGCCGAGCGTTCATGTCGTCGGCACGACGATCGACCCGGAGTCGATCACGCTCAGCATCGGCGCCGACGTGATCACGCCTGCACCGTCCGGCGACTTCGCGGTCGACCTCGACGTCGCCACCAACGAGTCGATCGCGCTGCGCATCGATCACCCGCGGCTCGGCACGCAGTTCTTCGTCCAGCACAGCATCGCCGGCGGCGCGGCGACCGTGAAGAAGGCCCCACCGCCGAAACCGGCGCCGGCGTGCGACGAGATGACGTGCCAATCCGACGGCTACTCGGGTGCGTGCTGCTCGAAGCTCACCAAGCCGGATCCGAAGACGTGCAAGGCCGACAAGCTGATCCAAGCCGGCACCAACGCGAGCGCGCAAAGCAACAACGCCGAAGCGCTCAAGCAATTCGCGGCAGCATACGCGTGCAAGCCCGACGGCCATGTCTTGTCGCTGACGTTCATGTCGGCGTGCAATGGCGGCGACGTCAAGGCCGCGCGGCTGTGGTGGCGCAAGCTGTCGTCGGACGAGCAGACCCGCGACTTGGTCATCTGCATCCGCGCACACATCACGCGCGACCAGCTCGACGCCCCGTAGCGCGAAGATCGCCGGTAAGATCGCCGTGCGTGGCGCAAACGGTCGATCAAACGATGCGGGCGTTGTTCGCACCCGAGACGTCGGAACGCACACCGATCGCCCAGCTGGGTGCAGGCCCGGATGGCATCAGCATGCTCGCGCGCAAGGGCGACGCGCTGCTCGAGCTCGTGCAGCCGAGCTTCGCGGTGGGCTCGCCGCGCTGGCTGGCGCTCGAGGCGCGGCTGCGGGCCGCCGGCGCCGTCGACCATCCGGCGATTCGCCGCGTGCTCGCGATCGAGACCGATCCACCGACGATCGTGCTCGAAGGCGATCGCTCGCCGCCGCTCGCCGAGCTGATCGCGCAATCCGGCCACGACCTCGCGCGTGCGGTCAAGCTCGTCGGCGATCTCGCGCGGCCGATCGCGGCGCTCCACCATATCGGGCTCGCGCACGGCCAGCTCAATCCGTGGTCGGTGCAGGTCGGCTCGGGAGATCGCCCGCGGTTCGAGCTGACCGGGCTGCACACGCGGCCCGACGATCACGACTGGATCGTGCGATGTCACGCGCCCGAGCTCGCGGCGGGCGGGCTCGCCGATTCGACCGCCGACGTGTTCGCACTCGGTGCGATGCTCGAGCTGTTCGCGGCCGATCGGCATGCCGGCGCCGATCTGCGCGCGCTGATCGACGACATGCTCGCGGTCGATCCAGAGACGCGGCCGAGCGCGGTGTTCGTCGCGCGCCGGCTCGAAGCACTCGCCGGCGCGCGTCCCGGCCGCACCACCGCGCGTGACTTCGACACGCAAGATGCCGAGACGCCGTCGCGGATCTCGCGTCCTTCGGTCGCCATGCGGCTCGGCCGCTTCGAGCTCGCGCGCCAGCTCGGCGCGGGCGCGATGGGCGAGGTCTGGGCCGCGCGCGATACGACCGGCGGCCCCGACGTCGCGATCAAGCTGCTCAAGCCGGAGATCGCCGCCGAGGCCGAGCATCTGCGGCGCTTCCGCAAGGAAGCGCGCGTGCTCGCCAAGGTCGGCAGCCCGTACATCGCGAACGTGCTCGATCTCAACGAGGATCGCGGGCTCCACTATTTGGTGCTCGAGCTCGTGCCGGGTGGCGCGGTCAGCGCGGCGGTCAAGAAGCTCGGCAAGCTCACCGAGCGGCTCGCGCTCGACATCGTCGCCGATACGTGTCGCGCGCTCGCCGAGCCGCATCGCCTCGGCATCGTCCATCGCGACATCAAGCCCGACAACCTGATGTTCGTGCGGCCGGGCATCGAGCTCGAGACCGCGCCGGTCGGCCCGTTCGTCAAGCTCGGCGATTTCGGCATCGCGCGGCTCGTCGAGCAAACGATCCCCGACGGCGCGACACGCGAAGGCGCCGTGCTCGGCACGCCCGAGTACATGGCGCCGGAGCAGTGCCAAGGCACGAGCGTTTCGCCGGCGACCGACGTCTACGCGCTCGGCACGTGCCTGTTCGCGCTGATCGCGGGCCGGCCGCCGTTCGTCGCCGAGATCGACAACCCGATGAGCGCGATCCTGCGCCACTTGAACGATCCGCCGCCGAAGCTCGACGAGGTTTCACCCGAAACCAGCCCGGCGGTCGCCGAGCTCGTCGCGCGCTGCCTCGCGAAAGATCCGAAAGCGCGACCGCAAGACGCGGCCGAGCTGCTCGCCGCGATCGAGCAATTGTGCGACGGCACCGCCGCGCTGATCACCGCGCATCCCGCCGCGCCGGTCGTGCGCGAGCAGAGCGTGCTCACGTACGCGTTCGAATGGGAGCTCGCGAGCTCGCCCGACGCGCTGTGGCCGTTCGTGTCGAACACCGAGAAGATGAACCGCGCCGCCGGGCTCGCGCCGGTGAAGTTCGAGATCGAGTCGAGCTCGACCTCGACATCGTCCGGCACGGCGACGACCGGGCGGCAGCGCGTCGCCGGGATGGCGATGCAATGGAAAGAGCATCCGTACGAGTGGATCGAAGGCAGCCGGCACGTCGTGCTGCGCGTGTTCGACAAGGGCGTGCTGCGCTGGTACGTCGCCGAGGTCACGCTCGAGCGGTTGCCCGGCGGCGGCACCAAGCTGCGCAACACCGTGCGGATGGAGCCGCGCAGCTGGATCGCGCGGTTCATGTCGAGGTTCGAGATCGGCGTGCGCTACAAGCGCCGGCTCGAGCGCGTGTATCGCCGGCTCGATCGCGTGCTCGCGGCCGGCCCGAAGCCCGAGATCGATCCGATCGATCCCGAGATCGAGATCTCGCCGGCCGCGCGCGCGAAGCTCGACGACGGCCGCGTGATGCTCGCGAAGGTCGCCGATCCGCGCGCCGCCGATGCGCTGGTGTCGTATCTCGCGCACGCCTCGGATCAAGACGTCGCGCGGATTCGCCCGCTCGAGCTCGCCGCGAAGTTCGGCGTGCCCGAGGACGCGCTCGTCGACGCGAGCCTGCACGCCGCGCGCTTGGGCCTCGTCGAGATGGTGTGGGACGTGATCTGCCCGTCGTGCCGGATCCCGTCGTCGGTCGTCGACTCGCTCGCGAAGATCGAGGAGCACGGTACGTGCAAGGCGTGCGAGCTCGGCTACCAAGTCGATTTCTCGCGCGCGATCGAGCTCGCGTTTCGCGCGTCGCCGGCGATCCGCGACGTCGAGACGCGCACGTTTTGCATCGGCGGTCCGGCGCACTTCCCGCACGTCGCGGCGCAGGTGCGGCTGCAGCCGAACGAGCGGTTCGCGCTCGCGCTCGCGCTCGCCCCCGGCTACTACCTCGTGCGCAGCCCGCAAGTGCCGCGCGCGCACGAGCTGCGCGTCACCGCATCGGGCGGCGTGCGCCGCGTCGACATCACGCTCGGCGAGCGCGCCGAATCACCGGCGTTGACCGCCGGCGATCAGCTGCTCACGATCGTCAACCCGGAACCGCGCGAGGTCGTCGTCCGCGTGGAGCGCGCCGGCGATCGCGCATTCGCGTTGTCGGCGGCGCGCGTCGCGTCGCACGCGACGTTTCGCGAGCTGTTTCCAGATCAGGCGCTCGCGCCCGGCCGGCTCATGGCGGTGACGCAGGCGACGCTCGTCGTCGCGCAGCTCGACGACGCACAGCAACTGTTTCGCGACCTCGGCGATGCCCGCGCGTTCCCGGTCGCCGTGCAGTTCTTCGACCTCGCGCAGACCATCGCGAAAGAGCACGGCGGCTCGCTGATCAAGACGTTCGGCGGGATCGCGATCGCCGCGTTCGAGCGGCCGACCGCCGCGGTCGAAGCCGCGCTCGCACTGCAAGCCGGCGTGCGCGCACACCCGGTGACCGGCGAGCTGCGCTGTCGCATCGCCGTGCATCGCGGCTCGATGATGGCGATGACGCAGGGCGGCCGGCTCGACTACTTCGGCCAGCACGTCGAGCTCGCGCTCGCACTCGCCCCTTCGGTTCCCCCCGGCGCGGTCGGCGTGACCGAGGCCGTGTGCCGCGATGTCGCGGTCGCGGAGCGGCTCGCCACCGTCGAGAATCTGGGCCTACACGTGCTCACAGATGGGTCGTGGATCCAGTACGTGCGCGCGCAATAACTATCCGCCCGACGACGTTGGATTGGCATGGCCCGTCCGCTCGCCGCGTTCGTCATCACTCTCGGTGTCACCGCGCCGGCGCTGCTCGACGCCAACATCGAGCTCGACGGCAAGAAGCTACGGCCGCGCGAGCAGACGTTTCAGATCGACGGCACGCGCGTCACGATCGATGTCGATCGTGCGCTCGCGATGACCGGCGACAAGGTCACGGCGACGATCGTCGCGTACAGCGACACGCCGAAGCAGGTGGAGCTCGACCTCCGGCTCGTGCAGACGCACTTGCAGCCGGGCGAACGCATCGAGCCGCCCTCGCATCAGATCGATCGCGAGAAGCTCACGGTTTTCGCCAAGCCCGACGGCGGCAAGGTCTCGGTCGCGCTCGTGCTCGGCACGCCGCGCAAGTCGCTCGGCCAGCTCGACCGATTCTCGATCTACGTCGGCCCGCACGGCACGCCGTCGCCGGTGAACAAGCCGAACTACGATGGCGGTGGCGACAGCGGCAACGACTTCTGGCAGGCGAGCATCGAGGCCGGCAAGGCGGCGAGCACCGACGTCATGGGCTGGAGCGGCAACTCCATCTCGATGAAGACGAGCGCCGAGGGCAAGCTGGTCGCCGGTCAGCCGTTCATCGTCGACGTTCGGATCAAGAACACGACCGGCATGACGCTGCCGGAGGCGCCGCTCGTCCAGCTCATGACCGGCAGGACGGTCTCGACCGAGATCGAGACGGCAGACGACGATGACGTCGAGATCGACGCGCTCGACGGCGAGAGCTCGAGCAAGCCGGTCAAGCGCGGCGCCGAGATCGTTCGTCGCTTTCGCGTGGTGCCGAAGCACGATCAAAAGCAGATCACGCTCGCCGTCGGCGCGACCGCATTCAGCGGCGACATCGGTCCGACGCTCGGCGGCGCTCGCGACGTGATCACGTTCCACGCGGCCGATCCCGACGCGAAAGTGGCGCTGAAGTGAAAACGGCGGCGGCGATCGCGCTCGGCATCGCCGTCAGCATCGCGCTGGTTCATCACCGTCACGCGACGAGCGCGAAGCTCGTGCCCGAAGACGCGAGCGCGCCGTTGCGTCGCATCGCGATCCACTACGCGCCGAATGCCGATCGCGTCGCGCTGCCGATCTGGAAGCAGCTGTTCGCCGCGTTGCCGGCATCGATCGACGTGCAAGTCGAGGTCGCGCAGCAAGCCGATTTCGATCGCCTGCTCGGCGAGCTCGCGGGCACGCCGAACCTGTCGCGCATGCATCCGGTGATCGTCGGCACCGCGATCACGACGTGGTCGCGCGATCGCTACGCCGCGCTCGACAACGACACGATCCTCGCGCCACCTCGCGTCGAAACTGCGTACGCCGATCGCGCCGGCGACGCGAGCTCCGCGGCGGCGATCTCTCACGCGCTCTATCACCGCGAGCCCAACGTGGCGGGCTTCGCGTTCGAAGGCGGTGATCTCGCGGCCACGCCGCGCTTCGTGTTCGCCGACGCGAACCTCGCGGCGCGCAACCTCACGCGCGGCGATGTCGATCGCGCGGCGATCGAGCACGAGCTGGCGCGCCGGATCTCGCAGCAGCTGATCTGGCTCGGCGATCAACCTGGCGACGTGCCGCAGCACCACATCATGATGTATATGATGCCGCTCGACGACACGACGATCGCCGTCGGCGACATCCGCGCGGGTGTACAGCTGCTCGCGAACGAGCCCGCCGGCGATTTGCTCGATCTCGACGACACCGCCGTGCAAGCCGCGCGGTTCGATCGCGCCGCGGCGCAGCTCGTCGCGCGTGGTTTCAAGGTCGTGCGCGTGCCGGCGCTCGTGCTCGACGGCGGCGGCGCGTTCGTCACGTACACCAACGCGCTGTTCGATCGGCGCGGCGACACGCGCATCGTCTACCTGCCGACGTACGCGCTGCCCGTGCTCGATCTCGCCGCGCAGCACTTCTACGAATCGCAGGGCTTCGAAGTGCATCCGATCGACGTGTCGTCGATCTACAAGCTCGACGGCTCGCTCGGCTGTCTCGTCAACGTGCTAGAGCGCTAGGATCTCGACGCCGCTGGTCAGCGAATACGTGCCGGTATCCGACGAGCCGATCGTGATCGGCCCTGGCGCGGTCGTCACGCCGCGGTAGTGGCCGATCGCCTGGAAGTGGCCGTTCGGCGCGATCGACGGATCGTCGGTGAGATCGAAGATCGTGTCTTCATCGGGCGTGCGCGCCATGTCGGCCTCGCCGTGATGAAAGCCGCCGAGGATCCAGCTGCCGGCCGCGGTCGCGTCGACGGTGACCTCGAGCGCGGTGTTGGTGGTCTGATCCGAATGCATGCCGGTCGCGCCGACCATCGGACTCGCGCCGGCGAACGAGTACACGCCGAGCGTCATCACCGCGGTCTCGGCGGTCGAGCTGCGCGTGCCGGTGACGGCGATGTTGTCGAGCGGATCGGCGGCGTACGCGGTCCAGATGCCGTCGCCGGAGGTGCCTGGAGGGACGGGGCCCGGCATGAACGTCGAGTACGCGACCTGTGTCCAGCTCAGCCCGCCGCCGCTGATCGATAGCGGTTGCTCGTCGGTGCCGCCGGTACCCCACACGAACACCGCGACGAGCAAGCGATTCGGTCCGGGCGTCGAGAACGGCGGCGTCGTGATCGTCGTGGTGGCGTTCGTGTTCGTGTTCATCACCGCCGGGAAATCTTGATCGAGCGTCAGCGGCGGCGGCGCGTCGATCGCTGCATCGGCGGCGGCATCGATCGGCACCGCGCGCGCGCCGAAGTCGATGCGGCCACACGCGGCGAGGGCGACGAGCACGATCGCGATGCGCACGTCAGTCCTGCGGCAGGCGGCCGGGCAACACGGCCGTCGGGCGATGGCGCTCGTCGTCTTTGACGACGAAGCGGCGATGACCGATCTCGCGCCACCACGCGATCCAGCGTTCGGCGGCGATGTCGCGCTCCTTGCGCGGCAGATCGTGGTGGTAGCCGAAGTACTCGCCGGTGAGCCGACGCAGCTCCTGGATCGCGGTCTCGCGGTTCGCATCTTCCTTGTGCGTGAGCCCATCGATCAGCCACTCGATGCGGTGCTTGGACTTCGCGGCGTCCCACCACTTGCGCCACTTGCGCTCGCTCGCGCCGAAATCCTGCGCGGTCAGCGCGACGAGCGCCTTGCGCACGTGCTCGGTGCCCTTGTCGTTGCGCTCGAGCGCGGCGATCAGATCGCCGACGGCCTCGATGTCGCCGAGCGAGACGATCGCGGTCACGGCGGCGGCGACGACCTCGGGATCGCTCGAATGCACGGCACGTCGCGCGCGGGCGAGCGATTGCGTGAGCTCGGCGACGGGATAGCCGGCGAGCCCCTCGATCGCCGCGGCGCGCACGCCGAAGTCTTGATCGAACAAACGCTCGACCAGCGCGATGATCGCGCTGCGCGGGCGTAGCTCGGCGGTGCAGATCGTCGCGTAGAACCGCGTGTCGCGCTGCGCCGATGCCATCTGCTCGACGAGCAGCTCGCTCGCGGCGGCGCCGAGCCGCACCGCGAGATCGAGCAGGCCGCCGTATTGCGCCGCGCGCAGCGGCCGCCCGCTCACCGCGAAGCGATCGACGCGCAGCGTTCCGGGAAAGCGCCGCATCAACGCGCCGAGCGTCTCGCGCGAACGCTCGACGGCTTCGAACATCAGCTCTTCGGCGCCGCCTTCACGCGCGGCTTCGATCCCGTCGAGCACGAGATCGATCGGCCGGTCCGGATCGGCGACGAACGATAGCTCGGGCTCGTCGTCGCCGGCGAAGCCCATCGGGATGTGCATGCGGCCGGTGGCGTTTTGGTCGCCGTCGACCTCCGCCTGTGGCGCGGCGCGTTTGGCCATCACGATCAGCCGCGACAGCGCGTCGGCGGCGGCGCTCGCGAGCGGCAACAACTCGGCGACGTCGACGAGCTTGAGCTCGCCGTGGCCGCGATGCGCGATCACGATCGCGACGACGCGGTCGCGCAGCACGATCGGCATCAGCAATGCCGACGGCGGCACCGCGCCGCCGAGCCGCAGCATCATCGCGTCGATGCCGGCATCGCTCGACGCGAGCGAGCCGATGTGCGGCTGCTGGTTGTGCGCGACCGAGCGAAACGGCGATACGACGTCGAGCGGGATGAGCACGCTCGCGATCGCGCTGGTGTCGAGCGAGGGCTCGGCGAGCGCGACGCGGCCGATCGCGGCGCCACCTTGCACGGTGAGCAACCCGGCGTAGCGGGCGCGGGCACGCGTCGCACGCAACAGCGTCAGGAACACGGTGTCGCGATCCTCGGCGGTCGCGAGCATGTCGCGCGCGCGCACGATCGCGAGCGGGCTGTCGCGCCCGGTCGTCACGATCGGCGCCGAGCCGATGCGCTTCTCGATCGGCAGCGGCACGGCCTCGGGCGGCGCCGCGATCGCCGCGCCGACGAGCGGCACGCTGCGCTCGCCCGGATCTTCGACGAAATCTTTTTGCGCGGTGATGCCGACGAGCGTTTGCTGATGGCGGTTGATGCGCATCGTCGGCGCGTCGGCGCCGACGGCCGCGGGCACGCGCGGCGGTGTCGGCCGGCGCGACAGCGACGGCAGGTCGGGCGGCGGCTCGACGTTCGCGATACCGGCGGCGGGCGTCGGCGCACGCGCGGGCATCGGCTTTGCCGGCGCCGGTGTGCGTTGCTCCATCGCGAGTGGCTGCGTGTCGTGCGCCGGGACGCCGTCGACGATGATGGTCTTGGCGCGGCCGACCGCTTCGGGCGAGCTCTCGATCTCGAGCGTACGCGCGAGCGTGGTGAAGCGCGCGGGCGTTTCGGTCGCGTAGGCCGCCGAGTACGCGAGGTGCCAGCGATACTCGGGCGTGATCAACGGCTGCAGCGGCCGATCGAGCAGGTCGGCGAGATCTTCGAGCTCGGCGAGCTCGAGCGGTGCGCACACGAGCACGCGCAGCGCATCGCCGGCGAGCGACAGCGGCACCGCGCGAAATTGCTCGGCGAGATCTGCCGGCAACAGGCCGACCGCCTGCAGATCGATCGTGCGGCCCTCGTCGCGCGCGGCCGGCGGCAACCCCGACGCGAGCGCCAAGTACTGCGTCAACCGCTCTTCGGGCACGGCGTTGATCTCGAGCAAGATCGTGTCGAGCGCGCCGCCGTAGATGACCTGGCGCTGGAACGCCTTTTCCATGCGCTTCACGCCGACGAGGCCGTCGCGCACCAACAGGCTGCTCAGGCGCGACATCGCCTCATGCTCGGATCACGTAGGTGCCGGCGAGCCAATCGTGGAGGCCGCGCTTCTCGCTGTCGAAGCCGATCCACAAGAAGCCGAGGCCCAGCGTGGCGGCGCTCGCGAGGTATCCGGCGCAGCGCACGAGGCACTTCGCCGGCGACGGCGGGTCGCCGTAAACATCGATGATGGTCATCTTCATGACCTGCATGCCGAGCGTGCGGCCGCGCGCGAGCTGGAATACGAGCAAGTAGGTCAGGCCGATCGCCGCGAACAGCACGAGGCCCATCACGAGCGCCGGATCGGTCGCGAGCACGAGGTCGATCCACAGATCGATGTCGAGCACGTGCACGTTCGACGGCGGCAGGTGAACGCCGGCGATCTTGGACACCACGAACGTGACGATCAGCGCCGCGGGGATCACGACGCCGAGATCGATCGCGGCCGCGACCGCACGCTTCCAAAACCCGACCACGTAGACGCTGGTGGTTTCGCGCCGCGGCGCCCGGACCGTCGTCATGTCATCGTGCACGGCCGGCGGGGCCGACTCGAGCGCCGTCATTTCGAATTTATACGGTGGGTTTCGCTTCTAGCGCAAACTACGTGCCGGTCGCAGCGCGGATGATCGCGGTGGCGATCGCCGGCGCGGTCTCGGCGCGGAGGACGCGCGGCCCCAGCCCGAATGGCACGAAGCGTTCCGCGGCCAGGAAATCGAGCTCGGCAGGCGCCAAACCGCCCTCAGGGCCGCTGGCGACCGCGATCTTCGCCTCGGCGGCGGGTACGGCGACCCGCCCGGCGCGGCCGTCGAGCACGAGCCGCGCGCAGTCGCCTAGCCCCAAGACCACGGCCCGCAGCGAGCCGGCGTAGGCGATGGTCGGCTCGGGAGCGCCCGATTGCCGGGCTGCCGCCGCCAGCACCTTGCCGTAGTGGTCGAGCCGCGCATCGAGCTTGTCGCGTTCGAGCTTCACGACCGAGCGTTCAGCCGGCCACACGACGATGTGGTCGATGCCGACTTCGACGAGCTTTTCGAGCGCCGTGTCCATCCGGTCGCCCTTGATCAGCGGCAGCAGCGCCTGGACGTAGGGCATCGGCGGCGCCGGCCGCGAAATCGCGTCGATCGCCACGATCGTTGCGTCGGCGGTGATTCGGGCGATCGCGGCGACGGCACGCCGGCCGTCGGGCGCGATCAGCTCGATCGAGTCGCCGGCGCGGGCGCGCCGCACGCGGCTCGCGTAGTGATGCTCGTCGCCTGCGATCGTGAGCTCGCCCGGCGCGAGCGTATCGACGAAGATGCGGATCATTTTGCGAGCACCACCGACGACCATTGCGCGTCGACGGTGCTCGGCCGGATCTTGACGATGCGCATGCCGGCGGCGGCAAACTCGTCGGCGAGCGGCTGCGCCTGCGCCGCGAGCAAGCCCGACAGGATCAGCGTGCCGTTCGGCGCGATCAGGGCGAGCAATGCAGGTTTCAGCTCGCGCAGCACGTGCGCTTGAATGTTCGCGAGCACGAGCGCGAACTGCTCGGCGAGCATCGCGGTCGCGTTCACGCCGGCGAAGATCTTGTCACCGACGCGGTTGTGGGCGGCGTTCTCGGCGGTCGCGGCGATCGCGATCGGATCGTTGTCGATCGCGACGACGGTCGCATCCGGCCACAGCTTGACCGCGGCGATCGACAGGATGCCCGAGCCGCAGCCGACGTCGGCGATGCGCGCAGGTGCCAAACCGGCGTCTTTGACATCTTGCAGCTCGTCGAGCACGAGCCGCGTGCTCGCGTGCGTGCCGGTGCCGAACGCCATGCCCGGATCGAGCTCGACGATCACGTCGCCGGGCTGCGCGTCGTAGTGCTCCCACGACGGCACGACGACGATCTGCCGCGTCAGCCGGCTGACTTTGAAATACCGCTTCCACGCGTCGCGCCATTCGGCTTCGGGCATCGCGGTCGCGCTGCGCACGCGCGCCGGATCCAGCGCGGCGCCACCGGCGGCCCAGCGAGTCACCGCGTCGCGGGTTTCGGCGAGTGCGGCGGCGACGTGCTCGGGCTGGACCCAGAACACGACTTCGTCGCCGCGCAGCTCGGTGCCGGCACTCGCCGCGCCGATATCGGAGGCGATCAGCGCCGCGACGTCATCGACGTCTGCAGCACCGACGGGAACGATGATCTCGACCCACTCGGCCACGGTCGGCCAAACGGATCAGCGCGTCGGAGCTGGAGCGATGCGGCGCTTCATCTCGCGGCGCAGCCGCTTGCGAGCCTCGCGCGTCTTCCGCTTCTTCTTGACCGACGGCTTCTCGTAGAACCGGCGACGCTTGAGCTCTTGCAGGATGCCCTCCTTGGACATCTTCTGCTTGAGGATCTTCATCGCCTTCTCGAGGCTGTCGCGAACTTCGACCTCGACGGGCCTGCCGAAACTGTTCTCCATGGAGGGACCAGTGGGTACCTGATCAACGCTCAGCGGTCAAGCCAAGCGCTCGTCAGGTGTTAGGCCCTGGCGCCGTGCTTGTAAAACAGCGTGATCGTGAGGCAGTGGAACTCGGAATCCGAGGACTGCGTGACGATCTTGTCGATGATCTCGTGCTCGGGGTGGCTGCGAATCCAGTCGGTGATGAGCTCGCCCAGGAGCTCGCGCTCCTTCGCCTTAGTCGCCGAAAACACCTTCACACCGGTGACATCGATCATTGGCCGCCCATCCTGCTGAGTAGATTGAACATGTGCCACAACAGCTCTCCCGGAAATTGTTTACGAGCACACTCTGGCTTCTTCTCGTATTCCAGTCAACTCGGATTATTCCGTTAATGGTGAACTTTGGCGTAGCGGTCGGTCTCGGCTGTAACTAGTGGCGTCTCCCTAACGTTGAGCTAGTGTCCGCCGCGCATGTTGCGTCTTTTAGCTCTCGCCGTGGTTGTAGGTCTGTGTAGCTCCGGAATCGCAGCGACCCCAGCCGGATCGACCTCGACCTCACCGATCGCCAAGCTGCCCACGATCGAGACGTTCGAGCTCGCGAACGGGATGCGCGTCGCGTTCCTGCGGATCGATGCGGCACCGGTCGTCGCGGTTCAGGTCTGGTACCACGCCGGCAGCAAGGACGAGCCCCGCGATCGCCGCGGCTCGGCCCACATGTTCGAGCACATGATGTTCAAGGGCACGCAGCACGTGCGCTCCGAAGCGCACGCACAGGACATCAACGGCGTCGGCGGCTACGCGAATGCGCAGACCGACGAGGATGCGACGCACTACATCGACACGCTGCCCTCGGATTATCTCGACTTCGCGGTCCAGCTCGAGGCCGAGCGGATGCGGAATCTGCTGTTCCGCAAGGAGATGATCGACGGCGAGCGTCAGGTCGTCGAAGAAGAGATCCGCCGGCAGGAGAACTCGCCGATCGCGAAGGGCTTCATGCGGTTCCTGGCGATCGCGTTCACCAAGCACCCGTACGCGTGGACGGCCGGCGGCAACATCAAGGACCTCGACGCGACCACGCCCGAAGACCTCAAGAAGTTCTACGACGCCTACTACGAGCCCAACAACGCGATGCTCGTCGTCGTCGGCAAATCGACGATCGATCAGGTGAAGGCGTCGGCGCAGAAGTGGTTCGGCGCGATCCCGAAGGCGGCCGATCCGCCGCGGCCATCGCAGGCAGCGCAAGAGCCCGAGCAAACGCAACAGCGCCGCGAGGTCGTCGAGCCCGGCCAGGTCGGCATCTCGCTCATCGGTTGGCACATCCCAGCGGCGAAGGACAAGGATGTCTACGCGCTGCAGGTCGCGTCGATCATCTTGGGCTCGGGCGACTCGTCGCGCATCAAGGTCCGGCTCAAGACGATCGATCCGAAAACCAAGCGCGCGCTCGCGCTCGACGGCGGCATCGAAGCGATCGTGCGCGAGGAGCCGGGCATGATCGTCGCGCTCGGCGCGTACCTCGATCAGGCGCAGGCAGACGCGGTCGAAGCGGCGATCTTCGATGAAGTCGCCAAGCTCGGCGCGAAGGGCCCGACGAACGACGAGCTGCGCAAGGCGAAGAACCAGGTCCAATCGGGCTTCGTGTTCTCGCTCGAGCACGTGCAAGGCCTCGCCGAGGCGATCGGCCGGTCGTGGATCCTCACCGGCGATCCGACGCAGTTCACGCGCGACGTCGACGACATCGAGAAGGTCACGGCCGGCGATGTCGCACGCGTCGTGAAGACGTACATGGTGCCGAACCGCGCGACGATCGTCGCGATCCCGCCGCCGATGCGGCCGGATCCGAGCGCCGCGAAGCCGCCCGCGCCCGCACCGGCGCCGCCGCCGGCACCGCCGAAGGAGAGGAAGTAATGCGCCGGTCTCTCGTAGTCAGCGTCGTCGCGTTCGCGAGCTGCGCGCCGAAAGCTCAAGAAGCGGTCGCGCCGATGTTGCCGAGCGACGGCACCACGCATGTCGCAAAGCCGGCCGAAGCGCCGGGCCACGGCGAGGATCCGTGGACGGGCCGCAACGACCTGATCAACGAGCCGGCGGTGAAGTCACCGCACAAGGTCGAGCTTCCGCCGATCGATCAGTTCACGCTGTCGAACGGGTTGGTCGTGTACACGGTCGCGGATAACCGCTTGCCGACGATCAACGTCCAGCTCGCGATCAAGGTCGGGCGCCAGCAAGAGCCACGCGCGCGGCTCGGCGTGTCCGAGGCTGCGGCCGACATGCTGGTCAAGGGCACGCGCGCGCACGACGCGGTCGCGCTCGCGAGGGCGATCGACTTCGTCGGCGGCACGATCGACGCCGAATCGACGTTCGAGGCAACGCTGCTGTCGTGCGGCGCGCTCGCGCGCGATCGCAACACGTGCTTGTCGCTGATGTCCGAGATCATGACGCAGTCGACGTTTCCAGAGACCGAGCTCGCCAAGATCAAAGAGCAGATGATCGGCAACGTGCGCGCGCGGCTCGACGATGCCGGCGCGCTCGCGAGCGAGCACGTCCAAAACTTGTTGTGGGGACCGGAGCACGTGCGCGGCTGGATCAACAGCGAGCAGTCGGTGAACGCGCTGCGCCGCGACGACGTCACGACGTGGGCGAAGACGTGGTACGTGCCCAACAACGCGATGCTCGTCGTCGCGGGCGATTTCGATCCGAAGGCGATCAAAGGCGAGCTCGAGCGCGCCTTTGGCACGTGGCGCAAGGCGCCGGTGCCGCCGACGCCGAGCTACAAGGAGCCCGGGCTGTCGGGCATTCGTATCCGGCTCGTCGACAAGCCAGGGCAAACGCAGACGCACATCCGCATCGCTCAGTTCGGCATCCGCCACGACGATCCGCGATTCTTCGACACGCTCGTGTGGAACTACGCGCTCGGCGGCGGCGCGTTCAGCTCGCGGCTGATGAAAGTCGTGCGCGTCGAAGGCAGCAAAGCCTACGGTGCGAGCTCGGCGTTCGATCGCAACATGGACAAGGGCTCGCTCGTCGCGCAGACGTTCACGCGCAACGCCGAGGCGGTCTCGACCGCGAAGCTGGTCATCGCGCAGCTCGCGAAGATGGAGAAGGACGGGCCCAGCGATGACGAGATCGCCGCGGCGATCGCGAACCTCGCCGGTGGCTACGAGATGCGGTTCCAATCGGCGGGCGACGTGAGTACGGCGCTGATCGGCGCGGAGCTGCACGGCTTCGGCGTGGAATATCTGCAGAACTATCCGCTGCAGGTCGCGAAGGTCGACGGCGCATCGGCGCGCCGCGCGGCGAGCGAGATCATCGACCCGCGCGACTACGTGATCGTGATGGTCGGCGATGCCAAAGACATCGAGCCGCAGCTCAAGAAAGAAGGCTGGCGCTACGAGAAGGTCTCGTTCACCGATCCGATCTCGCCGGAGCCGAGGCTGGCCGACGGGCCCGTCGATCCGAAGCAGCTCGAGGCGGTGAAGAAGATCTTGAACGACGCGCTCGCCGTGAAAGGCGGCAAAGCGAAGCTCGCCGCGATCAAGTCGATCCACGAGGTGTCGAGCGGCACGACGACGATCAAAGACCAGGCGATGCCGGTCGAGCTCGAGAAGAGCTTCGTCCTGCCCGACCACATGCGAGTCGACGCGACGATCGCGAAGCAACTCAAGGTCGTGGTCACGGTCGCGGGCAAGACCGGCTGGGAGATGGCGCCGAACCCGAAGACCAGCACGTCGGATCTGTTCGACCTGGCGGGCAACGACATGGCGGCCGCGCAGTTCGAGGCCTGGCGCGAGCCGGAGCTCATTCTGCTCAAGGCGACCGATCCGGCCGCGAACCTCGTGCCGCTCCCCGACGATACGATCGACGGCAAGCTGCAGACGGTCGTCAAGCTCGCCTCGCCGTTCGGACCCGACGTGCTGATCTTCATCGATCAGAAGACCAAGCTCGTGACGCGCACGATGTTCGCGGCTCAGGGCCAAAGCGAGACCGATGACTTCGCCGACTACCGCGACGTTGCCGGGATCAAGGTCGCGTTCAACCGCAACAGCCAGACGGTCGGCCGCGTCACCAAGCTCGTCGTCGACAAGGTCGAGCTCGCGGCGAAGATCGATCCGAAGACGTTCGACAAGCCCGCCCAGTGAAGTCGCTCGTCGTGCTCTGCGCGCTGGCTGCGCAAGCGTTCGCCCAGCCGGCGACGCTCGCGCCGGGCTCGATCGTGATGCGCGGCGACGTGCCGCCCGTCGTCAGCGTGCTGACTTTCGGCGAAGGCGAGTCGCTGTTCGAGAAGTGGGGCCACGCCGCGCTCTGCCTCGCGTATCCCAAGCGCGACGCGATCTGCTTCAACTGGGGCGTCACCAACTTCGCCGCGACGAGCGAGCTGGTGTGGGGCTTCCTGCGCGGCAAGCAGGTGTTCTGGCTCGAGGCCGAGCCCAAGTCGACGATGCTCGCGTTCTACGAAGTCGAAGACCGCGACGTCTGGCAGCAGACGCTCGCGCTCTCGCCGGAGCAAGCGCGCGATGTCGAGACGCGGGTGCTCGCGCAGCTCGACGGGCCGGGGCGCTACTACATCTACGATCACTTCTTCGACAACTGCACGACGCGCATCCGCGACATCGTCGACCACGCGACCGGCGGAGGCTTGAGCCACGAATCGAGCGAGCACGGCCGGTTGCCGCTGACGTTTCGCGAGCTGGGCTATCGCGGGCTCGCCGAATACCCATTGTTGCGCGGCCTGGCCGACTTCCTGATCGGCCGGTCGCTCGATCGCAGACCGACGATGTGGCAGGGCATGTTTCATCCCGACGTGCTGCGCAGCGAGCTTTACGTGCGGCTCGGCGCGACGCCGGAGCTGCTCGCGCGCCGCACGGGCCCGGCGTTTCCGGACACCGGGTCGAGTGGACGCTGGCCGATGTTCGCGATCGCGCTGGTGTTCGCGCTGCCGCTCGCGTTTGCTCGCTGGCGCAAACGGTTTGAGCGCGCGGCGCTCGCGTGGGCGACCGTGTGGCTCGCCGGCTGGGGCGTGCTGATCTGGACGCTCGCCGCGGTGTCCGGCATCGTCGGTATTCGCTACAACGAGGTCGCGCTCGTGCTCGTGCCGTTCGATCTCGCGCTGCCGTTCCTGAGCGCCGTGCATCGCCGCAAGTACGCGCGCGCGCGCGTCCTCGGCTTGTTGCTCGTCTCGATGCTGTGCTCGATCGGCATGCTGCACCAGCCGATGTGGGTGCCGCTGCTCTCCGCGCTGATCCCGCTCGCGCTGATCAGTTGAGCGGTCGAATCCGCTCGGCGAGCTCGTCGGGCGGCAGTGCATTGAGCACCTGAGATCGGCGCAGCCGCGCGCGGCGCGCGAGCGCGACCGACCACCGCACCATCGTCAGGCCGCGCGTCGAGTGCGCGTCGCTCGACACGACGAACGGGATGCCGAGCGCCGCCGCGCGCTGCGCGAGCTCGGGTGGCATGTCGAGGCGATGCGGATCGCCGTTGATCTCGAACGCGACGCGCGAGCCAACGGCGGTGTCGAGCACCTCGTCGACGCGCAGCGGAATCGGCTCGCGCCGCATCACCATGCGGCCGAGCGGATGGCCCCAGATCTTGAAGAACGGCTGACGAAGCATCGTGACGATCCGGCGCGTCGAGCCGGCTTCGTCGAGCTTGAACCGCTGGTGCACGCTCGCGATCACCAGGTCGAGCTCGGCGACGAGCTCGGCGGGCACGTCGATCGCGCCATCGGCCAAAATATCGGCCTCGGTGCCGCGCAGGATCTTCACCGGCGGCGCCAGCTGCGCGATCTCGGCGTGCTGCGCGCGCAACCGATCGGCATCGAGCCCGCCGGCGTACGCCGCGGCAGCCGAGTGATCGGTGATCGTGATCGCGCGCATGCCGAGCTCGTGCGCGGCGTTCGCCATCGCTTCGACCGAAGCGTTGCCGTCGCTGTACGTCGTGTGGCAATGAAACGCGGTCGTGATGTCGGCGAGCGTGACGAGGTCGGAGAAATCGGTCGCGAGCTCGTCGGTGCCGTCGCGCACTTCGGGCGTGATCCACGGCAGATCGAGCGCGCGATAGACATCGGCTTCGTCGGGCGCGACGAGCGTGTCGAGATCGAGTGAGCCCGCGCGTCGGCGGAGCAGCTCGACATGTGCGGCCGAGCCGGTCGCGCGAATCATCGCCCAGCCGAACCGCGCGGGCTCGGCGACGAGCAGCTGGCAGCGCAGTCCGTCGGCGAGCCGCGCGTCGATCACATCGCCGGCGAGCTCGGCGGCGGCGACGAGCGGAAACTCGCGCAGCCGCGCGAGCACGGCATCGGGCGAGCTCGTCGCGACGGCGAATCCGAGCTGCTCGGCGATCTCGATCCAGCGGCGCACATCGCCGGCGATCTCGACGCGCTGCACGGTCGGCTCGCCGCGAAGATGCGCGGCGATCGCCAGCGCGCGCTCTTCGGCGTCGACGTGAAGCGCGCGCACGCCGTGCAGCCGGCGCTCTTCGATCGCGGCGAGGACTTTGCGCTCGCTGATCTCGCCGAAGCCCGGGACATCCCGGACGCGATGGTCGCGACATGCCGCGGCGACCTGATCGAGATCGATCGGCGCGAGTGCGTCGTGAAGCTGGCGCGCCTTGGTCACGCCGACATACGGCAGATGCGCGAGCTCGACGATGACGGCCGGCCACTTCGCGCGCTGCACTTCGAGCACGCTCGAGCTCCCGGTTCGCGCGAGCTCGCCGATCACGCGCGCGATCGATGGACCGATCGCGGGCAGCTCTTCGAGCCGACCTTCGTGAATCAACAATGAAAGCCCGCTCGTGGCCTCGATCGAACGCGCAGCTTTTTCGTATGCCATCGCTCGACGCCGGTCTCCGTCGAGATCGAAGTAGATCGCGATCTCGCGCAGTTGCGCGGCGATCGTAGCTGGTTCCATGCTTGTCACGGGCGCGAAGCGGAATCGTCACACGTAGCGTTGACGCTTACTCATTGTGTACTCGGAAAGCCCGAGGACGCTGGGGAAATATCGCCTGATCGCAGAGATCGCGCGAGGCGGGATGGGGATCGTTTACCTCGCAATGGCTCAAGGGCCAGCCGGGTTCTCGAAGCTCCTGGTCGTCAAGGAGCTCAAGCCAGAGCTCACCGAAGAACCAGCGTTCCTAAAAATGTTCCTCGAAGAGGCCCGGCTGGCTGCCCGGCTGAATCATCCAAATATCGTTCAGACCAATGAAGTCGGTGCAGACGGCACTCGCTACTTCATGGCGATGGACTACCTCGATGGCCGCGGCCTCGAGCGCGTGCGGCGACGAGCCCGTCACCTCCACACCACGACATTCACGCTGGCGATGCAGCTGCGCGTGTTGTCGGAGGTGCTGACCGGGCTCGAGTACGCGCACACGTTCGAAGACTACGACGGCACGGTGCTCGGCATCGTGCACCGCGACATCAGCCCGCAGAACGTGTTCGTCACGTTCGACGGCCAGATCAAGCTGCTCGACTTCGGCATCGCGAAGACGATCGACTCGGTGGTCGAGACGCGTGCCGGCGTGCTCAAGGGAAAGCTGTCGTACATGGCGCCCGAGCAGGCGCGCGGGGAGCGCGTCGATGCGCGTGCCGACATCTTCGGCGCCGGCGTGATGATGTGGGAAATCCTCACCGGGCGCTCGCTGCACCAGGGCGAGAGCGAGCAGAAGATCTTGAGCGACTTGATCGCGCGCGTCGACTTGCCGCGCGCGTCGGCGATCAAACCCGACGTCTCGCCGATCCTCGACGACATTTGCGCGAAGGCGCTCGCGATGGATCGCGACCACCGCTACCACTCGGCGTCGGCGATGCAGGCCGAGCTCGACACCTACCTCAACAGCCTGCATACGACCGTCGGCAACCGCGAGGTCGGCGCGGCGGTGCGCGAGCTGTTCCGCGAGGATCGCGCGCGCACGAGCGCGATGATCGAGAAGTATGTCGCGCGCGTGCGCACCGGCGAAGCGCAAGAAGACGACGACCTGCCGATCATCGACGTGTCGTATTCGCCGGCCGACGCGCGTACGCCGGTCGCCGAGCCACCGGCGGGTATGTCGACGCCGTCGAACGTCGAGCCGCGCGTATCGGGATCGCACTCCGCGCAGCGCCAAGTCGGCTCGCTCGACGTCGAAGCGCCGAGTGCCGTGATCGCGGCATCGCCGAGTCGCGTGCATCCGCCGGCGCCGCGGCGCGCGAAGTGGTGGGTGTTGCCGGCCGCGATGATCGGCGGCATCGCCGTCGGCGGCTTGCTGTACACGGTGCTGTCGCATCCGCACGACAAGCCGGCGGCGGTTGCACAAGCGCCGACGCCGCCGACGCCGCCGCTCGCGATGCCGCAGACTCCGGCCCCGCCACCGTCGCCGCCGCCGCCGTCGCCGTCCAAGCTCGTCGAGATCGACATTCGCTGCGAGCCCGAAGGCGCCGCGCTCGAGATCGACGGCGCGTCGATCGCGAACAACCCGTTCCACGGCAAGTACGTCGAGGACGGCGCGATGCATCAGATCAAGGTCTCGGCGGCCGGCTACATCGCGAAGACCGAAGCGGTCGCGTTCGACGGGCCGGTCTCGCTCGAGGTTCGCCTCGATCGCGTGCCGACGCCGAGTGACACGCACGTGGTGCACACGCGGATCGCGCCGGCGATCGTGCACAAGGCTCCGCCGCAACCGCCGCCGCCGCCGCAACCGCTCGTCGTCGCGGCGCCGCCGTCGCCCGCGCCGGTCGAGACGCCGAAACCACAACCACAACCGCAACAGCCGGTCGAAGTGAACCCGAACGGCGGCAGCAAGCCGCATCGCCAGATCGACCCCAACAACCCCTATGGGAACTAGCCTATGAAGCAGCTGTTAATCTTGCTGGCGCTGGCCTCGGCGACGGCCTCTGCGGATCCGCAGGAATCGCCGACCAAGCAGGCGAGCGAGCACTTCGATCGCGGCGTCGCGATGTACAACGAAGCCGACTATCGCGCCGCGCTCGTCGAGTTCAAGAAGGCGTACGAGATCGCGCCGAACGCGGCCGTGCTCTACAACCTCGGCCAGACCTACTACCAGCTGCAGAACTACGCCGAAGCGCTCAGCGCGTTCGAGCAGTACGTGCAGCAGTCGGGCGAGAGCCCGTCGCACGAAGTGGAAGTTCGCGCCGCGATCAAGACGCTCAAGGCGCGCGTCGGCAAGGTCATGGTGACGACCAACGTGCCGGGCGCCGAGATCACCGTCGATGACGAGCTCGCAGGCAAGGCGCCGCTGTCGGCGGCGATCGACGTCAGCATCGGCCACCGCAAGATCACGGTGCTGCATAACGGCCAGAATCCCGAGACCCGCTACGTCGACGTGGCCGCCGGCGATCTCGTCAAGCTCGAGATCGACCTCGCGGCGCCGGGCGGCGACAACGGCGCGCAGCCGCTGTCGCCCGCCGCGCAGGCCGAGCCGACCGATCGCACGACGCTCGCGATCGGCGGCTGGATCGCGACCGGCGCGCTGGCCGCGGGTGCGATCACCGTCGGCGCGATCGCGTGGAATACATCGAGCCAGCTGTCGACGCTGCGCAACACGTTCCCCGCCGATCCGAACGAGCTCGACAGCAAGTCGTCGCGCGTGACCACGCTGTCCGCGATCGCCGATGGGCTCGGCGCCGCCGCGATCATCGCCGGCGGATTCTCGTTGTACTGGACGCTGACGCGGCACAAGGGCGGCACCGAGGTGCACGCCGCGTTGTTACCGGGCGGCATGATGATCGCGGGGTCGTTCCGATGAGGCGCTTATTCACGATCGCGATCGTGCTCGCACTGTTCGGCGCCGCGTGCAGCTTCTTGCTCGACCACGACAAGACCCAGTGCGCGAGCGATAGCGACTGCGCGCATTTCGGCGGTCACCCGTATTGCGTGAGCGGCGCGTGCATCGAGTCCGGCCTCGGTCCATCGGATTGCTTCCAGGGCGAGCCGATGGGCTCGTCGGATTTCGCGAACCAATGCAGCGCCGCGACGTGCGGTGATTTCGACAACTGCATGCGGATCGGCCTGTGCGGCTCCAACGACACCGCGCCGGCGACGGTCGCGCCGCCCGATGCCGCGGCCGGATCGACCGTCGATGCGCCGACGCCTCCCGCGATGCCGCCCTGCGTCGATCCGGCGTCGCGCAACACGGTCGTGCTGTCGGGCTCGACCGAGGCGCAGCCATTCTTGTCGGTGATCGCGCCGCTGCTCGCCGCGGAAACGCCGCCGTATCAGATCGCCTATCAGCCGTCGGGCTCGTGCACCGGCGTCGATCAGATGATGGATCCGAACCTGTCGAAGCGGGTCGTCAAGGACATCGTCGGCAAGCAGGCCCTGCTGTTCAACCCCGACGGCACGTCGCAGGCGTGCACGTTCGGCTCGGGCGCATCGCTCGACGTCGCCGTCTCCGACGTGTTCTCGACGACGTGCAACTCGACCTTCGCGCTCGGCAGCGCGTTCGGCGACTACCACGGTCCGATCGAGGTGATGGTCATGGTCGTGCCGGCGAGCTCGGATCAGACGACGATCAGCTCGGAGATGGCGCACGTCGTGTTCGGCGCCGGCAACTCGTACAGCAACGCGGCGCCGTGGACCGATCCGTCGCTGTACTTCGTGCGCAACTCGAGCTCCGGCACACAGAACATGATCTCGCGCGCGATCAACATCAACGCCGCGCAATGGTGGGGCATCGACCGCGGCGGCACCGGCGCCGTGGTCTCCGGGATGGAGGCGGTGTCGCCGGCGCAGGCCGAGCAAGCGATCGGCATCGTCGGCACCGACTTCGCCGATCCCGAGCGCTCGCGCCTGCGCATCCTGGCGTTCAAAGGACCCGATCAGGACTGCGCGTACTATCCAGACTCGACGCTGTTCACGCGCGACAAGCAGAACGTGCGCGACGGTCACTACGCGGTCTGGGGACCGATGCACTTCATCGCGACCGTCAACAACGGCCAGCCCACCGCCGCCGCCGGAGCGCTGATCACGAAGTTCACGTTGACGCGACCCGACCAGCAGGTGCTCGACGCGATCACGACGATCGGCTTCGTGCCCGACTGCGCGATGACGGTGTCGCGCACGGCGGAGATGGGCCCGCTGGCGACATACTCGCCGGATTACCAGTGCGGCTGCTACTTCGAAGCGAACGTCACCGGCGGCACCGCCGGCTCGGATTGCGTCGCGTGCGGCGGTCCGGCCGATTGTCCGGCTGCGAAGCCGGCGTGCAACAACGGCTACTGCGAGCTGCAGTAGCGCGTCACGACCCGGCCGTTGCCAGCTGGCGCAGGAACGGCAGCACCTGGCGCGCCGTGACGTCTTCGGAGACAGCTTCGAGGCAGTCGCGCATGCCGCCCGAGACTTCGCGATCGCTCGATCCGGTCATCGCCTTCGCCGAGCCGGTCGCCGACGCGGCTTTGTTGGCCTCCCATTTTTCGCCGCCGTCTTTGCCGGCCCAGGGCGCGATGCGAATCGCGACGGTGCACGCGACCTCGATCTGGTGACCGACTCTCGAGATGTCGATCTTCTTCACGGTCGCGGCGACGATGAACGCGCGCGTGCTCGCCTGCGCCAGATCGGCTTGGGTCGGCAAGCCGCCGGTCCACGACGTGGCGTAGCCGGTCTTCTCGATGTTCTGTTTGACGACGCGGGTGATTCGATCGGGCGCGTCGGTCGGCGCCTTGCGCGATTGATCGATCGTCGCGTCGATGTTGACGAACACCGGCGGCGGCTCACCGTGCGCGGTGGGCGGCTTCGGCCGCTTCTTCACGCTCGCGAGCGCGCGCAGCGTGGTCTCGGCGGTGCCGCGCACGCGCTCGTCGGCGTCGTTCGCCGCGGCGGCTTCGAGCGCGCCGAGGCCCAGCTGCTTTGCATCGTCGGGCGTATGGATGTCGATCATTTTTTCGAGCGCGAGCGCGGCGACGCGGCGCACGGTCGGATCTTCGTCGTGCGAAAGCGCGTCGGCGACCGCGAGCACGGCGCGCGCATCCTTCGATTTCGACAGCGCGAGCGCGGCGGCGAGCCGGACCTTGTAGCTGTTCTCGCTCGCGAGTTGTTTGATGTTGCGATCGATAGGGTCGGCGAATGCCGTGCTGGCGCACAGGATCACCAGCAGCACCCCGAGCGCGCGAGCCATCGCGTTCGAGATTATCACGCACGTGCTTTTGCCCGTGAGCATGCACACGTATCCCACACAGGAGTAAAATGCTCTCAAGGTGAGCGTCATCGACAGTCTGCGCGTGATGGGTGCGATGGCGCGAATCACCGCACCTTCGCTGGTCGAAGCGGTGCGCGGAACGCTCACCCGCGACAACATCGACGAGCGCGCGCGCTGGTTCGGTCGTCGTGTCGTCGAATTGCTCGACGTCGATCTGCGCGCGACCGGTGGTGAGCGCGTCCCGCTCGATCGCGCGTACGTGTACATGTCGAACCACCAGAGCCACCTCGACATCCCGATGCTGTACGCGACGCTGCCGTCGCGGACGATCCGGATGCTCGCGAAGAAGGAGCTGTTCGAGATCCCGCTCTGGGGCCGCGGCATTCGCGCCGCCGAGTTCATCGAGGTCGATCGCGGTAACCACGCGCGCGCGGTCGAGTCGATCCACAAAGCGCGCGAGCTGCTCGATGACGACGTCAGCATCTGGATCGCGCCGGAAGGCACGCGGTCGTACGACGGCCGGATCGGCGCGCTCAAGAAGGGCGGCTTTCACCTCGCGCTCGATTCGCACACGCCGATCGTGCCGGTCGCCATCCGAGGCACGATCGATATTTTCAAGCGCGGCACGAAGACGATGCACCGCGGCAAGCGCGTCGACGTGACGATCGGTGCGCCGATCTCCGTCGCTGGCCGCGACGTCGCGAGCCTCGCCGCCGAGGTCGAACAATTCCTCAAGCGACACGTAGATCGATAACTGCGAGCTTTTCCGGCAGGTTCGCAGCGCGTCACGTGAGCACGATCTGCGGTACAGTTACGTCGTGACCTGGGTCGTGCCGTTGGCACTCGGGGGCTTCGCTGTCCTGTTGATGGCGACGTTCACGATGCTGTCCGCCCGTCGGCGCCACCAAGCGCACATCGCGCCTGCGGCGGTCGTAGGCCCGCGCGTGCTGGTCCACGACATCAACGACGATCGCTGCACCGGTTGCGACGCGTGCGTGGCGGTTTGCCCGACGAACGTGCTCGACCTCGTCGCGAACAAGAGCCGCGTGCTTCGCTTCGAGGACTGCATCCAGTGCGAGGCGTGCATGTTCGCGTGCCCCACGGAAGCGCTCGTGATGTTCCCCGAAGGCGGCGTACCGCCGCCGCTCGCGGTTCCCGAGATCGATGACGTCTTCCAGACGGCCGTGCCGGGCCAGTACTTGATCGGCGAGGTCGCAGGCAAGCCGCTCGTCAAGAGCGCGGCGAACTTGGGCCGCGCGGTCGTCGAGCACATGCTGACCACGGGGTTGCGGCCAGGCATGCTCGGCCGCGCACCGAACACGTTCGATGTCGCGATCGTCGGTTCCGGCCCGGGCGGTCTCTCGGCGGCGCTCACGTGCATCCAGCGCGGCCTGTCGTACGTCGTGCTCGAGAAAGAGCAGCTGATCGCGTCGACGATCGCGCGCTATCCCAAGGGCAAGCTCGTGATGGCCGAGCCGTACGACACGCTGAACCTGTCGTACCTACCGGTGTTCGACTCGTCGAAGGAGCAGCTGATCCCGATCTGGGAAGAGCTGATCGAGCGCGTGGGCCTCAAGATCAATCGCGGCGAGTCGGTCGAGGTCGTGCAGAAGCACGGCGACGGCGCGTTCGAGATCCGCTCGACGGTCGAGAGCTATCGCGCGCAGCGCGTCGTGCTGTCGATCGGCACGCGCGGCAAGCCGCGCACGCTTCAAGTACCGGGCGAGAACCTGCCGAAGATCTTCAGCCTGCTCGACGATCCCGATGACTGGCGTGGCAAGAACGTGCTCGTGGTCGGCGGTGGCGACTCGGCGTGCGAGGCCGCGCTCGCGCTGTCGGATGCCGGCGCGCGCGTGATGATCTCGTACCGCGGCAAAGGCTTCAATCGCGCCGCGCCGAAGAACAAGAGCGCGATCGAAGCGTACGCGTCGGAGGGCCGCGTCAAGGCGAAGCTCGGCTCGCAGGTGCTCGAGTTCGATCACGAATCGGTCGTCGTCGCGCTCGCCGATGGCTCGCAGAAGCGCTACCCGAACGACGGCGCGTTCGTGCTGATCGGCGCCGATCCTCCGGTGCAGTGGCTCGAGAAGATGGGCATCCAGTTCGTCCAGCGGCCGCACCAGCATCAGATGGGCAAGACCGACGACATCCTGCGCCGGCTCGTCGCATCGCGCACCGTCGAGTGCCCGGAAGACGCCGCACGTGCGGCCGCGCAGATCCTCGGCGGCAGCACGGGCCACGAGCCGCGCCGCCGCGCGCCGGTGGTGCCGCGCCCGCCGATCATGCCGTCGTTCGATCCCGAGCCGGTCAGCGGCCCGCGCAAGTGGCTGCGCTCGGCGACGAGCATCTTCTCGATCAGCCGCGACCGCTCGGGCATCCATCAGATCAACAACAAGCGGCCGGCCACGCCGCCGCCGGTGACCGGCAAGCGCCGGCTGGATTCGCCGATGCCGCTGTCGGAGTTCGCGTCCGGCGGCCCCAAGCACGGTCGCGCGAGCAGCCAGTTCACCGGCCACGGCCGGCGCGACTCGCTGACGGCAGGCGAGCGCACGCGCATCCTGCGCATGCTCCGCGACGAAGGCGGCCGGTTGGCCGACGAAGACTCGCAGGTGTTCGTCGGCGTGCCGCCGTCGAAGCAGTACGATTTCGACTTCGATGACGAGGCCGCGCCGCCGCCGCCGCCGGTCATGCGCCCGGACGTGCCTGCAAAGCCGGCGGTCGTCGTCGGGCTCGCGCAGGCGCGTGGCAAGAAGAAGCCCGGCGCGCAGGCGTCCGCACCGGCGAACGTGCCGAGCTCGACGCGCGGGCCCAAGCGCACCGCGCCGCCGCCGTTGCCGCCGCAGGCTCAGCCGGCGCGTGCACGTGCACCGCTGCCCAAGCCGTTCGACGAGCCGACGCGCGCGGTGGCCGAGTCGGAGCTGCTCGCGCAGGTCCGCGGCGTCAGGCCCGGCACGAATCCGAACGCGTCGTTCGACGATCTGCCGACGCGGCTCGGCGAGAACCGCTTGTTCGACGACGGCGCGATCGACGACGGCCTCAACACGCTCGTCGGCGACTCGCCGAAGTTCCTCAACAGCGCGACGGTTCCGGACTCGCGCATGATGGAAGAGGCATCGGATGGCGAAGCGACGCGGCTCGCGCACATCGACGCGATCAGCCCGGGCGCACGGTCGCAGAACCCGAATCGCAACGACGAGCGCACGCGCGCGGTCGATATTCGCGGCGAGCGCGGCGATCACAGCATGTCCGACGTCGACTGGGACATCGACTAGCGTGGCTGCGTCGGGCGACGCACATCCGTCGGGCGACGCCGACACGATGCCGGCGAGCAGCGACGCGGACGATCCGGATCATAACCGCGAGCGCCGCGCGACGATTCCGGATCTCGCGCCGCCGGGCGCGGAGCGCTACCGACTGGGTGCCGAGCTCGGCCGCGGCGGCATGGGCCGCGTCGTCGAAGCGTTCGACGTCCAGCTCGGCCGCACGGTCGCCGTCAAAGAAGTGCTGCCGCGCGGCGGCTCGACCGTCGAGCGCCGATTCGAGCGCGAGGTGCAGATCACCGCGCGGCTCGAGCATCCGTCGATCGTTCCGCTTTACGACTCGGGCCGTACGGGCGACGGCCGGCCGTTCTACGTGATGCGGCGCGTGACCGGCAGGCCACTCGACCAGATGTTCGAGCGCAGAAAGACGCTGCCCGAGCGGCTCGCGCTGCTGCCGAACTTGCTCGCCGCGATCGACGCGGTCGGTCACGCGCATCGCCGCGGCATCATCCATCGCGATCTCAAGCCCGCGAACATCCTCGTCGGCGAGAACGGCGAGACCATCGTGATCGATTGGGGCCTCGCGAAGGTCATCGGCGAGGATGACAGCATCGACGATGACGATGCGCCGACGCCCGCCGACAGCTTGCAGACCCAAGCCGGCGCGGTCTTCGGCACGCCGGGCTTCATGCCGCCCGAACAAGCGCGCGGCGAAGGCTCGACCGCGCACGGCGACGTGTTCGCGCTCGGCGCGACGCTGTACCAGCTGCTCGCGGGCCGGCCGCCGATCGGGGGCGGCGGACCGACCGACGTGATCGCGTCGACGATCCAGCGCAGGATCGTGCCGATCGCGACGGCGGCGCCGACCGCGCCCGCCGAGCTCCACGCGATCGTCGAGAAGGCGCTCGCGCTCGAGCCGCGCGATCGCTACGCCGATGCCGAGCGCCTCGCCGACGACGTGCGCGCGTTCCTGACCGGTCAGCTCGTCGCCGCGCACCGCTACACGCGGCGTGAACGCGTCGTGCGCTACGCGCGCCGGCACCGCGCACCGCTGTCGGTCGCCGCGCTCGCACTCGCGACGCTGGCGGTGCTCGCGTGGATCGGCGTGCATCGCATCCTCGTCGAGCGCGACATCGCGCGCGCGGCGGAGCGCGATGCCGTCGCCCAGCGCAAGGTGGCGCTCGAAGCCGAGACCGAGATGCGCGCGCACAACGACGAGCTGATGCTCACGCAAGCGCGCGCCCAGCTCGATACGAACCCGACCGCGACGCTGGCGCTGATGCGCGACTTTCACGCCGACTCGCCGAAGCTGCCCGAGGCGCGCGCGCTCGCCGTCGCGGCGGTCTCGCGCGGGGTGCCGTGGGCCGTGCGTGCGGGCGGCGCGCCACGGGTGCTCGAGCTCGATCGCACCGCGACGCGGCTCGCCGAGGTCACGACCGAAGGCGCGCTGCACGTGTGGGACCTCGAGACGCGGCGCGAGCTCTACACGCACGCGTTCGCCGGCACGGCGCACTGGCTCGCCGACGGCCGGCTGTTGCTCGTCGACGATCACGCGGCACCGCCGACCACGCTCGACGTGCGCACGGCGCGCATGCTGCCGATGCCGATCGGGATCGCGCGCGATCTCCGGCTCGACGAGCTCGGCGCGCGGCTCGCGTTCGTCGACGACGCCGGCACCGCGAAGCTCGCCGACGTCGCGACCGGCAAGGTCACATCGTATTGGCCGAATCATCGCGTGGGCTCGGTCGCGGTATCGCCCGATGGCGCGACGCTCGCGCTCACCGACGCGTCGCAAACCGCGATCGTCGATGCAGCGTCGGGCAACGTGCTGCTGTCGCGGCCGGGTGAGCTCGTGATCATAGCCGCAACCGACGGGCGCTTCGCCGGCATCACGCCGAACGCCGGGCCGATCGAGCTCGCGCGTGGTCAGAACGGCGGCTGGACCGCGCGCTCGATCATCGTGCCCGGCGTCAATCACATGGTGGGCCTGACGTACCGCGGCCGCTTGCTCGATGCCGCGACCGGCGACAGCATCGTGACGTTCGCCGACGGCCAGTACACCGGCCGGCGCAGCGTGGCCGGCTCGCTGTTCGCGGCGCAGCTCGCACACGGCACCGAGGTCACGCAGACGTCGCCGGGCTCGATCGCGTTCTTCAACGACGGCGTGACCGGCACGCTGATCTTGCCGGTGCCGCTGTCGGATGCACGGCTCGCCAGCCGGCGCGATCACACGCGGCTCGCGATCGCCGGCGCCGGGCTCGTGTTGGTCTACGACCTCGCCGACGTGCTGCCGCGCTTCGTGCCGAAGGACGGCGTCTTCGACGGCGCGTTCATCGACAACGAATCGATGCTGATGTGGCCGGATCGCGATTCCGGCGGCTTGTACTGGTACGACGTCAAGACCGGCGCGCGTACCGCGATCGATCCCGCGCTGCCGTTATTCGCGCGGCTCGCCGATCGCGACCCGATCGACGGCCGCGCCTTGCTCTACGAGCAGGTCGATGCGAAGACGGCGGCGCTCGCGGTCGCGCACGTCGGCAAAGCCGCCGTCGACTACCTCGTCCACGGCGACCTATCGCTGTTCGGCATCCTCGTGCCGAACGGCGTGTTGCTCGGCGAGGCCAAGGGCTCGCGCGTGTTGCTCAGCGACCGCGGCGGGCCACCGCGCGAGCTCGCGAAAGTCGAAGGTGGGCTCGCGTTCGTGCGCGCGCTCGGCCGCGATCGCTTCGTAGCGCTCGGCAAGAGCGGCGAGCTCGTACGCGGCGCGCTTGCCGGCGGGGCGATCGACCACCTGCGGATCGCCTCGACCGATGACACGCTGCTCGCGAGCGATCGCGCCGGCGACGCGGTGATCGCCACGGGGACGCGGCTCGACCTGTGGCCGACCACGGGCACGCTGCGGCCGCTCGCGGTGCTGCCGCGCCCGATCATTCACGTCGAGCCATCGCCGATGGGCCTGGTCGTGATCTGCGAGGACAAGTCCGTGTACGGCGTCGAGCTGACCGGCAAGGTCCACCAGCTGGTCTCGGCGTCGAGCTACAACCCGGCGATCGGCGGCGGCGGGTCGTGGGTCGCCGTGCCGGGCGTCCAGAACAAGCTCGAGATCGTCGAGCTCCCGTCGCTGGCGCGGTGGTCGCTGCCGGGCCTGTTGCCGCTCTCCGGCGCGATCGAGGTGGCGCCGACCGGGCGCCGGCTGGCCGCGACCGCCTTCGACGGCTATGCCGTGTTCGATCTGCCGAACCCGGGGAGCGATCTCGCCGCCTGGATCGACGAGCACACGAACGCGTTCGATACGGGCGACGGCGCCCTGTCGTGGCGTTAAGCTCACGGCGCAGCGTGGGGGGCAAATGCTAGCTACTCAGATTCGCCAGAAGGACAGCGTGTTCTATTTCTGCGCGTACCCGGCCGAGGATCTCCTCGACAAGGTGCAATTCATCCATCGGTTCTACGCCGAAGGTGCGCAGTTGCCGGGCGAGACCCCGGCCGCCGACGACGAAGTC
>DATBAS010000211.1:0-16144 GCA_036271395.1 Kofleriaceae bacterium
GCGGCGACCGCCGAGCTCAACCTCGGCACCGTGCTCGCCGAGCGCGGGCGCGCGAGCGAAGCCCTGCCGCGACTCGCCGCCGCGAGCCGCGTGTTCGCGCAGCTCGGCGCGACGACCGAGCAGATCGCCGCCGACTTGAACCGCGGCAATGCGCTCGTCGCGGTCGGTCAAGCCGCCGACGCTCGCGATGCGGCGCGCGCCGCGCTCGACAAGGCGACGGGCGCGCCGCACCTGCGCGCGTTCGCACTGCTCGTGCTCGCCGATGCGCATCGCCGGCTCGGCGACCGCACGGCGAGCGAGCGCGCGGATCGCGAGGCGTTGGCGATCGCGATCGCGAACGGCGATGCCCACGCGCAACTCAGCGCCTACGTCGGGCTCGCCGAGGCCGGTCACGCACCGCCGGCGTCGATCGATGTCGCGAGCTTGTGCGCGAGCGATGACGATCGCGATCGCTGGATCATCGCGCGCGGCCGGCTCGCGCTCGTGCACGGCGGTGATGCGAACGCGGTCGCGCAATGCGCCGCCGCGGGCGCGCGCGCCGCCGACTCCGATCGGCTCGACCGCGCGTTTCGCGGCCACGCCGTGGCGTCGAAGCTCGCGACGCTCGCCGGCGATGACGCGCTCGCCAAGCGCGAGGCCGAGCGAGCGCGCGCGGCGCATGCCGCGATGCTCGCCGCCGCGGCGCCGGCGTTTCGCGCCGCGCTCGAGCGCGATCCGGATCTCGCCGGCACGGGCGCCCCGGCGTTGCCCGCGCCGAAGCATGACAACGCGCACCTGCGCCGCTTGCTCGTGCTGTCGCGCCGGCTCAACAGCGAGCCCGACGTCACGCGCATTCTCGACGAGGTGATCGACACCGCGATCGAGGTCACCGCCGCCGAGCGCGGCTTCTTGCTGCTGCGCGAAGCCGGCGGCGAGCTCGCACCGGTCGTGTCGCGCAACTTCGCCGCCGCCGATCTCGAAGCCGGCGAACGTTCGGTCAGCCGATCGATCGCGGAGCGCGCGGCGCAAACGGGCGAGCCGGTCGTCACGGTCGACGCCGGCATCGACGAGCGCTTCGCGGTCGCCGCGTCGGTCGCGGCGCTGCGGCTGCGCTCCGTGCTCGCCGTGCCGCTGCGCCAGCGCGGCGCGATCACCGGGTGCATCTACGTCGATCATCGGCTGCGCGGCGGCGCGTTCGACGACGCGGCCGCCACCGTGCTCGGCGAGCTCGCCGACATCGCCGCGATCGCGATCGAGAACGCACGGCTCACCGACCATCTGCGCCGCACGACGCGCGAGGTCGACGAGCTCAACGCGCGGCTCGCCGCCGATCTCGCCGATCGCGATGCCGAGCTCGTGCGCGTCAAGGCCGACCTCCCCGACCGCGCGCGGCTGCGCCACGCATACGAGCAGATCGTCGGGCGCTCGCCGGCGATGGTGCGCATGCTCGACGTCGTCGATCGCGCGGCCGCGACCGCGCTGCCGGTCGTGATCGTCGGCGAGAGCGGCACCGGCAAGGAGCTCGTCGCGCGCGCGCTCCACGAGAACGGGCCGCGCAAAGCCGGCGCGTTCGTCGCGATCAACTGCAGCGCGGTGCCCGAACCGCTGCTCGAGAGCGAATTGTTCGGCCACGTGCGCGGCGCGTTCACCGGCGCCGACCGCGATCGCAGCGGCTTGTTCGAGGTCGCCGACGGCGGCACGCTGCTGCTCGACGAGATCGCCGATACCAGCATGGCGATGCAGGCCAAGCTCCTGCGCGTGGTGCAGGACGGCATGATCCGGCGCGTCGGCGAAAGCAAGACGCGGCAAGTCGACGTCCGCGTGATCGCGGCGAGCCAGCGCTCGCTCGCCGAGCTCGTGTCGCGCGGGACGTTTCGCGAAGATCTGCGCTTCCGCCTCGAGGTCATCACGATCACCGTGCCGCCGCTGCGCGAGCGCGACGGCGACGTGCCGCTGCTCGTCGAGGCGTTGCTCGCGCGGCTGTGCTCCGACAAGCAGGCGCCGCGGCTCACGCGCGCCGCGTTGCGCGCGCTCGGCCAACACCGCTGGCCCGGCAACGTGCGCGAGCTCGAGAACGCGCTCGCCCGCGGGATCGCGATGGCGGGCGACGCGATCGACATCGGCGACTTGCCCGAGGTCGTCGCGGCATCGGCGATGCGGCCCGAGCCTGCGAAGCCGATGTCCGGCGACGATCTGCGGCTCAAGCCCGCGCTCGCCGCGACCGAGCACGCGTACGTCGCGGCCGCGATGGAGCGCGCGAAGAACAACCAGACCGTCGCGGCGCGCTTGCTCGGGCTGTCGCGGTTCGGCCTGCAGAAGAAGCTGCGCCGGCTCGCCGGCGAGCCCGGCGATGCCGATGCGGAGCCCGACTAGGCCCGCGCGGACCGGGCGAGCGCGATCTTCGCGATCTCCGAAACCAGCTGCGGATGGCTCATCCCCGCCGCGGCGGCGGCGCGAGTCACACCGGAATCGGGCGAGATATCCGGGTTCGGATTGACGTCGATCACCCACGGCGTGCCGCTGGCATCGACGCGCAGATCGACGCGGCCGTAGTCGCGCAGCTCGACCGCGCGAAACGCCGCGAGCGCCACGCGCTCGATCGCCGCGACCAGCTCGGGCGAGCTCGCGCCCATCGGCACGGGCTTCGTGCCGGCGTAGTCGACGTGGCCCTCTTCCCACTTCGCGGCGTAGCTGACGATGCGCGGCCGATCGGCCGGCATCGCCGCGAAGTCGATCTCGTGCAGCGGCAAGATCCGCGTCGCGCTGCCGTTGCCGAGCAGCGTCACGTTGATCTCGCGGCCCTCGACGTAGCGCTCGGCGAGCACGGGCTGGTCGAACTCTTCGATCAATTCTCGCGTGCGCGCGCGCAGCGCGGAGGCGCTCGCGACGACGTTCGCCTCGGTGATGCCGAGCGACGCGTCTTCGTGGGCGAGCTTGACGAACCACGGATAATCGAGGCCGTCGACGTCGGTCAGCTCGGCCGCGTCGCGAATGAAGCGATACGGCGGGGTTGGAATCTGATGCGCGATCAAGATGTCCTTCGTGCGCTGCTTGTGCAGGCACGATGCAAGCGCGAGCAGATCGGCGCCGGTGTAGCGGATCTCGAACAGGTCGAGTAATCCGGCGAAGGTCGGCTCGTTGCGCGACTCGTTGTTCATCGACTCGCACAGGTTGAACAGCAAGTCGGGCCGCATGTCGCGCAGCCGCGCGAGGCACGCGTAGACGTCGACGCCGTGCACGCCGGTCAGCTCGACCGTGTGACCGGTCTCGACGAGCGCGCCGGCGATCGCGCGCGCCGATTCGCGCACCGAGGTCACGTCGACGCCCGCGTGCTCCGCTTGCTCGGCGTCGTAGTCGGTGTTGTAGAGGACGACGATGCGAGCCATGCGGCACCTTACAACAAAGCGCGCGCGAGTTTTGGCTCGAGCTCGGCTGCCACGGCGGCGACGGTGATATCGCGACCGGCGATGTCGATCATCGAGACCTGCTGCGCGCAGCTGAGCCCGCACGGCACGATCATTCGCCACGCGTCGTGCGGCGTCGCGACGTTCAACGCCCAGCCGTGCACGGGCACGCCACGCGCGACGTGGATGCCGCACGCCGCGAGCTTGCCGTCGCCGAGCCAGAGCCCGGCCGGATCGCGGCGAAACTCGGCGCCGGCCGCGCCGAATGCGGCGGCCGTTTCCGCGAGCGCGTGCGCGACGGTCTCGAGGAACGCGACGACGCTCTTGATCCGCACGATCGCGTAGATCATGAGCTGGCCGGGGCCGTGATAGGTCACGTCGCCGCCGCGCTCGATCTGGATGATCGGCACGTCACCGGCGCCGAGGATGTTCGCGCGATTCGCCGAGCGGCCGAGCGTGATGACCGGCGGGTGCTCGCACAAGATGATGGTGCCGGAGTCGCCCGACCACACGCGCTCGCGCGCCGCGAGCTGATCGGCGAGGACCTGCTCGTACGGTGCGCGGCCGAGAAACGGCATCAGCCGGCGAGCAGCTCTTCGAGCAACTGGTCGTCGAGGTAGTGCACGGGCGCCGCCGCGCTCACCACGCCGACGCCGGCCGCGATCAGCGCCGCGACGAGCGAGTCGCCGCACATCACCGAGATCGATCGGCCGGCGCGCTCGAGCTCTTGCTCGGCGTCCTCCGACAGCTCGCGCGGCGCGAACAGGATGCCGGCGACGAGGTTCTTGGCCTCGACGCCGACGCGCAATTCACCGATGCCGCGGCGATCGATCGCTTGATCTCCCGAGCGCGAGCTGATGAGCACCGTGCGCGCGAGCCCGGGCGCCTGTGCGGTCGCATAGCTGATCCCGCCGACGCGCTTGATCCAGTCGATCTCGCGATAGCCGGCGGCGACGAGAAACGCGTGGATCAGCCGCTCGAACCCGGCCGCCGACGCCTTCGCGATCCGCTGCGCGAGCGCGCGATGCGTCGCGCCGGCGAGCTTCGACAGCGCGCTCGCCATCGCGGCTTCGACCTCGGCGGTCGCGCTCATCGCGACCGGGCCCGGCGCGAACAGGTCGCGGCCGCGATACACGATGCGCGGGCGCAAGCCGAGCGTACGGTAGCTGCGCTCGTCGCCGAGCAGCTCGGCCTTGAGCTGCGGCCACAGCTGCTCGGGATCCTGCGTGACCAAGCTGCGCTTGCGCATCATCGCCGCGAGCTGGCGCACCGGCAGCGGCTGGCCATTGCGCAGCTGCGCGAACACGGCCGCGGCGGCGTCGCCGAGCGGCGTGCCGACGCGGGCGAGCGCGTCGTGATCGTGGCCGTTGATCGGCATCTGCAGCGACAGCTGCGGGCTCGAGCCCCGTGGCACGTGCGGCTGCGCCATCGACGGCACGTGCGGGATGGTGTCGTGCGCCTGGCGCTCGCGGTGCGGTTGGTTGTGCTGGCCGTGCTGTTGCGGCTGCTGGCCGTGTTGCGGCGGTGGACCTTCGCGGCGCTGCTGGCGCTCGTCGCGACGCTGCTTGCGGCGGTCGCGGCGCTCTTGCCACTGATGCTTGCGCTCTTCGCGCGCGTTGATCTCCGGCATCATCGGCCGGTCCTCGTCGCGGGTCTGGCGGTCGGAATATTCCACGTGCGCGACGGCGGGAGTGCCCGACGCATCGTCACCGTAGATCGCCGTCAGCTCGCGCTCCTCTTCGGTGAGCGCCGGCTCGATCGTCTCGGCGACGATGACCGCGTCTTCGACGTTCACGTCGTCATGGGCGGCCGGTGCGGCCTCGCCCTGGACGGGCTGCGCGGCGGCCGCGGTCTCGACGGTGTCTTTCTTGCCGCGCGGCGACGGCTTCTTGGCCGGCGCTTTCTTCGCGGCGGGCTTGGTCGGTCGCGAGGCGGCTTTTTTCGGCTTCGCCGGGGCGGAATCCTCGGCGGTCTTCTTTTTGGCCATCTGCGTCGCTTCGTACCCCGCCCGTCGAATAGCCGTCAACTGCCGCCCAAAATTTGCCCGGTCACACGGCGGCCCGTACGTTCGAAATACGGGCGGGATCATGGAGCGTTTTGTCGTGCAAAGGAGCGGTTCGATGCAGTCGCAAAAGATCGGAGTTCTACTCGGCGGGTTGTCGAGTGAACGCGAGGTGTCCCTGCGCACGGGCGAAGCGGTGATCGAGGCCTTGCGCGAGCGCGGCCACGAGGTCGTGCCGATTTACGTCGACGGTGATGTCGACGTCGCGCTGCGCCAGGAACAGCCCGACGTCGCGTTCGTCGCGCTGCACGGCAGGATGGGCGAGGACGGCTGCGTGCAAGGCGTGCTCGAGCTGCTCGGCATCCCGTACACCGGCTCCGACGTGCTCGCCTCGGCGCTCGCGATGCACAAGGGCAAGGCCAAGGAGCTGTTCCGGCTCCACAACCTGCCGACGCCCGCGTACTACACGATGACCGCCGCCGACACGGCCGACTTGGGATCGATCCACGGCGACTTCGGATTTCCATGCGTGGTCAAGCCGATCCGCGAAGGCAGCTCGGTCGGCGTGACGATCGTGCGCACCGAGGCGGAGCTGCCGGCCGCGATCGAGCGCGCGCTCGCCTTCGACGACGAGATCCTCGTCGAGCGCTTCATCGCCGGGATGGAAGTCTCCGTCGCGATCGTCGACAACCGCGCGCTCGGCGCGGTCGAGATCGCGCCGCGGTCGGGTTTCTACGACTATCAGAACAAATATACGAAGGGCGCGACCGAGTACTTCGTGCCGCCGCGGGTGTCGCCGGAGCGCTATCGCGGGGTGCTCGCACAAGCGCTGCGCGCGCACATGGCGCTCGGCTGTCGCGGCGCGACGCGCGTCGACATGATGGTCAGCGAATCGGGTAACGAGTTCGTGCTCGAGGTCAACACCGTGCCGGGCCTCACGCCGACGAGCCTGTTGCCGAAAATCGCCGACGCCGCGGGCATCTCGTTCGGCGAGCTGTGCGAGCTGATGCTCGCCGGCGCCACGTTGGCATCGCGACGCGGCCAAGGCGAGCGTCGTGTGGTGCAGCGCGCGTTCGTCGGCGACGATCGCCGCGAGGCGCTGATCTCGGCGCACTGATGATCCGCGCGTTCGTCGCCACCGCAGTCGTCGCGATCGGCACGCCGGTCGGCGCGGCGGCGTGGGTCCGCGCGCGCACCGACGAGGTCGCCGCGGATCTGTCGCGGGCCGCGGGCGAGCGCGCCGAAATCGGCGGCATCGACGCCGATCTCACCGGCCGCGTGCGGCTGACCGACGTCGCGCTCGGCTCGCTCGTCGCCGCCGATGCGATCGAGGCTTCTGTGGCGCTCGATTCGCTGCTGTCCGGACGGCTCGGCGCCGACGAGATTCGCGTCGCGCGGCCGCGCATCGCGATCGACGTCTCGCCGGACGGCGACAGCGACCTCGCGCGCGTCGTGCGCCGCCTGGCGAAGCCATCGCCGAAGGGCTCGCCGGGGCCGACCAAGCTGCGGCGCATCGTCGTCAGCAGCGGCTCGCTGATCGCGCGCGTCGCCGGCATCGGCGACTTCGAAGCCGAGGGCGTCGAGCTCGTCCCCGATGAAGCCGGCGTGCGCGTCATCACCGGCCCGCTGCGCGTGCGCGGCTCGGTCGGCGAGCTCCACGGCGAGATCGTGCTCGCCCGCGCGGCCGCCGACGTCGCGTTGCCTCACGTCTCGCTCGGCCGCGTGATCGCGGTCGCCGGTGAGGGCACGATCACCGTGCCAGCCGGCTCGCTCGCGTTGCACGACGTCGCGATCGGCCGGCTCGTCCAACACGGCCCGCTCGAGCTGCGCGCGTCGCTCGACGACGGTGGCGTGGCTCGGCCGATCGCCGCCGAGCTCACGCTGCCCGGCCGGCTCGTGATCCGCGGCGAGCACGTGCCGCTGCGCGCGTTCGCCGGCGTGGTGCCGCACGCGATCGCCGTCGACGACGCCCACGCCACGGGCACGCTCGAGCTCTCGCACGAGCCCGGTAAGCTCGTCGTCTCCGGATCCGGCGTCATCGATCGCCTCGCGCTGCAACACAAGACACTCGGCGAGCTGCCGATCGCGATCAGCGCCGCGCTTCACGGAGCGATCACCATCGCGGCGGATTCGATCGCGATCGACCACGCCGGCATCGACGTCGGCGCGGCGCACTGGACGATCGACGGCTGGGCGCGGCGCGGTCAGCCTGCGTCGGGCCACGTCGACGTCGCGTTGGCCTCGGCGCCGTGCATGGACTTGCTGGCGGCCCTGCCCGTCTCGGTGCGCGGCCCGCTCGACGGCATGGCGATGACCGGCACGTTCGGCGCCAGCGTCCACGTCGGCATCGATCTGGCGGCGCCGCTCGGCGACGGCGTGCAGCTCCAGACCGAGCTCGCGAACCACTGCGAGGTCACGACCGAGCCGCCGGCTGCCGATGCGACCGCGCTCGCCGCGGCGAGCGATCAGGTCTTCGCCGATGGCAGCCACGCGCGCGTCGGCCGCGGCACGCCGGGCTGGACCGAGCTGCGCCGCCTGCCCGCGCACGTCCCCGCCGCGTTCGTCGCCGCCGAGGACGCGCGGTTCTACGATCACCACGGCTTCGATCCGGTCCAGATCGCGAAGTCGCTCGAGATCGATCTGCGCGATCGTACGATCACGCGCGGCGGCTCGACGATCAGCCAGCAGCTGGTAAAGAACGCGTTCCTCACGCAGCGCCGCACGCTCGACCGCAAGCTCCAAGAAGCGATCCTCACGTGGCGACTCGAGGCGCGGCTCGACAAGGCGACGATCCTCGAGCGCTACCTCAACGTGATCGAGCTGGGACCGCACGTGTTCGGCATCGGCGCCGCGGCGAAGTACTGGTTCGACGAGCCCGCGAGCGCGTTGACGATCCATCAAGCGGCGTTCTTGGCCGCGCTGACGTCGGAGCCGCGCTCGATGAGCCGCCGCGTGCGCCGCGCCGGCGGGCTCGACGCCGACAGCAAGAAGCGCGTCGACGTGATCTTGCACGCGATGGCGATGAGCGACGATTCGCCGATGGGCTTCGCGAAGACCGCGTTGCGCGACGAGCCGTAGCAAGCGCAGCATCGCCGAAGCGATGCTGCAGGACGATCAGACGCCCAAGAACAGGCGATTGCCGAAGTTGCGCTCGAGCTCGGCTGCGAAGATCTTCTGCGCCGCGGCATCGATGTCGTAGGCGACGCGCTTGAACTCGAACGTGCGCTCTTCGCTGTCGTAGATCGTGTAGCTCGCGCGGTTGTCGTAGTCGCGCGGCTGGCCGACCGAGCCGACCGAAATGATGTACCGGTGCTCGGGCCGGATCGAGAACTTCGTCGCGACGACCTCGAACACTTCTTCGCGGGTCAGTGCGAACGACTTGCACAGGTGCGAGTGGCCGATGAACGTGACGAGCCCGAGGTCGTCCCAGATGTCGAGGCACTTCGACGCCTGCTCGACCGAGAAGATGTACTCGAACTCTTCGAGGCTGACCGGCGAGCCGTGGCAGAACGTCAGCTCGCCTTCACGCTGCTCGTACGGCAGGCCTTGCAGCCACTCGAGATTCTCGGGGCGCAGCTGGCGCGCGTGCAGATCGAGCGCCTGGCGGGCGGCGTCGTAGTAGTACGAGTAATCCATGCGGCCGGCGACCGCGGCATCGTGGTTGCCGAGGATCGTGAACGCCGCGATCTTGCGGATCGCGTCGCAGCACTCGTTCGGCGAGGCGCCGTAACCGACGACATCGCCGATACAGACGTACTTGTCGATCCGCTCCGATTTGAACGCGTCGAGCACTGCGGTCAGCGCTTCGATATTCGCGTGAACGTCGGAGAAGATACCCAACCGCATGCGGCGCTCGATGATACCTGAAACCGCGCGTCAGGTCTGGATCAGATCCGCTTCGTCGAGCTCGGCTTCGGCTTCTTCTTCTTCGTCGACGATGAGATCCGAGTCGTCGAGCATCTCGAGCGGTGCCGACAGATCGAGCTCGGCGGCAGGCAGTTGCGCGATTTCGGAGGCGTCCAGCGACTCGAAGAAGCGGCGCGAGAACGCTCGGTTGACCGTCACGTCCTTGCTCGCCTCGGCGCCGGTCCGCACGCGAACCTCGTCGCGCGAAGCGGTGTCGACCAGGCCGAGCGCTTGCCCTGCGAGCGGCGCCATCAGGCTCTCGCCGCGCGCCATCTGCTCGAGGGCACTGCGGCCGCCGCGCGCACCGATATGCGCCATCGCCCACGCGACGCGCTCGGCGATCTGCGGGGTCATCCGGTCGCCGAGCCGGCCGACGTGATTCGCCAGCGGCGCGAGCGCGCCTGGTCCGACCTGGCCGAGCGCACGCGCGATCTCGCGCCAGACCTCGGTCGGCTCCGAGACCAGCAGCTCGATCACCGCGCGCGTACCATCGTCGGTACGCAGGAGCGCGAGCGCGAGCGCGCAGCCGTGCCGCAAGAACGCCTTGCTCGACTGCAGGCCTTCGATCAGCGGCGGCGCCGCGGCCGGACCGAGCTTGACCGCCTTGCCGAGAATGCGAACCGCTTCGGCGCGGCTCATCTTCTTCACCGCGGCGATCACGAGCGGCGCGGCGGTGCCGATGCCGCGGTCGCACAGCTCGGCGGCGGCGGTCACGCGATCGCGCTTGTCGTCGAGCATCGCGACGAGCTGCTCGGGCGTGGTCGCCGAGACCAGCGACTCGACTTCGCCGTCGATCGAGCCCGACACCATCGGGACGTCCTCGCTCTTGATCGCGCCGTTGACCTTGCGGTGGAGCTCGACGCCGAGCGACCGTGCCTCGTCGGCGAGCGCCTTCAAGTTGTCGGCGGCGGCATCGTCGTCGATATCGTACGCGGCCGGGTTCGCGCGCAGCGCGTCGAACGCGACGTCGAGCTTGACGACGAGATCGCGGCGCGACCGCGCGAGGCCTTCGGACACCGCGACCTGCGCGAGCTCGGGCCCCATCCAGAGGCCCCACGCGACCGCGCTCTCGAGCACGTGGCGGCGCAGCTCGCGCCAGCGCGCCAGCGGGAAGCCGCGCGCGCACACCAGGTAATCTTCGCGCGACGGTCGCGCGAACCGGCGGGCGATCGCGATCGCGCGGCGCAGTTGCTGCGCGGTGCCGAGCTGCGCGAGCTTGTCGTCGCGGAACTCGGCGGCTTCGGGGTGGTCGATGCCGAGCAGATCGAAGCCGGCGCCGGCGACGATGTCGCGCGCGCGCTGGAACGACGGCTCGCTTTCGGCCGCCACGCCGCGCAGATGATCGTCGGCGGCGCGCAGGATGTACTGGACGTTGTCGGCGAGCGGCGCGACGAGCTTGACGGTTCGCACCGGCGCGCCCTGATGGACGACGGCGACTTCTAGCTCGAAGCTCCGGCCGAGCAGCGCGAGCGCTTTCTGATCGAGGTCGATGCCGATGTCGAGCGGCACGACCGCGAGCTGCGTCGGGCTCGGCACGCGCATCGCGGCCGGCGGGCCGACCACGAGCGTGACGACCGGATACGTCGGCAGCCGGTGCAGCAGCACGCGGACGTCGAGCTCGCCGCGCAAGCCGCGCGCGATCTGCTCGCCGACGACGAGCGCGACGCGCACGCGGCCGTCGGCGACCTCGAACGACGACGCCATCCCGGTCGCGGCGAAGTCGAGCCACGCATCCGGCTTCGGCGCGCCGAGCTCGATCGTGTCGGTGGTCAGCGGATCCGCGCCCTGCGGCACCACGGACTCGGCGGTCTTGATCTCCTCGGCATCTTCGGTGAACGCCGGCAGCGGATCGGGCTCGGGCTGCGCGGCGGCCTGGGGCTGCGCGGGCTCGATGTCGATCTCGGGAATCTCGGCTTTGGCCACCGGCGACGTCACCAGCGACTCCTCTTCGCGCGGCCGCACGACCTCGCGGCGAACGACCTCGTCGCGAACGGGCTCCGGTTGCGGCGGCGCCGCGGAGATCACCGTCGCGTCCGCCGGCGTCTGCACCGACGCGATCACGCGCGCGCGCTGCTCGCTGCGCATCTTGTCGAGCGCCGCCTCGGCTTCGGCGACCACGCGTTGTTGCTCGCCGCGCTCGTGCTCGAGCAAGCTGCGCGCCGCGGCGAGCTCTTGGCGACCGCGCGCGAGCTCGGCGTGTGCCTTCGCGAGCTCGTCTTGCTTGCGCTCGAGCTCTTTGTTGGCATCGGCGGCGCGCTGCGCGCTGACTTGCGACAGCGCGACGTTCGCGCGGCTCTCGAGGTATGCGTGCAGCCCGGCCGCACCGAACACGACGGCGAAGTCTTTCGCGTATGCCGGAATCGGTGCGTCGTCGGCACGCAGCCGCTCGAGCAGCTTGATGCGCTCGTCGAGCTCGCGGTGGCGATGCGACTCGTCGAGCACGAGGACCATCAGCTCCGCCGCGGGATCGTGATAGACGATCGGCACGGCGACGCGGTGATCGCCGACGACGTTGAGCGCGCGCGCCGGATCGTCTGACTGCAGGCGCGCGGCGAGCTCGGGATCGCTGACCGCGTCGATCGCGGTGTGCACCGCGATCGGCACGAGATCGCCGTTCGGTGCGGTGACGTGGACGGTCGCGGTCTGCGTGCGTCCGATCGATCCACGGAAGGCGTTCTGCGACGGCGCGCGTGCGTGTCCCCTGGCCATGCGGCCAGACATATCATCGGTAGAGCCAGCGCGTCGATGTCCACGTGCTCGTGCTCGGTTTGCGGCGTCCCCGCATCAACGCGGCCTATCGGCTAGGCACGAAGACGTCAGTTCACGGCGCCGGAAGGGTCGTCGGCGACCGGGTCCGGGGCGGCTTCGGGCGCGTCGGGGTCCGGATCGGCCGCGTCGCCCATCATCTGGGCCGCGACGGCGACCAGCACCTCGTGGACGTGCTCGAGCGTATCGAGCCGACCGCACAGCGAGTAGTAATCCTCGACGGAGACCTCGCCCATCCGCGACAGCGTTTGCTGCACGTAGGGGCGCATCCGCGCGGGCGCGTCGAGCTCGCAGTCGAAGTCTTCGACGTCGGCCTGCGCGATCGCCGAGGCGGCAAACCCCACCGGCGAGAAGTTCAGGCCGGTCGGTAGCACGACGCGCCAGTCGGCATCGATGGTGTCGGGCCGGCTCGGGCTGCCCTCGGCGGCCGGCGGGAGCTCCCAGCGGCCGCCGAGGCTGCGCCGGACGACTTCGCCGAAGTACGCGCCCGCGGTCGCGATCACGAGCTTGAACGCGTGGCCTTCGGCGTCGGCGGCCGAGCGCAGATAATGATCGAGCAGCGGCAACGTGTTGCTATCGTATTCGAGCGTGACGCCGAGCGTGCGCTTGACGTACGCGACCGCCTGATCGGCGTACTCGCGAACGCGTGCGGGAACCGGGTCGTCCATGCACGCAGCCTAGCGCGAGACGCGCTACTGGACGATCGCGAACTGCACGTTCGCGAACCGAGATTGCAGCTCGACCATCGCCATGGGATCGCTTCCGACCGCCCGGCCGATCGCCGCGGTGACCCAGTCGTTCTGGCGGGTCGTCGGCACGTTGCGGAAGTCGACTTTGACGCCGCGCGCGCGCGCGACGACCGGGCCGTGCGAGCGCAACCGGACGTCGATGTCGCCGTGCAGGCTCGAGATGATCATGTGGCCGTGCAGCGCGAGCTCGGCTTCGAGCGCGATGCGGCCGTCGGTCGTGGTCAGCTCGATCTCGCGCGAGCTGACGCGGCGGCCCTCGATCCGGCCCTGGTTCGCCGACGCGACGAGCTTCTCGCCGCCGATCGTGTCGAGCGAGACATCGGAGTCGACCGTCGCGGCGTCGACCGAGCCGAACGCCTGCACGATCGAGGTGTGACCGGTCACGCTGTGCGTGAACAACTCGCCGGCGACGTTGCTGACGACGATCTCGCCCGACGACGAATCGAGGTCGCCGCCGCTATCGACGTTGGTGACCGAGAGCTTGCCTGCGGTCACGGCCGCCTCGATCCGCGCGTTGCGCGGCACGCGCATCAGCACGTCGACGTGCATCGCGGCGCGCGGCGCCGGCTTGACCTCGCGGCCACCGTCGACCGAGGTCACGAGCCGTACGGTGCCATCGGGCGATGGCATCAGCGCGACGTGCAGGCGATCGACGGTGTCCTCGTCGGGCGCGTACTTCCACGTCTCGACGGTGATGTTGTCGCCGTCGTAGCCTTCGACGCGCAGATCGCCGAGCGTGTTCTCGATCGCGAGCTGCTTGAACGGATGGTCCGCCTTGGGCTTGATCTCGATGACCGCGTGCTCGGGCGCGTCGGGCTTCTTCGAGTCGGTCTTCGGCTTGTCGGCGAGCGCGACGGCCGGCACGAGCATCACGACCACGATCGCGAGGCGCTTCACGGCGCACCTCGCGTGCCGGCGAGCGACGTCGCCGAGACTTCATCGCGGATCGCGGCGTTCTGGAGATAGCGGATCATCGAGCGATAGACCTTGTCGCGGCCACGGCCTTCCGGCGCGGCGGCGAGCTCGGCCTTGAACGCGGCGAGCTTGGTGTCGAATGCCTGCTTGTGATCGTCGGGCCAATTCGCGCGCGCGGTCATCGCATCTTCGACGAGCGCGTCGGCGACGTGCTGATACGTCGCGGTGCGGTCCGCGCGATCGGACGCGAGCTCGGCGATGACGTCGCCCGGCATCGGCGCCATCATCGCGAGCGGTTGCTGCACCGGCGCGGTCGGCGCATTGCCTGCGAGCGGCGCGGTTCCCGGCTCGGGTTGGCGCGAGTCGCGATAGCGCACGGCGAGCACGAGCACCGCGATCGCGAGCGCCATCGTGCCGAGCGCGAGCTGCGGCGCCATCGGCCGCCAGCGCGCGGCGACCCGAGTCAGCGCGCGACGCCATCCCGGACGCTCCGAATCGGCGACTTCTTCCGCCGCGAGCCGGGCTTGGATGCCGGACCACAGCGCGTTCGGCGGATCGAGCGGCGGCAACGCGCGCAGGCCGTCGCGCAGCTCGGCTTCGTCGCTCGCCATCGCGCGGCACGCATCGCAGCCACGCAGGTGGCCGCGCACGGCCGAGCCCCGAGTATCCTCGAGCTCGCCGTCGAGATACGCGGTCAACTTCGACCGCACGTCATCACATTTCACGATCGCTCTCCGATCGGGCCGAGCAGCTCGCGCATGCGCGCACGCGCCTTGTGGAGCTGCGATTTGCAGGTGCCGACGCGGCACTCGAGGATCGTCGCGCACTCTTCGTGCGACAGGCCCTCGACGTCGTGGAGCACGAGGATGGCGCGATAACCGGCCGGCAGCGCATGGAGCGCGACCTCGATCCGGTTCGCGAGCCCGGGATCGCGCGTCGCCACAGGCGGCGCGGCGACATCCGCGAGCACTTCGTCGTTCGCTTGCACTTCTTGGCGTCGGCCCCGGCGTGCGAGGTGCGAAAGCGACGCGTTGACGGTCAATCGATAAATCCAAGTCGATAATGCCGAGTCGCCGCGAAATGCGGCGAGCCCGCGAAACACGCGCACGAACACTTCCTGCGCGACCTCTTCGGCGTCGTTGGCGCCGACGATCCGGTGCGCCATGCCGAACACCCGGCGCTTGAACTGGTGATAGAGCATCTCCATCGCACGCGCTTCGCCTCGCCGGCATGCGGCGATCAGCTCGGCGTCGTCGGATAGCGATCCCGAAACCCGCGGGCGCGGTTCGGCGAGTGCTGGCGTCGGAATCGAATCGATGGCGGCTTCAGTCACCTGGTCCCCGTGTTCGTCGGTAGGACCGTCGTCGGTGCCGTCGCGTTGCCCGGATTTCGTCGCCATCGACCGCCGCGACGCTAGCATCGAAAACACGCTTCACCCCAGCACTTTCGCGTGACCCAACATACTGTTATCATCCAAAAAGTGAGAGCCCCCCTCGTCGTTGGCCTTGGACGGGTCGGGGTTGCGATCTCGGGGCTCGCGCCAAATTTGCCGCAGAGCGCCGCGCCGTCGACCGAGCTGGCCGCGCTCGCGACCGCACCGGCACGCGGAGTCGCGGTCGCGCTACGCGCCGCGATCGCGCTCGGCTGTCGCGCGCGCGCGGCCGGCACGCATGGCGCCGATCTGCTCGGCCAGCTCGCGCGAACCGCGCTGCGCGATGCCGGCATCGACACCGAGCTGCTTCGCGCGGTCGGCACCTCGCCGTGCGAGCTCGTGACGACGGCCGCCGACGGTGTGCTGCGCGCGCGCTTCGGCGGCGAGCTCGGTGAGCCGATCTCGTTCGACGCGAACACCGCGGTGGCCGGCGCACAGGCGCTGCTCATCGACGGCACCTCGCCGATGAACCAGCTGCGCGCGGCCGACGTCGCGCGCGCGAACAAGGCGCCGGTCATCCTCGACGTCGGCGAGCTGCGCGACGGCACCAGCGAGCTGATCGCCGCGAGCGACATCTTGATCGCGTCGGAGCGCGCGGCCTCCGAGCTCGCACCGCGCGGCGAGCTCACCGACGCGCTCGAAGAGATCCTCGCGCTCGGCCCGCGCGCCGTCGTGATCACGCTCGGCGAAAAAGGCGCGATCGGCCGCCACGGCGATCAGATCATTCAATGTCCGGCGTTTTCATCCGAAGTGCTCGACGCGTACGGCGCCGGCTCGGTATTTCACGGCGGGTTCGCCGCCGCGCTGCTGTCGGAGCTCCCGTTCGCGCGCTGTATCGAGCTCGCGGCGGCGGCGGCCGCGCTGTCGCTGTCGGGGCTCGGCGCATGGTCGGCGATGCCGACGCGCGACGACGTGCTCGCACTCGTGCGAACCCGGCGCTGAACCCGGGCTCGCGCGGCAAGCCGTGCCATAGTCCGCGCATGTGGAAGCT
>DATBAS010000212.1:0-52852 GCA_036271395.1 Kofleriaceae bacterium
CGTTGGAGTGCTGCTCGATCTCACCTGTCAACTTCTCGAGCTCGTCGGCGATTTCGCGCTTCTCGGTTTCCGCCGCGAGATATTCCGCAAGCTCGCTGGCAAGCTTCTCTCCGATGGCGATCTGAAGCTGCCCATCGAGCACGAGCTTCCAACCGAACGGGATCTTGATCCAGTGACTCACGTCGCCTTGCAGCTTCACAGCCAGAGCGAACAGATCGACCTTTCCCTTCTTGCCGTTGGTGCTGGCTTTGATTGCCGACACGTCGACGCTCACCTTCACGCCGTCGAAAACTTCCTCGCTCATCTTCTCGTTCAGCAACGCTGTTTCGAGCTTTAGCGAGAAGTCTCTGAGGTTGAACGTCGCGCTGTTCTTGAGCGCGCGGAGATTGTCTTCCGTAATCGGAACCGCGGTGGGTCCGTTTCCAACGTGAGCGTAACCGCGCCTGTAATTGAACCGGAACCGAACTCGACCTTGGTCTTGTAGCTCGGGTGGCCGAACGGCACGCTCCCGCCACCCGTCGAGTGACCGGTGTTGCGTTGCACCGCTGGCGCGCGCATCGCAGCCGTCGCACCCGTATTAGCCATTCGATCGAGAATCGGTGCCGCGTGCTCACCGCGAACAACCGCTTCGGCAACGGCATCGGCATGTTGCTCGAACTCGTCGCCTGGTTCGTCAAGCTCACTCTTGAGCGCGACACCGGCTCGCTGCTGCACGACATGTGCAGCCTCGTGAGCGGCTGTAAAGAGGTCGACGGCTCCGTCAGCAAACGCGATTGCATCCCCGCGGGCGAACGCGCGTGCGCCGAGCTTGCGTGCAGCTGCACCGGCTGCACCACCGATGTACGCGCGCGTGCCACTGATATCGTGCTTGCCAAAGCTCGCTTGGATTCGATCGCGAAAAGGCAACGGCTCGCATGGCCCGGAAGTCACTCGCTCGGCAAGTGCGCTCGGTGATTCGTCGACCGTTGACCAAATTGCTGCTTCCTGATCGAACGCGCGGTTTCGCATGCCAGGAATGCGCACACCCGCTTGCGCGCTCGGTGTAAACGCACGAGCAAGGTGCGGCGCGGCTTCGCTCGTTACTGCAGCGATCGATCCCGTTAGCGCCTCGATCTCGCCGGGCGACCGGCGGCCGTTGGCGAACGACTTCTTTGCTTCATCGACCAAGCGAACGAATTCACGCGCGGACGCTACGGACACATGCGCGTCCGCCGACGCGTTCCCTGCCGCGAGGCGCTCCATCGCGGCACGGGCCTGCGAAACATACGACTCGACGTCGCGAGAATCATGACAGCCGGCTCGGGCCTGGCCGAGCGTTTGTTTTCCGATCCCATACAGCTCAACGCGGAAGTCATCGACGCCGCTGCGCTTGCCGACTTCTGGCTCGAACGAAGGCCGGTGGCGCTCGCTGTTGACTCGACGCTTGTCGCCCGAGCGAAGTCGATACTCACGTTCCCCGCCCATATGCGCGAGGTTTCGACCGCGCGGTGTGCCGGTTGCGTGAGCCCTTGTCCGTTATTGCCTCGACGTCACGAGAGCTAGCGCCGCTCGCGCCCGGCCAAGTATTCGGCACCGCGCGTCATCAGTGCGCGGAATCCGTCGCGGTCGTTCGCACGCACGACGGACCGCAATCGCTCGACCGCGTAGAGCAGCGCCGCGAGCGATTCGGTGCCGTAGTCGTTGAGCGTCTGGATCTCGAAGTAGAGATCCGGGTTCTCGCGCGCGACGGCCGCGGCGACGCCGAGCTGCGCGTCGAACGTCGTCGACGACAGCGTCGCGAGCTTCGGTGCAGCCTCGCCGCTTTCGGCGAGCGCCGTGAAGAACGCGATGTTGAGCGCGTGCGAGAGGCCGAGCACGTATGCGATCAGCCGATCGTGGCTCTCGAGATCCATCTCGACGAGCGTCGCCATCGTCGGCTCGAACAGCGCGCGCGCAGCGGCCGTGGCTTCGGGCTTGCCGACGTCGACGAAGATCACGTGGCGGCCGCTGAGCAGCGCGGTGTCGGGGCCGAACATCGGGTGCACCGAGCACACGTTCGCGCCGGCGGCGGCGAGTGCCGCGAGGCCGCCGCGCAGCGGGCTCTTCAACGAGCCGACGTCGAAGATGACGCCGGTCGGCGGTGACTTCGCGAGCTCGTGCAAGATCGCCGAGGTCGCGGGCATCGGTGTCGCGATCACGATGAGCTCGTGATCGAGCGTCGCAGTGCGCCAGTCGCGGTGGTTGGTGATGCCGTCGGGGCCGTCGCCGGGGTCGGCGATCTCGATGGTGAAGCCCTGCGCGACGAGGTAGCGCACGAACCAGCGGCCCATGTTGCCGGCGCCGCCGATCACGAGCGCGCGGCGGCCGCTGCCCTCGCCGCTCGACGCGACGGTGTCTTGCTCCTGCACCGTGAGCGACGCGCGAATCAGCGCGAGCGAGAGATCTTCGCCGAACCATGGCGGTAACCCAACCTCGGCCGCCGCGGCGCGCGCGCGCTGGATGACGTCTTTCTCCTGGCGGAAGTCGCGCGTCGGCATGCCGAGCGCTCGCTTGGCGTGGCCGATCTTGATCGCGGTCGCCTGCCGCTTGGCGACGAGCGCGAGGATCTCCTTGTCGATCTGGCCGAGCTCGCCGCGCAGAGCGCCGAGTTGGTCGCGTAGATCGAGCGACTCGCGTGGACCTTCCATCCGGCGGATGTTACGCCGGCTTGCGGGCGACCACGACCTTCGCGACGAGGTGCGTCTGCGTCTCGACGTCGATGAAGCCGGCGTCGCGCAGCAATGCCGCGAGATCGTCCTCGAGATAGTCGGCGTAGAACGGCTCGTGAAACTCCGCCGGGAACTCGCGCAGCACCTTCTCGAGCTCGCGGCTCTCGGCGAGCTGCGCCGAGTCTTCGATCACGACGAGCCCACCGGGCTTGACGACACGCGCGAGCTCGCGCGCGACGTTGCGGCGGGCATTGCGCGGCAGCTCGTGGAACAAGTACACGCTCGTCGCGATGTCGAATGTCGCGTCGGCCCACGGCAGTGCTTCGGCGTTCTCGACGGCGAGCGTGACCTCGTCGATGTCGGCGAGCCGGCGGCGCGCGCGGCGGATATATGCGGGCGACAGATCGGCGCCGTGCAGGCGCAGCTTCGGATTCGCGCGGCCGATCTGATGCAGCGTTCGACCGGTGCCGCACGCGACGTCGAGCACGCGCAGGCCCGTGCGATCGCCGGCGACCTTCGTGAACTTCGTGATCGGGGGGATGATCATCCGGCGCATCACGTCGGCGGTGCCGCGGAACAGCAGCTCGACGCCGAGCTCGTAGATCTCCGCCGAGTGATCGCTGAAGTAGCCGTCGGTCTGCCAGTGAAACGTGCGGCGGTAATAGGGCGGGAATCGCTCGCGATCGACGTCGTCGGGAATGTCCTTGTAGTTCTTGTCGTGCATGCGGCGCACGACGTTCGGTGCGTCGCGCACGAGCCGCGGCAGCTCGCGCAAGTAGCGCCGCACGGGAATGTCGAACAACAGCTCGCGCGGATACATCCCGGCCTCGACGTTGGCGAGGTCGGCGCGATGCAGCGCGGTGCGGCGATCGCGCAAGACGCGGATCACGTCGCGCGACAGCTGCGGCCGCTTCGCGCGCGACACGATGCGCGCGGCCTCCTGCATCACCGTCGCGTTGATCAGAAAGCCCAGGTGCTGGCCGTGATACGCGAGTCGATCGAGCCGCGACAACATATCCGGCAAGCTTAGCGCCGACGGCGGCGGTAGACGAACAAGCCGGTGATCGCGCCGAGCAAGAGCGCGCCGGCGCCGCTCGTGTTGGTGTTGCAGCAGCCGGATTTTCCCGGCGATCCGCCGCCCGAACCGGCCGAGCCGTCGGCGCCCATCAGGCACTCGTACGCGCCGGTGCACGCGATCGCGGTCGACGTGATGCCGAGCTGATCGACCAGGCAGCACCACACCGACGGCATGTCGTTGTACGGCGCGATGCACTGCTGCTCTTGCGTCGTATCCGAGCCGCACGTCGCCGGGCCCGAAATGTTCGCGTAGCCGAGCACGGGCACCCACGTTGCCAGGTCGGCGGTCTTCATGATGCCGGCGCCATCGCTCGTGATGTTCGCGCCATTGCCGTAGTTCTGCGTGCAGGCCCAGATGTCCTTGCTCGTAGGATCCTCGGCGAGGCAGTTGATGTGCGGTGGATTCGTCAGCGCGGTCCAGCCGCACGTCGCCTGGCTCGTGCACGCCGAACCGCCGGCCGAGGTTTGCGTGCCGCTCGTCAACGTCGCGGCGACGAGCCCGCCGTTGCTGCGCACGAGCGCGACGAGACCGTTCGGATCTTGCGTGTCGAAGATCTTCGCCCACGCGGTCGCATCGCTGCCGTTCGAGCCGCCCGCGTTCGTGCTCTTGTAGATCCCATCGCCGCCGCTGCCGGTCTCGTAGTTGATGTGGATGTAGACCTCGTCGGCGTTGCTGCCGTCGACGCCGACGACCGCGATCGCCGAGCTCTGCGACACCGTCACGTTCGCCTGCGAGATCGGCGCGAAGCTCGAGCCGCCGTCGTCGCTGCGATCGAGCAAGAACGCCTTGACCGTCTGGCACTGCGGCGCCATCTGGCCGCTACCCGCGCCCGTACAGCCCGAGTTCATCACGCATGCCGAGCCGGCGTTCGTCGAGTATTCGTTGCACTGTTTGACGAAGCGATAGCCGGCGAGATAGATCCGCTGCGGGTTGGAGGGCGCGATCACGAACGACTGCCAGTAGTCGTCGGGCATGCCGGGCATCGCGAGCGTCGACCAGCTGTGGCCATCGTCGTGCGAGGCGAAGATCGTCGAGTCGGTCGGCGCCGACGCGGTGACGTAGATGTCGCTGCCGCTGCCGCCGATCACGCTCGACATGTAGTCGCCGCCGACCGCCACGTCGTCGAACGTGCAGCCGTCGCGCATGACCTTGAGCCCGCCGAACGTCGTCGCGAAGATCGCGCCGGACGGCGTGTAGAGGTACACCGGGTCGAACATCCCCGAATACGGGAATGCGGCCTCGCAGATCCACGTCCACGTCGTCCCGCCGTCGGCCGAGAACAGCACGCCGAACGTCATGCCCGCGACGATGTTCTGCGAGTTGCCGCGCTGGAAGTTGATCGTCGACGTCGCGGGTGGCCGGCCGTTGCCGTCTGCGACCGCGCACAACGCGACGACAAGTGCAGCGGCCAGCGCGGTCCTCATAGCGGGATCGTATCGCAGCTACCCGATCTTGTGCTCGATCTCTGGCGGCGACGCGAAGAAGCGGTTGCGCTTGGGATCGTTGAAGCGCTTGTAGTCGATGAGCCACGGCGTGACCTGCGCCACGCCGTTGTCGAGCTGGATCGTCGCGGCCATCGGCGTGACGGTGCGGTAGCTCGATTCCGGCGGCAGATCGAAGTTGTCTGCACCGCCCGCGGAGAACAGCGTCGCGAGCGATGCGGAATCGCCGTACATCGCCTTGAAGCCCTGGTCGACCTTTTCGTGGCCTCGGAACATCATCGAGCAGCCGAGCCGCGCCATGAACGCCTCGAACTGCTTCTTGCCGAACGGAAAGCGCGCGTTTTGCGCCTGCAGGTCGTCGGGAATGCGGTCGGCGGTCGACGGATCGCTCCACAGCATCTGGAAGCGCAGCTCCGGATCGTTGAGCGACGCCATGTCGGCGAGGCGCGCCTTGATGTCGGTGTCGCGCGGGATGCCGGCGTGCACGAACATCAGATCGTCGAAGAACAGCATGTTCGGCATCTGCTCGAACATCTTCATGTACTCCTGGAACACCTCGCCGGGGATGTGGCCGATCAGCGTGTTGATCGCCTCGGCCGGCTTCACGCCGCCGTAAATCCGGCCGCGGTACTCGATGTAGTACTCGTGATTGCCGCGGAGCGGGAACACGTGCTCGGGCGCGGCGAGATAGAGCTGCATCACCGTGCGCAGCACGCCGTTGTAGCTGAACATGCCGCGATCGATGTAGTCGCCGAGCAACACGAGCTTCGGCTCGGGCTGGCGGCGGTCGAGCTTCCACGCCTCGAGCTTCGCGAAGAAGTCGGCCTGGAGCAGTGCGCCTTTGAGGCAGCTGTAGCAGCCGTGGAGATCGCCGAGCACGGTGATCTCGTAGCGCGCGCCCTGCCGCGCCGGATGGACGTAGACGTGACCGTCGAGGAACGGCGCTTGCCCCGCGAATTCGCCGACTGCCTGGTGACCGTTCAGCTTGCCGTTGCCCTTGGCGCGCTGCGAATCGAGCTGCTGCACGAAGCGGCGCATCAGCGACAAATCGGAATCGATCTGCTTGCGGATGCGATCCGGATCGGCCGAGTAGTGCTGCTCGCCGGCGGCGAAGAACGGGTGGTCATCGCGCGCGACGAGGCGATCGCCCGGATCGTCGATCGCGACGCGGTTCGTCGGCACGACCTCGATATCGGACTCGTCGAGCGCGACCGGTTTGTCGAGCAGCGCTTCGATCTCCTGGCGGAACTTTGCCTCGCTCGGGTGAACGCTGCCGTCGGCGTAGATCAGCTCGTCGATCGTCGCGAGCAGCTCGTTCTGGTTGTCGCGGTCGAAGCTCTGAAAGATCTCGTAGCTGCGCAGCTTGAGCTTGGCGTAGACGAACGTGTCGACGTCCTCGCCGTCGGCGACCGCCTCGTCGAACAGCTCTTTCACGCTGCGGTCGATCTGCTCGAACACCTCGTGGAAGTGCGCGACGAATCGGTTGACGACCTCGTCGCGGGCCTTCGCGTCGGCATCCGGCATCAGCGTCTTCGCGCGCGCGGTGACGAGCTGGCGGATGTAGATTCGGACGAACGTCTTCTCGGTGAAGTCGAACTCGCCATCGATGTACCCGAACGCGGTCAGGTAGAAGATGATCGCGTTCATCTGCTGTTCGGCGACGTCGGGTTTCGTGCTGAACGTGAGCATGCGGCGACCAAAGTGTATGATATTTGACGTGCGAATCGGGGCGATCGCGGTCGTGCTGGGGTGGTCGCAGCTCGCGCACGCCGGCTGGCTCGAGACCGGTGGATTTTTCGGCGCCGACAAGCTCCCCGCCGACGTCAAGCTCGGCGGCAACACCGCGGATCCCGAACAACGGCCGCAGACCGGTCCGGAGCTGGGCGGCCGCATCGGCTGGATCGCAGTGCCGACCCGTCACCTCGAGCTCGGCGTCGAAGCCGAGCTCGCGATCACGCCGACGTGGACGGGCTACGGGTTCTCGTCGGGCCGCGCATCGGACTTCGCGCCGGTGATCGGCTATCGCGGCGCGCTCGTCGTGCGGCTCGCCGACTATTCGCAGATCAAGCCGCACGTGCTCGTCGGCGCGGGTGGCGCCAGCGTCGCCAGCGGCTCGCCGTACCTGCACGACACCAGCGATCCGCAGCTGTTCTACGGCGTCGGCGCCACCGTCGACGTCACGCCCGACCTCCAGCTCCGCATCGACGCGCGTCAGGGCTGGTTGCCGACCGAAGGCGGCGAAGGCGCGACGTACGAGCTGATGCTCGGCGTCGGCACGAGCTTCGGCCGCCCCGCACCCTCGCCACCGCCGCCGCCGCCGCGCGAGCACGCGCCCGCGCCGATCGCGATCGCGACCTCGCTCGAGCCGGATCCGGATCCCGATCCGGATCCCGTCGAAGTCGCGCCTGATCCGAACGCCGACGACGATGGCGACGGCATCGCGAACGGCGTCGACCAATGCCCGACCGCGGCCGAGACCTTCAACGGCTGGCAAGACGCCGACGGTTGCCCCGACGAGGTGCCGGCAGCGATCGCGACCGCGCTCGCCGCGGCGGCTGCGGTCCGCTTCGACGGCAAGCACGTCAAGCTCGGCGATGCGAACGAGGCCGTGCTCGGTCCGGTGCTCGACGTGTTGCGCACGCATCTCGAGCTGCACGTCGACATCGTCGCGCACGCCGGGGCCGACGATCCCAGCGCCGAGCTCGCGACCAAGCGCGCGGACGCGGTGAAGTGGCACTTCGTCGAGCTCGGCGTGCCCGCCGATCGGTTCGCGATCGTCGTCGGCGCACCGCAGACCGACGCGAGCTCGCCGCCGATCGAGCTGCAGCTACACGCCGCGCACAAGTAGCTTGAGCCACGCCGCGTACTCGCGCGCGATCCAGCGCAGGGCGCGCGCGGGCTCGCGATACTGGATGCTATCGGCGATGTGCCACGCCCGCGCGTCGAGCCCGGCGCGCGCGAACAGAAATTCGGCGCGGCGCGCGTGAAACGGCTGCGTGACCAGCCACACCCGTGCGCCGCGCGGCAGCATCGCGGCGACGAAGCGCGCGTTCTGGGCGGTCGTACGAGCGCGCGATTCGCGGAGCACCGCCGGCACGCCGAGCTGCTCGATCGCACCGGCGAGCACGTCGGCTTCGCTGCGCGTCCCGCTCGTCACGCCGCCCGTCGCGATCACGCGCGGTGCCGCGCCGCGTGCGAACAGCTCCGCGGCAACGCGTGCGCGCTCGACGAGCACCGGCGTGAGTGAATCGTTCGCCAACCGCGCGCCGAGCACGACGATCGCCTCGCGAGGCTCGGGCTCGCGATCCGCGATTGCCAGCGGTCTCCCGACGAAGCGCGAGACCGCACGCCAGCTCACTGCGCGTCGAGACGATCGGGAAGCTCCGCCACGACGTAGGCGAGCGTCGCGACCGCGGCGACGCAATCGGCGAGCTCTTGCGGGTCGACCTTGTCGAGCGTGTCGGCGTCGGTGTGGTGGTAGTCGAAGTAGTGCCGCGTATCGACCCACAGGCCGAGTTGCGGCACGCCGGCCGGCTTCATCGGCTCGACGTCGGTGCCACCGCCGCCGGTGTCGCGCACGCGCGTCGCGCGGATCGGCCCGAGCAACGTCGCGATCTGTGCCACGCGATCGAGCACGCGCTTCGCCGCGGCTTTGTCCTCGTGGCCGGTCACGAACCCCTGCGGCGCGAAGACGCCGCTGTCGGACTCGAGCGCCATCACCGTCTTCGCCAGCTCGTCCTTGTGCGCCTCGGCGTAACCCTTCGCGCCGCGCACGCCGTTCTCTTCGTTGACGAACAGCACCGCGCGGATCGTGCGCTTCGGCTGCAAGTGGAGCTGCTGCAGCACGCGCAGCGTCTCCATCATCACGACGATGCCACCGCCGTCGTCTTGCGCGCCTTGGCCGACGTCCCACGAATCGATGTGGCCGCCGATCACGACGATCTCGTCGGGCTTCTCGCTGCCTTTGATTTCGCCGATCACGTTCGCGCTCTCGACATCGGGCAGCATCTGGTCGTCCATCGCCAGGTGCACGCTCACCGCGCCGCGCTTGGACAGCCGATCGAGCAGCTCCGCATCCTCGACGGTGACGGCCGCCGCCGGGATCTTGGCGATCTTCTCGTCGTAGCCGAGCGCGCCGGTGTGCGGCGTCGACAACGAGCGTGCGGTGACCGAGCGAATCAACATGCCGACCGCGCCGAGCTTGGCGGCGGCGCTCGCGCCGGCGAAGCGAAAGCCGACGACCTTGCCGTAGCCCGCGCCATCCTCGTCGGTGAACGCCGGCATCGCAACGTTGTAGAGCACGATCGCGCCCTTGACCGCGTCGGCCTTCGCCTCGAGCTCTTTCCAATCGTGCACGACGACGAGCGGCGCGGTGATGCCGCCCTTCGGCGTCGCGACCGAGCCACCGAGGCCGATCAGGTGCAACGCGCGCGCGGTGGGCGCGACGATCGCCGCGGATTCGGCGCCGCGCACCCAGTGCGGCACCATGACCTTTTCGGTGTGTACCGCCTCGCCGTCGTCTTTCATCGCCTGCGCGGCCCACGCGATCGCCTTGTCGAGCTCCGGCGAGCCGGCGAGGCGATGGCCGATCGTATCGGTCAAGACCGATAGCTTTTCGTAGGCGCCGCGATCTTTGCGCGCGTAGTCGATGATCGTTTGCGCGACGCCGCGATATTTGTCGGCGAGCCCGTAGCTCTGGGTCGTGCTCGGCGGCAGCGCGGTGGTACCGCTCACCCACGCGGGCGTCGGTGCCACGGCGGTCGTCGAAACGGATTCGCACGCGGCGAGTGCGAGTCCCAGCGCGCACGCGATCTCGATTGCTTGTTTCATACGTCCTCGGCGGTGAGCGTCATCGGCGCGTCGGAACGTACCTCGATGCCGTGCGCGGCGATCTCGACCAGCAGCTCGATCACCGCCTGAAGGCGCTCGGGGCCGGCCGTGCGACCGGTCGCGAGGTCCGACAGCGGGAGCGGATGGTCGAGCGGCGCGCCGCGCCCCGGATACACGCGATAGCGCAGGCTCTCGCGATCCCAGTACGCGAGCCAGCCGTCGAGCGTCGCGGTGGCGCGCGCGCGCAGCGGCGCGTCGAGCATGTGTTGGAACGCGAGCGCGTTGCCGCGGCTCTTGAAGCGTTGCTCGAACGCCGCGTCGCCGGCCTTGAACACCGGCGCCGCCGGCGGACCGCTCGGGTTGACGCCCGCGCCGCGGTTCGGGATCGCCCACACGCAAAACGTGGCGCCGCGGACCTCGTCGATCTCGCGGCCGACGATCACGTCGAGCGCGACGACGCTCGTCTCGATCCGATCGACGCGCACGCGTACCGGCACGCCGCGCGAATCGCCGAGGAGCAAGGTGGTCGCGAGGTTGCCATCGCCGCGCGTGGTCAGCGTGTGCAGGTTCGACAGCCGAGGCTCGAGCGCGGTCTTCACCGCGGCGATGTACGCACCCCAGATCGCGTCGGCGATCGGCGGCGTGTCGGTCGCGATCGGCTGCGTCGACAGCTCTTCGTCGCGCACGTCGTTGGTCGCTTCGGAGATCAGCGCGAGGCCGAGCAGCGGCAACAGGTAGTGATCGGGCCAGCGAAACGCGTAGCCGCCGAGCACGACGAACGCGATGCCCGCGCCGATGCTGCGCCGCGCCGGCGATGCGGCTTGCGCGCACGACACCAGCGTCCACACCAGCGTCGCGACCGCGAGCAGGTAGAGGGCGAGCCGCGGATCGGCGCCGGATTGATCGAGCTCGACGCCGATCGCGAGCGACGCGCCCTTCGCGATCTGCGGGTACCACGTGCGCGCCACGATCGCGCCGAACGCCGCGACGCTCATCGCAAACAGCACCGGCGTCGGCCGCGTCACCGCGCGCGCGAACGGACGCGGCGCGAACACGTACGGTGAAACCAGCGCGACCGCCGACAGCGCGACCACGCCGGCGTGCGCGAGCGTCGTCGCCGGCGCGTCGAACGCCGAGTCGGGCCAGATGAAGCGCGTGCCGATCGCGTTGACGCCGTGAAGCACGAGCGGCACCGCGACGACGCACAAGCCGATCTGCACGGCGCCGCCGCGCCCGTTGCCGAGCCCCGACACGACGAGCGCGAGCGTCGACACCGCGAACGCGATCTCGAGCGCCATCGTCAGCACCTCGGGCGGATCGACGGCGAGCGGCAGCGCCGCGAGCACGATCGCGATCGCGAGTACGCCGTGCGCGACCACATCGCGCTTGCTGCGGCGAGCTCGAAATGACTCGAGGCAGCGCGTCAACGCGACGAACGCGGCGAGCGTGCCGGTGAAATAGAACAGGAATAGACCGGCGTAATCGAGCGCGGTGTGCCAGCTCGGCGGTGCGCCGGTCGCGGGCCTCAGCAGTGGAACCGCGACGCGATCGATCGCGACCTCGCACGCCGCAACGACGAGCAAGAGCTTGGCCGGCACGCCCAAGCCCGAGACGTGACGATGTCGCCGACCAGACAAGCTCAAAAAACCGTAGCGTTGTACACAACTTGCGTCAACGGCTGAAAACTACCGCGAATCGGCAAGCCACGAGATCCTTTCGCGGTGAAACGCACGTTGTTCGCGCTGTTGGCGATGTCGGCGCCCGTCGCGGCGAGCCCGCACGCGCTGGTCGTGATCGATCCGGGTCATGGCGGCTCGAATACCGGCGCACAAGGCGCGGTGCCAGGCCTACGCGAGAAGCAGCTGACGCTCGCGCTCGCGACCCAGGTCGCCGCGCGACTGCGCGAGCACGGCATCGCGGTGCAGCTCACGCGCGACGACGATCGCACGTTGACCCTGCGCCAGCGCGTCGCGCAGGCCGACGCGGTCAATGCCGATCTGTTCATCAGCATCCACGCGAATGCGTCGCCGACGCGCACGCAGCGCGGCTACGAGACATACGTGCTCACGACGAAAGGCGTCGACGTCGACGGCCGTGCGTTGCGCGCTGATGTCGTCACGCCACGGCCGGGCGTCGACCCCGACATCGCGCTCGTCCTCGACGACGTCGAGCGCGGCGCCTCGCAATGGGAAGCCGCCGAGCTCGCGGCGCGCATGCAGCACGCGATTCGCGACCGCAGGGGCCCCGAAGGGGACCGCGGCGTGCGCCAAGACTCGCACCACGTGCTGCTGGGCGCGACGATGCCGGCGGTGCTGGTCGAGGTCGGCTTCATCGACCATCCCGTCGAGGGCCGCGAGCTCGCGAGCGCGGCGACGCAAGCGCAGCTCGCGAACGCGCTCGCCGAGGCGATCGAGGATCAGCTCAGCGACTGATCGACAAGTTGACGTCCGGATCGGCCGCGCGTGAAATCACGCGACGTTGCGCGACGTAAGTTGTCTTAGTGGACACCGTCCCCGCGTTTAGCGGGGGTAGCCGCCGCCGCCTTGCGGCGGGTAGCCACCGCCTTGCGGCGGGTAGCCTCCACCTTGCGGCGGATAACCGCCACCTTGCGGCGGATAGCCTCCACCTTGCGGCGGATAGCCGCCGCCTTGCGGGGGATAGCCACCCTGCGGCGGATATTGCGGCTGTTGCATCGGCGGAGCGGGTGCGACCGGCGTCGTCCAGCCCGACATGCTGCCGAAGCGCGGGATCGCGAAGCCGGCGACGGCGAGGCCGACGAGCAAGCTCGCCACGGACGACGCGTTCGCGGCCCATGGCGCATCGTTGAACAAGCCCTCGAGCAGCATGTTGAGCGCGAACAGCGCCATCAGGCCGTAGCCGAGGCCGAGCATGCCGAGCGCGAAACGCTCGGCTTGGTGAAAGGTCGAGTTGTTCGTGCGCGGCAGGAACGCCTTCGCGGCGACCACCACGACGAGCGCGCCGACCAAGATCGTCGGCAGCGAGTGCTTGACGGGCCCGCTGCCGCCCTTGAAGCCGGCGAGCATGTAGCCGAGGAGCTCGACGAGCCCGCCCGACACCGTCGCGACCCCGGCGATGACGAGGCCCCATATCACCAGCTTGATGCCGGCCTGGGTATCGTCTTTGCTCGGGCTGTTCGCGCGCCCGCGGTCGAGGGTCAACAGAAAGTACGCGAACGCGAGATAGCCGATCGCAGCCGTCGCTCCGACAAATCCCGGAGCTAACAAAGAGCCTAGAGCTTCTGGACCCACAGTACCCTCCTAGCCGGTTGGCCGCGGACCAACAGGGGCCGCCGGGGGAACCGACGGATCCCAGATGTTGGTGTGCTGGTACTGAGAACTATCCATCAAGGTGAACCCGACAAACAAGGAAGCGGCACACAATGCACTCACGAAAACGACCGTATGAAACAGCCGGTCGTAGCGAAGGTGCATGAAGAACAGCACGACCAGGGTTGCCTTGGTCACCGCGATGACCATGGCGACCGCCAGGTTGATGTTGGCGCCGAAGTCGATCTTGGTCGCCATCACCGTGGCAAACGTGAGGAACAACAGCGTCCCACCCGTCGTGACCAAGGTCTTGATCGTCGCGATGTGAGCGATGCCGTGCTCGTGATCGTCGTGCCCATGGTCGTGAGCGTGAGCGTGAGCGTGCTCTGGTGTTGGGGTGTCTGACATGGGGCCCTCAGTGGATGAGGTAGAGCAGCGGGAACAGGAAGATCCAAATTAGATCCACGATGTGCCAGTACAGCGCCGAGAAGTCGATCGGACCGAAGTAGTCGGGCGTGAAGTCGCCGCGAATCGCGCGATAGAGCAGCCAGATGAACACCAGGATGCCGACGAACACGTGCACGCCGTGGAGGCCGGTCATCGCGAAGTAGATCGTGAGGAACATGTTCGTGTGCTCGGGCGGCGGGCCGAGCGACTCGAGCTCCTGTTCTTCGTGCGTGCTGAGCTCGTGGACGGGCTCGACGGCCTTGGTGCCCTCGGCCGGCGTGTTCGCCCTGTCGGCGAGCGCGTCGACCGGCGCGACGGCGACCGCCGGCGCCTTGCACGTCGCCTTGATCTTGACGTCGAGGCGCTCTTCTTCGTCGCCGTACTCGACGAGGATGCCCGCGGTCGGCTTGCCGCCGACGCCGTGGGCGCGCTTGTCGGCATCGGTGAGATCGAGGCAGACGGCCGGCTGATATGCGGGACGCCAGCACGGGAACTTCTGCGGGACCTTCTTGTCGCTCTCGGCTTCCTTGGTGGTCTCGTGCGTGCCCATGTCGCCGACGTGCGCGCCGCCCTCGGTGCGCTCGAGCAGCTCGACGAGCTCGTCGGTGCAGCGCTCGGTGATCGGCCGGCTCGCGCCTTCGACCGGTTTGCCGTCGGCGCCTTTGCTGATCTTGACCTCTTGGACGTCGCAATCGGCCTGGATGCCGACCCGGTTCGGGTCGAGATCGAGCTTGCTGATCTCGAAGCAGCCGGCGGTCGGCTTGCCCGCGGCCGCGTCGAACACGACCGTCGACTTGGTGCCCGCGCACTTATCCTTGCGCGTCAGCAGCTCTTCGCCGCCTGGCGAGATGCACGGGTCGAAGTAACGGCCGAACAGGATCTGCTCGTGCCACTTGTGCGAGTACTCCAGGTACTTGATGCCCAAGAACGTGCAGGCGCACAGGATCGTCGTCGCGAGGCACGCGATCAGCAGCTTGCGCTGACCGAGCTGCGCGGCGCGAACCGCCCACGCCGCGGTGAGGCTCGAGAAGATCAGGACGGCCGTGTTGATCGCGCCGAACTTCACGTCGAGCCACTTGTGCGCGTACGAGTAGATCTCGGGGTGGTGCACCCGGTAGAGCACGTACGCGACGAACAGCGCCGAGAAGAACAGCACCTCCTGCGCGAGGAACAGCCAGATGCCGAACTTGCCGGAATCGAACTGGTGCTGGGCGTCGTCGTAGTGGTGCTGGATGAAGCGCGACTGGCCCGCGTGGCCGTGGCCGTGATCGTCGCCGCCGTGATCGTCGCCGTGAGAATCGGCAGACATCAGTGGGCTTCCTTCTTCGCTTCTTGCAGCTCGGGCGCATCCGACAAGCGCTCCCAGCGATCTTCAGCCACCTCGACGAGGTCGTCGTAGTTGTAGAGCTCGTGCACGACCGGCGGCTTCTCGAAGTTGTAGAGCGTCGGCGGCGTCGGCGCCTGCCACTCGAGCGAGCTGCCGCCCCACGGGTTGCGCGCCGCCTTCTTGCCGGTCCACAGCGACGAGATCAGCGAGATCACCGTGATGAAGATCGAGATCCCGAGGATGAACGCGCCGATCGTCGAGATCTGGTGAAAGATTTGATACTGCGGGTCGTAGTCCCAGTAGCGACGCGGCATGCCGCGCGCGCCCATCACGAACTGCGGCAGGAACGTGATGTTGAAGCCGAAGAACACGCCGAGCCCGCAGGTCTGGCCGACCTTCTCGTTGTACATGCGGCCGGTGAACTTCGGCCACCAGTGGTGGAGCGCGCCGAGGAACGCGACGAGCGTCGAGCCCATCATCACGTAGTGGAAGTGCGCGACGACGAAGTACGTGTCGTGGAGGTGGACGTCGACCGAGAGAATGCCGAGGAACAAGCCGGTCAAGCCGCCGATGGTGAACAGCAAGATGAACGACAGGGCGTAGATCATGCCGGTCTTGAGCCGGATGTCGGCCTTGTAGAGCGTCGCGACCCAGTTGAAGACCTTGATCGCGGACGGGATGCCGACGGTGAACGTCAGCGCCGAGAACACCATGTTCGCCAGGCGCGACTGGCCCGACACGAACATGTGGTGGCCCCAGACCAAGAACGACAGCAACGCCAACGACAGCGACGAGTACGCGATGAAGCGATAGCCGAAGATCGGCTTGCGCGCGTAGGTCGAGACCAGCTCGCTGACCACGCCCATGCCCGGGATGATCATGATGTAGACGGCCGGGTGCGAGTAGAACCAGAAGAAGTGCTGGAACAGCACCGGATCGCCGCCGAGCGTCGGATCGAAGATGCCGATGTGACCGAACCGCTCGACCGTGAGCAGCAGCACCGTGATGCCGAGCACCGGCGTCGCGAGCACCTGCATGATCGCCGTGCCGTAGATCGCCCAGATGTTGAGCGGGAGCTGGAACCAGCCCATGCCCTGCGGCCGGAACTTGTGGATCGTGACGAGGAAGTTGAGGCCGGTGAAGATCGACGAGAAGCCGAGCAAGAACACGCCCGACGTCGCGACCATCACGGCGGTCTTGGTCTCGAGCGAGTACGGCGTGTACAGCGTCCAGCCGGTATCGAGGCCGCCGAACGGGATCGTCAACACGAGCAACAGCGCGCCCGAGCACCACAGATAGAACGACGCCAGGTTCAAGCGCGGGAACGCGACGTCCGGCGCGCCGAGCTGGATCGGCATGATGATGTTGCCGAGCGCGGCGGGGATGCCCGGGATGATCACCAGGAACACCATGATCGCGCCGTGCAGCGTGAAGAACTGGTTGTACGTATCGGCGCCGACGATCGTCTTGCCCGGCGCCCACAGCTCGGTGCGCAACAGCAGCGCGAATGTTCCGCCGAGGATCAGCGAGAACAGGATGCCGAACAGGTACATCATGCCGATCCGCTTGTGATCGAGCGTGAAGGCCCAGCTCTTCCATCCTTTGGTGATGTGCAGGAAGTCAGGCTCCGAGACCGGCGCCTGCGGGAGGGTCTTGAGCGATTCGGGGAAGGTTTCGGTCGCCATGGTCATCCTCACTGCTTCAGCGACTTGATGTACGCGATGAGCCCAGCCAGCTCGTTGTCCTTGAGCTGACCTTCAAACGACGGCATCGCGCCCTTCTGGAAGCCGGGACGCGCCTTCGCGGTCGGCACGAGGATGGACTCCTTGACGTAGTTCTCGTCCATCTTGACCTGCTGGCCATCGTCCATCGTGATCATCTTGCCCCAGTCGGGTTGCTTCCACGACGGGCCGACCTTCGGCGAGCCGTCGACGGTGTGGCACTGATTGCAGCCCTTCTTTTCGTAGAGCAACGCGCCGAGCTCGACCGGCGGCAGCTTCATCTGATCGGCGAGCTTGTCGTCGAGGTACTTCTTGTACTCGGCGAGATCTTTGTGGACGACCACGACCGCGCGTCGCGTGCAGTGACCGGTCTCGTCGGTCGCCAGGCACGCCATCTGCGCGTGGCTGGTGCCGCAATACTCGGCGCAGGTGAGCCGATACGTGCCCGGCTTGGTCGCGTCGAACCACGCGTACGTGAAGCGGCGCGGTAGCACGTCTTGCTTCACGCGCATCGCCGGCGCGTAGAAGCTGTGGATGACGTCCTTCGACGTCATCACGAGCCGCACCGGTACGCCTGCGGGCACGTGCAGATCGGAATCGGTCACGCCGTTCTGGTGCGTGAACTGCCAGTTCCACCGCCACGCGAGCACGTCGATCTCGACGGCCTTCTGCGGCGGCGTGACGACGCGAATGTACGACTGCCAGCCGTACCAGAACAGGAACACGCAGATCAGCGTCGGGATCACGGTCCACGTGATCTCGAGCGTGTCGTTGTGCGCGGCCGACGGCTCGGCCTTGTGGCCGGGGCGATGGCGATACTTGATGACGAAGTAGACCGTGCAGATCGCGATCGCGGCGAAGAAGAAGATCGACAGCGCGAGCACCGAATAGAACATCAGGTCCGACTCGTCGGCGACCCGGTTCACGGCGCGGGGCATGAAGAACGTGCCCTCCTCTTCGATCGGCTTGTCGGCGAGGACGTCGTACCAAGCTTTGGCCTTCGGGCCGGCCGCCGCGCTGCCGGCGCCGCTGCCTGCAGCACTACCGAGCGCCGCGGCGGTCGCCGGCGCGTTGCTGCCGGTCGCGCTGCCGGATTGCGGCAAGCCCGGCGGGCTCGTCTCGGGACCGGCGGGTGGCGCGACCGTGTTCGAGCTCGCGTTGCTGCCGCCCGTGACGACGGGTTGGCCCGACGCCACGCTCGCGACAACTAACACGATGAGGATGGGTAGGACTCGCTTCATGGGTTCTCTCTCACGTGGAGCTCGACTTGCGCCGTACGACGCGCAGCATGCCGAGCCCGGAAATCAGGAGGACCAAAAATCCCGCGGCGCCGATGCGCAGGCTCAGCACACCCGCGCGCGCGTGACTGTTCGCGCCGGGATCGTAGTGGTAGCAGCGATTCATGAAGCCGACCGCGGTCGACGCTTGGGCGATGCCGGCCTTCACGATCGACTCGCGCATCATCGCGGTGTCGTACTCGATGCCGTAGACGTAACGCGTGACCACGGCAGCCGCCGACAAGAAGATCAGCGCGGCGGGATGTGCCCACTCGGCGCGGTCCGGCAGGTACGTATAGTGAAAGCCGACGGCGTCGGCGACGCGGCGGATCTGCACGCCGTCTCCGGGATTCTCGGCGACGAGGAACGTCCAGCCCTCGCGGGCCTGCGCGCGCAGCTCGGCGGGCAGCCGATCGATATAGCGATCTTTCATCTTCTGCAGCTTCGCGAGCGACTCGGTCGGCTCGAGATCGATCGTCACGATGCGGAACTGCACGCCGGCGCGAAACCCGGCCTGCGCGCCGTCGGGAACGGCGAGCTTGGGCAACGACGCCGACAGCCCGTTGAGCTGCAGGCTGCACAGCATCGGGCAGTCGCTGTAGTTGAACGTCAACAGCGTCGGCAGATCGCCTTTGACGATCTCGCCGAGCGTGACGTGGTCACCGGTTTGCGTCCGGAACCGCGCGTCGAGCGGCAGCTTCGCGCCGAGATGCTCGTCGACCGCCACGGCGTTCGCCTTGTAGGTCCCGGGCGCCGGCGCGGTGTCGTCGGGCGGCGGCACCGTGCGCGGGTCCGCGAACGCGGACGCCGCGAGCAAGACAACGCCGGCCACGACCGCGATGCGAATGCTAGGGCGCATGGCCTCCCGAGCCGGTCGCGGCAGCGGCCGATGGTTTCGGCGTCTGCACGGCGGCGGCAGTGCCTTGCGTCGACGACGTCTGGACGGCGCCGGAGCCCGCGGCCGAGCCGGCAGCAGGTGCCGGAGCCGGAGCCGGAGGCAACGCGAGCGGTTTCGGCCGGCCGAAGATCGGCTGGATCGTCGGCTTCACCGACGGCGGCAACGCCGGGATCATCCGCGTCGGATCGAACGACGAGCTCTTGCCCTCTTCCGCGATCAGGTGCATCGCGTGATCGATCTTGATCCGATACGTCGGCTGCGCGCCCGGCGCGGCGGGGTTCGACGCCGTGACGGTGATGTTTTGCATCTCGTCGGCCTTGTGGCCTTTGGCGGTGATGTCCTGGCCGCCGTAGTCGGCCATCGTCTGCAGCTCCGACGTGTCGTTCATGTAGAACGCCTGGAGCGCGGTGATCGCGACATAGACCATCACGGCACCGCAGATGCCGACGACGACCACGCCGAAGGTGTTGAGGCTGTCTGGATTGCGCTTGGGACCTGACATCGCGTTCTCCTTACAGCTGCTCGTGGGCCAGCGAGAGGCCGAGCGTCGGGTCCTTCACCGGAATGAGGTTGCCTTTGAGCCCGCGTCCCGTGCCCATCAAGAAGAAGCCGATGAACACGAGCCAGCAGGTGATGTCGACCGGCGTGAAGCCGACGTGGTGCATCGCGATCGGGCCGGCAAGCGGCCCCGCGTTGACGGTCGTGCTGCCGTGCGAGATCGTCGTCCAGTCGTACTGCGGCATCGCGTTCCAGTACATGTCGAGCCAGTGGAACACGAGCTGCCACACGGCGAAGAACACGAGCGACGGCACGATGCGCTTGGTCCAGCGCGACATCAGGAACACGAACGGGAACGCCCAGTAACCGACGAGCATCGCGATGGTGACCCACTGCCAGTCACCGAACATCCGGTACTTGTACCAGTTGGTCTCGTCGGGCATGTTGCCGTACCACTGCAGCATGAACTGCGAGAACGCGGTGTATGCCCAGAAGAACGTGAACGCGAACATCCACTTTCCGATGTCGTGGTAGTGCTCCTCGTTGATCGAGTGCACGAGCCGGCCGTTGCGCTGTAGCCAGAGCACGATCAAGCCGAGTGCGGCGAAGGCTCCGATGTTACCGGACCCCCAAAACGTCACGCCGAAGATCGTCGAGTACCAGCGCGGCGCCAGCGTCATCAAGATGTCGAGCCACGTCAGGTAGGTCGTGAACGCGAACAGGATCATCCCCGGACCCGCCGCGCGGCGCAGCGTGACCGAGATCTTCGGGTCGCCCGACTCGTCTTGCTCGCGCGACTTCTTCGCGAAGTACGACGAGATGGCGATGAAGACCGCGCCGTAGATCACGTAGCGCAGCGCGAAGAAGCTCGGCGAGAGCCAGCTGAGCTTGTGCGCGATGACCGGATCGGCCTTCGCCGCCGGGTTCGCCCAGAAATACAGGTCCTGATAGCCGAACAGCACCGGCAGGATGAACCCGAGGCCCGCAAGCCACAGGATCGGAAACGCACCGGTCATCGCTTCGGCGATGCGCCGCACGACCGTCGACCACCGCGACCGCGTGAGGTGGTGCAAGAGCACCAGCCACAACATGCCGATCGACAGCGACACCGCGAACGACCAGCCGATGACGTACGCGTACAAGAAGCGCTTGAAGTGGTCGCCGTGAGCCGCGCCGAGGATGATCGACAAGATGCCCATCGACGCGACGATCGCGGCGCCCACGAGAGTCATCGTGGTGCCGAGCTTGCCGGCCTTGTACTTCTCGTCGGGGTGGAGATTCTTCGTCAAGCTCATTTGATCTTCTCGCTCGCTGCGCGGTCAAAGTCGCCCGCGCTTTTCAGCTCGCTCATTTGATCGACCCTTGCTCGGTGGCCGGGATGTCTTCGTGCGAGGCGTTCTGCGCGCGTTCGAGCGTGCGAACGTAGGCGACGATCGCCCAACGGTCCCACGCCGGAATCTGCGCGGCGTAGCCCATCATCTTCGCGTAGCCGTTCGACACGGTGTTGAAGAGCTGGCCGTTCGGCATCTGGACGACCGGTCCCTTCGGATCGACGAGGTTGCGCGCGTCCCAGTTGCCGCCGCCGGCGCGCACGCGCGTCGGCACCATGCCTTGGCCGTGGGCGTCGTAGCCGTGGCACGGCGTGCAGTAGATGTTGAACCGATTCTGGCCGCGCTCGAGCAGCTTCATGTCGACCGCGAACGGCGCACCGCGCAGATCGGGTGGCAGCGCCGGCGAGTCCGGGTACTGCTTCGGAAAGCCGGTCGTCCACGAGTCGCCGGCATCTCCGGTCGAGTGCTCGATGCCGTGAAAGAACACCTCGTCGTCCTCGAGCCAGCCGCGCGCGACCGTGTTCGTGATCTCGCCGCGGTTCTCGCGGCCGTCGGGGAACAGGTCGTTGGCCTGGTCGCTCTTGAACTTCGGTTGGAAGTCCATGTCCGGGAAGATATGGATGTGCGGCTCGCTCGACTTCGAGTTGCGAGCCTTCGCGGCGATCGCGAACGGCACCAGCGCGAACGCGGTGCTCGCGATGATGATGCCCATGATCCACTTCGGCATCTTCTTGTTCTCGGGATCGGGATCGAGATAGATGTTCTCGGTCGCGATCGACCCGGCGCCTTCGAGCAGCGCCTTGGTCTTGTCGGCGTCGAAGCGGCTGTCCGCCTTCTCGATGCCGATGAAGAAGCCGTCGTCGGTCACGCGCGCGAACCGATCGGAGCGGAACAGCGGGTGCCAGACCTGCGGCAGCTTGTTGAACGCCCACACGCCGAAGAACGACGACAGGACCGCGAGCAAGATCGCGCACTCGTACGCGATCGGAATGTTCGCGGGGATCGACCACGTCGGCTTGCCCGAGATGTTCCAGCCCCACGAGTAGGCGTTGCAGTACCACTGCAGCAGCAAGCCGCCGACCGCGCCGGAAAATCCGCCGATGAAGATCACCAGCGGCAGGATCGTGCGCTTGATGCCCATCGCCGGATCGATCCCGTGGACCGGGAACGGCGAGTAGCAATCGAACTCGGTGTAGCCGGCGTCTCGGACCTTGCGAGCGGCCTCGACCAGCTCGCCCGGCGTGTCGTACTCGGCGAGGATGCCGTACAACGCGCCGTTCGCCGCGGGCTCGTGGCCGTTGTCGGCGTCGCCGCCGTTGCCGTTCGCTTCGTGCGCGTCCGACATCAGTGACCTCCCTTACCGGCGTGTGCTTCGTCGCTCGCGCCTTTGACCTCGCTGATCGCGATCACCGGCGCGAACCGGAAGAACAGCAGGAAGAACATCAAGAACATTCCGATCGTGCCGACGAACACGCCGACGTCGTAACGAGTCGGGTGGTAGTAGGCCCACGCCGACGGCAGGAACGAGCGGGCCAGCGAGACCGCGATGATCACGAAGCGCTCGCCCCACATACCGATGTTGACCAGGATGCAGAGGATCCAGATGACGTAGTTGTTGTTCCGGACCCAGTTGCTCCAGAAGAAGTGCGGCGTCACCACGTTGCCGAGGAACAACATCCACCACCACGTCCACCAGAACGGGCCGAACACGCGCGACAGGAACGTGAACTGCTCGAACTCGTTCCCCGAGTACCAGGCGATGAAGAACTCGCTGCCATACGCGAGCGTCACCATCATGCCGGTCGCCATCATGACCCTGCACATCGCCTGGATGTGGGCCTGCGTGATGATGTGCTTGAGGTTGAACAGGTACCTCAGCGGCAACAGCAGTGTCATCACCATCGCGAAGCCGGAGTAGATCGCGCCGGCGACGAAGTACGGCGGGAAGATCGTCGTGTGCCAGCCGGGCAGCTGCGACGTCGCGAAGTCGAAGCTAACGACCGAGTGGACCGAGAACACGAGCGGCGTCGCCAGACCGGCGAGGATCAAGTACGCGCGCTCGTAGCGGTGCCACTGGCGAGCCGAGCCGCGCCAACCGAGCGCCAGCACGCCGTAGATCATCGCGCGGACCTTGTCGCCGCGCATCGCCCAGCGATCGCGGAACGTCGCGAGGTCGGGGACCATGCCCATGTACCAGAACAACAGCGACGTCGTGAGGTACGTCGTGACCGCGAACACGTCCCACATCAGCGGGCTGCGGAACTGCGGCCACATCGAGCCCATGTCGTTCGGCAGCGGGATCATCCACCACGCAAACCACGGGCGACCGGTGTGGAGCAGCGGGAAGATGCCGGCCGCCATGACGGCGAAGATCGTCATCGCCTCGGCGGAGCGGTTGATGCTGACGCGCCATTGCTGGCGAGTCAGATAGAGCACTGCGGAGATCAGCGTGCCGGCGTGACCGATACCGATCCACCACACGAAGTTCGTGATGTCCCACGCCCAGCACACCATGTTCGAGTTTCCCCAAACACCGATGCCGCGCGTGACGACGACGTAGATCGACCAGATGCCGATCGCGAACAGCACGATCGCGAGCCCGAGCGCCACGAGCCACAGCGGGTGCGGCTTCGGCGCTTCGGCGACCCAGGCGACGTCGCGCGTGATGTTGCGGAAGTGCTCGCGCGCCTTCCCTTGATTGCCTTCGCCGTGTGCCTCGGCGGTCGCTTCACTCATCGCTCACCTCCGGTGGTCTCGGCGACGGGCTCGAGCTTCGGATTGGGGTTGCGAACACGCGCGATGTAGCGCGTGCGCGGCTTCGTATACATCTCGGGGAGCAGCGCGTACGACGTCAAGTCGCCTTCTGCGCCGCGCGCTTCGTGCATCTTGGCGACGCGCGATTCCGGGTCGGCGAGATCGCCGAACGTGATCGCCTCGGTCGGGCACGCCATCTGGCACGCCGTCTCGATCGTGCCGTCGGCGATGATGCCCTGCACCTCGCCGGCCTCCTGACCCGCGCGGCGCTGCGCCTTCGCCTTGATCTTGCCGTTCTGGATCCGCTGCACGCAGTACGTGCACTTCTCCATCACGCCGCGCATGCGCACGGTGACGTCGGGGTTGAACAGGAGGCGGCGGACTTTCTCGCGCGCCTCGCGGAACTCCGAGTTCCAGTCGAGGAAGTTGAAGCGCCGCACCTTGTACGGGCAGTTGTTCGCGCAGTACCGCGTGCCGATGCAGCGGTTGTAGGCCATGTCATTGAGGCCTTCTTCCGAGTGCGACGTCGCGCCGACCGGGCAGACCTGCTCGCACGGCGCGTTCTCGCACTGCTGGCAGGGCAGCGGCTGGTGCACGACGTGCGGATCGTCGGGCGAGCCCTGGAAGTACCGATCGATCCGGATCCAGCTCATCTCGCGGTTGTTGATCACCTCGCGGCGACCGACGACCGGCACGTTGTTCTCCGACTGACACGCGATCATGCACGCGTTGCAGCCGGTGCACGTGTTGAGATCGAACGCCATGCCCCAGCGGTGCACGCCCGCCGGATACTGGTGCTCTTCGAACAGCGACAGGTGACGCGGAACGTCGCCCTTGTCCTTCGCCTCTTTCGAATCGTCCCAGAACTCTGCGGGTTCCTGCGCGCGCCAGTTCGGCTCCTTGCGCAGCGTCGCGAGGTTCACCTCGATGACGTCTTCATGCGAGCGGCGTTCGACCTCGGGATCGAAAGCGCCGGGGTGATAGCCCAAGAGCGTGCGCTCGCCGGGCGCGTAGCTCCAGTGATCCTGGGTGTCGGCGATCTCGTACTTCTTGCCGGTCGGCGAGATGGTCGCGCCGATCGAGTAGTTGAAGCCGCCGACGGTGCGGACCTTGTACGTGTCCCAGCCGACGACGCGGTGATCGGTCCACTGATCGTCGGAGACGTTCTTCGGGTGCGTCGAGACGTGGCCGGCTTGCGTGCGGCCGCCGCCGAGCACGAGGCCGATCGAGTAGCGCGCCTGACCGGGCATCGTGTAGCACGGCAGATCGAGCGACTTGTCGCCGAGCTTGACCGTGATCATCGTGTCGTTCTCGACGCCGAGCGTGGTCGCCGTCTCCGGCGAGACCATCGCGTAGTTGTCCCACACGGCCTTGGTCAAGAAGTCGGGCGTCTCCCACAGCCACGCGTTGTTGCCGAACCGACCATCGAACGTGAAGCTCGACTGGTGGAACACCACCTCGAGCTCGCCGTTGCGGCGCTTGCTGCCGGTCAGCTGCGAGCCGCTCGGCGCCGCGATGTTCGGGCTGCCGAACGTGACGGTCTCGGGCTTGAGCGCCGAATTCGGCACGAAGCCGTCGTGGACCAGCCGGCGCCAGTCGCCGTCGGCCGCGTGCTGCGTCTTGACGAGATCGTAGGCGCTCTGGTCGATGCCGAGCAGCAGCGCGACCATCTCCATCGACGACAGTCCGCCGTACAGCGGCGCGATCAGCGGCTGCGCGATCGTGACGGTGCCGTCCCACGTGCGAGCGTCGCCCCACGCCTCGAGGTAGTGCGCCTTCGGGACGTGCCACGTGGTCTTGAGCGACGTCTCGTCGGCGTACTCGGACAAGTGCACCGAGGTCTGGACCTTCGCGAGCGTACCCGCGAAGTCGAGGTCGACCGGCGCGTCGTAGACCGGGTTGCCGCCGAGGATGAACAGCGTCTGGACGTGACCGTCCCGCATGTCCTTGACCAGCGACGCGATCGACTGCACGTGCGAGTCGCGCGTCTGGTCGGGATCCTTGACGTAGTCGAGCGTCGCGCCGGGCGCGCCGATCGTCTGGTTGATCTTCGCGACGAGCGCGTGGACCTCCGGCGGCTGACGCCGGCCGGCGATCACGACCGCCTTGCCCGTGTTGGCCTTGAGCTCTTCGGCGAGCGCGGCGATGAACTTGGCGACCTTGTCCTCTTTGAGGAACTCGGCGGCCGGCACCGCGCCACCACCGCCGAGCGCGGTGTCGAGCGCCATCACGAACGGCAGGCCGAGCTCGCTGCGCAGCGGCAGGCGATGGTCGGCGAGCGTGCCCGTGTTCGAGAAGATGCTCTCGACCGCGTAGAGCCGGTTCATGTGGCCGGGCAACAGCGACGTGCCGTCGCGGCGGCGGCTCTTCGCGAAGTCGCGTGCGTAGCGCATCGCGGCCGGATGCTCGACGAACAGATCGCCGTCGATCGACACGATGGTCTCGCACTTGTCGAGCCGGGCGAGCGGACGAACCACCTCACCGAACGCCAGCTGCATGCCGGCGCGCTCGTTGTCCCACGAGATCGGCTCGTACTCGTGCCAGCGCACGCCTTGCTGCGCGAGCTGCGCCTTGAGCGCGGCCAGCGTCGGCGAGCTGCTCGCTTCCGCGAGCACGCGGGTGCCGCCGTTGCCGAGGTTCTTGCGCAGCTCGGTCAGCGCGACCTTGAAGCCATCGAGCGAAGCGCCCTTGCCGCCGGCGAGCGGGTTTTGCGAGCGATCCGGATCGAAGACGTGAAGGATCGACGCCTGCGCGAACGTGTGCGCGCCGGCTTTCTTCTTCGTCGCCGGGTTGATGCCGCCGCCCGAGAATGGGTGCTCCGGGTTGCCGTCGAGGTGGATCGGCCGGCCTTCGAACGACGTCGCGACCAACGGGTGCGCGATGCCGGCGAGGTCGTAGACCGTCGCGTACTGCAGCGTCTGACCGGGAATCTGATCCTCGGGACGGCGCGCGAGCGGGACGATCTCTTCCTTCTCGTAGCGACGACAGCCGGCCGCGGCCGCGCCGATGCCGGCGAGCCCGGCGCTCGCGCCCATCAAGTGGAAGAAGTTGCGGCGCGACATCGGATCGAGCTCGGGCGGCTGATCGCTGCCCGGCCGGAACTCCTTGCGCCCCGTCGGCGTCGTCTGCCAGTCGGCCTGGCCCGCGAGCTCGCGCAGCGACTTCCAGTAGCCGTGCGACTGCGTCGCCGGTAGTGGCTGCATCGGCTCGTCGTGGTGATCCGGGTGATCGTGGTCGTGGTCGTGTTCTTTAGCGGACATGCTCGGCTCTCTCTCTCTAGCGGTGACAGGTCGAGCAAGCGGTGGGCGGGTGGATGGCGTTCTTGCGGAAGATGTCTGCACCTTCCGTCGCGCTGCGATGAGGCACCGACGTCGGATCGTCGTAGCCCATCTTCGTGATGTTCGCGGGATCGCGCAGGTACGGCGTCGGATCCTTGTGGCAGTTGATGCACCACTCCATCGTCAGCGCCTTGGCCTGGAAGACCTTGACCTCCTGATCGATGCGGCCGTGGCAGGTCTCGCAGCCGACCGCGGCGTTCACGTGCGCCTGGTGGTTGAAGTAGACGTAGTCCGGCAGGTCGTGGACGCGAACCCAGCGCACCGGCTGGTTCTCGCCGTACGCCTCGCGGATCGGCGCGAGCAGATCCGAATCGGACTTCACGACCGAGTGGCAGTTCATGCACGTCGCCGCCGGCGGCACCGCGGCTTTCGCGGCGCGCTCGACCGTGGTGTGGCAATACCGGCAATCGATGCCGAGCTCGCCGGCGTGCAGCGCGTGGCTGTACGGCACGGGTTGATCGGGTTGGTAGCCGATGCGGATCGCTTCAGGCGTGACCCCGTACGCGATCAGCACGATCAAATAGATCGGTGCGCCCAGCGCTAAGAGGCTGATCCACTTCTTCAGCGTTTCGGTCCACTCGGGAAAGATGAATCTGGACATGAGTTCCCTGCTCGCTCAGATGCCGCGCGACCACCCAGAAAGGGACGCAGACATGGGCGCAGACATCCGTCCCGCTTTCACCACGGTTCGCCAACCTTTCGCAAGGTTGCGCCGGCGGAACTTGCGCCACATGGCCGTCACTACGATGCAGAGATCGCATGTCTCGTCGGAGACGACGCTGTGGCAAATCGTCAGACCACGCGGCGCGACAATTCACCGCACGGGATCGATTCCAGCTGCGCGCGCCGATTGTCTGTCAGAAAGTGCCCCCGCCGTTGCACGGGCGCATGTATGGGCAGAATCACCGCGAGCGATGCCGAGCTGGTCGACGCGAGTCGCAAAGGCGACCGCGCGGCGTTCGGCGAGGTCATCGCGCGGTACCAGCGCACGGTGTTCGCGGTCGGCTACAGCGCGACGAACGATCGGGCACTCGGCGAGGACGTCGCGCAAGACACGTTCGTGGCGGCGTTTCACCAGCTCGATCAGCTGCGCGAGGTGTCGCGCCTACGCGAGTGGCTGTGCGGAATCGCGCGCAACCTCGCGCGGCAGGCGCGCCGCATCCGCGCTCGCGAGGACGAGATCGACGATGCGCAACCAGATCCGGCTGCGACGCCGTTCGACGCCGCGACCGAACGCGAGCGCGATAGCGTCGTCGCGGCCGCGCTCGCGAGCATGCCGGAGACGTATCGCGAGCCGCTGGTGATGTACTACGTCGAGCAGCGGTCCGCGCCGGTCGTCGCCGCGGCGCTCGGGATCACCACCGACGCCGTGCATCAGCGCCTGTCGCGAGGCCGGCAGTTGATGGCGACCGAAGTCGTCGACCTCGTCGAGCGCACGCTGCAGCAGCGGCGATCGAGGCGCAACTTGGTCGCCGCGGTGCTCGCGGCACTACCGCTCGCTGTGATTCCCGCCCGTGCGAACGCAACCAACGCTACGGGAGGATCGAGTATGTCGAAGCTTGGAATCGCGGCCGCGCTGGCCGCCGTGCTCGGCGGTGCCGGGTACGCAGTGCATCGGGTTTATGCAGCTCCGCGCGACGCGAGCGTGCACTCGGCATCGCCGTCAGGTGCGGCGTCATCGTCGCCGCTGTTCAGCGTGCACGCGGCTCGTCAGGCGCGGCGCTTCGCGGCGACGAGCGCACCGCCGGCATTGCCGCCGGCGACAACGAGCGCGAGCTCCACCGCGAGCGCCGCAAACACGTGCGCGACGGTGGCCGCACACATGACGAGCTTCGTCTCGAGCTACGCCGGCAGCGCGGTGCCGATCGCGATGACGGGCGCCGAGCTGCGCGCGGCGATGGCCGGCAGCGGCGATAGCCACACGCACGTCTTCTTCGTCGCCGGCTCGAACGCCACCGCCGATGCGGTCACCGGGATGACCGACGTCGAGCAGCAGTGCCTCGATCAAGACTGGTCGCAGGGCATGATCGACTGCCTGTCATCGCTCGGCAGCGATCAAAGCTGTACCGCGTACTACGACAGCAGCGAATCTTCGAACCTCGCGGTCGCCGGACCGACCGAGGCGCAGCTCGCCGCGGTGACCGATGCCAGCTGTGCGGCGGTCGGATCGCATTTGCTATCGCTCGCGACCGCGGCGTTGCCGGCGGATGGATCGGACACGGTGATGGGCGGCGTCGTCGCCGCATTGAACGCGCAGCTCGCCGCGCAAAATCCGATCGCGACCGTGTGCGAAAGCACGGGCTGGTCGGAGTCGCAGCGGCGTTGCCTCGCTGCGGTGAGCGAGAGCGATCAAGCGCTCGCGTGCCGTTAGCTAGCGGATCGCGAGGGTGACCTCGGAGTCGCACATGAAGCGCAGCTTCGCCGGCTGACCTGCAAGCCGAAAGTGCAACGTCGCTTCTTGCTCGGTGCCGAGCTTGGCCAGGAACGTGAAGCCGATCTCGGCCACGCGTCCCGCCTTCTGCGCCTGGAGATACGTCGCGGCGCCGTCCTTCGACAGCGTCAGTCGCACGAACTCGGTCGTCGCGTCGCCGCGGACCGGCGTCACCTCGAACAGACCGAGATCCGAGTGACCGTCACGAAAGATCTCGATCGCGCGGAAGCCATCGGCATCGACCGGGCTACATCGCATGATCCGCGACGGCGATGCTTCGGCCGGCTCGGTCGCCGCCGATCCTGTCGCCATCACCATCGTCATCGTTCCAACCAGCGCGCTCGCGAGGGCTCGCATACAGACCATGGATCGGCCGCAGGTCCGCCCCGTTGATGTGCGCCGGTGTGCGATCTTTGCGCGTGCTCCCGCTGATCGCCATCGCACTGCTCGTGGTCATCGCGGTCGTGGCGGTCGTAGTAGTTCGGCGATCTTCCGTCGACAACCCGGCGGCGCCGCAGGTCGAAGCCGGCGAAGGTGTCGAGGCGATCCCGGGCCCGATCTCGGCAGCACGTCGCCGACCACTCCCGGTCGTGCTGGTCCACGGCCTGTTCGGGTTCGACAAGATCGCTCGCTTCCACTACTTCCGCGGCATCGCCGGTCACCTCAGCTCGCTCGGCTGTCCCACGCAGGCGGTTCGCCTGCCGGCGGCGAAATCCGTCCCCGAGCGAGCGCGCGTGTTGGTGGATGCGATCGCGGCGCTGCCGGGCGAGCGCTTCGATCTGATCGCGCACAGCCTCGGCGGGCTCGACGCACGTTACGCGCTCGCGAAGCTCGGGCTCGCCGACCGCGTGCGATCGCTCGTCACGATCGGCACGCCTCATCGCGGCACACCGCTCGCCGATCTCGCGGCGGCAGGCGGCCCACTCGCGCTCGCGCGCAAGGCGATCGCGACCATCGGCGTGCCACTCGCGGCGATCGATTGGTTGTCGACGGCGGCGCTCGAGCGCTTCAACGCCGACGTGCTCGATGCGCCGAACGTGCGCTACGCGTGCGTGGTCGGCGGCATCACGTCGACGGCAGCATTGCCGTTATCGGCAGCGCACGCGTACCTCAAGTCGGTCGCCGGGCCCAACGACGGGCTCGTGCCGGTGTCGTCGCAGTATTGGGGCGAGACGCTCGCCGAGATCGACGCCGATCATTTTCAACAGATCGGTTGGCGCATCGCCGTCCGGCATACGTTCGATGCGCTCGGGCTCTACGCGTTCGTCGTGGCGCGGCTCGGCGATCTCGTGCAACCGAGCGAGAATGCGATACAAGTCGCCTCAGCTCGATCGGAATGAACGTTCACTCCGGTTTGATGTCCGGCGCGTGTCCGGCCCTGCGAGCGATCGCCCGCCGGCCGACCGTCCTCGCCCTGGCGACATCGGCGAAATCAAACGCACGAGCATGCTGCGTTTGAAATCGCCGATCTCACGCGACTACGGATGCGCCGGCGCCGACAGCGCCGGTGGAACTTTGCGCTGACTCAAGATGTTGCCCTTGAGCACGTTGACCGGGACCGGCGGCGTCAGCTCGTAGAGAAAGCCGCGCGTGTCGAGCTTCGCCTTGAACATCTCGTCGTTGTGGAACACGAAGCGCCGGTACTGCTCGGCTTGCTCGCCTCGCACGACGTGGTTGCGATGGCGTAGCAAGAAGTCGCCGAGGCGAACGGCGAGCTGGTTGTAGAGCCGATGACAGCCGTGACTGGTGCCGTTGACGATCGAGGTCACGCTCGCCGAGCCGTGCGTGCCGATGCCGTTGTCGTCGAGCCGCTCGGTGCCGTCCTTGAGCTTGATCGCCTGGAGATGCTCGAGCAGGATCATGCCGTACGCCGAGTGCGGGCCCGGACCGAGCTCTTCGGTCTTGAGCGCCCAGTGGCCGTTCCACAGATTCTTCACGAGCTCGCGATCGGGCGTGCTCTTGGGCGCGAGCCACGTCGGTCCGGCAAACAGATCGCGCCACACGCGCGGGCCGACCTCGGATTCCTTCCAGCGCTGGACGAGGCTGCCGTCGGCCATGCGTTGATCGGCCCAGCCGCCGATCGTCGTCGGCCAGCGCACGAGCGCGTGCTTCGTGCCCGATCGATCGGTCGTGTAGAGTGTCAGCGTCGGGCGGTGCGGCGCGATCCGGCGAAACGGCGGCGGCGACTCGTCGTAGAACACGTCGCCGCGATCGATCTCGGCCGCGAGCTCCATGTGTGTCGCGTGCCACGGCGGCGGCGACGGCAGCGCGAGCGCGACGCGGACACCCTGCGGGTGATGCTCCAAGAACGCGCGGACTTCCGCCGGGCCGGTCCAGCCGAGTGCCTTCGCGGCGGTTTCGGTCGCGGGCGAGATCAGATCGGGCGCGCCGTTCGGCAGCGGCGTCACCGCGCCGCGCGCCGAGCGCATCGCATCGGGATCGAGCATGCGGCCGAGAATCGGCAACGGGCCGGTCAGCGCCGTGCCGTCTTCGACGAGCCCGGTCGCATCGACGACGCGCTCGCGCAGCACGCGCAACGCGAGCCGGAAGTCGAGCTCGTGGCTGTCGATCTGCATCGCATCGCGCGTCTCGGGATCGAGCCGCTCGGTCGGCAGTAGAAAGTTGCGGCGCTGGAACAGCTCGACCGCGTTGCCGGTGCGCCACGTGAAGCTGCCGTCGACGTCTTTGTCGATCAGCCAGCCTTCACAGCGCAGCGATTGCTCGGCGGCGACCAGCCCGGCGTGCTGCGCGTCGTATTTCTTCCAGCGCGCGTAGCGCTCGCTCCACTCGGGCACGGTCGCGAGCGCGCTCGCATCGTCGAGCTTGCGGCGCACGCGCTCTTTTTCGATCGCCGCCGCGAGGAACACGCGCGACGCCTCGGCGAGCGCGACGTCGTCTTTGTAGTCTTGCGACAGCGCGCGATCGATCGCGAGGATCGGTTTCGGATCGATCGCGGTATGGCACGCGTGGCGCGCGTCGTCGGCGAGCCGCGTGCGCACGATCGCGAGCGCGGGCACCACGCCGTAGAGCTCGTCGAGCGCGTCTTCTCCTTCGATCGGCCGGCCGGCATCGTCGCGCTCGTTCGCGAGCGCGAGATATCGGTCGTGAAAGCTCGGCACTTGACCGTCGGCGGTCGGCGCGAACAGCGCAGGCGTCCAGCCATCCGTGAGATCGACGAGCACGAGACCTCGCGCGCGCGCGTCGGTCGCACAGATCGCACCGCGCTCGACGCCACCGTCGAACACGGTCACTTGCAGACAGTGCCCATCGCTCGTGAGGCTCGGCACCAGCTCCTGCGAGCTCGCCTGCGACGTGCTCGCCGAAGGCGTGACTTTCGCCGACGAGCCGCAGCTCGTGACTGCGAGCATGCACAGCACTCGCAACCGCATCACCTCCAGTTTGCGGCCGAACGTCGACGGAGGCACGTTTTCTCGACGCCCACAGCCGCACACACCGCGTGGTAGTTTCGTGTCGCGATGCGTTGGGACCGCAACTACTCGTCTTCCGAGATCGAAGATCGCCGCTCCGAAAACGGCGCCGGCGTTGACCTCGGCGGTGGCGGCATGGGCGGCGGTGGCTTGTTCTTGTTAATTCGCGCACTGTCGATCTTCGGCTGGAAAGGCGTGCTCGTCGGCATCGTGATCGCGGCTGCGGTCGCGCTCGGCGGTCAGTGCACGAACATCGTGAGTCACTCGCCGGTGTCGTCTCACCCGCCGAGCGGGTCCGTGCAAACCACGCCGCAGGAAGACGAGCTCGTGCACTTCGTCGGCTTCGTGTTCGACGACGTACAGAAAACGTGGAGCCAGCAGATTCCGAATTATCGCGACGCGCACCTCGTGTTGTTTCGCCGCGCGATTCGCTCGGCATGCGGTGCGGCGTCGACCGCCGTCGGCCCGTTCTATTGCCAGGGCGATCAAAAGGTCTACCTCGACCTGTCGTTCTTCGACGAGCTGTCGCGTCAGCTCGGCGCGCCTGGCCAGTTCGCGCAGGCGTACGTGATCGCGCACGAGCTCGGTCACCACGTGCAGCGGATCGAGGGCATTCTCGGCCGCACCGGCTCCGTCGAGATCGAGCTGCAAGCCGATTGTCTCGCCGGCGCGTGGGCGAAAGACGCCGATCACCGCGGCATCATCGAGCGCGGCGACATCGATCAGGCGCTCAACGCGGCGTCGCAGATCGGCGACGATACGTTGCAGCGCAAAGAGCAAGGCTACGTGCGCCCCGAGACGTTCACGCACGGCACGTCGGCGCAGCGCAAGGCGAGCTTCGAGAAGGGCTACGAGGGCGGCCGCCAAGCGTGCGGCGTGAAGTGATCGTCGTTCTCGGCGGGACGCGTTGCGCGAATTGATCGGCGCGACGTTGGCAACCGCGTCGCTTCTTCACCCGAGCCGCTCGCGGCTCTCACGTCGTGATCGATACGGTGCTCGAGCGCGCTGCGTCGAGCGCTCGTGATCGCAAGTTGACCTCCGGATCTCGACGGCGAGTGATTCTCGTACGTTGAGCGTCGCAAGTTGTCTTAGTGGACACCGTCCCTGTGGAGCACGAGCTTGCCTTTGACCTCGCGGCGCTCGATCCGCGCGAGCGCTTCGCCGGCTCGCGAGAATGGCAGCGCGGCGTCGATCGCGGGATGAAGCTTGCCTTCGGCGACCCAGCGGAACAGCTGCTCGCAGTGCGCGCGATTCGACGCGGGATCGCGCATCGCGAACGAGCCCCAGAACACGCCGACGATCGAGCAGCCCTTGAGCAGCACGAGGTTGAGCGGAATTTTCGGGATCTCGCCGGCGGCGAACCCGATCACGAGGTAGCGGCCCTGCCATGCCATGTTGCGCAGCGCGGGCTCGGCGAGCGCGCCGCCAACCGGATCGTAGACGACATCGACGCCGTCCTTCGCGATCGTTTTGACCTTGTCTTTGAAGTCGCCGCTCGAGTAGTCGACGGTTTCGCTCGCACCGTGCTCGCGGCAGAACGCGAGCTTGGCTTCGGACGATGCCGCGGCGATCACGCGCGCGCCGAGCAGCGCGCCGAGCTCGACGGCCGCGATCCCGACGCCGCCGGCCGCGCCGAGCACGAGGAGGGTCTCGCCGCTGCGAAGCGCCGCTCGATCGACGAGCGCGTGATACGTCGTCGCGTACGTCAGCAGCGTTGCCGCGCCCGCATCGAAGTCGACGCCGTCGGGCAACTTGATCACCGCCATCTCCGGCGCGACGACTTGCTCGGCGAACGCGCCGTAGAGCAGCGTCGTCGCGACGCGGTCGCCGATCTTGACCGTGGTGACGCCGGCACCGACCGCGAGGACGACACCCGCTGCCTCGCCGCCGGGCGAGAACGGCGGCGCGGGTTTGAACTGATACTTGCCGTACGTCATCAGCACGTCGGGAAAGTTCACGCCGGCGGCGTGGACATCGATCAAGACCTGGCCGGCGCGCGCTTCGGGCGCGACGACGTCATCGACGCGAAGTGCAGCAGGACCGGTGAGCTCGTGAACGCGAACGGCGCGCATGCGCGCATCGTGTCACGCCCGTCACGGCCATTGCGTGACGGACGGCGTGACCACGCCGGGATTCGACAGCGCGCCTTGCACCGAAATGTAACCAACGCCGCCACCGCCGCCGCCGCCGCCGTCGCTCGTGCCCGAACCGTCGCTCGCGGGCACCGAAGCCGCGCCGCCTTGGCCACCGTTGCCGCCGTTGTTCGTGCCCGAGCCACCCATCGCGGGCATCGTCGTGTCGTGTGCGTTCTCGCCGGGACTGCCCGGCGTGTTGCTGTTCGCGCCCTCGCCGCCGCCGCCGCCATTCGCGGCGAAAAAGCCGAGGTTCGTGATCGTGGGCGCTTGCAGCAAGATGAAGCCGCCCGCGCCACCGCCGCCGCCGGCCGCTTGTTGATCGTGACCCGGATCGCCGCCGCCACCACCGACGTTCACACCACCGCGCGTCTCGGTCGTGATCGACATCGCCGACGCGAGCAAGATCGCGCCGCCGCCGCCGCCACCGAGCCCGCCGCTCTCGCCGCCGCTGCCGCCCTGCGCGCCCGCGCAGCCGCCGAGCAAGCCGCTCGGCAGCGCCAGCACCGCGCCACCACCGCCGCCCGCGGTCGCGCCGCTCTTGCCCGTGCCGCCGTTGCCGCCGGCGCCGGCGAACGCACCACCGCCGCCACCGCCGCCGCCGCTCGTCGACGCCGCGCCCATGCTCGCGCCTTGATCGCACGACGCGCGTCCGCCGGGCCCGCTCGCCGAGCCATCGGCGCCGACGTCGAGCGTGCCGGCGATGTCGATCGTGCCGGTCGCGAAGATCGCGAGCGCGAGCGTTCCCGAAACCGCGAGCGTCTTGCTATCGGCAAGCTGGAAGTCGTGCACGGGAATCAGATCGATCATGCCGGCGGGCGTGGCCACGTGCTGATCGTCGAGCTTGATCGCCACGCCGTCGCCGACGACGAGCATGCCCGTATCGGTGTCGTAGGTGCCGCTGTCGCTGACCGTGAGATCGGCGCCGCTGCCGTACATGCACGCGTCGAATTGATCGGTGATCGATCGACATCCATCGGGTGGCACGTGCGCATCGGACCCGCCGGTGTCGTCGTCGTTCATCGCGCGCGACGGCGAGAACGAACAGCCGGCGAGGTAGCCGGCGATGGCGAGCACGCCCGCACGCATCACGACATCCTAGTTCAATTCGAGCCACATCGATGCGGCCGGCGAGAACAAGCCGTTACCGGTCGCGGCGCGCGTCACACCGATGAACCCCACGCCGCCGCCGCCACCACCGCCGCCGTCTTTCTGCACGTCGGTCGCGGTCACGCCGTCGAGCATCGATCCCGCGCCGCCGTTGCCGCCGTTGCCGCCGTCGCCCGTCGCGCCCGAGCCGCCGCTCGCCACCATGCTCGAATCACCGCCGCTCGAGCCCGGGTTCGCCGCACCCGCTTGGTTCTCGCCTTCGGCGCCCCCGCCGCCGTTCGCGACGACAAAGCCCGCGTTGTCGATCGAGCTCGCCTCGAGCACGATCAAGCCGCCCGCGCCGCCGCCGCCGCCACCCGCCTTGTCGTTGCCGCCGACCGCACCGCCGAGCCCGTTCACGGCGATGCCGCCGGCCGAGCCGATCGAGATCGTCGTCGGCGTGGCGATCAAGATCACGCCGCCTCCGAAACCGCCGACACCGCCGGGAAAGTTATCGCCGGCACCGCCGTGCGCGCCGGAGCAACCACCGACGAGCGTCGTCGGCAGCGCGCTCGCCGCGCCGCCGCTGCCGCCGGCGACCGCGCCGCCGCTGCCCGATCCGCCGCCGCCGCCGTTGCCGCGAAACGAGCCGCCGCCACCACCGCCGCCGCCTTCGGTGCTGTCGACGCCGACTTGCGCGCCGCCGTCGCAGATCGGGCGCGCGCCCGCATCGCCCGGATCGATCGTGAGCGCGCCGTCGATCGTGACGTCGCCGGCCGCGACGATCACGAGTGGCCACGAGCCCTGCACGGTCAGCGACGCCGATAGCTCGAGCTTGCCGACCGGCACGACGTCGACCATCACGCCGCCTTTCGCGATCACGCGCTGATCGTCGAGCCGCACGGTCGTCGAGCCGCTGAGCAAGCCGGTGCTGGTGTCGTAGACCGAGTCGGTCGTGATCGCGAGATCGCTGCCGGCGCCGAGCGCGCACGTCTCGAGCTGCTCGGTGAGGCTCGGGCAGCCGTCCATCAGCAGCGCGCCGTCGCCGGGCGCAGCGCCGTCGCCGATTCCGGCAGGCGTCGGCCGGAACGCGCATCCCATGACCGCAACTGCGACGAGCCCCGCGCGCATCACAGCCGATCGTAATGAAAAAGCGCTACCAATGCCAACGGCGCACGAGATCGAGACCCGCAATGCCGCGATCGCCCGCATTGCCTTGCAACATCATGTTGCTGCGGAAGTGCCACTCGCCGATACCTTCGTTGGCATTCTCGTCGGGAAGTGGTTCGAGGTGGGTGTGCACCGCCACGAACACGTGCTTGCTGATCCAGTAGCCGACCCGCAGCGCCTCACTCGACGACGCGGTCGCGACCTCGTAGTTCAGCGACACGCGCGACGCATAATTCTTGGCCCACTCCGGCGCGGCTTTGCGCAGCTGGCTCGTCACGAGCGCCGATGCCGCGCCGGCGCCCGCCGCGGCCGCGGTCTGGCTGACGTCGCTGCGATCCGCCGAGGGTGTGCCGCCGAGGAAGTAGCCGATCAGCTCGCCTTGCGTGTACGAGCCGCTGTCGCTCGACAGCGCGATCTGCGGCTTGCTGAGCCGGCCGGTCACGTTCGCGGTGATCGTGAGATCGGTCAGCTCGCGCAGGACCGAAACGTCGAGCATCGGATCGAGCGTGCCGTCCCACGTCACGTTCGCGTGATCGAGTTGCGCGCGCGCGCCGAGCAGCTCGATGTTTTGCGTGGTCGCTTCGATCGTCCCGTCCATGCCGACGCCATCGCCGAGCGACAGCTTGACCGAGCCGCCGAGGTTGCCGCGCACCGACACCTCGTCTTGCACGATCTCGAAGCCGGTGCCGAGCAGATGAACGTCGGCGATCAGCCACGGCTTCGCCGGCGGCGGTCGCTGCAGCAGCGGCAACAGTTTCGATGGCGCCTGATCGGTGAACTGAATGTCCGACGGTGTGTCGCTCGCGAGCAGCGCGACGCCGCCGGTCGTCGCGATCAGCACGTGCCCTTTGTGCACGCTGAGATCGCCGTGCCACGCGGTGTCGTGCGTGAAGTTGGCTTCGAGCTCGGCATCGATCGTCGGCTGCAGTGCGCGCACGAGCGAGATCTGGTGCAGCGTGAGGTTCGCGGTCGCCTTCGACGGCGTCGAGCCGACGAGCGTGATCGTCGCGGTGCCGTTGAGATCGCCGCGGCCGAGCTTCGCGTCGACCTTCGCTTTGACCTCGTGGTTCGCGATCTCGACGTGCGCGTTGGTCGAGCGCAGCGTGCCGAGCAGCGCCGAGATCGGCAGCCTGCCGTTCGTGATGTCGAGGTGGCCGTCGAGCTGGCCGGTCGCCGCATCGAGCCCTTGCAGCGACAAGCTCGCGTCGAGCGTGCCGCGCGCCGCCGACAATGCGCCGACCGCAAACGCCGCGAACGGCGCGAGATCGAACTTCGTCGCGCTCACGGTCGCGACGAATTGCTTGAGCTGATCGGGCCGGCCGGACGCGGCAACCGCGAGGCGCCCGCCGTTCGCTTCGCGCCCGCTGATCGCGAGCTCGCCGGCCGTGCCGTCCCACTGCCCGGCGATCTGCAGCCACTCGAGCTGCGCCGGCGGGCGGCCTGCGATGCTCGCCGGAATGCTCACGTGCGACGCGGTCAGCGCGAGCTGTGCGGCGGGCTTGCCGATCGTGCCGCCGAGCACGACCTCACCGTCGACGATGCCGCGCGATACGTCGCGCCTGCCGAGCACGGCGACGATCTGCTCGGCGGGCACTTTCGGGATCGCGACCGTGCCGGTGATCGGCAACGCGCGCAGCACGGCGAGCTTCGCTTGCGTGATCGGTGCACTCGCGTCGAGCGTCGCGAGCGTCTGCTTGCCGGCGCTCACCGAGCCGGTGACGTGCACGCCCGCATCGCCGGCGTTCGCCTGCACGTGCGCGTCGATCGGCTGCACGATCGCACCACCGGCGAGCTTGGTGACGTCGACGTTCGCCGTGACCGAGCCGGCGCCTTCGCTGATCTCGAAGCTCGCTTCGAGGTGGCCGCGATACGGCTGCTCGAGGTGTGCGCGCGCGAGCACCGCCGGATCGAAGTCGAGCGGCGCGAGCGTCGCGGTCGCGTGATGCAGCGCGCGCTTGCCGAGCGCGTGCCATTGCGCCGGATCGAACGGCCGCGCCGGCAGCTCGAGCTGCGCGTCGGCGGTGACCGCATCGACGCCCTCGAGCTGCGCCTTGATCTCGGCGACCATGCCGAGCGGGCCGCGCGTATCGGGCAACAGCGACAGATCCGCGTCGACGATGCCCTGCCTGGTTGCGAAGCCGCGCAGCGCGAGATCGCCGCTCGCGCCGGTGCCGGTGATCTCGAGCTTGCCGGTGACGGTGCCACTCGCGCCGTGCCCGAGCTTGGCGAGATCGACGTGATCGATCGCGATCGACGCTTGGCGCAGCGCCTTGCGCTCGAGCCGCTTCCACGCCGCGCCGTCGGTGATGTCGTACGGGCCATCGAGGTCGGCGGCGACCGTTGCTTGGCCCTCCGGCGTGACGGCCGTGGTCGTGACGTCGACGTGGCGGCCGGCGAGATCGAGCGCGACGTCGAGATCCATCGGCGCTTGTGCTCCGACGACGATCGCGCGGCCTTGCGCGCTGACCTTGCCGTTCCAGCTGCCGCCTCGGCGATCGATCGCGACGGTCGCCGCGACGGTGCCGGCCATGCCGGGCTGAAGCGTCGCGAGCGCGACATCCTTCGCGGTGACGTTCGCGCGCAGGTTGGTGGTCGCGCGATCGAGCGCGGCGCTCGCGACGATCGTGCCGGTGCCGCTGCCGGTGTGAAAATCGTCGATGGTGATCTTCGATGGCTCGATGCGCACGTGACCGCCGTTTCCACTCCACGTGCCGTTCGCGGCCGTCGCGATCGAGTGGTTGTCGATCGCGATGTCGATCGTGCCGTCGCCACCTCGCGTCGCGCGTGCGTCGAGCATCAGCGAGCCGATCGGGCGCGCACCTGCTTGCACGTTGCCGACGTCGAGATGCACGTTCGCTTCGGTGACGTGCCGGGTGTCGAAGCGCGCGGCGACTTTGTCGACCGAGAGCGTGCTCCAGCGCAGCGCGTTGCCGTCGAGCTCGCCGGTGACCTTGAGCTCCGGCTTCGGCAACAGCGGACCAGAGCCTTCGGCACTCGCGAACAAGTAGCCGACGTGCGCGTCGGCGGTGCGCCCGCCGATCCGGCTCGCCGTCGCGAGCAGCGACGACTTGGTGATCGACACCGCGCCGGTCTTCTTGTCGCGCGCGAGCTCGACGGTGGCGCGCGCGTGGCCATCGCCGACGTCGAACGCGGTCTCGAGCATCACCCACGCACCCGCCGGGGTCGCATCGAGCGCGATCAACGCGTTGCCGGTCACCGCGTCCTTGCCGAGCAGCTGCTTGTCGAGCGGCCGCGTCGCGTCGACCGACACGAAGCCGCGTACGCGCGGCCCGCCGCCGAACAAGCCCGCCGTGATCGCGGCGGTCACATACGCCTTGCCGGCGACACGCGGATCGAGCTTCGCGCCATCGGGCACGTCCGCGATCACGAGCGCGTTTGCGACTTTGGTCTGCGCCGAAACTTGGCCGACCGCACGTAGCGTCGCGCCGGCGACGTCGGAGTGGATGTCGAGTGCGCCGTCGGCGCTCGCGCTCGCGACGATCGCGACGTCGCCCGGCAGGTGGAGGTCGGCGACGGCTGCGGCGGCCGCGGCGGGAACGAACGCGGCGACCACCCCTTCGACCACGTCGCCGACGCGCACGCCGAGCAGGCGCGCGTGCGCACCGCCGACTTTCGCCGCGAAGAACGGCGCGCTGACGATGCCGCGGCCGTAGTTCGCGATTCCGGTCGCGGCGATATCGCGGTCGGCCCATTTGCCGCGCACGCCGAGCTGCGCGGTGATCGCGCCGCGCTCGAGCGAAGCCGATACGTTGATCTCGATGTCGTGAAACTCGAGCGTGCGCGAGGCTGTCGCGAGCTTCGCGCTCGCGCGATGGATCTCGCCGTGGTCGAGCTCGATCGTCCACGGCGATGGCGTGCCCGGTGCTTGCTCGACTTCGGGCGCCGGCTCGGATGGTGTCGGTGCCTGGGCGTGCTGATCGATCGCGACGTCGTCGATCACGAGCGAATCGATGCGGACGGTGCGCGACAGCAGCGACCACAAGCCGACGCGCACGTCGATCTCGCCGATCTTGACGAACGGGGTGCGGTCGCGGTTGTCGAGCTCGACGCCGCGGATCTCGAGCGTGCCGAACACGCTGCCGGCGATGCGCTCGATCTTGACGCCGCCCGGAAACGCGCTCGCGAGCTGCTCGACGAGTTGTTCGCGGATCTTGGTACGGCCCCAATCGGTGTGAATCGCCACGAGCACGGTGGCGATCGCGAGCACCGATACGGCGAGCGCGCTCGCGATCACGCGCAGCGAGAACCGCAGCGCGCGCTTCATCTCAGAACGCCTCTCCGACGGCGATCTGCGGCACCACGAGCTCCTCGGAGCCCGGCTCGGCGGTGTTGCGCATGTTCAGGCGAAAGCCAAGGTCGGCTCCGACCGGACCGATCGGCGACAGCCAGCGCAAGCCGAAGCCGGTCGCGTAGAACAGGTTCGTCGGATCGATCTCGCTCGCCGACAGCCACACGTTGCCGGCGTCGAAGAACACGACGGCGCCCAGGTCGATGCCGAGCGGCGATCCGATCGGCATTCGCAGCTCGATGCTGGTTTCGATCAAGCCTGCGCCGCCGATCGGCAGCAGCTGGCCGTCGAACTCGCTCGGCGCGTACGGCGATAGCCGGCGCTGGCCGAAGCCGCGCATGCTCGAGATGCCGCCGCCGAAGAAGCGCTCGGTCGCCGGCACCTGGCCGGTGATCGCGCCGATGCGTGCGCGTGCGGCGAGCACGATCGGCCCGAGCGGCACGAACGCGCGTAGATCGCCGTTCGCTTCGAAGTAGCTCAGGCTGCCGCCGGCATCCTCTGTGCCCTTCGCGATGCGGGTCTCGACGTAGAGGCCTTCGGTCGGCTCGATCGCCTTGTCGCGAAGATCCAACACCAGCGCTCCAGTGTACGCCCCGATGTAGTTGATGTGATCGATTCCGAGGAGCTGCTGGGTCGGCTTGTCGACGTAGAGGTCGGGAAAATCGTAGACGCCGAGCTGCCAGCCGACGCGCGCCATGAGCTTCTTGGTAAACACCGGCAACGAGATGCCGAGCCGGATGTGCGCGCCGAGCACCGCGTACGGCTCCCACACGATGTAATCGAGGCCGCCTTCGACCTCGCCTTTGACGTCGGGGAACACGAGATCTTGCTGCGTGACCGTGCCGAGCAGGCGGCCACGAAAATCGCGCTTGCACGAGAACAGATCCGAAAACTCGCAGGTCTCGCGCTCGACCGCGTACTCGGGCCGGAGATCGATGTTGAGCGTGGTCAGCGGCGTCAGGAAATCGTGGCGGACCCAGCCGGCGCGCAGCCGCGCGTTGTACGTGAGCGGATCGAGGCCGAGGCCGCCGCCGGCGGTGACCTCGTTGCGCGTTATGGTGGTCACCGTGATCTTGACCGGCACGACCTTGGCGTCGGGATTGTCGCGATTCGGATCGACGCGCACGCTGCCGAACAAGCCGGTGCCGTAGATCGCGTTCTGGGTCGCGTCGAGCTTGGACTGCGAGTACGGCTCGCCGGTGCGGAACGTGACTCGATCCTGAACCGCATCGGCGAGCAGGCCGTCGGCGCCCGTGATCGTGGTCTCGCCGAACGTCGCCTTCGGGCCGGCGTTGATCGCGAACCGCACGGTCGCCAACGCGTGCGCGCGATCAGCCACGACGGTGCCCTCGACGTCGGCGTGCGCGTAGCCGGCGTCGGCGATCAGGTGTGCGAGCGGCGTCTTCGCGTCGTCGTACTTGTCGTAGTCGAACGCTTCGCCTTCTTTGATCGGCACGACGGCGCGCGCGGTGTCGAACGAAACGTCGTCGGGCAAGCCGGCGATCTGCACGCGAGAATGCGCGCGCGGTCCTTCCTTGACCGCGAAGATCACGGTCAGCGCGTTTGCCTTGCGTTCCTGGCGCGCTTGAACGTCGACCGCGAAGTAGCCCAGCTTCTCGTACGCCGTCTTGATCCGCTGGGTGTCGAGCAACAGGTTGTAGTCGTCGATCGAGCGGCGGCCGATCGCGGCCGTCATCGCGAGCCTCGGCAACAAGTACTCGGTCGTGATCGCCTTGTTGCCCTCGATGTGGAGCGCGGCGAGGTAGTCGTCGTTGCCGCGATGCGGCGGCAATGACGCGCCGCCACATGCGCCGATCGCAAACAGCGACAGCAGTAGCCACGCACAGAGCCGGACCATGGAACTTCTGAATGCTCGCGTCGCCGGCTCGCCGACGCAAGTGCGCGCGCGTCACAGTGCGAGGGCGCTCAGCGCGACGGGTGCAGATGATCGCGGTCGCGGTCGGCCTTGTGCTTGAGGCTGGTGGTGATAACCGGAACCGCGGCGCACACGATGATGGCCATGCCCACGCGCATCGTCCACGACCCGACGATCCACACGGCCGCGACGAGGAGCGCCAGCACGACCGCAAATCCGGCCGTCGCTCCGACGACGGCATGGGGTACGCCGTCGGGCTCGCGATCGAGATCCTCGGTCGGGCCGAGCCTGGATTCGTCGCGTACCGGCGACTGGATCGGCACGATCGGCTCGGGTCCATGTGCGGGTGGTGGGTCGATTGGCTGGAAGATGTCGTTCCAGTGGCGGTGCCTCGGCGGCGACGGTTGGTCTTCGGGCCTCATGTCCCATGAGAGAGCATCGGCCGTGCCACCGCAGGTCTGTCTCACCGCGCGCGCACGCGCGCCAAGGCGTGGACTCCGCCGAGATCGGCGATTTCAGTCGACCACGCACCGAAATCGCGCGTCGCGAGATCGGCGATTTCAGTCGAGGGAGCGCTCGGTGATCGCGCAGCGGAATCGTGGCCCGTTCTTGCCCGTCCGCGAGATCGGCGATTTCAGTCGACCGGCTGGCGGTGAGCGCGCAGCGCCATTTCGCGCGCCGCGAGATCGGCGATTTCAGTCGGGCGCGGTCGCGGCGCATTGGTCGTCGGGGATGGCCGCGCGCTGTCGTGACGGCGCACCGGAGTCGCAGCCCGCTCTTGCGCGCCGCGAGATCGGCGATTTCAGTCGACCGGCTGGCGTGATTGCCACCGGAATCGCAGCCCGTGTCGTGCGCCGCGAGATCGGCGATTTCAGTCGACCGCGCCGGAATCGCTCGTCGCGAGATCGGCGATCTCAGTCGAGGGATCGCAGCGCGCTGTCGTGACCGCGCATTGGGAATCGCGTCCCGTTCTTCGCGCGTCGCGAGATCGGCGATTTCAGTCGACGCTCGCGGCGCAGCCCGTTCTGCGCGTGGCGAGTGTCAAGCGACGCTAGGAAGTAGTCCGGTTACGACACTAAAGTAGTCCGCCCGGATGTTCAGGTGTCTCGGCCCAGGAGGCCGGCTCGCTTCTTGGCTTTCAATCGATAGCTCTCTCCTTTGATGACGAGGGTGTGGCTGTGGTGAAGGAGCCGGTCGAGGATCGCGGCAGCGATAGTCTCGTGGCCAACACGTGACCCCACGCGCGCGCGAACGATCTCGCTCACCACGCACCTCCGGCGGCAGCGGCGTAGTCGGCGAGCGGGCGTGCGAAGTCACCGGTCGCGACCTGGTCGGTCGTCGTGACGCGTCGACCACGCGCTGATGCGGCTCCGAACACCGTGCGTGCCGCGCGACGATCGCCGTGCCGTCGAACACGACGACCTCGGTGTCGCCGACAAACGACCTCGACGCTGCGCCGGACGAGTGCGTGCGGCACGCTGTAGCGCACCGTGTCGACCTCGACGAAGCAGTCGCTGCTGACCTTGCGCGCGAGCCGGCGCTGACGGACCGGCAGCGGGTGCGCCGGCAGCGGCCGCAGCGCGGCTGCCTCTGCGCGCTCGAACCGCACGCGTGGCAGCTCGTGGGTGGTGCCGTGGACGCACTCGTCGGCTTTCGCCATCCAGCGCACGAGGTGAGCCTCGAGCGCCGCGAACGACTCGAATCGCCGGCCCGCGAGCGCATGGTGCTTGGCGTAGCCGACGCCGCGCTCGGTCTTGCCTTTCGTCCTCGCGCGATACGGCTGACATGCTTTCGGCGTCACGCCCCAAGCGCGACAGAACGCGTCGAACGCGGGATGGATCCGGTCTTGCGCTCGCGGTCGCGCTCGAGCACGAGTGAATCTAACGATCGGATCTGACGCACGGTCTCTGCTTCGACCATCGCCACCTCGATGCCCTGTGTGGCGGCTCCTGCAAAGTGTCTGTGTCCACGCTAACCCTCGATGCCGGCCGGAGCCGGCGGTGGGGTGGACTACTTTTACGGTCGTTTGAGGACTACTTTACGTGTCGCCTGACAGGCGAGATCGGCAATTTCAGTCGAACCGCTGGCCGTGATCGCGCATCGGAACCGCGGCCCGTCTTCGCGCGTCGCGAGATCGGCGATTTCAGTCGAACCGCTGGCCGTGATCGCGCATCGGAACCGCGACCCGTCTTCGCGCGTCGCGAGATCGGTGATTTCGGGTGAGGCTCACGGCGCGCTGCCGTGACCGCGCACTGAAATCGCAGCCGTTTCTGAGTCGCGAGATCAGCGATTCAGTCGAGCTGAACCGCAGCCCATTTTCGCGCGTCGTGAGATCGGCGATTTCAGTCGAGCGGCTGGCGGTGATTGCCACCGGAATCGCAGCCCGTTTCGTGCGCCGCGAGATCGGCGATTTCAGTCGGGCGCGGTCGTGGCGCACTGGTATCCAGCCGGTTCTTGCGCGCCGCGAGATCGGCGATTTCAGTCGAGGGCTCGCCGCGCGCTGTTGTGACCGCGGATTGGAATCGCGCGTTGCGAGATCGGCGATTCAATTTCCGTTCCCCACGTCGCCGCGCGGGCACTGGCGAGTTCGGCGAATTCAGACGCGAGCTCGACGTGCTCATTCCCGCCGGGCCGAGCGGATCGGCGATTTCGAGATCAACGCTCATATGAGGCGCGGCGACTGCGATCTATATTTGATTTCGCCGATCTTTTCGCGGGATCGACAAATCACTTGAAATGACTGATTCATGGGCTATTATCACTACTATGAGTAGGCAGGGTGCGCTCGATCTGAAGCGAGACAAAAATGGCCAGCGCCGAGGCGGCGCTCGCAAAGGCGCCGGACGTCCGTGCACGCACGATCGGCCGAGCGAGCTCCACAAGAAACGCCGCGCGTTCGCTGCAACGACGCCGATCCACGTCGTGACGCGCATCGTGCCTCGCATCAGCAACTTGCGACGGCGTGACCTATACGCGTGCATTCGCGCGGCAACGATCGCGATCGCGGGCTACGAGAACGCGCGGATCGTTCATCTCAGCATCCAGCGAACCCACTTGCACGTGATCGTCGAGGCGAAGCACAAGACCGCGCTTGCGAGCGGCATGCAGCGGTTCTTGATTTCAGCAGCGCGCCGCATCAACCGCGCGATCGGCACACGCGGCTGTGTGTTTCGCGACCGTTACCACGCGACGGTGCTCGCGTCGCCGCGGCAAGTGCGAGCGTGTGTGTCGTACGTATTGAACAATTGGCGGCGCCACGGCGAAGACCGTACGCACCGATGGATCGTCGACCCGTTCTCGAGCGCGCGCGTGTTCGATGGCTGGAAAGAACGCCACGCGTATTCGCCGCCGCAGCAACAGGTCGCGTTGATCGTGTGGTTTCCGAAGACGTGGCTGCTGTCAAAAGCCTGGCGCAAACATGGCCTCATCGGCGCCTATGAAGTGCCGAGTTAGCCACGCGCCGCCGTCGCTCAGGGCCCGATCGCGCCGCTCTCGACGATCGCGCAGCCGGCCCCGCGCAATTCGGCGATCGCGCGCTCGCCGTCGCCGGGCTTGAGCTCGACGGCACGACAACCGTCTTGCACGAGCCAGACGTCGAAGCCGAGCGAGCGCGCGTCGAGCGCCGTCGCGCGAACGCAGTAATCGGTCGCGAGGCCCATCACGTAGACCTGCTGGACCCAGCGGCTGCGCAACCAGTCGCCGAGCCCGGTCGCCTTGCGCTTGCCGTTGTCGAAGAAGCCGGAGTAGCTGTCGACCGCGGGATCGGTGCCCTTGTGAAAGATCTCGGTGATGCGCGTGCGATCGAGGTCGACGCGAAGCTCGGCGCCGGGCGTGTCCTGCACGCAGTGCACGGGCCACAGCACTTGCATCAGGCCGTGCAAATCGATCATCTCGTACGGCTGCTTTCCCGGATGGTTCGCAGCGAACGATTGATGATCGGGCGGATGCCAATCTTGCGTCGCAGCGACCGTCGCGAAGTGCGGCAGCAAGCGATTGGCGATCGCGATGGTTTGATCACCCCGATTCACCTGCAACGCCCCGCCCGGACAAAAGTCGTTCTGGAGATCGACCAGGATCAGCGCGCGCATGCGCGGCTGATAGTACTACTGGCCAGACCTCGCCGCGGGCGGATCCATGTGGTCGAGGACGCACTGACCCGCTTTCTGCTTGTCGAGGCCCCAGAACCAGTTCGTGTTGGCTTGGTCGCACGCCGACTTGATCGAGTCGAGCCGATACGTCGAGTCGTCGCGGCGCTTGTAGCTGCTGTTGTAGCCGAGGCCGCCGAGCACGGATTTGTTCGAGTCGACGGCCGAGCCGCCGACGACCGACGACAGCGCACGCGCGGCGATCGATGTGAACGCCTTACTCATATCGCGCCTACTTTTGGCCGGGCGCCGACAGATTCATGCGATCGAGCATGCACTGACCGGCCGCCTGCTGGTTCACTCTGCCGTTCGGCGCGGTGTTCGCCATCGTGCACGCCTGCTTGACCGCTTCGTTGTTCGCGGACTGCTGGCTGAGGTGCGAGTAGTTGCCGGACGCGAGCACGCCACCGAGGACGTTCGCGTTGCCCCTGCTGTCGCCGCCGGTGACGGTCGAGAGATCGAGATCGGAAATCGTTGCGAGCTTGCTCATGGTATCTCCTTCACTGCTTGTTCTTGGTCCAGCACGCATCGGTCGCGGTCAGCTTGCACTGGCCGATCTTGGCGTTGCCGCCGCCGCCGCTGTCACAGGCTTTGAAGGCCTGGTCGACGCACGAGCCGTACGGCGTACGCGCTGAGAAGTTCGTCGTGACCGGCACTGCGGCGTCGTCGCCGACCGGTTGCCACCGGAACTGGTGATAGTCGATGTTGCTCGACGCGCCGCCGACGATGGTCGTCAACGCTCGGTCATCGATGGTTCGCGGCACGAATCGCATTTGTGCAACGGCGAGACCAAGCGCAACTGCGCGAAACCTGTCCGAGTCGCGCGAATCGCTGCACAACCCGCAGTAGACGAAGCGAGTCGCGTGGGTCGCGGCCGGCACATCGACGTGAGCGTCGGCGTGGGCCGACCCGCTCGCCAGCTCGGCACGAAGCACGAGGCGACCTCGGCGAAATCAGACGTAGCGTTCGGGCCCACGCTGAATGATCGTCGTGTCGCTTCGGGCCGGCCGTCTGGCGCCGAGATCTCGGCGAAATCGAACGTCACCGCTGGTGTCGAGTTTGAATTCGCCGATCTCGCTCGCAGCTGCAACTACGACGACGCTAGCCACGAGCGCTGCATCTCGGCCACGGTTGCGAATCGATCGGCTCGCAGCGTCGCGGTCGCCCGGCGCGCAACGGCGTGGAGCCGCGCATCTGCGCGCCAGCACCCGAGGCTGGGATCGCCGCGCTCGCCGCCGAGGAACACGAATGCCGCGCGCCCGAGCGTATAAACAGTCGCGCGCTCATCGATCGTCGCGCCGCGTTGCCATTCCTCTGGTGCCATGAATCGCGATGAGCCGAACTGGCGCTCGCGGTGGAGCGTGTACGGCGGTCGATAGCCGTCGAGATCCACCAGGTGGATCTCGCGCGCCGCGAAATCGTACATGACCGAGCCGTCGTAGAAGTCGACAGCCACGAAGCCCGCGCCGGCCACAGCGCTGTGGGCCTCGAAGACCGCCTCGATCGCGGCGAACAATTCTGGTAGGGGAAGCGCGCGAACCGCGCGAATGCCGATTTGGGATCGGCGGGCGGCAACGCGCTGGGCGCGAATGGATCATTGAGCACTTCACCAGCCCGCCAGGGATGGACGATCGCGAGCCCATCGGACGCATGGACCACGCCGACGAGCGGAACGATTGCCCGATGGCGCACGACAGCATGAAACCGAATCGCCGACTGGAGCTCGCCGATCGCGTCGACGTCGCCGGCGACGGCATGCTTGACGAACCAGCGAACGCCGGCGATCGCGACGCCGTAGCTCGTGTTTCGCGAGTCATGGCCCGCGATCGTCGCGAACACCTCGCCGCGCGACGCCAGATATTCGACGAGTGGGAGGCCGATACGCGTGACGTCGAGCAACGGATGCGACATCGCCCCGAGAATGGCGCCATGGCTAACCGTCGGCAACCGTGACGGTTGCAGACCACGAAACACTCTCGAGACGGGACGGCCGCCGCGCTTTGAATTCGCCGATCTCGCGGGCGTTTGAATTCGCCGATCTCGCGTTCGCTCCCGGGCACGCCGGGTCGCCCGACGAGCTCTACAGCCCGAACTCGAAGCCTTGCTTCGCGAGCTTGTCGTACTTGCGCCGGTCGAAGCGATAGAGCCGCGCGGCGCGATGGCGGACGCCGGTCTCGACCTCGTCGGTTTCGACCAGGAGATCCATCGCGAGCAGCTTCTTGCGAAAGTTTCGCTTGTCGAGGTCGGTGCCCAAGATCAGCTCGTAGAGGCGCTGCAGCTGCGTCAGCGAGAATCGCGGCGGTAGCAGCTCGAAGCCGATCGGCGCGTAGCGAACCTTGCCGCGCAACCGGTCGTGCGCGCGCGCGACGATGTCGGCGTGATCGAATGCGAGCTTCGGTAGATCGTCGAGCGAGAACCAGCCGACGCCCATCGCATCGGTCGCGGCGCGAATGCGATGGTCGGACAGCTTCGCGAGCGCGTAATACGCGACGGTGACGACGCGTTCGCGCGGATCGCGATCGAGCGTCCCGAAGGTGTAGAGCTGCTCGAGGTAGACGTCGGTGACGCCGGCTTCTTCTTCGAGCTCGCGGCGTGCGGCTTCGTCGACGGTTTCGGCCATCCGCACGAAGCCGCCCGGCAACGCCCAGCCGTGCTGGAACGGCGTCAGCTTGCGCTGGATCAACAGCACCTTCAAGTCGGTCTCGTCGAGCCCGAACACGACGCAGTCGACGGCGAGCGCGGCGCGCGGATATTCGTACGTGAAGCTCATGATCAGCGCTCGGCTTTGCCCATCGCGACATACGCGCGCATCTCGGCGAGCTCGCGCTCGAAGTTGCCCGACAAGATCGGGAAGCGACACCACGAGCGCGGATCGACGTTGCGATCGTCGAGGTGAAAGCTCGGCGCGATCCGCTCGCGCTTCCACTGGTTCTTGCACCATAGGCGAAAGAACCGCTCGACCCACTGCGCGAGCTGCGGCGCCGCGAGCTGCGGAAACCGCGGCAACAGCTCCTGGAGCACCTCGATCGGCGTGTGCTTGTCGCGGATCGTTGAATCCTCGATCGCCTCGAGCAGATCGTAGGGCATCAGATCGGCTTCGTCGGTTTGCGCCTGCGCGGGCGGACGCAGCTCCGCCGTCGGCGCCTGTGCGTTGATCGCGTGCAGCGCCGACACCGGCTCGAGCCCGACCAAGCCGCGCGTCTCCATCCACTCGAGCCAGCCGCGCAGAAACGACTTGTCGATCCCACCGAGCGGTGCGAGCCCGCCGGCCGTGTCGCCATCCATGGTCGCGTAGCCGACCGCGGCTTCCGAGCGGTTCGACGTCGTGATCAGGATCGCGCCGCGGAGGTTCGCGAGCAACCACACGCTCGGCGCACGCACGCGCGCTTGAATGTTCTGCAGCGCGAGATCGTCGGTTTCCCACGCGAGCTTGCGACCGATCGCGGCTTCGACCGACGCGACGTACTGCTTGGCCTGGGCGTCGACGTCGATCACGTGAAAGTCCGCGCCGACGGCATCGGCGATCGTCTGCGCCGCGAGCTTGGTGATCCGGCTGGAATTTTCCGTCGGCTGATACGCGCACGCGAGCAACGCACCGACTGCGGCTTTGGTATCGCTTTTTCCCTCGATCACGTCGTGCAGCCGCTTGCACCACGGCAAGCGTTGGCGAACGCCGCCGGGTCCGAGCTCGACGAGCGCGAGCTGGATCGCGGTCGCGACGAGCACCGCGCACGCGGCCGAGTCGGCACCGCCCGACAGCGAGATCACGTAGCCGTGCGCGCGCGACTTGCGCAGGTAATCCCAGAGGCCGAGACCGACGGCGCGACCGAACTCTTCTTCGCGCAGCGACGCGCGGTCTTCCCACGTGCGCTCGCGCTGGCGCGGCGCTTCGGGCTTCTTGACGGGCCAGTGAAACGGAACTTCGACGACCTGGTTTTCGGCGTCGTGGCGCGGGCGCAGGCCGCCGCGGCGCATTTGATCGCGGCGATTGCCATCGATGTCGACGAGCGCGCTCGACAACTCGACATCGTGAAACGTGAGCCGCGGGCCGCGCGCGAGCAATTCGCCGCCGGATGCGATCAGGCCGCCGCCGTCGTAGATCACGCGGCCGGCTTCGTTGCCGAGCAAGTTCGCATAGAGATACGCGACGCCGAACGCGCGCGAGCCTTCGATCACGAAGCGCTGGCGAATGGCGAACTTGTCGAACGCGAAGTGCGACGCCGACGGGTTGACGATGATGTCGACGCCGCGCAGCGCGAGGTCGTTGCCGGGTCGATTCGCGACCCACGCGTCCTCGCAGATCTCGAAGCCGATGCGAATATCGCCGACCTCGAACACGAGATCGCCGATCGGAAAGCGCCGCGCGTTTCCCGCGTCGTCGGCGCGCTCGAGCACGTCGACCTCGCCGCGCGGCCACTCCTTGAACCAGCGCGGCTCGTAGTGGATGCCGTCGCCGGCGAGAAATTGCTTCGCGACGAAGCCGGCGATCTTGCCGTCGACGAGCAGCGCCGCGGCGTCGTAGAGCGCTTTCTCGTGAAAGACGGGCACCCCGACGGCCACGACCATGCCTTTGGTCAGCGCGGCGAGCGCGTCGAGCTGCGTGAACGCCATGTCCTGCAGGCCGTCCATGTGGAACGCGTCCTCGCAGCCATAGCCCGTGATCGCGAGCTCGGGCAGGCACAACACGCTCGCGCCCTCGGCACGTGCATGCTCGATCGCCATGCGCAGGTGCGCGAAGTTCTCTTCCCAAGCGAACGGCGTCTGATTGACGCAGGCCACGGCCACCTTGACGAGTCTCATCGGTTCACCTTTAGATGCTCGGCGAGCAGCTCCGCGATGCTCGCGACGTGCAGGAACTCGGAAGCTAGCGCGGCGGCTCGCGGATGCGAATCCGTCGTCGCGATCTGACCGAACAGGCCGGTCGCCTTGATGCGTGCGAGCGAATCACCGGGAAACAGCCCGTGCGTCGCGATGGCGTCGATCGCGACCGCGCCGGCATCGCGATAGGCCTGCGCCGCGTTGGTCAGCGAGCCGCCGGTGCGGATCATGTCGTCGTAGATCACGACGCGCTTGCCGGCGACCTGCGCCGACACGCCGGTGACGTGCGTCTCGCTGCCCGACGTGCGCCGCTTGTAGACGAAGGCGGCGTCGACACCGAGGTCGTTCGCGAGCGACTCGACCCACTTCGCGCGGCCGGCATCGGTGCAGGCGAGCACGAAGTCATCGCCGCCGAGCCGGCGAGCTTCGGCGGTCACGAGATCTTTGGCGTAGACATGCACCGGCCGGATCCCGCCTTCGAAGTAGTGCGCGATCGACGCGACGTGGAGGTCGAGCAAGAACACCTGCGTGCCGCGCGA